>CAJXHI010000034.1 GCA_913051655.1 uncultured Alphaproteobacteria bacterium
CTACGACCTTCAGGTTATGAGCCTGACGAGCTACCGGGCTGCTCCATCCCGCGTCAACATTCAGGTCTTTAACCTGCGATGGATCGCGCTGCAACCCCTCTGCCACAGAAATTTATGACTCTTTTTCTATCCGCTACAGACTGCACCGAAAAATCAAGCTTCAGAAACACCGCTGCGCTGCACTTTCTGCGCCGATTTGCGTATTTTTTCGCTGGCAGATTTAAGTTGCCCACAAGCAGCCATGATATCCTCGCCACGCGGTGTGCGGATAGGACTTGCGTATCCTGCCTTATATATGATGTCAGCAAAAGCTTTGATGCGTTTCCAGTCAGATCGCTGATATGGTGCACCGGGCCACTCGTTAAATGGAATGAGGTTGATTTTGACAGGAATGCCTTGGATTAATTTAATCAACCGTCTGGCATCGGCATCTGTGTCATTCACATCTTTCAACATCACATACTCAAAAGTGATTCTTTCAGAATTGGACAATTTGGGATAGACCCTGAGTGCCTCTAATAATGCCTGAATATTCCATTTTTTGTTAATGGGCACCAATCTGTCACGCACCTCATCTGTGGTTGCGTGAAAAGATACGGCCAAAAGGCATCCTATTTCTTCCGCCGTTTTTGCAATCTCAGGCACGACGCCAGATGTAGACAGAGTAATCCTGCGACGGGATAGCGATATGCCTGCAGGATCCATCGCGATTTTCATCGCATCGCGCACGTTTTCAAAATTGTAAAGCGGCTCCCCCATACCCATCAAAACGATGTTACTCAGAAGCCGCGTCTCTCTTCTGGGGGCTCCGGGGATTGGCCACTCCCCTAGATCATCACGTACCACAAGGATTTGACCGACGATTTCAGAGGCCGTCAAGTTGCGTACCAGACGTTGTGTGCCCGTGTGGCAAAATGAACACGTTAGTGTACACCCAACCTGCGAACTAATACACAGCGTGCCTCGATCTTCTTCAGGAATATAGACTGTTTCAACTTCGTGACCCCCGTCAACCCGCATCAGATATTTGCGCGTTCCGTCGTCTGAAACCTGTTTTGTAATAACCTCAGGCACCTCAATCACAAGGTGTTCTTTTAACGTTGCACGATAGGGCTTAGCAAGATTGGTCATCAGATCAAATTCGCGCACGCCTTTTTCATAGATCCATTGCCAAACTTGGTTAACGCGCATATTCACCTGCTTTTGGGGTGTATCAGCGGCGAGCAAAGCTTCCTTTAGTCCGGCTCGCGTCAGACCGACCAAGTTCAACGGTCCCTCTGATGTCCGTCTTGGCAGTGTCAAAACATCCTGTGTAATGGGCGCTTGAGCATGCATACTCTGTTCACCTTGCGATTTTTCTTACCTATATATGACACTTTTGTCATGTGCAAAGAGTGGATATCCCTATTTACGCCATGCTTTCATTTCCGCTTTTCATTTTAAAATCTCACTGTATAGTTTTTACTATGAAATACTCTTGGTACATCGCACCCAACGCCTGCGCCTTTGGCGAGAATGGATTGCTATGCCTAGACCTACTAAGCAGCCTCTGAGCGTGCCATAGAGGTGCGTCCGCTCAGAGGATATGAGATCGCACCGGCTTAACCCAATTTGCTAAGTAGACAAGACGAGATCAGAAGATACCCATGACACAATCATCACAAAAAGACCGCGTTGTTATTTTTGACACTACTCTTCGCGACGGAGAACAAAGCCCAGGCGCCACGATGAGCCATTTTGAAAAGCTCGAAATTGCCGAGCTTTTGGATGAAATGGGCGTGGATATTATCGAAGCAGGCTTTCCCATCGCTTCGGAAGGCGATTTTAACGCAGTGAGAGAAATTGCTCGGCTTGCAAAAACATCCGTTATATGTGGATTGGCGCGGGCGAATTATGGTGATATTGATCGCTGCTGGGACGCCGTGAAACACGCCCAAAAACCGCGCATTCACACGTTTATCGGTACGTCTCCCCTTCACCGTGCCATTCCCAATCTTAATACGGATGAGATGGCCGAACGCATACATGAAACCGTCACGCATGCCAGAAACCTCTGTGACAACGTGCAATGGTCGCCGATGGATGCAACACGCACCGAAACAGATTATCTGTGCCGCGTTGTGGAAATTGCGATCAAAGCGGGGGCGACTACGATCAATATACCGGACACGGTAGGCTATACGGCTCCTGTTGAGTCGTCTGAGCTGATCAGCATGTTAATCGAAAATGTCCCCGGCGCGGATGATGTGGTCTTTGCCACCCACTGTCACAACGACCTTGGCATGGCTACAGCTAACTCGCTGGCAGCCGTCGCGGGGGGGGCGCGTCAGATTGAATGTACCATTAACGGACTTGGAGAACGTGCAGGCAACACAGCGCTTGAAGAAGTTGTCATGGCGATGAAAGTACGCGGCGATATTATGCCCTATTACACGGGCATTGACACAACCAAGCTGATGAATATTTCGCGTCGAGTGGCCACTGTTTCTGGTTTCCCTGTACAATTTAACAAGTCCATTGTGGGCAAAAACGCCTTTGCCCATGAGAGTGGCATCCATCAGGATGGCATGCTCAAAAATGCGAAAACCTTTGAGATCATGCGTCCCGAAGATGTAGGATTAGCAGCAACCAACCTTGTGATGGGAAAACATTCTGGCCGGGCCGCTTTGCGTTCAAAGCTAGAAGAACTTGGATATTCTTTGGGTGATAATCAGCTGAAAGATGTTTTTGTTCGCTTTAAGGCGCTTGCAGATCGAAAAAAAGAGGTCTTTGATGATGATCTCATCGCATTGATGCGGGCGGGTGAAGACGCTGAAAATGACCGTTTGGTTTTGAAATCACTTAAGGTTCTCTGTGGCACAGAGGGGCCCCAAAGTGCTGATATGACACTGCTAATTGACGGTACGGAAGTCTCAACCAGGGCAATCGGAGACGGACCTGTGGACGCAGCTTTTAACGCTGTCAAAGCGCTTCACGGGCATACAGCCCGCCTGCAGCTTTATCAGGTCCATGCTGTCACCGAAGGCACTGACGCGCAGGCGACTGTCACTGTCCGCATGGAAGAGGCTGGAACCATTACCACTGGGGAAAGTGCTGATACCGATACAGTTGTTGCAAGTGTAAAAGCCTATATCAATGCTTTAAACCGTTTGCTCATGCGGCAAGATCAGATTGGTCAGGATAAAAAAGCGATCAGCTACAAAGACGTCTCCTAACACCAAAATGCTTGTCGCGGAATTTGGGACTTGTTGCTTTGCGACCTCCATGTCGGTTTGGAGCGCGATTTTGCACAAAAAAGCGATCAAGTGAATTTTGGACTTTTGAAACAGTCAAAGGGCAGAGGTCACTTTGGACAAAGAACGCATCAGAACATCACGCCTCCACGGAAATTTATTTTGCGCCTTGGCGATGGTTTTATTTGCCGCTGGTTTCCCCGCGGCGGAGCTTCTTTTGGAAAATTCAGGCGTTATTGCTCTGATCTTACTACGGAATGCAGTGGGATTTGCAGTGCTATTAGTATTTCTACGGATTCTGGAACAGCAGACAGAGATTCTTAATCTCCCTTGGAGGGATGGATTCCAGTTCGGTTTTGTAGGGTTTGGATTTGGCTCTGTGATGCTGCTTGTCGCGCAATCAATGTCTGATGCAACCACTGCGGCCATTGCGGTTGCAGCCATGCCGGTCACGGCCATTGCTCTGGAGGTTGTTTTAGACAGTAGAAGACTGACACTGCGATTTCTTTTTTCAGTCTTCCTGGTACTTATCGGTGGTGTACTAGCAAGCGGGGTTATGGTACAAAATCTGTCCTTTGGCGTCGGTTTAGCCTTGGGTTTGATAGGATCAGGATTTTTCGCGTGGGGATCACGACAGACAGTCAAAAAACTCCCTGAACTTACTCCGTTATCACGCACGACTGTGACCACAGGTGGCATGGTCGCCTTTTGCCTCATATGCTGGGTCGGAGCCGAAATTTTAGGTCAAAGCTCTGCAACACTGAGTATCACCACACCCCGAGATATACTGTTGCTTCTAATATACAGTATTTTAGGGCTATCAATTTCACAGGTGCTTTGGATCAAATCGGTTGCAGATATTGGCATTGGCATTGCATCATTTCATCTTAACGCAACACCATTTTACGTTATGGTCATCATCTTTCTCTTTGGAGGCGGATGGAATTGGATGCAAACGGGTGGAGTATTGATATTGCTGAGTGGAGCAGTTATCGCGCAGCTTCCAGATAAACCCTTCAAAAGTTCAACTGACCCAGCATGAGCCATGCTTGCGTTTTATTGCGACAATGACAGCTTCAGCAATATTTTCTCCAGACTTGCTCGTTTCACCGGACGGTAACAAATTCTCAAAAAGGGTTTTAAAGTGAATTTCGGGTAAACTGGCGTGACTTTTGGCTGTAGGGCGCCCTGACCTATAAAAACTTCAGTTCAATTCGTCGAAATCAATCTCACAAAGCGATCAATATCGGATTTGTTAATCGACCAGTCACAGACCAAACGCGCATGGAGTACTTCATCATCAGGCCCAGCATCATCAAGACTCTTGCCATATAAATGATAAGTCGCCCCAGCTTCTATCGCGCGTTGGTGAAATTTCCGCGCGAAATTGACAAACATCATATTGGCCTCTTGGGGGTAGTCAAACTTAACATGTGGTAAAGCACGTAATTGATCTGCAAGATAGGTTGCATTCTCATTGGCTTGACGCGCTAAAGTAAGCCAAAGATCATTTTCCAGATAAGCTTTTATCTGCGCAGATAAAAAACGGTGCTTGGAAAACAGATGGCCTGCACGTTTGCGCTGCAGTTCAAATTCCCATGCGCAAGATGGATCAAAAAAGATAACAGCTTCTGCTGAAATTAAACCATTTTTAGAACAACCAAAAGACAGCGCATCAATACCACGTTTCCAGGTCATCTCTGCTGGCGAGCAATTCAGCGCGACAAGCGCATTAGCAAAACGTGCCCCATCCATATGCACAGGCATTCCATAGACCTTCGCATTAGCCACAATTAAGTCAATTTCGTCTAGGGTATAAAGCGTACCTTTTTCGCTGACCTGCGTCAAAGATATGGGGCCAAGCTGTGGTCCATGCACCCCACGACTAGCAAAATAATCAATCGCCTTTTGCAACTCTTCGGGCACAAGTTTATCCCCTGTAGACAATGCTGTGAGCTTTGCCCCACCTGTAAAAAACTCCGGCGCATTGCATTCGTCTTCATTGATATGCGACAGGGAAGTGCAAAATATTGTGTCCCACGGCTTTGCCAATGTCGCCAGCGCCAGAGCATTGGCAGCCGTCCCTGTGGCAACCATGTAAACGGCAGCCTCAGGAGCTTCAAAGATATCACGTATCTTTACAACCACCTCCGCTGTCAGAGGGTCAGCGCCATAAGAAGCGCAGGTGCCTACATTGGCCTCTTTTAAAGCATCAAATATCTGATCAGGAACGGGCCCAATATTGTCGGAGGCAAGGTACATTTACGTTTCTTCCTCTATCAAATGGTCTTCCCAATCATCTTCGTGCACTTCAAATTCTGGTAGAGTCTGCTGTTTTATAGATATGCCCGCGTCATGAACGCTTTGTGCAGACCCACTGATCAAAGGGTGCCAATCATAGAGCGGTTTTTTCCGCCACAAAAGAAGATAAGCGCAGGTTTTTGGAAGCCAATAGGCGTGATCCTTTATAGATTTCGGAGTGATCGAAATACACTCGGGCACAAATTGGCGGCGGTTTTCATATTGGCCACAGCGGCATGTGCTATCATCAAATAAACGGCAGGCTACACGGGTCAGGTATACTTCGCCGCTGTCTTCATCTTCTATCTTATTAAGGCAGCATCTGCCACACCCATCACAAAGCGCTTCCCATTCAGCAGTAGACATTTGGGAAAGGGATTTTTTTTCCCAAAATTTTGTGGGCAGTCCGTTGCGCTCAATCGGATCTGAGGTCGTCATAGCTTGGACAGGATTTCGCGAGCCTGATCACAATCTTTGGCCATTTGCACAATCAAAGGATCCAGCCCATCAAATTTCAACTCAGGCCGCAAAAACTCGACGAGTGCGATGGACAGATGTGTCCCGTACAGGTCACCGGAAAAATCAAAAATAAAGGTTTCGAGATTTGGTGTATTTTCTCCAAACATTGGCCGAACGCCAAGCGATGCCGCGCCTTTATAGGTTCCTCTATAAGGCCCATCCTGAACATCGACTAAAACCGCATAAACACCAATCTTTGGCAGGTGAAGCCCGTCCATGGACATGTTTGCTGTGGGAAAGCCAAGCTCACGACCACGCTGTTCTCCGCCGACGACGGGACCTTCGATACGGTGCCAATGACCAAGCTGTTCTGCGGCATCTTCTGGGCGCCCTTCACTCAGGGCGATACGAATAGACGTGGAGGATACTTCTCCCAGTCCTGCAGCCAAAAGCGGTGCGATTGTCACATCAAAGCCCATCTTTTCACCAAAGGACTTTAAATCCTCAATGCTGCCAGCGCGCCCTCTGCCAAAACAGAAATCAGCCCCCACAACCACATGGCTCAGGCCAAGACCGTCTTTGATCACCTTCTGCGCAAAAGCTTCCGGAGTGAGTACGGATAAATTCGCATTAAAGTTTAGTTCACAAAGGATATCGACGCCAAGTTTCGCTAGGCGTGTTTTCCGCGCCTCAGACCCCATTAAACGAAAGGAGGGCGCGTCTGGCGCAAAATGACTTCGGGGATGGGGTTCGAAGGTCAAAACACCTAAGGGCACATTGCGGCTATCTGCCTCTGTGCGTGCAATATCGATAACAGACTGATGCCCTAGATGCACACCGTCAAAGTTGCCTATCGCAACGCTCGCGCCTTTGTCGGCTGCCTCTACAAATGCATAATCACGAATAACCCTCATGCGCATGAGGTAGCCTGCCCTTAACCAAGACGCAAGATTAGAATGTGCTTAGTCAAACTTCCGGCTTGGGGCCAACACCATGGCTTCACCTACAAGCACCCGTTTGCCATCGACCGCACAATGACAATCCAATTTCACACGGCGTTTGTGTAGTTCGATGTCGACCACTTTGACCTCAGCATAAACCATGTCGCCTGGGCGCACTGGCGCAAGAAACTTCAATGTTTGCCCCATATAAACAGTCCCGTGACCTGGCAACTGTTCTCCGATGACAGCAGATATCAAACCTGCTGTGAGCATCCCATGAGCAATGCGGCCCTCGAAAATCGTATCTTGGGCATATTCATCGTCTAAATGTACAGGGTTTCTGTCAGTGGAAACTTCTGCAAACATTTCAATATCAGCATCTGTCACGACCTTGCGCAAATAGCGTATCATGCCCATTTCGATGTCTTCAATACAAATTGTCCCGCGCGGCAGATTATCCAACATGGTATCCTCAACCTCTCAAAGTAATATATTTCTGAATTCTGGATGTCTTGAGTAACTTTATTACTTTGCAGATGCAGAAAATCAAGTCTTGATCAACGTAAAAATCCAATTGAATAGGTCGGATTTTGCTTTTCCTCGCCAAGAAAGGCCTCAAGCGCAGCTTTGTTGGGCTGATCTTTGGTCTTCGTCAACGCGGCGGCTAGTCCGCCTGTGATGAAAAGAGAATCAATATCCTCGCTAGTAGCACCTTTAATATCAGTCTGTATGCCGTCACCTAGCGCCAATATGCGCTCTTTTCCAATATTGGAATCTAAAACAGCCAAATGTCTAAGCGCGAGGTCATAGATAGGGGGATATGGCTTGCCAAAATAAAGGCTCTGACCACCCATTTCTGTGTATAGTTGTGCAAGCGCACCGGCGCACCACTCCCGTTCATGCCCTCTGTCAACAACAATATCAGGGTTTGCGCACAACAACTTGAGCCCCTTTTGCTTTGCAAACAGAAGAGCGGAACGCATCTCCGATGGTTCAGCTTTTGGATCAAAGGGACCGGTACAGACGATCCCCTCCGCGTCAGACAATGGCACTCGCTCAATTGCAAGCGGGCTTTCTAATATCGAGAGGGGCTCAAAAAATGGGGTGTCACGAGGTTCACCAATGAAATAGACCTTTTCGCCGACAGCCCCTTGAAACATTGCTGCGCGTGCACTGTCACCAGAAGTTGCGATACTGTCCCATGCATCTTTTGATACGCCAAAATGCAAAAGCTGTTTTTCCACACCAGTGCGTGGTTTCGGGGAATTTGTGACCAGTACGACTTTACCCCCAGCCTTGCGATAGGCAATCAGCGCTTCATTTGCGGCCTCATAGGCATGTAACCCGTCATGTACGCATCCCCAAAGATCTACAAAAAGGGCATCGTAACGGTCCGAAATTTCCGAGAGAGAAGCGATAATTTCAGACATGGAAGCGCCTTTACAGCTTAAGTTGTGAGGTTTGGAATAATTTGTTTCTTACGGCTCATTAGGCCGGGGATTACCACGCTATCCCCTGTTGCTGCCACGCTAAAAGACTTTGCTGCAACTGTTTTGACAAGCTCATTTGGCACGAGAAGCGTGGCTTCTTCACGCAAAATATCCACGACGAACAAAAGCACCTGATCGACGCCATCTTCCTGTGCGACTACATTCATTGATGCCATCAGGCCGTCTTTACGATCAAGGATAAATTTAGGAGAAGTAGTTTCCAAAACAGACACGCGGAACTTCGTATGTGCTACCGCATATATCTTACTGTCCATACGTAGCAATTCTGCATCAGAAAAGGCGGAAACATCAGATTTGGCATCAAACATCTCACTTGCATAAACGTATAAATCAATTCCAAGATCCATAGCCAAACGTTCCGCAATTGCTCGATCATGAGCGGTTGTAGTCGGGCTACGAAACGCAAGAGTATCTGACAAGATGCAAGACAGTGCCACACCTTTGATTGCCTTTGGCATCTTGACTGCCTCATCACCCATAAGGTCATGCATGATGGTTGCTGTACAGGCAAGCGGACGCACTGTGATATCAATGGGTCCTTTTGTTTCAAGACCACCTATCAACTTATGATGATCAATAATGGAATAAATATCGGCATCATTTATGTTTTCCGGCAGTTCCTCAGGGTTGTTCGTATCCACGATGATAACAGGCGTATCTGATGCAAGGTCCCCCAAAAGTGCAGGCTTTTTCAATCCCCAACGCTGCAAAACAAAAGCGGCCTCTGTATTTGGTTCTCCAAGAAGCTTGGCTTCTGCGGGAATCCGCTTGATTTCATTCAGATACCAAGCCCAGATAATCGGGCTTCCTGTGCTGTCTGTATCAGGGGATTTATGGCCAAAAATCTGCACGCTCATCTCTGTCATCCTTTAGAATACCGCGGGAAGTCGCGCGCGTTATACGCCGCACGTTTGGATTTGTCATCAGTTGCTGTCAGATAAGTTTATCCGCGCAAAAATACAGGATTTAGACTGGTAGAACGATCAGCCTGATAGAGGTATCCACCAAGGTCAAACTTTTTGATCTGCTCTGGATCGCTCAGGCGACGTGTCACGATAAAACGCGCCATAGCACCGCGGGCTTTCTTGGCGTAAAAACTGACTATCTTTGCCCCTTTATCGGTGTTTTCCAAAAATGTCGGGGTGATCACAGACATGCTGAGCGCTGTTTGATCCACCGCGGAAAAATATTCTTTAGAAGCGCAATTGACCAAGGCTCGGCTTTTGGTGCTTTCGGCCTCTTCGTTGAGTGCTTCTGCCAAAGTGCTGCCCCAATAGTCATAAAGCGATTTTCCACGTTTGGTGGCAAGCCGGCTGCCCATTTCCAAACGATAGGGTTCGATTTCATCCAAAGGACGTAGCAAACCATAAAGGCCAGATAGAATGCGCAAGTGGCTTTGTGCCCATGATATTTCATCCGATTCAAGGCTGTCTGCTTCAAGACCCTGATACGTGTCCCCGGCGAACGCGTAAGCTGCCGCTTTGCGCATTTGCTTCCCAAAATTGGCGAAGCGGTCTTGGTTCAATTCCGCTAAAGGGCCGGAAATACCCATTAATTTTTGCAGCTGGGCTTTGGAAAGGCGGTTTGCGACTTGGACCAACTCGCGCGTTTCTTCTGGAAACATCGGCTCAGTAAGACCAGAAACATCCATTGGGGTCATGTCCAGTTTTTTCGCTGGGGATACAACAACTAACATTGGGCGTCTCGCACTCCTTTTGAGTATACTTAGCTTAATCTTTCCAAAACGTCCAGAAATGCATCGCCAAAACGTTCTGCTTTTTGTGTCCCAAGGATAAAGGCTATATCATCTGGCGTCTTTGGTTTCATCCGAGTGATTTTCGCCAAAAGAGACGCTGAACAGGACATAGGTTTGTCTGTACCCAGTTCGCCACGCACAAGCGATGTTTGTGCTTCAAGCAATTGATCGTAAAGCGCACCATCACTGTGACCTGATAATTTACGACGATTTGGATGGACACGGTCCGTATCACCTGTAATCACTGACAAAAAGGCCATGCCGTAAAGGGCAAGCTTTTTTGCGCCAACGCCGTTTATACGTGCCATATCATCAAGTGTGGTCGGTCTTTGTTCGGCAATATCGATAAGGGTTTTATCATTAAAAACGATATAGGCCGGGATGCGCGCAGCCTCAGCAAGCGCTTTGCGTGTGGATTTCAAAGCAGACAGAAGAGGTGCATTCTCGTCGCTGATCAAAGAGCGCACTTGTGAGCGTTTCTTATGTTTTCTTTCAGACTCTTCTCTCAATGTAATCCGGTACTGATCACGCAAAATTGGTAGGGCGTTTTCTGTGATACAGAGCGCACCGTAACGCTTCACATCTGGGCGCAAAAGATCAAGTCCCATCATTTGACGAAACACGGATTGCCAAGTTTGACGGCTCAATTCTTGTCCAACGCCGAAGGTCGGTAACTTCTGATGGGAAAAGGCGCGGATTTTATCCGTCTCATTGCCTTTCAGGAGATCTATCAAATGCCCAGCGCCAAATCGTTCTTCTGTGCGCAAAACAGCAGACAGCGCTTTACGCACAGCTGTGGTGCCATCAAATGTCTTTGGTGAATTGTCGCAAAGATCACATTGATCACATGTCACCTCTTCATCGCCGAAATAGGCGAGTAACGTTTTGCGCCGACATTCTGTAGCCTCCGCCAATCCCAAGAGTGAATTAAGCCGTCCATGATCCGCCATTTTACGCTCGGGTGGCGCGAGACCTTCGTCAATTTGACCGCGGCGCAATCGAATATCATCAGAGCCGTAAAGCGTTAACGACTCTGCCGGTGCCCCATCACGTCCTGCGCGGCCAATTTCCTGATAATAACTTTCAATTGATTTCGGCAAATCGGCATGTGCGACCCAGCGGATATCTGGTTTATCTACCCCCATACCAAAAGCGACAGTTGCGACAACGATTAACCCATCTTCTGCGGCAAATCGCATTTCAACTTGACGGCGCGCTTCTGCCTCCATTCCACCATGATAGTGACAGGCGCTGTGACCCGCTTCACGCAGCGCTACGGACAAGCTTTCGGTTTTAGCCCTTGTGCCACAATAGACAATCCCAGATTGTCCTTTGCGCACTGCTGCAAAGTTTAAAATTTGTTTACGCGGACTATCTTTTGTTTGAAAAGACATATGAATATTGGGACGATCAAAGCCGCGCAGAAAAGTTTCCGGTGACACCCCATCAAAGAGCCGCTCAATTATCTCCTGCCGGGTTTCCGCATCCGCCGTTGCGGTAAACGCGGCCAAAGGAACGTTCAATTTGCAGCGTAATTCACCAATGCGCAAATAATCAGGACGAAAATCATGACCCCATTGGCTTACACAATGGGCTTCATCCACCGCGATCAATTGCACATTATACCGAGACAAAAGCGATTGCATTCCAGAAGATGCTAGCCGTTCCGGTGCCAGATAGAGAAGGCGCAGCGTCTGATCGTTCAATTGCGCAAAAACAGCATCTGTTTCTTTTTGCGTATTAGCCGAGGTCAACGCACCGGCAGCCACACCGTTTGCCTCAAGTGCACGTACCTGATCACGCATCAAAGCGATCAACGGAGATATAACAACGGTCAAACCATCTAGCAGCAATGCGGGAAGCTGATAGCATAGAGATTTGCCGCCCCCTGTGGGCATAATGGCAAGAACATTTTTCCCGGCACAAACAGCTTCAACAATATCTTGTTGACCAGCGCGAAACTGATTGAACCCAAAGATTTCACGCAATGGCGTTTTGACATTACTCATGAAGGCCTATTAGCTTAATTTGTCTGCTCTTTTATTAAATCTCTCACAGCCACCCTTCTCAGGCAAGCCCAAAGGATCAATCACATAAAATTTGTCCCGATCGCTCAATCGGCAGCTTGTCTTTTTCAATGATCCGCGTTTGACTTTTTACCTTCATTATCTTTACGGTAATGCGAAATAAAAAATGCGGGAGGTCTTTTGCCCCATTTTCACTAAGCATATTCGGCTAATCTCAAGACGATGGTTGACATGGCGGACCTCTGTGAGACCCTGCGCAACGTTGCTGCGACTATTAAAATTTTTCCTCTAGCCGACATTCGCTTCAACGCAACAAAAGTCGATCATTATGCGATTGCAGATGGTGATGCAAAGCACGGCTTTATCGCTCTGACCATACGCTTACGCGGAGGGCGAAGAAGAACCGCGAGCTCATGATCTGCATTGCGAAAGGCATCTCGGCGCGTACAGAAAAGACTGCACTTTGTGAAAGTTTGGAGACAGGACAGGCCTGTAAATTCATGTCCAAAGCAGCGCTGCGTGGTGCCAAGAGTTTTCGCCACTTTGCCGATAGGTGCTTCAGAAGCGTAATATTCAACATCTTAAAAGCCCGACATTGATGAAGATCACTACGCGCGCGACTTGGAAAACCGCGCCTGTACTCACCGCAGGTTTCACAGCGGCGCATAGATCAGCGGAGTTGTCCCCGCTCACAACCCGTCTCTTAGTTGAAATTACAGGGGAGGCCGAGCTTCCACCTGGAGTTTTAAATATCGTAAAAGAATTGGTGAGGATGCAGGAAAAGCGCTTTGTAAGCGCTATAAAATCAAAGCCATAGCCTTTGTCGGGGAAAGCAAAACAGGATTAATGATTGTAAAACTGGGGGCCGATACGCTCAAGCGCAATCACGTTGAACTTGAGGCAAAAACTCTGTGATCGTATTTGATGATTCCGATTTGAACCACACTATAGATGCGGTGATCTTTTTAATCTATTCAATCAACGGAGAAAGGTGCACCTCCCCTTCGCGCCGATTGGCGCAAAGTACAATCCGTGAAGAGTTTGAACATATGGGGCATGTGCCAAAGGATCGATTTATCCAACCCCGTGTTAAGGCAGAAATTGCCTTTGAGTTTAGATGCAGCTTGGAGACGCTGAGTTGAGAGCCGAAGATATAATTGAAGCAACAGATTACGTGTGCCCCTCACTTGAAATTTTGGATACAAGCATCTTCAGGCAGAATCCTCAAAGCTCAACGGCCCCCAGCGCTTTGGACAACATCAGCAACAACGCCGCCAGTGCCGGTGTCGCTTTGGGATCTGAAAAGCATAAAGTCACGTCCCATCACCTACGTTGGAACAGTGCAATTGTGTCACGCAACGAAGAAGTTGAGGAAACAGACCTTAGCGCAGGTGTGCTAAATGATCCTGTGATCAGTGTGTTCTGGCTAGCGCGACGCATGGCGCGATACGGACAAAAAATCAAACTTGGTCAGATTGTTCTCTCCAAAAGTTTCATCCACTGTATCCAATGCCCTACTGGAAGCCACATCCGCGCCAATTTCGGATCCTTCAGTCAAGTCGCAATATAGTTTGATTGAACATAATTGAATGTCGAATTTCTGCAGGATTACTCTGACAGAGGACAAATACCCGGAGCTTTGTAAGACTTTTGCGGGGCCACTCTTCTCCAAATACTTCCCCGCGCAATACGGTAGCAACTGCTGCAAGCGACCTTACAAATACCTGCTGTCTTCTTGCGCGATCCAATTGAGGAAATCTTTGACGGTGCCTTCGTAATCTGCACCCGCCAAAGGGCCACTAGTGGCATGACGCGAGCCAAGCGCGTTTTGCATACGTTCTAGCTTTTCCCGATCCTCGCGATTCACCTCGCTCCACAACGCGATGCGCTCTTTAATCGTATCTTCGGTCAGATCATCGCCGTAGACAGACATGGTCCAACGCACATCCACCCGTCCCGCTGAAACGGGCATCAGACTAAGCGACACAAGAAGAGAAGGCGAAATGCTAACCACTTGGCATGGAAAGACAGAAAATAGGAAAGAGGCGTGTTTTTGCGCCACATTTAACCCCGCTGCTCCCTGCCCTCTAGAAGGAATATGATCGGGGTAATGGGCTGTATAGCTTGTGTAGCCGGGACCAGTGGGGCCTTTTTTGCTAAGCTCGGTCGGCGTGTATCCATGCAACGTGATCTTATGCACCACGGATAGATGATAGCCCTCCATAAAGTTCTCAACAAGAGATTTCCAATTGGTGTTCCAGATTTCCTCAGCAGAATGCACCACCCGAAAGGTTGTAGGGTCATACGGCTGAAGCTTTTTATACAGGCCGTCAAGATCCTGATCCAGATCAGACGGCGTTTCTGACAAAGATACATAGACAAATCCGAAGCGTTCCACGCAGGCAAAGCTTGGCAAAGCGCAAGATTTGGGGTCAAAGCCCGCATTTTCCATCCTTGGGGCAAGTTGTAACGCACCGTCAATTCGGTAAGACCATGCATGATAGGAACACACAAAAAGCCGTGCGTTGCCGCAGCCCTCGGCGACTGGCATACCACGATGGCGGCAGACGTTAGACAGGGCTCTGATGCCCTCCTTCGTGTGAATAATAATCAGCGGTTCATCAAGCAGAGTTAGCGCGCGATAATCACCCACATTTGGCAATTCGTCGGCGCGTCCAACACAATGCCATCCCTGTGATAGAAGAGTTCGTTTTTCATGCGTGAAATAGGATTCATCCACATAATATCGACCAGACATTCCATAGGCCGCACCATCTGGAAGGGCCGCAAAGTCGCCCAGCGCTTTACGCAGCGCGGCGACAGCATGGTGCGATCCTACGTCACTTGCGTGCAAATCTCCGTCAGCCATGGTGATAAACCTTGCTATTTAGATAATGCGCAAAATCATAATTGGGACGCTCAAGATGCGACAAATGCCCTGGCTCTGCAGATTGCGAGCAAAGACCGCGGTAAACCTTTTCCGTGCACCCACGGTCCTCAACATTGACCTCATCCAACAACGTTTTAAGCTGACGGAAATTGTCCTGTGCATCATCATTATCCATGTAATCACGGGACATCCCGCCGCCGAAGGTGATTTCTACCTGTCCAACCCCTTTTGGATGCAATGAGAGGTACCAGAAATAACCGGGTGTCAGCGTGATCAAAAGACTTGGATAGATCGCAAGAAGGTAGGTCATCCTGCGTCGATCTCCTTTCAGGATTTTGTTATTCGGGTGCGCGAGGGCAATGCGCAGTGTGTCATCTTTAAGGATCGTGTGGTAGTTGAATGCAGCCTCTCCCGGCGGGCAAACCATTTCTTCGAGCTTAGACAGCCCACCGATCGTACCCGCATGGCAAACGGGCAAATGATAGCTTTCCATAAAATTTTCAGCGAGAACTTTCCAATTGGTATCCCAAACATGGGTTTCATGGAAAGTTTCCACATAGCCCGACATATTATAGTCACTGATATGTGCTTCAACACAGGCGAGTTCTTGTGCAACGGAATTGGCCTCGTGGTTGAGTGTGACAAAAACCCAGCCAAGCCATTCTTCACAACGAACGGGTGGAAGGGTATAGTCTCTTTTGCAAAACTCAACGTTTTGGGTCATAGCTGGCGCACCTCTTAAACTTCCGTCCAAGTTATAGGTCCATGCATGATAGGGGCAAACAATAGATTTGGTATTTCCGCGCGCCTCAAGCAAAGTTGACATACGGTGGCGACAGACATTTGACATGGCCCGAATATGGCCTGAACGATCCCTCAGCACGATGATTGGCTGTTCAGCGAGATCAAGCGTCTCATAATCCCCCACATTTGCAAGGGCAGAGGCACGGCCCACACAATACCAATCCTTTTTAAAGATATGCTCTAGCTCTGCTGTGAGAAATGCCTCAGATGTATAAACAGACGGTGGCATTGCGCGCGCCTGTTCAAATGGCTTTGAAACATTATCAAAAAGTTGCTCGATCGCGTCTTTCATCTTGAAAACCCTATCTGGCCGTTGCTCCAAGCTTGCAGACCCTGTTTTGGACCCATTTATTCCAAGCTCCGCGCAACCAACTAAACATGCCCTATTCTAACTCAAGTAAACCGTCTGTTTGCGACATTCTTTTGGGTCAAAATTCGTTTTGGGAGGTAGAGGTGCAAAAATTTTTTACAGGAAATCATTGCTGGGTCTTTTGAGCAATAGGATTTGAAGTGTTCAAATTGGATTTTTTCAAAATTATGAGTCGTTAATTATTGCGAAATACTAATCCCTGCAAAAGCGAAAGGATGTTCTGATAGCATCGAATACCCTCTGAAATTCACCAAGCTGCAACGCCTATCACGAGCACATCTTCACTGAACTAATCCCTCTGACATGCGTTTGAGGATGTCGACACCTTGTTCTTTCCAGAAGTGCAAGAGATCAATGAAAATCCAGTTTTCTGCCAATTTGTCTCCCTCACGGCGGTAGATATCAATGACCCTGAATTCTCCTACCTTATCAGTCGCGGGCAAGCCCATAAAACCCCCGGTCGGGCGTGCCGTAAAATTTGGCCAACCGAAAAACCCACCAAAGTGCCCTTCTGCAATACGGCAAATATGATTGGTTTTTGATCTGTCCGTTAAGGATGTTCGAAATGGACCAGAGTGCTGTTTTGCGTAGCGCGGGATCGTATAGGTCGATCCGATCCCCCCAGGGCCCCACCATATCATATCTTCATGCCATGTACGGCGTAATTCGTCTTCAAGACCTAGACCACTGTTCCACTGCCCCAAATCTGAAATCATCGCGTTGATAACGAACAGCGTTTTCTGACCTTCTTCAAACGGTTGAGGGTCCATCATCAATCCATCATGGGTCGCAGGCCCGGGTTGAACAAGATGCGCGCCGGTTTGAGGGGGAAATGGATTTACGCCTGCCTGCATCATTAGGTGTGGGATATCAAAATACATCGCTGTTTCGATAATCTTGTTTCCCTTGATGCGATTGAATTCGCAATAGCGCAAAAATGCCATCTTTCCGGTAGGCGGTATGCCCAGCCAAGGTTTATCAAACAATCCCATCAAATGACCCATAGAAGCCACCCAAACGTCTTCGCCCACCGTCAAAGAGTTTTCGCCAGCCATAAAAATATCCATACGTCGCTGCAATGATTGAAAAGAAGACTTAAGCGGACCCCAAAACGTTTCTGCTACAGACTTCACTTCTTGGTGCTCATCAAAGGGGTGAAATCCCCGCCAGCGATAATTCTCGCTCACATGAGTTGCCATTACATCGACGACAGCTTCATTCGGAACTGAAATTAAGGAATCATAGTATTCAAGAACAGTTTTTTTTTCATTTTCGAATTGGTAGGTAACCATCTTATGTCCAAGATATTTTAAGTTTTTTGCATGCGTGTGCAAAAAAAGCATTGCACAGTAGTTGGGACAATGTTTAGCATATTGCAAGCGTATGCAAAGAGCGAGTTAGGCAATGGCTGAAATACAGCTCCGAAACCTATCCAAGAGATGGGGCAATTTTGTTGGTGTTGATGGCTTTGATCTAACAATCAAGGATAAAGAATTTCTAGTACTCCTTGGACCCTCAGGTTGTGGTAAAACGACGACCATGAGGATGGTTGCAGGCCTAGAAGACGCAACTGAGGGAGATATTTTGATAGATGGTAAGCGCGTAAACGATCTTGAACCAAAAGATAGAGATATAGCTATGGTATTCCAAAGTTATGCACTTTACCCCAACATGAATGTGTATGAAAACATACGGTTCCCTTTAAAGGTCCGTGGTACTAACCCCAAAAGTCACGATATCAAAGTACGACGTGCTGCCTCCATGGTCGAACTAAATGAATTTTTATATAGAAAACCAGTGCAGCTTTCAGGTGGGCAGCGTCAAAGGGTTGCTCTTGCACGCGCAATTGTCCGTGAGCCTAATGTTTTTCTGATGGATGAGCCTCTGTCCAACCTCGACGCGAAATTACGTGTATCAACCAGAGCACAGATCAAAAACCTATCCCATGAACTCGCGGTAACTACTATCTATGTTACTCATGACCAAATCGAAGCAATGACTCTTGCTGACCGCGTAGTCGTTATGAAGCGAGGCGTAGTACAGCAGATAGGAACACCGACCGAAATTTACGATCGCCCATCTAATACTTTCGTCGCTGGTTTTATCGGGAACCCAGCTATGAACCTAATCGAAGGTGAAATTGAAAATGGAGTGTTTAGGGCTCAGAATACAGAAATTCCTGGATTTAATGCTCTAAACGGAAAAATGACTCTAGGCTTCAGAGCTGAAGACGCTTCTTTGAAGGAAAGTGAAGGTCAGATTAACGCTCGGATATACACTCAAGAGCTTTTGGGAGATGCAACTATGGTTTCAGTTCGGGTAAGCGGAAATTTAGTGTCCGTGAAAGCGGATAAAACCTTTCGCTCTGGAATTGACCAAGATGTGAGTTTTGGGATTGCGGCAGAAATTTGTCATCTGTTTGATACACAAACGGGGGCGCGTATCGGGGATTGATCCCCATCAAAACCGCGAAAGCGGGAAATTGGGTAGCGACAATGTCGTCACCTTTGAACAGGAGAGGAAAAAATGTTTCTGAAAAAGGTAGCGCTGCTGAGCGCAATAACATTCATTGGAGGTTCAGCTGTCTCGGCCTGCGAAATCTCTGCTCGTGTCAGTATCGTAGGCAATGAATTCCCTGCAATTCAAACTGTTGGTGCGGGTGCTCAAGAATGCACGGGGGCAGAAGTGAGCTCGAACCTCACAAAGGATCACCAAAGCATCAATGTGCCGGGTATGCAAGGTAACCCCGCAGAATATACTTCTGCAATTATTGCAAACTCTTCTATTGTTGCCTTGATGAACGAAGATGTGATTAGGCCTCTTGATGATCTAGTTGCCAAACATGGTAGTGACCTTCAATCCAGCCAATTGATCAAAATAGGCGGTGAGATCATGGCTGTTGCTTTTATGGCTAATGCACAACATTTGATGTATCGAAGTGATATTTTGGAACAAATTGGTGTTGAACCACCAAAAACGTATGAGGCCATGCTGGATGCGGCAAAAATGATCCGTGAGCAAGGGATAATGGAAAATCCAATTGGGGGTGCATATGCGTCCGGTTGGAACTTAGCGCAAGAATTTAACAATATGTTCTTAGGCTATGGCGGTTCGCATTTCAAAGATGGGTCAGCGGAACCAAATGTTAGTTCAGAAGCCGGTATCAACGCGCTGAATATGATGAAGCAGTTGTCGGACTATATGAACCCAGACTTTCTCACACATGACTCGAATGCCACAAATGCTGAATATCGTGCCGGCAACGTAGCTCTTTTGAACATGTGGGGGAGCCGGGCAGCATCTCAGACTACCGCTGAGGGTGTGACAGACGCAGTAAAGAACGGCCACGCGATTTCGGGACCCATGACAGTAGGTGGCGGCTCAGTCCCTGCTTCAACACTTTGGTGGGATGGCTGGACAGTCGCGAAAAATATCAGCGACGAAGAAGCGGAAGCAACCTTCGTAGCCATGATGAATGCAATAAGGCCTTCAAAAATGGAAGACGAAAACATTCGCACACAAGCCGTTTGGTTAATTGAAGGTTATTCACCAACTGAAGCTGCTGTAGGTGTGTTCGAGGCTGCAAAAATGGCTACAACACCCTACCCAATGCTTCCGTACATGGGCCTGATGCACTCTGCTTTAGGAGCTGAATTGTCAGATTTCATGCAGGGCAAAGAGTCTGCAGAGCAGGCACTGGCAGATATAGAGGCGGCATACGTGGCTTCAGCCAAAGAAAAAGGGTTTCTAAACTGAGTAATTTGAAGCGCCGGGCTTTGCCCGGCGCTTCAAATCGGTCTACAAGAAATGAGACATAGAACTTTTTTTTGGTTTTTTCTTCCAACCGCACTTGCGATGCTTTTGTTCATCGCATTCCCAATTGTGTCAGTGATAACTCAGTCAATTTTTGCTCCACATAGTGCTGTTCTTATTGAGGTGGAAACTTGCACGCCTTTGGTCGGCTGCACAAACGAAACAAAAATTGATCAAGATGCCACACGTGCCTTGCGACAAGAGCAGCCCCTTGGACGTTTTGTGGGTTTGGAGATTTTCAAAGATCGTGGACATCTTGCAATCACCGAGGTGAACGAAATCTGGGTCCAGTCAAGGTCGTTAACAGATTTTTTCATTGGTCTCGGAAACTTACCATTTTATCGGGCTATCGCATTTACATTGACATTTACATTCGTCGTAACGCCGTTTGTTATTTTTTTGGGACTGATAATTGCCTTAACTGTGAATGCACTGCATGATCGACTTAAAGGTTTGGTTATATTTTTCTCTCTACTACCTTTTGTAATAACACCTTTAATTGGAGCTCTTGTATTATTTTGGATGATTGACAGTCGAGGAATCCTTGGGAGTTTCATTCAGTGGCTTTTTGCTGACCCAGATTTGTCATTGAAAGCATCGACTGGTCTTATGTGGATGGCACTTTTGGTTTACGGGGTTTGGCATGCCGCTCCGTTCGCTTTTGTAATATTTTATGCTGGTTTGCAAACTCTTCCAATGGATCAAATAGAGGCTGCGCAAATTGATGGTGCAACTCGGTTCCAACAGGTGCGCTATGTGGTAATTCCACACATAATGCCCTTGGTAACTTTTGTAGCACTAATTCAAATCATGGATAATTTTCGAGTTTTTGAACCTATCGTAGGCTTCAATGCGGCGGCTCATGCACAGAGCGTCAGCTGGTTTATCTTCAACGATTTGCAAGGGGAAACAAGACAACTATCTTCCGCTTCTGCCTCCTCAGTCTTAACAATAATTGGGGTTGCAATTCTACTCTCTCCGGTCCTTGTTCGGACATGGCAAGACTTCAAGGGGAAAACATAATATGCTTGCGCGCGCGCAAAGACGGCCAGCTAGCCTTCAGATCGCAATATATATTTTTTCTGCTCTTTGGCTTATCATGGCGGCGTTTCCATTTGTTTGGACAGTTTGGGGAAGTTTCAAAGTTGAATTAGATTTTTTTTCTATTTCTGACTGGACATTTGCCCTTACCGGAGAACGGACAACCGCCGAATATGGCAGACCCTTTACCGGAACCGGCTATAATGGCGCTTGGGTTAAGGAAGAATTCTGGCGTAATGTCGTTAATACTTTCATAGTATGCTTTTTTGTTGTTTGCACATCCCTGACGATCGGTACGCTTGGCGGTTACGCCTTATCACGCTCTGGATACCGCTACACATTTTTTCTTTTGATTACCGCACTTATCTTTCGGGCAATGCCTCCAGTAACCCTCGTAGCAGGCTACATGCTGCCATTTTTTGAATGGAACTTGTGGGGTATCTTGCCGACTACAATCATTGTGTTGGTTGCAATTAATCAGCCTTTTACTTTGTGGATGTTGCATTCGTTTTTCCAAAATATACCGAAGGAGCTTGACGAAAGCGCAAAGGTTGACGGGTGCACACAGTTTCAGGCTTTCCGCCATGTGATAATACCAGTTATGTGGCCTGGAGTGATTACAACTGGCTTGTTCAGCTTCTTACTGGCTTACAATGATTTTGCAGTTACCGCGATGCTTCTGTCGGAAGAAAACCGTACGATGGTACCTCAAATCGCCGCCTTTCTTGGGACAACCTACACAGAAGGCAACGTTATGTTTGCGGTTTCTGCCGTTGTGTCCGCAACGGTACCACTGTTTATCCTCGTAATGTTCTTCCAACGTCAGATCGTGAGCGGCCTGGTGGCGGGCGCAGTTAAAGGATAAACATTGTCGACTCCTTCTCACAAAATAACCTCCGCTGAAGTTGCCTTACGTGCCGGAGTAAGTCGATCTGCTGTAAGCCGAGTATTCACACCCGGTGCCTCAGCGTCAAAAGAAACCGCCAAAAAAGTACGCACCGCTGCCGAAGAATTAGGCTATCGGCCAAATGTCCTCGCACGGGCCATGGTATCCGGCAAAAGCCGGATCATCGGTTTGGTGGTCGCCTATTTGAATAACCAATTTTATCCAGAAATTCTTGAAAAACTGTCAAATGCTTTGCGTGAACGAGGCTATCACGTTTTGGTTTTTATGACCTCACGCACTGAAGGGAATATCGATGCGGTCGTGGACGGAATTTTAGGTTATCAGGTGGACGGGATCATTGCCGCGTCTGTGGCAATGTCCTCAGACCTATCTGCGCGCTGTGAGGCTGCAGGCGTGCCTGTTGTGCTTTTCAACCGGACCCAAGACGGAGACGCCCTTTCTGATGTCACCACCGACAATTATGGCGGCGGAAAGATGGTTGCTGAGTTTTTACTTGCTGCGGGTCATCGCAAAATCGGCTATATCGCTGGCTGGGAAGGGGCATCAACCCAGCGTGATCGGGAGGCTGGCTTTGTAGAGGCGCTTGAGGCGGCGAGGGCCTCTCTCCACGCCCGCGAGATTGGCAACTTTGTGATGGAAGAGGCCAAAGCCGCCACGCTCCGTATGTTTTCCAACGACCCACCCGATGCTATATTTGTGGCCAATGACCATATGGCGATTGCCGTAATGGATACACTGCGACATAAACTAATGCTTTGTGTTCCAAAGGACGTCTCTGTAGTAAGCTATGATGATGTATCTGCCGCCTCTTGGCCGGCCTATGACCTCACGACAGTGCGCCAACCCGCAAATCAAATGGTTCGTGAAACGATTGATCTTTTGCTTGGTAAGATCGACAATCCCAATAGCCCGAAGCGCCGTATTGAGATTAAGGGTCGCTTGATCGTACGCGGCTCAGCAAAGGTGCCCGAGGGCTGGTGTTAAGTCTCTTCTTTCTATATTTTTTTACATTTTTTCCTTAGGTGAGCCATCATCGTGAAAATATGTTTGAAGAGTTGTATACTTCTTTGATAAAAGTCAGCCGAAGTGGATATTTTCCAAATGGCTCAATCCAAGAAAGATCTTTGTTTAAATGATTTGCGCGATTGGATCTTACAGCTCGATCTGGCGCCCGGTGCAGACTTAGATCAGGCGCTATTTTTCAAGCATTACGGATTATCGCGCACCCCGCTACACGAAGTTTTTCAAAAAAAGCTCGTAGAATATGGTTACCTAAACATTGACCATAATCGCGGCGAAGTGATGGCCGTAATGGGCCTTTGCACAATTCAGCAGTTTTTTCAGACTGCAACGGGCGTCTATGCAGTAATCGCCCGTCTCGCCACAGAACAAGCGAGCCCTACACAAATACACGCATTGAAAAAGATAAAACGCTTCATGTGTGCAAGTACGATCTCTGAAAATACAGCGCTCACGCTCTGGCGCCACCAGTCCAATGGGATTATCAATGAAATGGCAGAAAACCCCTATTTTTTTGCCAATCCGTCGAAGGCTCTTGATCGATCATACCCGCATAAGGCATACCTTTTAGCTTGCCAAAACTGCAGAAGACAGCTTACGTGTGTTCAAAGCTGCAGCACAGCATTATGACATGATTGATGCGTTCGAAAAGCACGGTGCAAAGTTGGCAATAGAACTGTCCCTGTATCAATTGGCGCTTGGTCGAGATGAGATCGAAAAATACGTTTGGCCTGACCCACTTCCTGAAACATTATCCAACCTTTTACCGGAGACAACCAATGAAATTTGAGGGCATCTACACACCACTTGTCGCCCCCTTTCTAGACGATTTCACATTGAATAAGGACGCGATGGAGCGAA
>CAJXHI010000035.1 GCA_913051655.1 uncultured Alphaproteobacteria bacterium
TTTTCAAAAAAGGATTGGTGTAGACAATTTGTCAGAATTGCCGAGTTACAAGAGTGTCTTATGTATCGGCAGCTTTGGCTTTGGTCACTTGGAACAAGAGGATATCAGAAGATTAATAGATCTGACAGCAGCAAATGCATCGATCGTAATTTTTATGAATGCTGAACCATTTCACGCGCAAAATTATGAAGCAACAATTAAACAGTTGACTTTGGATGGTATGTGGAAGGTCGAAAAGATAGAAGATCACAACTATATGTCTGAATTAGAACGTCCAGGCAAATTGATTGTTGGGCGAAGTGTCTGAGCGCCCCGAATTTTGCGAAGCCATGTTGGAGGCTTTTGCACATCATAAAGATGGCAGTCTGACGCCCTTTTGTGATGCATTGAAAACTATCGATTTTTCGGCTGCAAAAAGACCAAAAAAATGCAAACTCGAACATCAAACCATGCGCTATCTTGACCATTTAAAGTCGGAAGCGTTTGACACTCGCTTTGCGCGTGCTGCTGAAGATCTTGATTGGTCGCAGATTTACGAAGGTGATGGATTAAACAAAGATTTAGCAGAAGGTATGCTCGCCGCGCAATGCGTCGGCACCTATGGGCGGCATCCTTCGGATAAAGTCGCTACAGGTTTATTTTTACTTGCTCCAGATATTCATTATCCGCTCCACACGCACGCGGCTTCTGAAGTGTATCTTTGCGTAAGTGGACGCCTACAGTTGCGTCATGGAATGCATGGAGCATCTTTTGATCTCCGACGAGGAGAGCTTTCCATAACACCCTCTGGGCGCGTACATGAACTAAAAACATACTCAGAGCCTGTAATGCTTGCTTATCTTTGGATCGGAGACCTCACCGCACCAACATGGTGGTGGGAACAGACATCCAATGACACTTGGCAACGTGTTTCATGGACACGCATCCCGGGTGAGCCATGGAAACAAATAGGCGTTGAGCCTATAAGTCAGGATGATATTCAAAAAGCCAATGCCTGAATAATACCTATCTTGTATCACCTTTGTACTTGAAGTGTTCAGTCTTGATATAGCTCTTTTGTACACGCGTTTGGAACTGACATGGTCTAGATCTTTATGTATTGTGCAGCTTTCTTATTCCAAAGTGGACAGGAGCCCAGCTAAAATTCGTGTACGCGGGACGATCGCGTCTTCATAAATATATTCCTTTAACGTGTGCAGGCCCTCGCCTTTCACTCCCAATGAGCAAAGGCTTGGTATGCGTAGTGCTCCTGTGAAATTTGCATCCGAACCACCACCCTGACTGCGATGGGGCATTTCAAGGCCAATCTCTTTCGAGATTGCACGTGCTTTTTCATAAAGATCTAGCGTGCTCGGTAAATCCGGTTCCCATACAGGTCGCGTCACTCCGCGTTTGATCTGAAAATTCACACCATTTCGCACACCTGAAAACTTGAGCAGGCGCTCGACACCTTCATCAAGGTCTTCTTGGGTTTTCGCCATCGAAAGGCAGTCTGCACTTGCATTTGATGGTACGCAGTTAACCCACTCGCCCGAGGCCAGATTATTGCAGGAAAACGTCAAACTATCTGTTGTCATTTCCTCAATTTCAATAATGCGTTTTGCGAGCTCACGAACGGCGGATATCCCTTCATCTAGTCTTGCTCCAGCATGGCTTGGTTTTCCTTCAGCCGTCAGATGAAAACGTGCAATTGCGTACCGCCCAGTTGTTACGCCATTATCTTGATGTGCGGGTTCTGGACACAAAACATATTTTGAACGTTTCGCTTCTGTTTCAATAAGTCTGCGCGTTGAGGGCGTCCCCACCTCTTCGTCAGGGGTAAATAATACGACGATAGGCAGTTTCGTTTCTATTCCTGCATCCTGTAAGCCTTTAATAGCTTCAAGCGTGATGTAATTCCCACCCTTCATGTCTTGGATGCCTGGACCGTATACTTTGCCATCTTCCTGACGAAATGGGTTCTTCAATAGAGTGCCAACGGGATGCACCGTATCAAAATGTCCGCTGACCATAATTCCGGGTTGCCCCATCTTTGAATGGGGAAAGCGCGCGCGCAGAGAACCACCAAATCCCATAGACCCCGGTATGCGTTCTATTGTGGCTCCCAAATCGGCGCATTTTATCGCCGCAAGATCCATCATTTCGTTAACGGCCTCTGCGTCCCACGTTGGGCTTTCACACTTAACCCAAGGTTCAAGTCCATCAACAATTGTTTGACAGTCGAAGCTTATGTCTTTCCAAACACTCATATTATTTTTCCTTTCCTATCCTTAAGACTTACCATCTTCTGTATGGCTAGCGAGGATAACCGTAACACCTTGCGTTGTAGCCCATACGACGGTTCAACCTAAATAAATATAGACCGGTTGACCTTTATTGAATACCTGCGCGCTTTAACAGTCGTTCAGCGTCACTGTTCTCGCCAAAAATGGAGATAAGCAAGTTTTCTTTACATACTTAACTGGGCAGTGACTTAGAATCGCAAAGTTGCACATCGACCTCCATTTTCCCTGCAAAGTCTTAAAAATTATGTTCCCAAGGTGACAAGACTATTTATACTTTGGCGGAGATCGAAACCAGTAATTGATATCCATTTGAATAAAGCATTCTCTGCATTTGGCGCCGCTCCATCCTCGATCATAAAAATTTTGTTGACAAAACCATTTTGTTACCAGCGGCAATTAAGCAATTTGTGAATAAAAAGGCGTCTCCCGAATGGATATGCATCTCCGACTCGTCTGGCATGATCATGGCTAGCTCACCTTCAAGAAACAGCATATACGCATCTAAAGAGCATAACATCATCCCGTCTGTGAATGGCATGCAGACCCATACACCAACCATATACCCCTGCTTTATAATCTTGTCATCTACATGCCATCGCTGGAACGGTTCAACAGACACGAGCGAGAAGTAACCCATTTGCTCCCATTCTTTAAAGTTGTTTAGCTAGCAGAGGTCGAAGCGAACAATTTCTGCGATTTTCTTGGTTTCTGAAAATAATCCTTTCTTGGACATTGGGACAGTAGCCACCCAAAATTAGCAAAATGACAAAATAATCTGACATACGCCTACGTTAAAAGACAGCACCAAAGCAATTATAAGTGTTCAATCGATTTCAAACCATTGCTCCTATCTTTAATCCTTCAAGTACCGCTTCTTCGACCGTACGCGGGCACAGACTGTCACCAATCACATGTACCTCTGCGCTCCAATCATCAAGCGCGTCCTCTAACGCTGTCACTGGTTGACTGCCAAGGGCAGTCACAAGAGTGTCAACACCTTCAAAAACGACAGCTTCACCGCTCAATGTATGCTGCATAAAGACAGTATCTTCACTGGCACTAAAAAGTCGGGTATGTGTTGTAGTCTCAACGCCGAGCTTATGAAGGTCTCCAAGCCACTGATCACGTGCATATTGTGGAATTGTTTGCCCGGGAACCGTACCGTTTACAACAAGCCGTACTTGGCAGCCATCACGTGCGAGCATTTCCGCCAACCCAAGCCCTACCCAATCGC
Source organism: uncultured Alphaproteobacteria bacterium (assembly GCA_913051655.1). Taxonomy (GTDB): domain Bacteria; phylum Pseudomonadota; class Alphaproteobacteria; order Rhodobacterales; family Rhodobacteraceae; genus LFER01. The sequence goes on from CAJXHI010000035.1 coordinate 3,520, forward strand.
AACGCCAATCTGCAATGACAACGCGCGTTCCTACATTCACATTACCCTCAAGCACTTGCTCGGCTGAAACAACATGTGCGTCGTCTGCATCTTCTAGATCGCGCTCAAAGGCCTTCGCACCAGTTGCCAAAATAATTACATCTGGCGCCGTTGCCTGAATAAAATCAAGATCAACCCTCTGATTTAACGAGATTTTCGCATTTGTCTGATTTAATTCATGACTTAGGTTCGCTGTAACACCCCCGAATTCTGCTCTACCCGGTAATTTTTGGGCAAGATTTATTTGCCCACCCAGTTGGGATGATGCCTCATATAGCGTGACCTCATGTCCCCGCTTCGCTGCAACAGCTGCCGCCTTCAACCCTGCTGGTCCACCTCCAACAACCATAATCTTTCGGGAACTAATCGCCTGCTTAACTTTTCCATATATCAATTCGCGACCTGTTTCAGGACGTTGAATACACGAAATTGAACAAGCATTAAGCATGTGACCAATACATGCCTGATTACAGGCCACACAGGCACAAATTTCGTCAAATGAGCCACGCCTTGCCTTGTTTGGCATCTCGGGGTCTGAAATCAAGGCACGCGTCATACCACACATGTCCGCAGACTGATCGGCTAATATTTCCTCAGCGGTTTGAGGTTGGTTAATCCGACCCGCCACAAATATTGGCTTTTGAACACATGCCCGAATTGATGCGGCAATTGGAGCTGTGTAACCAATTTGAAATCGCATGGATGGCACAATATGAGTAGATCCAGAAAGACCAGCAGAGGTTCCCGCAGTCACACTTATGTAATCCAGTTCAGTTTCTTCGTCTAAAGCTTGAGCAATCGGTAAAACATCATCAATTTTAAGCCCATCATGTTCTTTTTCTTCACCAGACAGCCTTATGCCAAGGACTAAATCTTCGCCTGCACCTCTACGTACTGCCTGCAATGCCTCCCTTAAAAGGCGCAACCTGTTATCAAATGAGCCGCCGTATCGGTCTTTACGGTAATTATTTTTCGGATTAAGAAACTGGCCGAGCAGGTAACCGTGCGACGAGACAATTTCGATTCCGTCCACGCCTGCGTTTTTAAGATTTTTAGCAGAAGACTCAAATCCCTCGATAATCTCTCCAATTAAAGAAATACTCATTGCACGCGGCATTACGTGAAAACGTTCATTGGGAATTGTCGATGGAGCATAGGCAACAGCATGCGATCCATCTGCTGCCATTGTCATTTCACGCCCGGGATGTGTGAGCTGTGCGAATACCTTACATCCATGTGGATGGCATGCATCAGCCAATTTTGCATAACCTGCAATGCATTCTGGTTCATACGCCCTTATAGCCGGCCTACCAGAATTTCCTGAGGGATGTACTCGCGCAGCCTCAATAATTGTAAGCGCTGCACCTCCGCGAGCTTTTGCCTCGTGGTAGGCCACCATCGCGTCAGTCGGTTTGTCGTCTTCAAGCATAACGGCCATATGCCCAGTTGAAAAAATGCGGTTTTTCAACTTATGCCCGCGAAGTTTCAGAGGAGAGAATAGATGTGTAAGATTAGACTGCATATTGGATAATTCCTCAAATATTCAAATGGAAACACCTTTGCAGTTTTCACGCAATCCTTTTTTATTTTCCTGAAGAATGTTTATAAAATATAAGTAAAGTTGGCATACAAAATGATGCTGCATTAAAGTTATCGATTAATTGCCATCAGGTGGCATAAACCCCACATCAACCCTGTCGTGTTTCAAAGGTTCATCCAAGTCGATTGGCTCTTCCAGTTCGCGCGCAAACTTATGTCCGGCATATGTAGCCGCTGCAACGATGGCGGGCGCCTCACAGTCTCCAATACGTGTAAGGTTAGGCTTAAATTGATCGCCTTGCGTATTCATTAATGAGAGACACTCATGATACAAGACATCATTTGGGCGGCGCTGGGTTACCATTACCACGGCAGCACAGGGCAAAATCTTTCTTTCTCCTGTAAATATACAAGCTAGCGTTGCCTGCTTATGGTCAACTTGCATTAATTCATGCGCCACATTGATATCAATTCCAGTCCTCATCAAATGTGTACGCACTTTCCAACGCTCGGATGTTTTACCGGCCCAAGAGGAGACCACCTCATCCGGGGTTGCAAGCATAACGTCCAAACCTGTGGCATTAAGCCGTTCAGCAATTATCCCACCCATGTAGTAGCCGTCTTCATCGTAGACTAGCGTCGGACCATCGGGAAATTTTCCGTCCATAATATCATCAGGAGTGAATATTTTTGGCATTACTGAATTAGTGGCTATGGAGACATACCGTGCACCATCAAAACGCTCTCTATGCCAATATGCACCCGTTGCGATGGCCACATGATCCGCTTCAAAATCAAAAATATCTTTTGCGCAAAGCTTACTTCCAAGAAAGACATCCACATTTGTCATCTTAAGAAGTTGTTGAGCACGATAGTCTCTTACGCGGATATATTCATTCATCCCTGGAAGGCTGGCTTCGCGGGCAAGTCGACCACCCAACTCCGAACCCGCTTCAGCCAAAGTAACTTTATATCCACGTTTTCCCAAGGCACAGGCAGCTTCGAGACCAGCGGGTCCAGCCCCGACTATCAGAACAGAGGATGGGTGGCGTTGAGGGTTCATATATTCTGGATGCCAGCCTTTACGCCATTCTTCACCCATCGTTGGATTTTGCGTGCAACGAATTGGTACGCCGATACTGTCACCAGAATAACAAACGTTACATCCGATACATTCGCGAATGTCTTCAATATGGCCTTCTTTGATTTTATTAGGCAGAAAAGGGTCTGCTATCGATGGACGCGCTGCACCAATCAAATCGGTCACCCCACGATTGACTTGACTGACCATTGTATCAGGTGAGGTAAACCGCCCTACGGTTACAACGGGTTTATACGTTTCTCCTTTTACAAAACTGATATAAGGTTCAAGTGCCGCTTCTTTGGTAAATCGGGAAACGCCCATTTCGACCGAGTAATCTGCGATATTAATATCCCAAAGGTCAGGTAAATTAGCCATCATGGCAAACATATCACGACGCTCACCCTGTATCGGGACGCCATCAGTGCCAATCTCTTCGTCAGCAGCGAAACGCACGGCGACGGCGCAACGATCACCGACAGCCTCTTTGGTTTCTTCTAAAAGTTCGCGCACAAGCCGTATGCGGTTTTCTAAGGTGCCACCGTATTCATCACTGCGCGTATTGCTTCTCCTATCAAGGAAATTTCCTAACAGATAAGTATGGGTCGCATATACATAAACGATATCAAAACCAGCATCTCGCGCTCTAAGAGCAGCCTTTCGGTGCCAACGACGTAAGTTGCGGATATCTGTTTTGTCCATCGCACGGGTTTGGAAAGGATGACCAACGGCGTTTGGTAAACTCTCTAGATCAAGTGCCACTTCGCGCGTCATCATATTGGCACTACGCCGACCACTATACCACAGCTCAGCTCCGGCGAGTGCACCGTGTTCATGCACTTTTTCGGTCATCAGACGGTGCGCGCGTATATCGCTTTCATCCCATAAAGAGGAAGAAATATGAGTGATATCATCTGAAGAGGGGTGGATAGAGTTGTATTCCGAGCAAACCACACCCCAACCTCCAGCAGCCTTAACTGCACGCATTTCTGCCAACATGCGCGGACGTAAATATCCCATACCTGTGCAGTGAGGAACCTGATAAAACCGGTTTTTAGCAGTTACCGGACCAATTTTAATTGGTTCGAACAAAACATTAAAACGAGGATCTCTAGGCATCTAATTTTTCTCTTTCCAGGGCAGAAGGGCCCTGCTTGATCCAAGGGATCTGTAGATATAACACTCGAAATATGTAGAAATATTGTCAATTTGCAAATATGCCTTACTGGCGCGTCACTCGAAACTAAGGAAAGAAGTTACATAATGAGCGAAGATATTTTGTATAACCAACAGCACATAGACTTTCTGGAAGAAATTTGGGGGGATGGTTTTTTATCTCCGGGCGGGCGTGACGAAGTGGACCGCGTTTTGAGCGGTGTTCAAATTGAAGACAGACGAATTCTAGATATTGGCTGTGGAACAGGTGCATGTGCTGCGCTTCTGGCCACAGAATATGGTGCAGCACATGTCACCGGTATAGATGTAGAGGATCCGGTCTGTGAGGCTGCGGTAAAACGAATTGAAAACAAAGGTCTGAGCGACAAAGTGTCCGTAGTGAAGGTCGAACCTGGTCCTTTTCCTTTTGCTTCGGCAAGCTTTGACGTTGTTTTTTCGAAAGACTCAATCATCCATATACCTGATAAGCATGGGCTTGCCCGAGAGGCCTATCGCGTTTTAGGAGCGGGAGGCCAATTCGCAGTTTCTGACTGGCTTATCTCTCACGATGATACACCGTCTAAGCAGATGGCTGATTATGTAAAGGCTGAAGGCCTTGATTTTGCAATGGCGTCTCCGTTGACCTATGAAGCTGCGATGCAGAAGGCTGGATTTTCCAATATTGAACTCGTTAATCGCAACCATTGGTATGCCAAAGTCGCCGCCAAAGAACTTAAATGGCTCATGGGGACAAATCGTTCCGGCCTCTCGTTACGCCATGGCAAAGACTTTATTGACGAGCAGATTGATATCTGGACCAAGTTAGTAGACGTTTTGGAATTGGGTGAACATTGTCCACATCATATTCGTGCTCAAAAATTGAAATAATGAAACTAACTGCTGAAAATTATCTTTTTATATTTTGGTCCTAATGATTGTTGTTATAGAATACCCGAGCGCAGTTAAAAGGAAGTTCTTATTCTCCACCTTAATACGATAAATTACGTTTCACCTAAATTTCATGGATCAGATATAAAGAAAATTTTTGGAGGATTGCGGTAGTTGCTTGACGCAACCACGAAATTATCGAGCAGAGGCAATTATATCGCAACTGAAATAGCAGGCGGTAAGGTTTTGTTGTGAAGACAAGATGGCCTCTGAGCATTTAGAAACGTCCGTCGCCACCGCAGAGCTGGTAATTTAACAGAAGATTCGGGGCATTGCATAGCATTGCGGTTTCCATATCATAAGTGGATTTGAAATGAAAAAAAGTCACTGCTGAATTTGACTTGGTGGGGTAATGATCCAGAATTTGACATAGGCGCCTGAGAACTAAACTCTTTGGAGTTCCGTAACTAACGAGTTTTTTACCCGCTGCATCTTCGTCAAAAACATTCATCTAAATCTGAATAAAAGGCCTTATCATTGAAATCTCAGATGTATCCATTGAGGCGTATAAATGAGTATAAGACGAATGCTTGGTCTTTGATCCAAATTACGCGATTTATATCGATAAATCTGTCAGCTATTAACAATTTGCCGGTACTATTCCAAAATTCGACAGCACAATCGAAATCAGAACTTTAAAACATCCACCATGGATAAAATGCTTAAAATGACCGCAATGACCGAAGATTATCTTACCGTGGTAAGTGGCTTTGGATGTGACCAGAAAGATGCTTTAATTGATGAATCCAACATTAATGCGAAGTAATCTCAGTTCTTTGCAACATTTGATATAAAAAGTTCGAGTTGATTCAATAGTTCTCCAAAAAAATATTTATATGTTCTGGAGTCCTAGTCACTCAAGAAGCTTGGCTACCACCTTTTGACGCCAAATTATATAAATACCCGAAGTTATTATCAAAATTGAGCCAAGAAGCATTAGAAAAGTCGGGCGCTCGTCAAATATTAGAACTCCCAAAACAAGTAAAAAAACTATACGCGAATAACGAAATGGCATTATCGACGAAAGTTCCCCAACCCGCAGGGATGAAACTAAAAATAAATAACCTCCAGATCCGAAGACAACCATACATGTAACCAAAAGTAAATTAAAGTCAGGTGGTATAAACAGTTCATCATTAAAAAGGACCCACGCCAAGGTGAAAGGCAGTGCAGATGCCATAGTGAAGGTTGCGATACTTGCTGACGACATATCTTGTGGCGTTAGTCGTGTAACCAAATCCCTTATCGAAAAAGCAATCAATGCCAAAATTGGCCAAATAACCGCAAAATCAAATCCTCCGTCTCTAGGTTGGATGACACATAAAACGCCGACGAAACCAATAGCGATCGAAGTCCATCGGCGCCAGCTTACTACTTCCTTTAAAAAAATTACTGCACCTCCTGCAACAAGGATCGGCGCAGCTTGCGATACCGCGCCGACAATAGGTAATGGGACTTTGTTCAGTGATACTACCATAGCCATAAGGCCTACCATTTCAGCAGCGTATCGAACCAGCAGTATTGGTTTTAAGGCTCTGGCGTCATTCAAATTTTCCCCATTCAGCTTTGCAATGGTAGCAAAAATGACTAACCCAGTGCTGATAAGGATAAACATGGTTTGCCCCGGGGACAGAAACGCACCAGTGATTTTAATAAGGATGTCGCCTCCGGCAAAAGCAACCATAGCGAGCAACATATAGAAGATGCCTTTTGCGTTTTCAGCACGCTGCTGCATTGATAGCCTCCGTTAAGCCAGTCTGTTTTTGAAAGCCATCATCCATTTGCTGCAAGTGTTTTTTGAGGATCGTAAAAAGGCTTAGGAACGACAACGCATTTTCGTGATAGTATTCCATCATCTACTTCAAGCTCTGACCCCACAGCCGACGTTTTTTCTGAAACCATAGCGAGTGCGATATTCTTTTTCAAACGTGGAGAATAAATCGCCGATGTTACATAGCCAGCTCGATTGCCATTCAAATAAACCGCCCAGCGCTCGCTATTCGATCCTACGATTGGATCACCAAATATTTCAAGTCCAACAAACTTACGTGACACACCTTTAGACCTTATGTCTTGCAAGGATTTTTTCCCGATGAAATCAAAATCGCCATCACAATTGACCAGACGATCCATGCTAAATTCATATGGGTTATCGTCCAAAGTCACATCAGCGTTGTAGGATAGCATTGCTGCTTCGATCCTACGAATACTTGAAGTATGACCCGGCATCAAACCAAAAGGTTTTCCAGCTTCCATAATATATTCCCAGAGCGCGCCCCCTTTGCTCCCGTCGCACAAGAAAATCTCGTAGCCTAGCTCGCTTGACCAACCAGTTCGAGAGATAATCAGCGGTACTCCATCCCAGTCATATTTCATAAAACGATAATATTTTAATTCGGCAGGTGCATCTCCAAACGCTGCTCTCAAAATATCCCGAGACCTGGGCCCTTGTAGTTGAAGGGGCGAAACATCAGGCTCACAGATTTTCACCTCCATTTTGGCATGGATTGCTACGCCTTTGGCCCACAGTAAAACGTCACTGTCAGCAATCGACAACCAGAACCGATCTTCTGCTAGTTTCAGCAAAATTGGATCATTGATGACACCGCCTTGATCATCGGTCAGAAAGACGTATTTACACTGGCCTACTTCGCAAGCTGATATATCACGGCATGTTAAATATTGAGTGAAACTTGCAGCATCTGGCCCAGTGATCTCTACTTGCCTCTCAACGGCAACATCACAAAGAATTGCATGGTTGACCAGATTCCAAAAATTTTTCACAGGGTCGCCAAAATCACGTGGTATGTACATATGATTATAGACTGAGAAACCTTTTGCACCCCACCTTAACGCGGCATCAGAAAACGGTGATTTCCTTACCTGAGTTCCGAAACTAAATTTGCTAAAACTTTCTTCTGGCGTATTGTTCATTTTTATTCCCGTTTGTTTAGAAAATGCATTTTGCTAAGCTTTTATCCATTAACAGACTGACATATAACTGAGGTTGGAATTAATACGTGGTCCCACAAAAGGAAGAGAAATTATCAAACATTTTTCGGTAATTTAGCTTTTTGACAAAAACATACGCGAATGTCGTAAAAAAGGAGCCCAAATCAGAAAAGAATGTAAATATTTATATTGGCAAATAGCAAAATTGGCATTTTGACCAATAACCAGTGACGGTGAGTAGATCTAGCGTCTTTACATCAACCACTAAACTTTTATTTGCGGTAGTTGATGAAACCTGACGGGCCTCTGAAGATGCAGCGGAATTTGAAAATTTCTTCAGACTGGGACCTGATCAACTGATCGACGTAACTGAATTTCACTGTCCAATTATATGAATGGGAGCTCTATTTTTGTTCTCGAATATTCACTCTTGAATATTTGTAAATCTATCATCCATGCGCATAACCAAAACCGTTTCATCCAAAGATTAAATATACGGTTGAGTTCTTTTTCATGCTAGCGGTAATGCAAGTTAGGGATTTAAAAACCATATGTCTTATATTTTTCTTGCTCTAGCAATTATATGTGAAGTTATTGGAACCATGCTTCTGCCCAGCTCTCACAACTTCACCAAACTACTTCCGAGTGCTGTTCTGATTTTAGCGTATATACTTTCATTCTATTTCTTAACTTTTGCGCTACGTGACATTCCAATTGCAGTCGTCTACGCAAGTTGGGCTGGTCTCGGAGTGTTTTTGGTTGCAGTACTAGGTTATTTTTTATTTGCCCAAAGCCTACAATGGCAGGCTATCGCGGGACTGTGCCTCATTGTGTCGGGAGTTGCCTTGGTTAATTACTATTCCATAAGCCACTGAACCAAATTTTTTTGTCGCTTCTCACAACCTGCGAATAAACTCGCTTTAGATTTTTCGAAATTCGTTTCAGCTCTCGCCCAAGTTGTTATAAAAAATCCAATGGCAGCTTCACAATTTCATTTTTTCATCAAGCGATGGTTCAGATCAGAGGACACGGGCGCCATTACTTCGGCCACAGCAGGAGCTCTTAAAATAGCCAGTTATATAGAGGTAACACGTGCAGAAAGATCAGATTTGACAAACGCGAGAGCTTAATTCTTTCAAAGCCAGCAACCCTTTTTGTTATCGTCGACATACCCATAGAAATATACAATGCAACGCCGTTTTATACAAAGGCCTTGGACAGGCCCGATAAGAAAGTTGGCTTAATCGATCCATGCACTGCCCTTCTGCGCGATAAAGTATACACTAAGCCACTTCATAAGGAAAAATTTGTTTCAACAGAAATTACTCCGTCAATCACTGTCTTGGTGTCACCACCAATCCATATATCAGCATCGATTTTCTGCACATGGATCATCCCAGAGCGACCAAGTGCTGCACCTTGACTAGCGACATAGGTCGGTTTCGCGTGACCCGCTCTAATGAGCCATTGCGCAAGGGCAGCGTTCAGACTTCCAGTCACCGGATCTTCAGTGATGCCTGCTCCCGGCGCAAACGCTCGGACCTCGAACTGCGCTTCGTCGCCATCTGCAATCAGATCCCATGGGCCCACCACGCCTACCATATACTTACCCAGAGCCACAAAATCTGGATCGAGGGCCAGAACCGCTGCACGAGAGCGTAGGCGCAGAGCCACCCAACCCGGTCCGTTATCGGCCCATTCTATACCAAGAATTGCATCGCGATCGATACGCAAACCACGTGCAATATCAGCCACAATTGCCTCATCGACCGGGCCAGATCTTAACAATTCAGGAGCCGCAAATGCCAATCGTTCATTCTCGTGGCGTATTGGGACAAGACCCAAGCCGCATTCTTGAATAATCTTTTCGTCCTTCGCCCTCCCCCCATATTGAAGCCAAGCGTGGCATGCCCCAAGTGTTGGATGACCAGCGAAAGGAAGCTCGCCAAATTGGGTAAAAATCCGCAAGCGATAATCTGCATTGGGGTTGTTTGATTTTAGAACATAAGTTGTTTCACTGAGGTTAGTCCATTTAGCAATGTCGGCCATCTGGTTATCTGACAGGCCATCAGCGTCAAAAACGACTGCGACAGGGTTTCCTTTGAAGGCTTCTGACGAAAAGACGTCCACCTGTTGAAAAGGTAATTCGATCATTAGCTACTCCTATCATGACCTTTCTGCCAAAAACGCACACGTTAGAATTTCTTTATCGTAGCTCATAAGGTCTAGTGTTGCGATGGATTAATGTTTAACTCGTTGCCCCGATTATGCCATTTTTGTTACTTTTTACCACCGGCGCATTAGTTTGAGAAACTTGACCTTACCTCATAAAATCGAGACATTCTTGCCAACGGAATCTTTGGACATTTTGAGTCAATTTGCGCCCAAAGATTTGGAGCTTAATATCCCTAGCGGCGTAATCATAAGTATCATTAAATCCCTAAAAGAAAGAGTATCCTAATGAATTTCTATTAATACTTCATTTCTGCGCATAAATGGTGGCGTGCTTGGATCATTGTAAAACATGTATCTTGCCTCTGCACGGGCTGACATACCGCTACTTTCGATCCAGTCATAGAGTTCTTTTGTTTTTTTTGTAAGGAGTGATATCTCCGCTCTGCCGCTAAATCGAATTACAGCTGCACGAAATGCAGGAATTTCTTCGGAATAAATGCGGTCGTTATTCGGATAGGGTAAATCAGATATGTTATATTTTGCGGGCATCGAAAAAGAGACCCTCCAAGCATTTTCATCAACCACAAAACTCTGCATGACTGGCGCAGTCATCGAAATTTTCCCACCTTCCCGGCTTTTTGCTCCAATATAATGTGCAAGCGGTCTAAAACCTTTTCTCAGAGCGTCATACTGTTGGCCGGAGACCTTCACTGACTGAAGCAACATTGTGTCATAATCGCGGAGTTCGATTTTACCGTCCTTTTGAACAATTTTGTAAGTTGGCTGTTCTAAAAATTTTGGGACAAGATACCATGCCGCCATAACGCAAAAGGCAATAGAAGCAAAAAGGATAAGGATAATTTTTGCCATCATTTCTTTGTCGCTTTGCAAACCCAATTTTAACACTGTTTTTGCTCTAACACACTCACTTCATTGGGCCCAGTGGAAACAACACAACACTTTCAGATTAGGTGGTTCCAAGAATTGTGAGCCCAAAAACAAACTTCAAGTGATGATTTCGAATTTAAGGAAAAATAAATGGCTAAAGTGGTTATTATGCATTTATCCGTAATGCCGTATTTCTGAAGCTAAAATGGTTCTAATGGAACGCCGCCAACAGTGATGCGATGCATCAATCGGGTATGACCCGAATAGTCCGCAGTGGCGTAATGTTGTACCAATCTATTGTCCCATATTACCACCATTCCAGGTTCCCATACTACTCTCGCTGTAAAAATTGGTTTGGTGATGAACGCATAAAGATAAGATAAAAGTGGTATACTTTCTTCAATAGTCCAATTTTCAAAATTCAATGTAAAATCACCGTTTACGTAAACACACGGAGCACCAGTTTTTGGATGTTTAATTATTACTGGGTGAAGAACAGGGTCGCGAAAAGCATCTTGTTTCGGATTTATACCCACATCGCTACTACTACCAAAACTACCATCTGAATGCCAAGCACTTAGATGCCTGAGCATATTCTGTAAACCTGATGACATGGCGTAGTAGGCAGATGACATAGATGCAAAATGTGTGTCACCCCCGAATGGCGGAAGCTGCTGCGCGCTCAGTATAGAACACATTGCAGGCGCGGCATCATAAGAATGATCTGTATGCCAAGTGCCACCAATTACATTTTTTTGTTCTGGCGTTGTGCGCACCTCTGCAATAGTTGGGTGACTGGCCACTGGTGTAAAAAAACGGTTCACGTCTATTTCACCAAAAAACTCAGCCAGCTTGATATGATCCTCAGGAGTTAAATATTGGTCCGGCAAAACGATGACACCATGCTCAAATAAAGATGAACGGACTATTTCTAATTGAGAAGTCGACGCGCTAGCGAGTGAAAGACCCTCGAGGCGAGCACCACAATGTCCAGATAATTTTTTCAGTGTCCAATTAGTCATATCATTTGCTCTCCAAACTGACTGCTTAATGCCACCACATTTAACTATTTTGAAACCTTTACTAGAATAATATCTGTTACTAATTGGTGACTCGTGTAAAACATTGAGATCAATTGGCAGAGTAAGCTCAGTCAGCGGTAGTAGCGTAAATCTGTGTTGCGTAGGTTAGATATTTTTTGCGAAGATTTTTGGCTCTTGCTCAATGAATGCTGTATAGGGACGCGTATGACCTTCTGCTGTCGAATATTCCTGTAACATATGCCTGTGTTCATCCAACCACTCCAAACCTTCTGGCTGTGCATCAGTAAGCTCCTCGATGCTATCCATTATCCAAATTTCAATGACCTCTTCATCACGCGTGAGGATATAGCTGTTTGGAGAAATTTTCTTCAGCGCCACAACATACAAATCAAAATATTCGGGCTTAGGTTTATAATAAACCATTGTCATTGTTTTCATTAAGCTGCTCCAAAAGTTTTTTCAAAGATAAAGCGGTTTAGAGTTATTTAAAATCATTTGTTTTGGAAGAAATTACCCAATTTTGGATTCAATACCGTTCAAAATGAAACTATCGAAAAAATGATGACTGAAATGAGGATAACGGACATTAAATAATTTATTATTTTTTGACTGCAAGAAGATAAATTGAGTTCATTTAAAAATTTTCCTAATTGTAGCCAAAACAAGTGCAGTGGGATCCAAGTTGCATTCATGATGGCTATTTTTAACGCAAACTCCATCTGTAGATTAATTGGATAAATCGAAAACCCTGTTAACAAAGCTGAGTTAACGGCGTAGGCCTTTGGATTTAGCAAATTCAAGATCAACCCAGATTTGAAACCCGGGTAAGAACTTGGACGCCGAAATGAAATCTGGCCTCCTGCGGAAGCTATTTGATAAGCAAGGAAACAAATATAAACGACTGAAACGGTCAGCAGGAAGGTTCGGGCCAATGGGATAGCGAGAATAAGTGAGGAAAGGCCACTGATAACTGCTAAAATAACGATATTCCAAGCACATATAAGCCCTGCCAGAAACTTCAGACCAGCCGTGTAGCCGTACGATGCGCCTATTCCCGCAAGTGTAAGAACCGCAGGGCCTGGCGTTAAAACAAGAAGAATGACACTAAGAAGAAAAATAAACACCGTATCATCTTAACTCCATAAACAAGAATGTTCAATTTTGACTGAAATTATTAAGCTAAAGAATGAACATAAACATCGCGACAGATCGAAAAGCGAACGTGATCGGAACTTTATGAATGATTGCTACTTTGGCCGTGTTTGCTATTGCGGATGCCATTCTCAAAGTTGCAACAGTTTCGCTACCCTTAGGCCAAATATTGATACTTTTGGGTTTTGGTGGAACAGTGATTTTTGCAAGCGTTCTTCGCGCTAAGGGTGAACCTTTGTTTGTCAAAGAGATTCCTCCTAAACCGATGCGGATTCGCTTGATTTGTGAGATCCTTGGTAAGTTGTTCTATACTTTGGCGATTGCATTCACGCCGCTGTCTTCTGTGACGGTGATCCTGCAGGCAGCACCACTGGTTGTTATTGCGGGGGCTTCCTTAGTATTCGGCGAAAAGGTGGAATGGGGTGATGATCAGAAATTCGGAGAGCCCCCCTTGGAGTTATCGTCATCATCCAACCGGGAACAAATTAATTTTCGTTTCTTTCTTGGGGGTCTTAGGTATGATCGGTTTTGCCAGACGGTATTTAATAGATTTCTTAAACATGGATAACTTAGTGCATTATCATAAACATATGTTTCTAAGCCGCTTATATAAATGATAACCGCTGTTCTGCCATACGTACAAACCAGCTAGTGCCGAAGGGTATGGCTTCGTCATTAAATTCATACAAAGGATTATGGAGATCTGCGCTATTGCCGTTTCCAACAAACAGATATGCACCCGGACGCTCAACTAGCATTTCTGAAAAATCCTCACCTGCCATCTTGGCTTCCATATCGCGATGAGCAACTCCACAAATTTCTAATGCAACTTCCGCGGCGAGATCTGCCTCGCGTTCATGATTTATCAATGCAGGTGGCCCTGAGACATGTTCAACATCAGCCACCGCACCATAAGACTCCGCAGTACCTACTGCCAAAGCATTTATGCGAGAACGCACCTCACGCTGAACGTCCGGCTCAAATGTCCTGACTGTACCACGCAAATGCACCGAGCTTGGGATGACGTTGTAAGTGTCTGTTTCAGTGCGAAAACCGCAAACGGAAACAACAACATTTGCCATAGGGTTTATATTCCGGGAGGCAATTGATTGAAGTGCAATAACGATCTGTGAAGCGACCAGAGTCGTATCTATGGTTGCATGAGGCATTGCACCGTGACCGCCTTTACCACGCACAATGATTTCAAATTTATCTGGAGACGCCATCTGCGCTCCTGTGCGCACAGAAAATTCTCCAATTGGTAGACCAGGCATATTGTGCATTCCATAGATTTCATTCACATTCCAACGATCCATCAGCCCGTCTTCTATCATTGCGCGCGCCCCGCCACCGCCCTCTTCAGCAGGCTGAAAGGCGACTACAACTTTACCACTAAAGTTGCGGGTTTCTGCGAGATATTTAGCTGCACCTAACAGCATTGAAGTATGTCCGTCATGACCACAAGCGTGCATTTTACCCGGTATTTTTGATGCATGAGGCAAATCTGTTGTCTCGTGAATTGGCAAGGCATCCATATCTGCGCGAAATCCAATTGTCCTATTTGATGAACTTGATTTCCCGTAAATAACGCCCACTACACCAGTTTTGCCAAACCCGCTCACAACCTCGTCACATCCAAACTCTTTTAGCTTTGAGGCGACGAAAGCAGCCGTCCGATGTTCTTCAAACCGTAATTCTGGATGCGCGTGTAAGTCACGTCGCCACTCTGATATTTCAGGAAGCATTTCGGAAAGCCGGTTTAGAATAGCCATGTTTGTTCCTACTGTTTTTCCTCAAATTTGCTCTAAGTTTTCGGCATTAGCAACTCTTTAAACACGTGATTTTTTTGACAATGAGTTCGCCGTGCAATTCATGCTATTCCCCTGTGGCGCGCATAACGTTAATAGTAGCCGTCTACCGAAGCAGCCAAACATTATTAGTCAGAGCATCATCGCTGAACTACTTAGGCACCGCAATCTTAAACACTGGGGCAACAATGCTTGCTTGCCCTTTAATTAGATCATGACAGGCGTTAAAGCTAACTCAGCAAACGCTCGACACTTTTATGACCTGAGCGATAGCGATAATATTTTGTAGGCTTAATAGGTAGAGATTAGTGATTAATTCATTTAAGTTTTGGTTGTCTACATTATGTTGGGCGGTCTGTTTCCCAACGCTCGTTTTCGCCGAAAGTACGACAAAATTAGAATTCTTAGGTTTAATTTTGTTTTTATTTTATCTGTTGCTCGCTTGTCTTAAATTGCGCAAAAATTCGTTAATCATTTTAACCATTCTCGCTGTCATTGGCACTGTTTTGATTGGCGATTGGCCCTCATGGCAGGAACTGCAAAGCTCAAGCGAATTTCTTCTAATTTTTGCATGCTTATTCCCAACGCTCGCAGTAATGCGGTCTATGGCGATAACCATGACTCCAATGCTGGAAACCCAAAAACGTTTAGCCGCCTTAGATGGAAAAAATGCAGCCTCTGGCATCCAACTGACAAGCCATCTGATAGGAAGCGTTATTAATATTGGTACGTTTTCTATTATTGCTGCGGCACTCCCTCAAAATGCAGACATTAAAAAAAGGAGTGTCGCTGCAATTTCTGCCATGCGAGGTATGAATTCGTCTATTCTCTGGTCACCTTTTTTTATAAGCTTCGCTGTCGCAAGTATCTACTTGCCAGATGGTTTTGCTATGGGAGCTATATCTTTGGGCGCCCTTATTGCGGCATTTTTTTTCGCATCATCGCACTTTATAATCCACTCCAAGACAGGAAATAATTCTTTATTGGAATCAATAGAACCACTTAAGCCAATAATTTTTTGGTTAATTCTGATCGGCATTTCCGTGATAGTAATGTCATTAATAACGGGCTTTAATGCATTAAAGGCAGTCTGTGTAACAATGCCACTTTTATTTATAATCACTCTTGTGAGCAGGCCAGCGATTACCAAACAAGTATTTAAAAATTTTTCTCATCTTCAAAAAAAAAGTGGTGACGAAATTTTGATCATTTCCGTTTCAATGATCATTGCAACACAAATAAGTGAGGCAGGTCAACTTCAAATGGTACTGTCATATTTTTATGGAACGGAGCCGACCATTCGTTCAATACTCATCTCACTACCAATCTTGGTCTGGCTGGCAGCGGTCTTTGGTATTCATCCTATAATTTCAGCGGCGCCCCTTCTTGCCTATTTTTCCACAAACCTGACCATATTTGACGCAGCTTTTGTTGCTCAAGCACATATGATCGGCTGGTCAGCAGGAACGATGGTTTCATTTAGCTCGCTATCTACAATTCTTGTTTCGCAACAATTTAAATTGAATAATACTACACTCTCTTTTGGAACAAACTTTCCGGTAGCAGCACTCTTAGCCACTGTAGGAGGCTTACTTTTAATTTTGTTATACGAGCTGTTATCCTTTATTTTACTTTAGATTTTAATTCTACCTCAGGATAATGCATGGTAGGCCCGGCACATCTTCGATCGCCGCGGTTAGTGCGTCGCGAGATGGATCGGATCATAGTAGTAAAATTATGGCAAGCTTAATCGCTCGACCTTCGTATTGACTCTATCTACTGCGCAAATACGGACCAACCAGAAATTAAAACCACGAAAATAAGACATAAAGCCATTCCCATATTGATTCGATTTTGTGTCGTAGATTTAAGGTTTAATTCGTTCAACTTTACTCCCGCATAGAGCCAAATCAGATGAAATAAAATCCAGATAAAATTCATTGAGAGTTGCTTGATAATAACCTCAAAAAGGAAATTATCCGGATACAGAACAAAACCACTGAAAAAAGTTGTGTGCACCGCATAGGCTTTGGGATTTATAAACTGAAGTGATACGCCTGTTACAAATCCCGGAGCAGTCATGTGAATAAACGCAATCTTCGATTTGGCAAACGCGATGCGAACAGCAAGGTAGCCAAAGTAACCTGCACACAAAAAGGTTAGCACGGCCCGAATGATGGGTTCTGCCAAGATTACCGCGGCTAACCCGGTTATGACAGCAAAGCTGACTAGTAAATGACCAACCCATAATCCTGTCATGTAATTTAAGCCCTGGCGCCAGCCAAAAGCAGCGCCAGTTCCCGCAAGCGATAACACGCCTGGTCCCGGCGTAATGAACATTAAAATCACGACTGTGATAAAAGAGAACATAGGCATCAGTTATATCGGTTTTTTAAAGCACTCAATCGTCAAAGTTAATCGTGTAATTGCTTACGCGTCTAGGAGTTACCCAATATATCTTAGTGGCAGTGATGTCAGGCCTGATGTAGCAACATGAGCAACACATCTGATATCCTGCCTCTGAAGATTTTGGAAAAAACCGATCCTTCAGAAAGGCTGCATCACTTTTTTCGGCAGCATAACCTGCCGGCGAAGAGCGACTATCCCCTTTGGTCTAAAGACAGCAATGCCTTAACCAATTGATTACCCTGCTTATACAGATAAGAATCAAAAGCCCGCTGTCAGTCAAAACGCATTTCCTGAATCTTAATAAAACCAGTGTTCACATGTCCATAGAATATCAAAATCGGGTCATCAGGCGTAGAGTAGCGAAGTTCAGGCGATGTATCTTTGCAGCCATATATTAGCGGTTGAGTACCAGCTTGCTCCAATGACAGGGCTAAGATCGGCTTACACTGAGGCAACAGCTTTCCGTTACGAATAGACGTATGATCCATCGCACATCCACCTATTAAAATTGACGCATACGATGGTTGAGAGGGATTAGTCATGATAAAATATTGTCCAAAAATGACGGCGTGCTCCATAAGCTACATATGTTTTGTTAGGCAACCGTTTACCACAAAGCTCGCGTCAGCGCATCGACCAGCATCTGATTAAACACAATGGAAAGTATGTTTCTGACACCAATCTGAGCGAACATCTGGTTTGCTATAATACCCATTCCTCTTGAGCATGAATTTGCAGTAAACAAATAAACCCATCCACCTGCATGCAAAAATTTGTTGATCAAGTTGAAACTTTACTGGATGCATCAATGCTGGCTAGAAAAGCTTTGACCACTGGAACGTTTTGGCGTTTGGCAAGACATGCCAAAGTCTCTGGCATTTCGAGCCCCTCGTGCGCAATCAGGATTTTTTCAAGTTGGCTGTCCGCACCAATTTCAACGGCCGATGCAAACCCGATTCCCAAACCCTCCGCCACTAAATCACGCATAGTCTCTCGACCTTCAACAACAAATGTTGACGTAAGCTTGATTCCACGGGCACGCGCTGCATCAAGGACACGCGACTGGGTTTGGGAGCCTGCCTCCCTGAAAATAAGAGGAAGTTGCTTAAGATCAGCAAAGGTTAACATGCCGCCGGCTCGTTTTTCTATTCCGTACTGATCCAAAAAACCACTAGCCGACAAGGCGACAATGGGCGCTGCTCCAAGGGCTTTTGTGTATAAATCACGTTCTACTGTTCCCGCGACAAAAATACCGATTTCTGCCTCGTAATTGCGCAGCGTTTCGACCACCTTCGCAGAATTTCCTGTTCGCAGATCTATTGTGACATCTGGGTGATCTTTTGCAAATTGTTTCAAGAGGCTCGTAATATGGGCAGGTGAGTCTGCAATAATGCGGAGCCGACCATGGGTGGTTTTCCTCGACTCATCCAGAAATTCTGCGACACCCTCCTGAGCATCAAAAAAATGTTGCGTCAAGCGGAATAACTCCTCGCCCGCTGCAGTCAAAACAACCTTCCTGTTCGCGCGGTTAAAAAGTAATACATCATGATCTCGCTCCAGTTGGCGAACATGATCCGACAGTGAAGGTTGCGACTGGTTGAGATATTTCGCTGCCCGGGAAAATCCGTTGTGGCGCGCAACGTGATAAAAAGCCTTAAGCTGCGTATATCGCATTGAGATACTACCCATAGGTTTTTCTGATATGATGATATTAAAACACAAATTTACATATGGAAACAAATACTCTTATGTTTCCACGCATATGAATTAACTCACCTGAGCCGTTAAGATGACAGATCAGAACTCAACAGTAATTTCTAATGCGTTCCCTGCCCCGGAACTGGGGGAGCCTTTTCTGCTTACACCCGGACCGCTCAGCACTGCTTTTGAGGTGAAAAAAGCAATGTTAAAGGACTGGGGCAGTTGGGATGTTGATTTTCGCGCCCTTACAGCTGATATGAGGAAGCGGCTTCTTCGAGTCCTTGGCGCAGGTGCGCATGATTATGAATGCATACCCGTTCAGGGATCAGGAACCTTTGGGGTTGAGGCCATGCTTGGCAGTGTTGTCCCCCAAGAAGGTAAGGTACTTGTTCTTTCGAATGGCGCTTATGGACAGCGCGCCGCCGAAACAATGAGATATCTCAAGCGCGCCTACTACCTTCTTGATAAGGGGGATTATCTTCCACCGCGCGGTGATGAAGTTGCCACAATTCTGTTAAATGACCCAGCTATCACACATGTTTTGGCCATTCATTGTGAAACTAGTTCAGGTATCCTCAACCCGCTCAACGAAATTTCCAAGGCGACACGTGCCGCCGGCCGGCGATTGCTTATCGACAGCATGTCCGCTTTTGGAGGTGTAGATATCTCCCCAGATAAAATTCCTTTTGATGCCATGGTGTCTTCGGCCAACAAATGCATTGAAGGTGTCCCAGGTTTTGGGTTTGTTTTTATTCGTCGGCAAGTTCTGGAAAGCTCAAAGGGAAACAGCCATTCGCTTAGCCTTGATCTCTATGCACAATGGGCGACGATGGAAAAATCTGGTCAGTGGCGGTTTACCCCGCCCACACACGTCGTGGCGGCGTTTTTAGAAGCGCTTCGCCTCTTTGAGGAGGAAGGGGGCGTTTTAGCACGCAATACGCGTTATACACGTAACCGGGATGTGCTGGTATCAGGCATGCGTCAACTGGGGTTTGAAACGCTTCTTGATCACGCTTGGCTATCTCCAATAATTGTGAGCTTTTTTTGTCCCCAAGATCCCGCTTTCCACTTTGATCGTTTCTATTATCTGATGAAAGCGTCTGGCTATATCATCTACCCCGGAAAGCTGACTGTCGTTGACAGCTTTCGCATCGGCTGTATTGGACATATGGATGACCATATCATGCAGGATGTGGTGAAAGCTGCCGCCGACGCATTAAAAGAAATGGGAGTCCGGGATGCCGCCCCACCAGCAAATGTAATTGAAGAGCGCAACCGTCTATCTTCTATGTAGGCTTGTTAATAAAGGATTGTCCCGATGACATTGCCTGTTCCGATAAATGCAAATGGCCGTAGTTACGCCTCCACACAAACCTGCGCCGTAGTGATTTGTCTTGATGGATGTGAGCCTGAATATCTTGATGTCGCTATTTCAGAC
>CAJXHI010000036.1 GCA_913051655.1 uncultured Alphaproteobacteria bacterium
CCGACAAAAAACAAAAAGTCGCTGCTCCTTATGCCGGTTATCCGTATGACTGGCCGGGTCCTTATAAAGAGGCACTGGCCGCTTCAAAAGGGTAAAAACACAACCTGATCACAAGGAAAGTTTTAATAGCGGCCCTTTAAATATTTTTGAAAATCTCCCAGACCCTCGTGCCTATGAATTTTGTTATAAACCAACCTTATGGCATGCCCTAGGCGGCTGTGAAAGAGCGTCGTGGACCTATCATGGTGCAATGGAAGTTTTGGGTTTATCATTATCCTATATTGGCGAATTTATTTCACATCTTATTTCTTCACTCCGCACTCTGCATAAACTTCCTACCGGCGCGCATACGGATTATGGATCGCTTACAGTTTTGCTGCGTGAAAGTGGGAGGTTCGGATTGCAAATTTCACATTAGGGCGTGCGAGTCGGTGTTCCGACGCCCGAGTGCTGCTTCGTGTTCAATATCGGTAATTTGATGGAACATTGGACATCTGGGAGATGGATTTTGACATTGCACAGAGTTGTTTCCCGACCTAATCAAACTTCGGGTTAAAGTCTCACATTTTTTCATCAGCCTCGCTGGGAGGCAAAGATAACACTACAAGTGGGCAAACAGGAAAAAGCCTTGTATCAGGGGCTTATCTTATGGATAAACTCAGAAGCACCAACCTATTGGCCTTATAATGCAAAAACACGATATTGTTTGATAGGTAATACTCGGCTGTTCGAATAGACAAAGGGCAACAGTATGATCAGTATTGATGACACAGTTAAAGAAATCAGCATGTCACTGCGTACAGCCAAGCAAATACAGCCTTTTTCAAAACGTGGGATAAAGATGTCAATTGAGGAGGCCTATCACGTTGCAGCCCAAGCGCGGGCTTTATGTGATGGTGGAGCTTTGGTAGGGCGCAAGATTGGATTTACCAACAGGGGTATTTGGAATAAGTACGGAGTGGATCGCCCGATATGGGGGGATATGCGCTCATCTTCAGTGCATTTTTGTGGCGATGGGTACGCAGAGCTTGACTTATCTCGATTCTGTGAACCCCGTATTGAACCCGAAGTGGTGATCTGTCTAAAGGAGACCCCACCCGACAGTGCCGGTGATACGGATATAGCACGCTCAATTGATTGGGTCGCGCCGGGATTAGAAATTGTCGACAGTATATATCCCAACTGGTCCTTTTCGGTAAGCGATGCGATTGCGGCAGGTAGCTTGCACGGCTGTCTTCTTATTGGTGGAAAATCAAAACCCACGGCTCAGACAGTTACGGAGCTTCTTTCGCTGAAAGTGCGTTTGCTGAAAGAAGGAGTTCTGGTGGAAGAGGGGCATGGAGCTAGTGTTCTCGATGGGCCAATATCAGCCATTCGGTTTTTGATGGAAGGTATTGCAGCAATACCCGGTCAGAGACCGTTGGCTGCAGGAGACATAATTACAACGGGCACGATGACGGATGCTAAACCGATTTCGCCTGGACAAAACTGGCAAGCAGAATTTTCTGGTATTCTAGAACAAGATCTGTTCCTTAAGTTGGATTGATCTTCCAAATCAACCTCTCAAGTTGAAATTCATTAAAAAGACAGGTACAGAACTTGCCTTGGCGTTAAAAAAGTTAAGTTTATGTAGTACAATAAGGATGATGCGGGAAGCGACCCTATGACAGACGATAATAAATACGTACCTCCAAAGTTGTGGCAGTGGGACATGGAAAGCGGCGGCGCTTTTTCCAAAGTAAATCGCCCGGTATCTGGAAAGACGCACGACGAAGATCTGCCTGTCGGGAACCACCCGCTTCAGCTTTACTCGCAGGGCACTCCAAATGGAGTGAAGGTTACTGTTTTACTTGAAGAAATGCTCGCGCTTGGAGATCATCGCGCAGAATATGATGCTTGGCTTTTACGGATAAATGGCAAACAATTTTGCAGTGGATTTGTGGACATTAATCCAAATTCAAAAATTCCTGCTCTTGTGGACCGTAGTGGTGCAAAACCTATCCGAGTTTTTGAGTCTGCTGCGATCATGCTGTATCTTGCTGAAAAATTTGGTCATTTTTTGCCAAAACAGCCGGAAAAACGGCCGGAATTTTTGTCTTGGCTATTCTGGCAAATGGGCAGCGCGCCTTTTCTTGGGGGTGGTTTTGGACACTTCTATGCTTATGCCCCTGAAAAATACGAATACCCCATCAACCGTTACGCGATGGAGGTTAAACGCCAGCTTGATGTGCTTGATAAACACTTGGCCGAAAGTCAGTTTATCTGTGAAACGGAATATACGATTGCCGATATGGCGATTTGGGCTTGGTATGGGCAGTTGGTTCTGGGTCGACTCTATAATTCGGCCGAATTCCTGGATGTGGAAAGCTATACGCATGTGCTGCGCTGGGCAAAAGAAATAAACGCGCGTCCCGCTGTTCGCCGCGGCCGGATGGTGAACAAAACTTCAGGAAGACCGGAGCTTCAATTACGCGAGCGCCACGATGCAAGCGATTTTGTTTTGCGTACACAGGACAAGTTAGACGAAGTTTCTGGGGCTTAGACTCTGCGTTTTAGTCGGTGCTCTTGATTTTTAAGATTGGGTATGAGCCTTGCGTGATATATCATGGTTTTTGTTGCTTATAGGTAGAACCAAGTTCGTGTCTCAGAAACTCCGCAAAGTTTAAAGGTTCAAAGACTGGATCGCCGGTTTCAGGCAGTGGAGCAGCCGTGTAGCTGACGTGGGGATCAAAAAAGAAAGGGCAGGAATATCGTTCTTTGCCAGAACGGTTGATCACCCGATGTGGTGTGGATTTCAAAAGGCCATTGGTCATACGGTGCAACATGTCTCCTACGTTGACCACAAAACTATTTTGAACTATCGGCGCATCCACCCAGGGGCCATCAGGATTTTGGACTTGCAAGCCGCCCACGTCATCCTGTGCCAAAAGCGTAAGAGCGCCAAAATCCGTATGCGGGGCCGATCCATAAAGATCAGGTGGTCGATTTTGGGGGACTGGCGGGTAGTGGAGCAAGCGCAACCAAATTGTTGCAGGATCGAAGGCACTTAGCACGGAAAGGTCTTTTACTCCGACGGAACAGAGTGCGAGCCGCATAAGGCGTCGTCCAAGGACAGTCATCTCTTTGGCATAATCTTCTAAAATGGGTCGGAAATTATCCAAATCTGGCCATTGGTTTGGCCCAGATAGGTAAAGGCTTTTATCTTCCGTTACGTCTTCGCGCATCATCATAAAACTTGCCGATTGATTTGGTTTTGAGACGTTTGCAATTTTCGAATTCACGTCAGTTGATGTGTCGATTGCAATGTAGCCGCGGTGTTTGTGATCAAGGGCAATCGTCATTTTTACCTCTAGGGGCAAGGCATGAAATCGACGCGATGCATCAAAAACAGATGCGACCAAGTCAGATGAAATACCGTGGTTTAAAATATATGCAAACCCCAAGTTGTGATAGGCTTCAAAAAATGCTTTTTGCAACGGCCTTGGTGGAATGGTATCATTCAATCTGCTTAGTTCTATAACCGGAATATGTTTCATAACTTTAAGTTATTCCTGATCCCGGACATTGCATGCTGCGTTGACCTGATAGATATTCGTCAACTACGATGTGCATACGAGCCCTGTCGAAACTTTGATAATGGCCTGCATGAACTGTGCTAACGGGTATTTCTCGAAGTCGCTGCAAGCTTTCACAAAGTATTTCTGGTACTGAATGATACAGGTGATCATAAAGTACACCGTCATAAAGAGCATCACCTGTGAACAAAAGCCCGCTATTTGCCTCCCAAAGTCCTACTGACCCCGGAGAGTGACCCGGTAAATGAAGTGTTTGGTACACACGATCGCCAAGATCAATTAAATCCCCTTCGCTGACCTCAAGTGTCAGTGGTGCAGGCGGATAACACCACATAGACGCATCAAATCGGGGGTTGGGGGGCGTTTTGATGACGGAAGGGTCAAGCAACTCGGCCACGGTGTTCGCCCGTGTTGGATGTTCAAAAATTTCAGCCTCCGCAGAATGCCCAAGCCTATTGTCAAACTGGAAAAGCCCACCTGCATGATCGTGATGGCTGTGTGTACAAAAGGCTAGGACGGGGCGTTCTCTGATCGCTGCGATGTGTTCGGCTATGGACCATAATCCCATTCCTGTATCCACGATCAAATCGCGGTCTCTCCCTTGAATATGCCAAATATTGCAACGCCAGCTTTCACAGAGATGTGTCTCACGTATGAGTGACACACCGTGAGAAAGTTTTTGGATCGAAAAGGGTGTAGCTTGTTTCATCTCAGTCTATCGTTTTTTTTAAGATCAGTTTAGATCCACTCGTCCTTAGCTGACAAGGCCACGTATTTATCCAAAGGTCGAGTGCACCTCATCCAACATTTGGAAATATCTTGCAAATGCACTGTCGCTCGGCAGCCTCCGCAATGTATTTTAACATATGGAGAAAAAGATGGAAGCAACAGGTGGATGTTATTGTGGCTCATTGCGTTACAGTGTCAGTGGTGCAGTTGCGGTAAGCCTTCAATGTCACTGTCTTGAATGCCAGTATATTACAGGTGGCAACCCAAATGTGATTGTAATACTCCCTTTTGGAAATTTTCTGTATACTACAGGTTCACCGACGACGTTCTGGCGAGGCGACTTCAAAATACCTGTTTTACGGCATTTTTGTCCAAATTGTGGAAGAGCTATCGGAAGTCGTAGTCCAGCACGACCAAACTCAATGATTGTAAAGGTTGGAACTTTTGATGATCAGAAATTCTTCAAACCACAGCTGGCAATCTTTACATGCGATAAACAGGACTATCATCAAATTCCAAAAAATCTACCGGCTGATGACAAGACAGTTGTAAAAGGGTAACTAGTTCAGATGCTATGGCTATCCCATTTTGGTAATGTGAGCACCAGCAAAAGACCAAGGGTGATGAAGGTAGCAAGGCCACCAAAGGCAAGATCGTAGCTACCAAAAGTATCAAATGCATAACCGGTTACTATGGGTCCGATTGCACCACTGACGGTGCCACAAAACAGTATTGTGCCAAAAAGCGCACCGTGTTCTTTCATACCAAAATAACCAGCAACTGAGGGAGAAACTGCGGCGAAAAGCCCTCCATGACCAAATCCGTAAAGGGCCATCATAAGAAACAGAGCGGTATGATTTGTGACGATCAAAAGCGCAATAAGACTGACCAATATGGGGACAAAGCATAGAATATAGGCATGACGACTGCCCATAAGGTCAAGAAAGATACCAACGGTCAACCGCCCTGCCACACTCGCACCGCCGATGGTTGTTAATAGATAAGCAGATTGTGCAAAACTCATCCCAAGATCAATTCCATGTACAGCGATATGAGTGGGAATCGTCATCAGCGTTGGAAAAAATAAAAATTGGATAATACAAAGCTTTTTAAAGGTCAATGTTTTACGTGCCTCGCCACGATCCTTAACGATGTGCGATTCACTGTTTTTTGTTTGGTCCGTTTTGGGGGGATGGCTCATTAGAAGGGCTGCAAACAGGAGTATCACGCCCGCTGCGATCCCCAAAATAACTAACGCATCTTGGAGCCCGTATTTGATCACAAGAACGGCCGCTAGTGGTGGTACGGCCATTTGACCCAAGGCTGTACCAACTTTTGCCAGTCCAGTCATTACCCCACGTCCATTTTCAAACCATCGTGCAACAGTGGATAATGTCACAACGTCATGTGTGCCTAGGCCAAGGCCCAAAAAGGTCGCAAAGATCAATATGATTTGCCAAGACTGCGTCACTTGGGACATGAGTACGTAGCCAATCCCGTAGGCGATACCAGTTAATGCCAATACGGGTCGTGGTCCATATTTGTCACTTAGGCTTCCCGCGAAAAAGGCGAGCAAACCCATAACAAAAAATCCCAATGCTGTGCAGCTTGACAGAAGCGTACGCGACCAACCGAATTGGGTTTCGAACTCTTTGAAAAGGACGCCAAAGGCGAACATTAGCCCAATTACGATAAATTGTGTGAGGAAGGCCCCGGCAAAGGCTTTGTACTTGGGCAAAAGATCTCTTTCCTACAGTATTAGCTCTTCAATTTATTATTAAACGATTTTTCAGCAAGTTTTATTGTAATCTTTGAAAAATTCTCCACTAGAATAACTGCCTTAAAATAAAAATACGACCAGTCCTTTTTTGGGATTTAAAAGGTAAATGCCACACCGCCAACTAAATTAAAGGATGTATGCTCGTTTATAATCGGACTGTCGAGCAGCTTTGTCGGGTAAAAAGTTAAACCTGCATTTCCGAATAAGCTGATACGCTCTGTCACGCTGTACATAGCGTTGGTTGAAATAAATGCCATAAAAACCGATCTTGGGTTATAGCTTGGGCGGTTCGACAATTGTTCAGAGGCTTGAACCCCGTAGAGAAAGGATGCCAATTTTTCGTTTTGATGCTTTACCCCAGCCGTTATAAAAAAAGGGGTGCCTAGTCCGTGTATAAATTGTCGTAAAGCAAGATCGAATTCTTGCCCGCCATGCTCTCCTGTGAATTCTGTCGACTCTCCTAAAAGTACCGAAGTTCCCCGAACGACGTCTAACTCTGTCTTGACCGAAAGATCAAAGGAAGAATTTCTTTTCATCCCCCTTAGCGCTGTTGTATCCCCATCATCGTAGGGCGCAAAACGCGGTTTTATCGCGACAGAAGCTGAAAAATTGTAGTTTGATAGAAACTGGTAAGAGACGCCTTCCGCAACCCCAATTGTCACATCATTTGCTTTGTATCTCAGGTAAGGAACAAAACTAGTCTTAAAGCTGCTATCGTACAGGGTCTTGCTGGAAACCGCCCCAAAACCAGTGGTAAAAGCACCAGACGGCTGGCCAAATTCAAATGACTTGCTATCTGCCTGTTGCGCGCCGGCCTGAAAGACTATAAAAAATATTAAGGTGGCGAAAGCAGAAATTGTATTAAATTTATCCATTGTTTCATTTCTCAAGAGAATTATGACACAGAAAAAAGCCCCAAAAATTGCCACCTAAAATAATGTGCGTTCTATTTTACCCTTAGCCTTATACAATGCAGAGGTCAATTTTACTTTGATAATAGAAAGTATTACTTTTTAGTCCTAATCATAGACTCGTTGCGTCGCGCAATAAATGGAGTGAATGGACCGTTATATGTCGCTTCGATCGCCGGAAGGCGATATGTGCTATCAAATCGACCGGATGCTTACCATAGACATTCTCTATTTTTCGCAAAATTTTTATTGCTTGATAAGCCGAAATATGTCGAAATGGTACAGGTGTCGCCCAGCTTATCATCAAGCTTTAATTAAGGGTTGGTTGGCTGATGAGCCGTTTCGAGACTATTTTTATAGGGAAGATAAAATTGCATAGCATAACCTGAGCCGGTCTTTTCTTCTCTGACGGGTACTGTCGTGTCATTCTTCACGGACCTAGTAACAAACGTGGTCATATAAATTTTGCAGTCACAAATCTTTGCGCAATAATAAATTGTAAAGGATCCGAAACACATCGTTTTACCCTTTTTTTGATGTTTCAATCGAAGGCTTGTCACCATAATTGCGCGGTGCGTATAAAGCCATTGGCTTTCACGACTCAATAGGGCAATTCTTCGTATGCCATAGCGGTTTTACTGAAATAATGAAAATTAGAGACGCACCTATAAAGGCATAGACCCTTCTGAGTAATTGAAGGCTTACTAAACGTTAAATTTTATATTTACATGCATCAAGCAATGCCCGGCCAATTCTTTTCCATCATGGTAGGAAATAGATCAAAATGCCATAAGATTGTTAGAGTTTTAAAAATAAATGAAATTCCAATTCAAATTAATTATTCAAGAAAGGATAGGGTAAAACCTTGTTATGCTACGCTGCGGCAAAACATTTCTTGCGGCGGTAAAAAAATTTAACCAAAAAATATCTGCTAGCTATAAAACTCAAGGAAGTTTGGCCCCTTTAAACAAATTTTTGAAAGACTATTGAACAACAAATGCGTTAAAAATAATCGGAAATAGGCTGAGTAAATAAACATTATATTCCTATTATCAAATGATAAGTCTACTGCCATTTACCAAGGCTGGATTAATAAAATTGAGCTCACAATTGAGGAAGAATATCATCGTGTTTAACACTGCAACGACAAATACAAAAGGCTTGCAGTAGTTGGCATTTTTAATCAGGTTTGAGGACAAAAAAACATGGATGCGATTATCGCGCCAATCATTTCCCAGATTGTCAAAACCCGAAATTATAAGCAAAAGAAATCATCATTCACCATAAAAAATTGATAAATCCAGTTTATAATTACAAGCGCAAAGCAAATTAACTAATATTTGGGAATTAAGTGTGCAAGGTTACAGATTCAAACATTAATCTTGAAGTTTACGTATTATAGGACGAAACCCGCAAAAAAGCTAAAAGATCATACAAGCTGAAGTAAACAAACTCACTTTATTTGAAATTTTAAAATGAATAAATCTATATGTGTTTTAAGTGTTACTAAAATCCGTTTTTCCGAATTTCATGGGCCACATGATCCAAAACTGCATTCACAAAACGCGGTTCCTTTCCATCGGGATAAAACGCGCCAGCGACGTCAACATATTCAACTATGATCACTTTAGGTGGAGTGTCGGTTTTTACCAATTCAGCGCCGGCTGAGCGGAAAAGGGCGCGCAGCGTTGAGTCAATCCGTCCCAATGGCCATTTCGCCACAAGAGCTCTATCCGTCATTTGATCGATTTGCGCCTGATGATTTACGGCATGCTCAAGAATTTTAGAAAAAAGTTCTATATCACCTTCTTCAAATTGGTCTGCATCATATATGGCACCGAACCGATGGTCTAGAAACTCAATGCGGACGGTATCCACGGTTTGATTGGATTGTTCCATTTGAAAAAGCGCCTGCACGGCATAAAGCCGACTTGCCGATCGCATTTTTCGTTTTTGGTTACCCGATTTAGGCGGCGTTTCTATCATCAAAGCTTGTCCAAGCCGGTGGTAAATCCAACGTTTTTGCGTTCACCGCCCAAACGCCTTGCAAGAGCAATTAGATGAAGTGCGGCTGCAGCGGCACCTCCGCCTTTATTCTGATCATTGGGATCTGCACGTACTTCGGCTTGTTTACGGTTTTCGACGGTCAGGATTCCGTTTCCGATACACAATCCTTGCAGCCCCATCAGGGCAATGCCACGTGAACTGTCGTTACAAACTGTCTCATAATGGGTGGTTTCACCGCGAATAATGCAGCCAAGGGCAACGTATCCGTCATAATCTTTAAAGCGTTCCGCAATTCCAATAGCCGTTGGAAGTTCCAAAGCGCCAGGAACGTCAACGAGGTCCCATGTTCCACTTGCAGCCTCTATTTCGGCACTAGCACCTTTCAAGAGGTCATCCGCAATATCCTGATAGTAGGGCGCGCGCGCGATCAATAATTTTAGTGGTGTTTCGAATTTGGGAAGTTCCAAATTGTAGTGGATTTCTGATCCTGCCATAATTTACCCCAATTCAGATATTTTGCGTGTGGAGACAATTTCCAAACCATATGCGTCTAATCCCACCACTTTGGGTGTTGGAGAATTGGTCAAAAGTTCCAATTTGGAAAGTCCCAGAGAAGATAAAATTTGTGCGCCAAGACCGTATTGGCGCAATGTTTTCGGGGACACCTCACTGCTCGTGTCTAGTTTCATTGAGGTATCGCGCAAAAGCACAACCACGCCCCGCCCTTCTTTTGCGACATGCTGCATAGCGTCGCCAAACTCATGCGCGCGTCCTTTCGGGCCTGTGCCGATAATGTCAAGCATAGGATCCATCGCATGCATGCGTACGAGAACTGGCGCGTTACCTGAAATATCACCTTTGCAGAGTACAATATGTTCATCGCCATGGCTTTCATCCACATAGACTCGCATTTGCCAATCGCCCCCGAATTCAGATGTTATTGTACTTTCCGATTGAATACGGACAAGGTTATCGTGCCGTCGCCGATAGGCAATCAGATCACTTATTGTACCTATTTTGAGGCTATGTTTTTGGGCAAATGCAATCAGCTCAGGAAGGCGCGACATGGTGCCGTCATCGTTCATAATCTCACATATAACACCGGAAGAACTTAGCCCTGCTAGTCTGCTCACATCGACCGCTGCCTCTGTATGGCCCGCGCGCACCAAAACGCCACCATTTCTAGCACGCAAAGGAAATACATGACCGGGGGTTGCGATGTCGGCAGCTGATTTTGATGCATCAATGGCGACAGATATGGTGCGGGCACGGTCCTGAGCTGAAATGCCAGTTGTGACGCCTTCGCGAGCTTCAATAGACACTGTAAACGCGGTTTCATGACGCGACGAATTATTCGTGCTCATCAATTCGAGGCCGAGTTGGTCGATGCGTTCCGAAGTCATGGCCAAACAAATTAAACCCCTTCCATGCGTAGCCATAAAATTGACGGCATCTGGAGTTGCCATTTGTGCCGGAATAACCAGATCGCCCTCATTTTCGCGATCTTCGTGATCAACTAGAATAAACATTCGCCCGTTGCGCGCGTCTTCTATAATCTCTTCAATAGTAGAAATCGCATTATAGTAAGATGTTTCAACTTGTCCTGGGGTTTCAAAGCTCATCTCAGTCTCCAAAAGTTGGTTCTCTGCATAGAGCGCTCAACCATTGATTACCAGAGGGTCTAGTCAAAAATATTCTCAATGACATCACAAGCTTTTCGAAAACCCGCTGAGTGAAAATTTTCTTACGTTTGCATGTCTATGACGCCTTGAATTGTGTCTTTTTCTTCTGATTCTTGAAGAAGTAATGACTTGTTGGTTGGTAGACAAACTTCACGCTTTGGGCAGGGCAGTGTGCTCCGGCATGATTTTCAAAGCAGTTAGTGAAATTTATAATAACCACAAGCAAGTTCATCTTGAGTTCTTTCAAAATAGGGGCTGCACGTAGATCAAAGTAACAGTATGCGTCAAATTTTGTTCTGCGTTTCATAAATTCCTTCTTGCTGAAGAGATGGGCTTTCTGTTGTAAAATAAAAGCCAAGTCACGTTAGTAATTGGTTCTGAGAATGCTCTAAAGAAGAGCATTTTTGTAGGAAAAGGAACGTTTTTCAGGTGAATTTGCGCTCATTGAATTTACCAAGACCTTGGTGCAATTTTTTGAGATTACTGCGTTTTCCATGATATGGGTTATTGCAACAGTGAAATACCACTCCTAGGATTTACGCATTGCGAAAAGTGTAACGGCTGCAGCATTGGAAACGTTCAAGGATCCAAATCCTTTACTGAAAGGGATGGAAATTAACATATCAACGGTATTCTTAGTGCGCTGGCGCAACCCCGGACCTTCGGCTCCAAAAACAAGCGCAATTGGGCGGTCCACTTGTGAATGTGCAACTTCGTCCACGCTTTTCTCGGCTGTGCCGTCTAATCCCAAAACAAGAAATCCCATGTTTTGCAAGGTGATAATTGTATCGGCAAGGTTGCGCAGCCGCAGATAAGGTTGACGTTCAAGCGCCCCGCTTGCTGATTTGGCCAAGGCGCCTGTCTCTGGCGCGCTGTGACGTTGGGTCCCAATCACTGCCTGTGCGCCAAAGACTTCTGCAGAACGCAGAATCGCACCTACATTTTGGGGGTCGGTGATCTGATCTAAAAGGACAAGCCGCGCTGGTCTGCATTCACCACTTAAGGCATGATCCTCTAGACTTCCCCAGACCAACGGTTTCGTTTCCAGCGCAATTCCTTGATGTACGGCGCCAGCATCAAGGGGTGCAGAAAATTGCCGTGACTCACAGATTTCTACTTCGATTTGGCATTTTTCAATAACGGTTTTGAGGCGGTCAAAGGCATTTTTAGTGGCCACCAAATGGAGTTTTTCCCGTGCAGGATTCATTAGTGCATCCCGCACCGCATGCGTCCCAAAAAGCCACACCGTTTCTTGGCTGGCGGCTTTTTTGGCTTGTTCTTTTTCAATGACCCATTTGGGTTTCTTCATGGCGCTTTTCGTTCTCTGATCCGACATAGCGCTATCACAGAGCGTGTGAACAGACCAGAGAATGATTACGCCTCATTACAGTGTTAATGGAAATTTATTGTAATTCGGCCAGACCGCGCCGCCCATTCCCGCCATTGCAAAATCAAGCTTTATCGCAAAATCGACAAAAATGGGATAGATTTGCTGGTTTTGCGCGCGCTCTCGGCGGAAATCACGCAAGATCAAACGATTAAGGAGTGGCCCGTACAGTCGTCATAACATCAGGTGCATCGGTCACTGCTCCGTTTGATCCGCGACCGCGCTTGATTGCGTCGACCACTTCCATGCCGGATGTGACACGCCCTACCACGGTATACTGCCCATTCAGAAAATAGCCTGCATTAAACATGATGAAAAACTGGCTATTTGCACTGTCAGCTGACTGAGACCGCGCCATGCCGACTATACCTCTGTCATACGGAACTTCTGAAAATTCAGCTGGCAAATCTGGTAGAGATGATCCACCGTAACCTACTCTGCTCAGGTCTTTTTGAGCGTTTCCAAATTCGACATCACCAGTTTGTGCCATGAAACCATCAATCACACGATGGAAAACAACATTGTCGTAAACGCCATCATTGGCTAGTCTTCTGATGCGTTCAACATGCAAGGGTGCCACCTCTTCAAGGAGGTCGATAACAATATTGCCATTGGCTTGCCCCGCCACCGTAATCGTCATCTCCGCAGCCTGTACAATTCCTGCGCTAAGAATGCTGAGCGCTGTCAAAAATTTACGCATCGGCAGCGACCTTCAAGCTGATCATTCGATCTGGGTTCGCGGGGGGTTCGCCGCGCGTGATAGCGTCCACATGCTCCATCCCGTCAATCACACGCCCGTAGACTGTATATTGTCTGTTAAGGAAATGGTTATCCTTAAAATTAATAAAAAACTGGCTGTTTGCACTGTCAGGATTTTGGCTCCGTGCGGCGCCTAATGTGGCTCTGTCATGTGGGATGCCAGAGAACTCAGCCTTTAGATCTGGAAGCTCGGACCCACCAGTGCCTGCCATGCGCAGGTTGAAATCCTTTTCCATATTGCCGTTTTTCACATCCCCGCTTTGTGCCATAAAGCCATCGATCACTCGGTGAAAACAGACATTATTATAAGCACCGTTTCTGGCCAGTTCTTTCATACGCTCACAATGGGCCGGCGCAATATCATTCAGTAATTCGATGACAACGGTCCCGTCTTTGAGTTCCATCAGAATTGTATTCTCTGGATCTTTGATGTCAGCCATCCCGTTCTCCTGTCCTTTTCTATTGTGACCTACCTAAGCTGCTTTTGTGCGAGCGGCAAGGTCTGGTGTTGACCGTGCATCCAAGATGGTCACATATGCAGGGTAAATGTTCAAAAAGAGATCATAGAATGAATTGGTGTACACTGGATGATTTGAAACTTCAGGGAAAGCGCGTTCTAGTGAGAGTAGATATCAATGTTCCCATGAAAAACGGGCAAGTCACCGACGCGACTAGAATTCAGAAAATTGCGCCGACAGTAAAAGATATCATTGCGGCTGGAGGGCGACCTATTTTGCTAGCTCATTTCGGTCGACCAAAAGGTTCTGTCAAACCGGAGTACAGTCTAAATCAACTAATCCCTGTTTTGGAGGAGGTGTTTGAAGCCGAGGTATTATTTGCAGCTGATTGCATCGGGCCAGCGGCAGAAACAGCGATATCAATACTCAAAGTCGGACAAGTACTTTTGCTTGAAAATACCAGATTTTACCCTGAAGAAGAAGAAAATAATCAGAAATTTGCACAGAAAATCGCATCGCTTGGGGATGTCTTTTGTAATGATGCCTTTTCTGCAGCTCATCGCGCACATGCCAGTACTGAGGGGCTTGCACATCTTTTGCCCGCTTGTGCTGGACGGCATATGGAGGCTGAATTGACCGCTTTGGACAGCGCTCTTAGTAAGCCGCAAAAGCCCATAGTCGCCGTAATAGGTGGGGCTAAAGTGTCGACCAAGCTGGCACTTTTGTCCAATCTTGTGACAACAGTTGATCATTTGATCATTGGAGGTGGGATGGCAAATACATTCCTTGTAGCAATGGGCATTGATGTGGGAGCATCACTTGCCGAGCACGAACTGAAAGACACCGCGCGCGACATCTTGGATAAGGCGACCGAGGTTGGTTGCAATATTATCCTTCCCAGCGATGTTGTGGTGGCGAGGGAATTTAAGGCATTCGCAGATTCAGATATTCTTCCTGTAGAAAAATGTCCTAATGACTGCATGATCTTGGATGCTGGCCCTGAGACGTCGCAGCGAATTAAAGAGGTGCTGGAAAGCGCGAAAACTCTTATCTGGAACGGACCTTTGGGAGCTTTTGAGCTTGAACCGTTTGACCGTGCCACCAATGCTGCGGCACAAAGGGCGGCCGAGCTCACGCAGGCAGGGCAATTGAGATCCGTAGCAGGCGGCGGAGATACAGTAGCCGCATTGAATAAATCTGGTTCAGGTGCACAGTTTAGCTATGTCTCAACGGCTGGTGGAGCATTTTTGGAATGGATGGAAGGTAAATCGCTTCCAGGCGTTGCTGCTCTTCAGGCCAGTTAAATCCAAAGCCGACTACCATTGCGAAAGTTTTAGCGCTAACACATTTGCAAGCGTAAAGGCAGTGAACTAAGACGCGTGGCAAAGGACCACAAGGGTCTTTTCTCGCACATATTATTTTTAAAGGACCTGACTATGATAAATCAAGAACAAGCCAAGCAAATGTCACAAGCCCCGGGATTTGTCGCGGCTCTTGATCAGAGCGGGGGATCCACACCAAAGGCTCTCGGCCTCTATGGTGTTGGTTCAGATCAATACACTAATGATGAAGAAATGTTCGCTCTGATCCACGAGATGCGCAGCCGAATCATGCGTGCAGCTGCTTTTCAAAGCGGTAAGGTGATTGGTGCCATCCTTTTTGAAAATACTATGAAGCGAAACGTTGATGGGACACCAGCAGCGGATTATCTTTGGGAACACTGTGGGGTTGTTCCATTTTTAAAGGTTGATAAAGGTTTGTCGGATGAAGAAAACGACGCTCAAATCCTTAAACCGATGCCTGAATTAAATACCCTGTTGGAGCAGGCGCAAAAGGCCAATATCTTTGGCACGAAAATGCGCTCGGTTATTCATCGTGCGAACCCTGCCGGTGTTGAAGCGGTGGTTTCACAACAATTTGAAATTGGCCGTCGGATTTTATCCTATGGATTGGTGCCTATCATTGAACCAGAGGTCAGTATTCACTCCGAGGACAAGAAGGCAACCGAAGATCTATTGCTAGATCGTTTGAAAATGCACCTCGATGCACTCGATGACGGAGCGCAGGTAATACTCAAGCTGACCCTGCCAGAGAATAACGATCAGTATAGGGGCTTGACTGAGCATCCGCGCGTTATGCGTGTTGTTGCACTTTCTGGTGGTTACTCACGTGAAGAAGCAAACGCGCGACTGGCAAATAACACCGATGTGATTGCCAGTTTTTCCAGAGCCCTGACCGAAGGATTAAGTGCAAATCAAAGCGATACAGAGTTTGAGCGCGTTTTGGGCCAGACAATCGACGATATTTGCGCCGCTTCCTCCAGCGGATAGATCACATAACGCGGTGACGCATTTTCGTTGCATATCCCGTCCAGTGAGAAAAAATATTATTTTTGAAATATTTGGGGGATTCACAAATTTGAATTCATGTGCCATATAAAATTTAAGTGGTATCCAACAAAGGGCAAACGAGGTAGATATGGCACGACGGACATCCTATCCAAGTTGGGGCATGCTTTTGAGCTTTGCCATTTGCCTTTGTCTTTCCCTTTATTTCACCTTTGCCGCCGTTCAGGGTGATTATGGTCTTTTTAGGCGTGCAGAAATTCTTGGTGACACAGCAAAGCTTAGAATTGAGCTCGATGCGCTTGCAGCAGAGGTGGCGCGTATGGAAAACCTGACAAAGCGGATGTCCGATGAATATCTCGATCTGGATTTGCTTGATCAGCAAGCACGTGATATTCTGGGATATATCGGCAGGAATGATATCGTCGTCCGTTAAGTCTCTATAATCATAAAAAAGAATTAAGGATTTTTAATTTTCTTCTCGCAATTTGTGCACGGTTTATGATATGTATAGTTTAACATTAAACTAAATTTAGGAATGATGCATATGGCGGCTCGTAAAAGTAGTTCAAAGCCGAATGTCTCTGCAGAAGAGCTTCTTAAATACTACAAAGAAATGTTGTTGATAAGGCGGTTTGAAGAAAAAGCAGGGCAACTCTACGGTATGGGGCTCATCGGGGGATTTTGTCACTTATATATCGGGCAGGAAGCCGTTGTTGTCGGACTTGAGGCGACTGCTAAACAGGGTGATAAAAGGATCACATCCTACCGTGATCATGGCCATATGCTTGCAGCTGGTATGGATCCGGGTGGGGTCATGGCAGAATTGACCGGTCGGATGGGTGGCTATTCCAAAGGCAAAGGCGGTTCCATGCATATGTTCAGCAAGGATAAGCACTTTTATGGTGGTCATGGGATCGTTGGTGCACAGGTTCCCTTGGGCGCAGGACTTGCTTTTGCTGATAGGTATCAGGAAAACGCCCGAGTTACATTCACTTATTTTGGGGATGGCGCCGCCAATCAAGGTCAGGTTTATGAAACCTTCAACATGGCAGCGCTGTGGCAATTGCCGGTGATCTTTGTCATCGAAAATAACCAATACGCTATGGGCACTGCACAGAACAGATCAACCTCTACACCGGATCTCTACACTCGCGGCGAAGCTTTCGGTATACGGGGGGAAACGGTAGACGGTATGGATGTACTCGCGGTGAAAGACGCGGGTGACAAAGCGGTCAAACACTGTCGTTCCGGCAAGGGTCCGTATATCCTAGAAATTAAGACCTATCGCTACCGCGGTCACTCTATGTCTGATCCAGCGAAATACCGGACCCGCGAAGAAGTACAGAAAATGCGTGAAGAACGCGATCCGATTGAGCAAGTGCGATCAATTTTGCTGACCAAAAATTACGCCATTGAAGATGATTTGAAAGCCATTGATAAGGAGGTCAAATCGGTCGTGAATGCGGCGGCAGAATTTTCCAAAGAAAGCCCAGAGCCAAATGTAGAAGAGCTTTGGACGGACGTGTGTATATAACGTGGGAAATATAAACAATGGCGACTGAAATACTTATGCCTGCCCTATCCCCTACGATGGAAGAAGGCAAATTGTCGAAATGGCTCGTAAAAGAAGGTGACACTGTCTCTTCAGGAGACATTATTGCTGAGATTGAAACCGACAAAGCTACCATGGAATTTGAAGCAGTCGATGAGGGGATTATTGCGAAAATTGTAGTGGCCGAAGGTACGGAAAATGTTCGGGTTAACGCACCAATTGCGATCCTCGTCGAAGAGGGCGAGCGCGTGACGGTAGTACCGACAGTGGTGAACGCTCCTGTTGGACTAGCATCAGGGCTACAGCTCTCTGGTCCTACGCCGGTAGCGACAAAGGTCATGCCTGCGCCTGCATTAGAGCTGGTTCCGACCTCTGTCGAATTGGATTGGCCAGAAGGTACAGAACTTCGTCATCAAACAGTACGAGAAGCTTTGCGCGATGCCATGTCTGAGGAGATGCGGCGTGATGACAGCGTCTTT
This sequence comes from uncultured Alphaproteobacteria bacterium, assembly GCA_913051655.1. Classification (GTDB taxonomy): domain Bacteria; phylum Pseudomonadota; class Alphaproteobacteria; order Rhodobacterales; family Rhodobacteraceae; genus LFER01. The sequence continues at coordinate 17,668 of CAJXHI010000036.1, forward strand.
TTAATGGGCGAAGAAGTCGGAGAATATCAAGGTGCCTATAAAATCTCGCAAGGTATGTTAGACGAATTTGGCAGTAAAAGAGTAATCGATACCCCGATCACTGAACACGGATTTGCTGGTATTGCAGTGGGTGCGGCCTTTGGTGGCTTGCGCCCGATTGTAGAATTCATGACCTTTAACTTTGCTATGCAGGCCATGGACCAAATCGTAAACTCTGCGGCTAAAACTCTCTATATGTCAGGCGGTCAAATGGGTGCTCCAATGGTGTTTCGTGGTCCAAACGGCGCCGCTGCACGGGTCGCAGCGCAACACAGTCAGGACTACGCAGCTTGGTATGCACATGTTCCTGGGCTTAAAGTCGTGATGCCCTATGCTGCGTCGGACGCGAAAGGTTTGATGAAATCGGCGATACGTGACCCGAACCCTGTGATTTTCCTTGAAAATGAAATCCTTTACGGGCGCAGTTTTGATGTGCCAGTAATGGAAGACTTTACGGTTCCAATTGGAAAAGCGCGCGTCTGGCGCGAGGGCAGTGATGTTACAATTCTGAGCTTTGGTATCGGGATGCAATTCGCAATTGAGGCGGCTGAGTTTCTGAGTGCTGATGGGATTGATGCGGAAGTTGTTGATCTGCGTAGCCTTCGTCCAATCGACTATGACACAGTGCTTGCCTCGGTATGCAAAACAAACCGTTGTGTGACTGTTGAGGAAGGCTTTCCTGTCGGGTCCATAGGGAACCATCTTTCCGCTGTTATTATGGAGCGTGCATTTGATTATCTGGATGCTCCTGTGATCAATTGTACGGGTAAAGACGTGCCTATGCCCTATGCAACTAACTTAGAAAAACTGGCTCTTGTGACAACAGATGAAGTGGTTGCAGCTGTTAAATCTGTAACATATCGTTAAAGGGAACTTCACGATGGCAACAGAAATTCTCATGCCTGCGCTTTCTCCTACGATGGAAGAAGGGAAGTTGGCGAAATGGTTGGTCAAAGAGGGAGATATAGTTTCCTCCGGAGATCTCTTGGCCGAGATAGAAACTGATAAGGCGATGATGGAATTTGAAGCCGTCGATGAAGGCGTCATTGGAAAACTTCTTGTGGCAGAAGGGGCTGAAAATGTGGTGGTGAACACAGCGATTGCCATTCTTCTCGAAGAAAAAGAAACACTATCTGAGATGACGCCTACTGCCTTCACAACAGAAGCACAAGACAAACCAGACCCAAGCACAGCGGTGCAAGCGTCATTGTCAATTGTACAACCCACTCCAAATGTTTACGTGCGCAAAACGCGCGGACGGCGTGTTTTTGCCACGCCTTTAGCGCGCCGCATCGCAGCTGATAAAAGTATTGATCTGAATACAATCGTAGGTACGGGCCCAAACGGCCGGATTGTGAAGACGGATGTGATGACTGTGGATACGGTCCCAGCGGTGGTCGCTAGCGAAGCCCCAAGTCCAACACTAGCTACGCAAACGGCAGCACCAACGCTTGCGGCTGGGTCATCGAGCGATGCGGTGAAAATAATTTATCAAGGGCGCGATTACAGCAAGGTATCCCTTGACGGTATGCGCAAGACAATAGCGGCACGTTTGAGTGAGTCAAAACAGAACATACCGCATTTTTACCTGCGCCGCGAAGTCAACATTGGTGCACTTTTGTCAGTGCGCGCTGTGGTGAACAAAGATCTTGCAGAGCGGAATGTGAAACTTTCGGTCAATGATTTTATTATTAAGGCTTGTGCGCTATCTTTACAGAACGTGAAGTCGGCAAATGTGGTTTGGGCAGGAGACCATTTGTTGCAGTTTGATGCGTCAGATATCGCCGTGGCTGTCGCCATTGACGGGGGCTTGATCACCCCTGTACTGCGCAATGCAGAACAGAAATCATTGTCGGCACTTAGTCGTGAAATGAAGGACTTGGCCGTCCGCGCAAGAGACAAAAAGTTGATGCCCCAAGAATATCAAGGGGGGAGTTTGTCAATTTCCAATCTGGGAATGTACGGCATCGACAATTTTGACGCGGTGATTAATCCACCTCACGCTGCTATTCTTGCAGTTGGTGCGGGTAAGAAAAAGCCTGTGATAAAAGAAGATGGCGAAATTGGGTCTGCGACGATCATGTCTGTCACTCTTTCGGTAGATCACCGCGCTGTTGATGGTGCACTGGGTGCGTTATTATTGAATGATATTGTGAAAAACCTTGAAAATCCTTTTGTTTTAATGGTTTGAACAGTCAGGTGATAAATGTGAAGGCCGCCAAGTTTGTAGGCGGAATTTTTTTATTGTATGCTTTCGCGCATTATTCGCCCATAGTTTGTGCCACAAGTTGGTCCATTGTCACTGAGGGCGTGTGGCAGCCGGCCTCGCCCACCACTTTGGCTGGGACGCCGGCGACGGTGCTTTTGGCGGGTACGTCTTGTAATACCACTGATCCGGCAGCTATGCGAGAACAATGCCCTACGCGGATGTTGCCCAAAACCTTCGCGCCTGCACCAATCAAAACGCCGTGTTCGATTTTGGGATGTCTGTCCTCTTCTTCTTTGCCAGTCCCTCCGAGTGTAACTGAATGTAGCATCGAAACGTTGTCTCCAACGACGGCCGTTTCCCCGATGACGATAGAATGAGCGTGATCAATCATCAGCCCATGTCCAATTTTCGCGCCCGGGTGGATATCTATCCCGAAAACTTCTGAGACCCGCGATTGTAAAAAATAGGCCATATCGCGTTTGCCAGTTTGCCACATAAAATATCCCACTCGGTAGGCTTGAACCGCCTGAAACCCTTTAAAGTATAAAAGCGGCTGAAGAAAACGATGGCAGGCTGGATCACGATCAAAGGTTGCCATGATATCCGCCCGCGCAGATGCTGCAAGTGACATATCTTCTGAATAGGCGCGGTTACAGAATTCGCGCAAATACTGTTCCGACATTTCAAGAGAAGCCAGTTTGAGCGAGATCCGATGCGCAAGAGCATTTTCGATGCTTGTGTGTTGCAAGACATTCTTGTGCATGAACGCGCCCAACAGCGGCTCATCTTTGACGGCATTTTCTGCCTCCCCACGTATTTTCCCCCAAACTGGATCTAGGTTTGTAACCTCTGCTTTGACGATTTTAGTTTTGGAGCTTGACACAATTTTGCCTTTCGTAAACGCAATGTTGGACTTACTACACATTTTTCACAATACGACGCCTTTACGGCATAGTCACGAAGAAAGAGAATGAAATGCCAATGATAGCATAAACGTTATGAATGAGACCGAGTTAGACGAATACAGGGTTCTGATCCGTCAGTGATTAGACGAATTGATAAAAGAATTTGCGTTTAGTGCTGGCGCGCAGCAGGTTGTTGAGTTTGATCAACAACCTGTCGGGCATATTAGCAGGATGGATGCGCTTCAAATTCAGGCAATTTCCCAAGTACAAAGGGGCCGACTTCACGGGCAGCGTAAAGCCGTCTTGTCCCGTCGAATGAATTGTGCTTGTGGTAAGTTTGCCGGGTAGATTGGCAGAGCGAACTAATCTTTAATCCCAATCAAAGCATGGCGCTTCTTGCCTGCGCTCAGCTTTATGGTTTCCTTTAAGGTTGTCACATCAATCCATTGGCCGGCATCGTTCAGCGGCGAATCGTTCAATTTTGCGCCATTTTCTGCGATGAGACGTTTCGCTTCTTTGCCAGAACTGACCAAGCCCGCTTTAACGATAAGCTGAACCACCGATATGCCGTCACCGACATCTTCTGCATTTAGCAAAAATGTTGGCAAATCTTCTCCGATGCCCCCTTTTTCAAACACTTCGCGCGCAGTGGCCTCTGCTTTTGTGGCGGCGCCTTTGCCGTGCAGGAGTGATGTAACCTCATTTGCCAGTACCACTTTTGCGTCGTTTATTTCGGAGCCTTTTAGGGAACTAAGGCGGTCGCATTCCTCGATTGGCAATTCGGTGTAAAGTTTCAAAAAACGACCCACATCCGCATCCGTGGTGTTACGCCAGAATTGCCAGAATTCGTATGAGCTGAGCATATTCGCATTTAACCAAACGGCACCATTCTGGGATTTGCCCATTTTTTTTCCATCAGAGGTCGTCAAAAGCGGCGAGGTAAGGCCAAAAATCCACCCATCCATGGCGCGCCGCGTCAAATCAATTCCGTTGACAATATTTCCCCATTGATCTGATCCACCCATCTGGAGTTTACAGCCATACCGTTTGTGCAGCTCAAGGAAATCGTAAGCTTGCAGGATCATATAGTTAAACTCTAGGAAAGACAGCGATTGTTCGCGGTCCAAACGTGATTTTACGCTTTCGAAGCTAAGCATCCGGTTCACTGAAAAATGTCGTCCGATGTCGCGTAGAAAATCGAGATAATTGAGTTCATCAAGCCATTCAGCATTGTTAATCAACAGAGCGTCACTCGGCCCAGTTCCATACGTCATGTAGGCTGAAAATACTTTTTGAATGCCGGCTATATTCTGTTCAATACTGTCTGGCATTAGCAGAGGGCGTTCATCTGCTCGAAAACTAGGATCGCCCACTTTTGTTGTTCCCCCGCCCATCAATGTGATCGGCTTGCCGCCCGTTTTTTGTAGCCAGCGAAGCATCATGATTTGGATTAGACTGCCCACATGCAATGAAGTCGCTGTGGCGTCAAATCCGATATAGGCTGGCATGCTCCCTTCCAGAAGAGTCTCATCGAGCCGGGAATAATCTGTGCAATCTGCGACGAAGCCGCGTTCCATCATTATGTTCAGAAAATCGGACTTTGGCTGAAAGGTCATCTCTTGCCTCACTTGATCTGTTTCGTCATGTTTATAAGAGGTAGAAGAGCTAAGGAAAAGATCATGTTTGGCAAAAAACCTATGTTGGTGGCAGGTGCTATGTCAGGAACTTCCCTTGATGGGGTTGATGGGGCTGAGATCATTACGGACGGAGAGACACTATTTGATTTCGGTGGGTCAACATATGTGCCCTACTCAGTGGAAGAGCGGGCGGCTTTACACGCATCCCTTGGCAAATGGCCTGGAGACAGCGGATTAGATCAAGCTTTAGATATTGTTCATTCCAAACATCTTGAAGTATTTTCCCGATTTGAGAATGCCGTCCTATTAGGGTTTCATGGACAAACACTTGCGCATGACCCTATGGGACAGGGGACACATCAATTAGGAGACGGGGCTTATTTGGCAGAGCGCCTAAGGCGCCCCGTGGTTTGGGATTTTCGAAGCGCCGATGTCAGTTTTGGTGGACAGGGGGCACCGCTTGCTCCGTTTTATCATTTTGCCTGCGCAAAATGGATGGGTGCAAAAGCGCCCTTGGCTGTTCTAAACCTTGGGGGTGTAGGGAATTTAACTTGGATCGATCCGCAAAAAAATGGGCCGGAAGCAGAGGGCGCGCTTGTGGCCTTTGATACAGGACCTGCGAATGCTCCGATCAATGATTATATGCGTCGGCATTTTGGACAGGATATGGACGAGGGAGGGCATTTTGCAAAAAAAGGACAGGTGATTGAAGGCGCGTTGGAAAAATTTTTGGGTGATCCCTTTTTTCGCAAAATACCCCCTAAATCACTTGATCGGGATACATTCTCTAAAATGGTAGACTTTGTCACAAAAGAATCTGCAGCTGACGCGGTTGCTACACTGACGGCGATGTGTGCTGCAAGCGTCAAGGCTGGTCTGGAATTTTGCCCCAAACCACCAGAACGGATATTGGTGACGGGTGGAGGACGGCACAATTCTGTTCTGATGGAAATGATTGCTGCCGCTACCACCTGCGATTTGTGTAAGGTAGAAGACGTAGGTTTGGATGGCGATATGCTTGAAGCCCAGGCCTTTGCATTCCTTGCGATGCGTGTGGCACGGGGACTGTCGACGTCAGTGCCAAGTACGACGGCGGTGCCCAGCCCTACCAGTGGTGGCATTTTTTCGCATAATTAAGAAATCTAAAGAATTTGGTGGCCTAGGTGATAAATAAGACTCGTAAACATATTATTTATTCATGACAATATAAATTATATTTTTAGGATTTTATCTAAGGAATTTTATATAGTAATCGAGATGTCAATATCCCGTGCCAATCGGTCTTGTTTGCTGCGAATGTTGCGTTGCGAATCATCGATTTCGCTTTAATGCAGGTGTTGGAAGAGCACGGAAATTCGTATTTTTGGGCTCCGCGA
>CAJXHI010000037.1 GCA_913051655.1 uncultured Alphaproteobacteria bacterium
GCTGGATAAATAAGCTGCCCCAATTCCATGAGCAGTCCAACCACCAAGTGCATCAGTGAGTTCGATAGGACACTCCACTGCTCTTAAACGATCTCGGAATGAATGCCGAAAGCTGTGCATCGTGCAGTCGGCTTTAGTTTGCTGCTTGAGCCATTTTGATAGAGCAGCACTAGCACTATTTGAGTTAGAATAAAGCGCATTGTTGTAGCGTGGAAATAACATCTCTGAATTGGTTGACTGGTATGCACGAGTAAATCCTCAAAGAGCTGATCCAACCAGCGGTATATCCCGTTCACTTGAGGCTGTTTTAAGCCTACGCCACGGCTTAGGACTGATTGAAATGAAAGGAATGTCGCCATCTAATCTGACATCAACTTTACTCAGCCCCACGATCTCAGCCATTCTACAACCCGTGTCACTAATTGCCGCAACAATCCAACGTAAATCGTCATCTACGTTCCAGCATTGCTTTTGAACTCTTTCCAAATCATTCAATGGAATAGGCATCCGTTTCTTCGGCCCTATGCTTTAATCCACGAATAAACCCTTAAATGGATTTGAAAGCTCTATCCCTTCTTCTTGAATGGCAAAATTGATGACGGCTTTGATTGTCGTAAGCACACGAGTGACCGAAGATGGCGCAAGGCCTTTGGCAACTAGATCATCCCGCACAGTCGCTGCATCCTTACGTGAAATTGCCTGTAGTGGTTTATTCCTAATCACTTTAACGACGTAGCTTAGAGCCCGCTCTACAGCACTGTGGAATGTCTTGGGTTTGTTTGAACCCTTCAGGCGCAGATACACCTCGCCAGCTTCAGTCAGGCTCAAATCTACGGGCTGCTCTATGTCAGTACCGTCACCGTGATCTTGACTTCTCAAAGAAACTAAATGCTGAGCGGGCACTTCTCTGTACGCGAGCCTGAGAGAATGCCAATAAGCTTCAAGCTTTGCACTGGCACTGCGAGAAAGAGCACAAGCCTCCCGTGCAGACTTTGTCCGAAGCGAAAAAGAGATACGATTGGTTTTATAATGCTTACGAACATCCTCAGGGACATACCGCTGCAAGTAATAAACACCATCTTTGCGATAGGTATGAGGCACATTCAACAACAACGACATCAACTACGATCCTGAATCCGTTAACACAAACAGAACAATATCAGTATGTTGCTTTGAATAGTGGTGCCCGGGGGCGGATTTGAACCACCGACACGAGGATTTTCAGTCCACTGCTCTACCCCTGAGCTACCCGGGCTTCCACACGCTACGCGTCTGGTTTCCGCTTTTTATTGCTTGACGTGTCGACTGTCCAGAGCAATTTTTTTTTTAAAAAATTCACGAATTTACCGTTTCGCTCATGTGCTTTGCGACAGGGTATCCACAAACCGCGCCCTTGCTGCGGGAAAGGCTCTGAGCCCCAATCCCTTTAGTACATGATTTTCTAAGAAATAGCCTGTAATATTGAATGCCGTTCTCATTTCAGCCAAGTCACATTGCTTTGCCCCAGAGAGGACCGGCACAAAGGGAAAGAGGCGGTCGGCCCATTCCCCTGCTCCTGCGGACGACACGGCTCTGCCAGTTTTGGGAGAGATATAGGCTAGGTCCTCTGCCTTTCCCGTAACCGCACAGACGCTTAGGTCAAGTCCAAAGCCCAAGATATCAAGCAGCGCTAATTCCCATTTGAGGTAGACCGTGGGCCAAACAGTCTGATCTTCTATTAAATCCAAAAGATGTTCTGTGGCAGTATAAAGCGTAGTGTAGCTTTCGCGTTCTGGCAAAAATGTCAACAACATAGCGGTTACCACGTTCAGCCCCGAAAGCGACTTCCGGTCCCCAATGACGAGCGCAGTTCGACTGTGCAGCAATTCGACCTGAAATGTGCCCAAATGATCCTCTAGACGCGCACGCCATGTCAAATCAAGCTGCGCCCCCGGCTGTAAGACGGGCGTCATTTTGCGCGCTCTACCACCGCGCACAACACCTGCATGGCGACCGTGGTCTTTGGTGAAAACGTCTATGATCGCAGAAGTTTCCCCATGCGCACGCGCGTTTAGCAAAATGCCCTGATCTCTCCATTCCATGGAGGGACGCTAGCGCCCGTTTTGGCAAATGTCAGCCTGTTAGTTTCAAAACCCGTCAGTTTTTCAAGATGGTTTCATGTCAAGGAGATGACGTCCCTTCGCATCCTCTATTTCCACCACCCAAAGATCAGGATCAAAACCACATTGTTTTGAGACGAATTGATCGACCTCTGTTTCCTTGCCGTTCAGCACACAGACCCAATATCGCTCACCTGCGTCCAAATCATATTCGCGACGAAACAGCGACGACTGTCCGTCAAGTGTGCAGAGTTTCACAATCAGATCACCCGCATCATCGTCACCGTGGCGCATAACATATGCTGGGATTCCTTGAATTCCGAGCCGCTTTATATGTGCTTTCACAAAAATCTCTGTTTTCAGCGCAGTCATATGTTTCCAGTTTTGAAATCAAGCCCTATGGCAGAATATCTTTGAGTTTCTTCCAGCCAGCCTTCGCGCACTTTTATCCGTACAAAAAGATGAACTTTACGTTCGAGAAGTATTTCCATTTCTGCCCGTGCTGCCATAGAAATTTTTTTAATTGTATCGCCTTTGTTGCCCAAAATAATCCCTTTGTGACCATGGCGCATCACATAGATAATCTGCTCGATGCGGGCGCTTCCATCTTTGCGTTCTTCCCAACTGCGTGTTTCAACAGTCAACTGATAAGGCAATTCCTGATGCAGTCTTAAAGTGAGTTTTTCACGGGTAATTTCAGCAGCGATAGTGCGGAGCGGAAGGTCCGCAATCTGATCGTCGGGGTAAAGCCATGGGCCATCCGGTAAGTGACCTGCCAGCCACGACTTCAAATCTCCGACACCGTGGCCTTTTTCAGCAGAAATCATGAAGGTTGCAAGAAAAGGATAGAGCGCGTTCATCTGTCCCGTAAGCGCCAGAAGCTCCTCGCTTTTCATGCGATCAATTTTGTTGATTGCCAACAGAACTTGATGCTTTCCTTTCAGCTTTGAAAGCTCTTCTATAATGATGCGCACACCCTGCGTGATCCCACGGTGGGCCTCGATCATAAGCACGACGATATCCGCATCGGATGCCTCGCCCCAAGCAGTGGCCACCATAGCGCGATCCAATCGACGGCGTGGTTTGAAGAGACCAGGTGTATCAACAAAGACGATTTGGGTCTGATTTTCTAGCGCAAAACCACGGATGCTCGCACGGGTCGTTTGCACCTTATGCGTTACGATAGAAACTTTGGCCCCCACCATGCGGTTCAGAAGCGTTGACTTACCAGCGTTTGGTTCGCCTATGAGAGCTACAAATCCACATTTTGTCATTTTTTGCGGTCCTTAATTTGTTGCAGCAAAGCGGTTGCCGCGGTCTTTTCCGCATCCCGTTTATTACCCGCGCTAGCCTCCACAGCCAATCCATTTTCTAGCCGCGCCTCAATCATAAATATAGGCTGATGATCTGGGCCCGTCCGCGACATAAGTGAATATTTCGGCGGCGGAAACCCACAGCTTTGCGCCCATTCCTGAAGCTCTGTCTTTGGATCGCGTTCGAGGGCTTTGACCTCAGAAATTCGGCTGTTCCAATGGCGTAACACCACTGTTTGCGCAGCCTCAAATCCCCCGTCAAGGAATACGGCTGCTATTACTGCTTCAATCGCATCTCCGAGAAGCGTTTTCTTACGACGCCCACCAGAAAGCATTTCAGACCGACCAAGTTTAATAACAGAGCCAAGATCAATCTCTTCAGCCACCTCTGCGCAACATTCTTTGCGTACAAGCGCATTAAAGCGCGGCGCTAGTAGGCCTTCGCTCGCGTCGTGATCCTCTTTTAACAAAGCATCAGAAATCACAAGCCCCAGAACACGATCTCCTAAAAACTCTAACCGCTGGTTGTCACGCCTGCGTGGCGAAGTCATCGAAGGATGCGTAACCGCCTCCAGCAGTGGACTTGGGTTTTTGAACTTATACCCCAGCCTTTCTTCAAATTCTTTAAGATCACCGGAAAGCTTCAAATCACCTCCTGGAAAAAACGATCGCTGCGCCAGGTCCAAAAAAATAACATAGACTTGCCAGCAGAAGAGAAGATTATCCGATCAGCTCGACCGATGATATCTTCGAATTTCACAAAACCAACGCCACTAGCGCTTGGGTTTGTATAATTCTGACGAAAGCGACTGTCGGTAGAATTATCCCGGTTATCTCCAATAAAAAAGTAGTGTCCCTCTGGCACAGTGTACACACCTGTATTATCAGAACCTTGGTTAGAGATATTGAGAACTGTATAACTCTTACCGCTCGGCAACGTTTCTATACCGCGATCTTTTTCACATACGCCACCAAATCCTACAGGTGCATTTGCGCAACGTGGTTGGCGCCCCATGGACCCTTGACGTTCCATGATTTCAGTAAATTTTCCGTCTTCTTTGAAATCTACTACTTTTCCATTAAGGATCAACCGCCCATCCTGCATTTGGACAGTATCCCCGGGCGTCCCAATAAGGCGTTTGATATAATCGGTGCCATGCACGGGATGCCTGAACACTACCACATCACCCCGCTTTGGCTCGCCGGCCCAGATGCGTTCATTATCACCAGAAAGAAATCCACAAATCTTATTAGGCGTGATATTGGTAAATGGAATGCTTGGGCAAGAGGCATATGAATACCCATAAATCATCTTGTTCACAAAAAGAAAATCTCCAATTAACAAGGTGCTCTTCATTGACCCTGACGGAATCCAAAACGGTTGAAAAAACAGCGTTCTGAATAAGCCTGCTAATAACAGCGCATAAACAATCGTCTTAACGGTTTCGATGATTGGATTTTCTCTGTTGGCTACGTCTTCTTTGGCCATGCCGCTCTCCTGCCTTTAGGTGCGCGTTACATGGGGCTTTGGATCTTATCTGTCAAGCAATCGGTTGCGCTTCAATAACAATGAAGGCTTGTGCCCAAGGATGATCATCCGTTAGCGAAACATGGATAGTCACCTCATGTCCCGCTGGTGTCATTTCTATAAGGCGTTTTGCCGCCCAGCCCGTCACCGTCATGACTGGTTGACCAGTTTTGAGGTTACTCACAGCCATATCTTTCCAACTGATCCCCATACGCAGCCCTGTACCAAGTGCCTTCGAGCAGGCCTCTTTTGCGGCCCAACGCTTAGCATAGGTGCCAGCTACATCTTTTCGCCGCTCAGCTTTTCTTTGTTCTGTTTCGGTAAATACACGATTGCGGAACCTGTCACCATGGCGTTCAAGAACGCCTGCGATGCGCTCAATATTGGCCAGGTCTGTCCCAACGCCCAAGATCATGCGTCTGAGCGGGCAGCGTCCATCAACCGACGCATTTCGGCTATTGCAGGGTTCAATCCGCGAAAAATCGCCTCTCCTACAATGAAATGTCCGATGTTGAGTTCCATGATTTCGGGAAAGGCAGCAATGGGTTGGACCGTATCATAGGTAATGCCATGCCCCGCGTGCACTTCAAGTCCCAAGGAGTGCGCATAGGTGGACATCTCTCGCATACGGTCCAATTCCGCGTCCCTTTCATCAAAACGGCCTTCCGCATGAAGATCGCAATAGGCCCCTGTATGCAATTCGATCACTTGCGCTCCAATCCGATGTGCGGCGTCAATTTGTCTTTGATCAGCGGCGATAAAGATAGACACACGACTGCCAGCTTCGCGTAATGGTGTAATAAAATGGGCAAGCTTATTTTCTTCGCGCGCGACTTCCAAACCACCTTCGGTCGTTTTTTCTTCCCGCTTTTCAGGAACGATACAGACTGCATGAGGCTTATGACGTATTGCGATGGCTTGCATTTCTTCTGTGGCAGCCATTTCAAAATTCAAAGGGACGCGCAACGTAGCAACGAGGCGTTCTATATCGTTATCTGAAATATGCCGCCGATCTTCGCGCAGATGGGCGGTAATACCGTCAGCACCCGCGTCTTCGGCAAGTTGGGCTGCGCGCACGGGATCAGGATAAGCAGAGCCACGCGCGTTACGGACAGTTGCGACATGATCGATATTGACACCGAGCCTTAGTTTGCCTTGCACCGACATCTTTTAACTCCTTGTAATAAGATTTGGCGGGTATGTTTACCCTTCGTCGTTCCTAAATGTAGATTTTTTCTTTTTCAGAGAAAGAATCTTTTCTTTTAAGAATCCTTTTCGCCTTTTTTGATACGCGATGACTAATGCAAGGCTAAGGTAGTATGCAACCATCGCAGTGATCAAGCCAGGCGCAATTCCCCCAATTAACCAAGGGAAAAAAACCTCTTGAAAAAAAATATGAAGGTTTGACCAATCCGCGTCCTGGCCAGTAAAAAGAGCCATGATATTGTCACGTAAATCGCGCCACGCATCTAGGAACTTGCCGCCAAGCGACCGCTCAACAGTATGCGACTCCCAACTGCGGCCCATCAAAAAATGTCCAGTTTGCAATGATACAACGCCAATGGGCACGTAAGTAAGAGGATTGCCAAAAAAGGTTCCTAACAGAGCGGCAAGGATATTTCCGTTCAAAAGTTTCGCCACAGCTGCGGCAAACAAAAAATGAAGCCCGTAAAATGGCGTGAACGTCGTAAAGACGCCAACACACACGCCTCTTGCAATGCGTTGCGGCGTATCGGGCAACCGTCTTAAACGATGCTTTACGTATTGAAACGCACGCGACCAGCCCCCACCAGGCCAGAAAAATTCCAGCATAACTTTTAGAATTGAGCGCCTGTCGCGACGTTTAAACACAAGTTTCTCTTTACTTATTGTAGGGTCAATTGCTCGTTTACTCTAGGGCGTGTGCGGCGTAAACGCTTAAGTGATGCGACCTGGACTTCAGCACTTATCACAGTAGTAAGAGCATGAAGATGTTCAATATCTCTGAGCTCAACATTCATGGTCAGACGGTAAAAATCAGGGTTGCGTTCAATAAATGCGAGGTCGGAAATATTGCCTTGTGCCTCCCCAATTAACGTACAAATACGCCCCAGAACACCTGCATCATTTGCAATTGTCATATCAAGCGTCACCGGATAAACCGCCCCATGTTTGCCCGAATGCCAATGTAAATCCAGCCACAATTCCGGTGTAGCCTCGTATTTGACGAGACTGTCACAATCTATCGCATGCACAGATACTCCATGTCCCTCTGTCATTATGCCAACGATCCGCTCACCTGGCACAGCCTGACAACAAGGAGAGCGTGAAAAAGACTGCCCCGGCTGCAGACCAATTACCGCACGGCGGCTATCCACTTCGGGTTCCTTGTCGACAGATAAATCTGCATAGACCGATTGCACAACATCGCACGCGCGCAATTCCGCGTTGCCAAGGCGTGCCAGAAGTTCCTGCACATTTGGAAGCCGCAGTTTTTGCGCCGCTGTTTCAAGGACTTTGTCTGTAGCCTTTTTACCCAGATGTTCGAAGGCGGCGCGGGCAAGTTCGCGTCCCATGACAATGTGTTTTTGTCGATCCGCATCACGCAAAGCGCGTCTGATGGCCGATTTGGCTTTGCCTGTTTCAGCCATTTCAAGCCAAGTACCTTGCGGATTTTGCCCTTGAGCCGTGATAATTTCCACAGATTGACCATTGCGCAACCGGGTCCAGAGCGGGACCCGCAAACCATCCACTTTCGCCCCGACACAGCGGTTTCCAACAAATTCCGTATGGATAGTATAAGCAAAATCAATTGGGGTTGCCCCTTTAGGAAGCTTGATCACAGCGCCCTTGGGTGTAAAGCAAAAAACCTTGTCAGTGTACATTTCAAGTTTAACAGCCTCCAAAAAGGCGTCATGGTCATCTTCTGCCTCAAATTGTTCCATCAGTGAATTAATCCACTTGTAAGGATCTACAGTAAAGGGGTTTTCACTACGTTCACCATCGCGATAAGCCCAATGAGCCGCGACCCCGCTTTCGGCAACATCGTGCATTTGATGGGTACGGATTTGAACCTCGACCCGTTTCCCATCGCGGCCTGAAACTGTTGTATGGATCGAGCGATAGCCGTTTGATTTGGGTTGACTTATATAATCCTTAAATCGGCCTGGAACTGCGCGCCAGCGGCGGTGGATCACGCCTAAAATACGGTAACAATCAGCTTCGGTTTCTGTGATAATTCGAAAACCGTAGATATCGGAGAGACGCGAGAAAGAAAGATCTTTTTCCTGCATCTTGCGCCAGATGGAATAAGGTTTTTTAGCCCGCCCATAGACTTCGGCAACAATCCCATCCGCTTCCATTTCTTGGCGCATATCCGATGAAATGCGCTCTACAACGTCGCCTGTTTCTCTTTGTAATTTAATGAAACGGCGGATAATTGATGCGCGGCCTTCCGGATTCAGAACTTTGAATGAGTGATCTTCTAAATCCTCACGGATGGACTGCATCCCCATGCGCCCCGCCAAAGGGGCAAAAATATCCATCGTTTCACGTGCTTTTTCCATTTGTTTGGCAAGCGACATTGCCTTTATCGTGCGCATGTTATGCAGACGGTCTGCCAATTTCACCAAAATGACGCGAACGTCTTGGGCCATAGCCATCAAAAGTTTGCGAACGTTTTCTGCTTCTTTTGTTTCGCTCGAGGTAAGTTGCATTTGCGTAAGCTTCGTAACTCCATCCACCAGATCCGCAATTTCGGGTGAAAATTGATCGGCAATATCTTTTTTCGTCGAACCAGTATCTTCGATAGTATCATGAAGAAGGGCCGTGATGATCGTGGAGTCATCAAGCTTTTGCTGCGCAAGAATCATTGCGACTTCGATAGGATGAGAAAAATATGGCTCTCCCGAGCGGCGAAACTGTCCCTCGTGCGTATGCTTACCATATGCATAGGCCGCTTGAATCATGTCCGCGTCTGACTTTGGATTGTACTTAAAAACACAATCAACAAGGGTTTGGGCTTCTATCATAAACAAAAACCCAACATGTTAGGTGTTAGCCTTGTCCCTGCGCCGCCATCAATGCGCGGAGCAATTTTTCCTCAGACAAATCGTCTTCAGCAGGGCGATCCTGCTCTCCACTCATCAGCAGGGACATCGAATCGTCCTCGGGTTCATCTACTTCAATTTGAGTTTGATTAGACTCAATCAAACGCTCACGAAGTGCGTCGGCAGATTGAGTTTCATCAGCAATCTCGCGCAAAGAAACAACGGGGTTCTTGTCATTATCACGATCCACAGTAAGCGCTGAGCCAGAGGAGATTTCCCGAGCACGATGTGCGGCGAGCATGACAAGCTCAAATCTATTGGGTACTTTGTCTACACAATCCTCGACGGTCACACGAGCCATTTAGATCTCCAATGTCTGAAAATATTGATCAATATCATCCCCTAAGGCTTCCCTGCCCGAAAGACAAGTGTAAAACTTAAAGTGGATTAAATTCATACTGTGCTTTGTCTGAGAGCTGTGCGTAGAGTTCTGCGACCGATAAACCAAGGACTGGGTGCACCCAATCCAGCGCGATATCCATGAGAGGACCAAGGACAAATAATCTTTGATGCAATCTGGGATGCGGTAAAATAAGTTTGTCTGGAGTTTCTTTCATCTGACGGTGCAGAGGAAGATCGAACCAATATTTGAATTCCTCAGAATTTGGTATTATGGAGGTGCCATATGAGAGCAGATCAAGGTCTAAAGTACGCGCAGCCCATCTCGTTTCACGGAGCCGCGCGTTTTGCTGTTCAACTTCGTGGAGAATCGCCAAAATCTCCTGCGGGAAGAGTTTCGTGCGAATCATAATCGCGGCATTCACATAATCGGGACCAGATCCTACCGGAAAAGCAGCTGTTCGGAAAAAACGGCTAATCTTTTTCACTGAGATAGAATAATCTTTCAGACATTGAATAGATGACGTGATGATATCCACAGGGTTGAGCGATCCCCATTCCAGATTGCTTCCTAAACCGATGAGACAAGTCGTAGAACTATCAGACGTCATATCTACACCTTTGTGACACTGACAAAACTTTATTATGTGTGCAATGATCTTGCGAGAAGTATACACAATGTCTAGTAATTAGTTTTATCTGGTATTTAAAAAGGTTTGGTTCTAATTTTTCAGAAACCTTGGAAAGGAATTTAATGTTTTATAAAGACGAACGGCTCGCGCTGTTCATTGACGGCTCAAACCTTTATGCAGCCGCAAAATCGCTGGGTTTCGATATTGATTATAAACTTCTGCGCACTGAATTCATGAGACGGGGTAAAATGCTGCGCGCGTTTTATTACACCGCATTATTGGACAACGAAGAATACTCTCCAATCAGACCTTTAGTGGATTGGCTGAATTATAACGGTTTTACGATGATCACTAAAACGGCCAAAGAATACACGGATAGTCAGGGCCGGCGTAAGGTGAAAGGAAATATGGACATTGAGCTTACAGTAAATGCTATGGAGCTCGCACCGCATGTGGATCACATTGTTATTTTCTCAGGTGATGGGGACTTTCGGCCCTTAATCGAAAGCTTACAGCGACAAGGAGTACGTGTGTCCGTTGTGTCCACTATCCGTAGCCAACCGCCGATGATCGCCGATGAACTACGGAGACAGGCCGATAATTTCATCGAACTGGATGGACTGAAAGATGTGATTGGGCGGCCTACACGGGAGGACGAGGACGGGGAAGTTGATTACACAGTGACGACATAATTTAAATTCCTTGAACCATGCGCATTGGCCTAGGCCGCTGCGGTCAGTATTAAAAATGATTTCTGTGAAACAGCCGTCGGATAGACCTTAAGCCTCAAAAAAAGCGTGTGAAATTCAAATCGAAACACTGTTGCGTCGGCCTTGGTAGACAGACCATCGCAATGTATCCACTTTTTACTCATAGCGTCTAGCTCCTCAAGTTTAAGGATTTGTTTTGGAGATCATCCCTCAGGGCACACAACATTTGTTTGCCTCGAACAAACACGGATTGGCTGCGATCGCTATAATCAGCGTCCGCAGCATCCGGTCCGAAAACTCGGGCTCAAGTATTTTTTAAAAGGTCCATACTCATCAGCCGAGGCGTATTACAATCACATAATATGACATCAAAATTTCGAGGCAGCTACAAATAAAAGACTCACGTGCCGTGTGACTCAAATTCATTAGAATAGCAAAACAATTCAAGCTGCTCAGCCAAAACAATCTTATTAATGTAATTGTTTACGGCGAGTAGCATCCGAAACTCTTGAGAAAATGCAGGAACTTTTTCGGGCTGTGGTAGAACTGTTTTAACCCGAATTTGACCATCTTTCCAATTTTCCAAAATAATATTGCCTGAAATTGCTTAGAAACAAAGGATGATATGAAACCATTTTAATTTTTGTATCGATATTTTGCTTGAACTGAAAGTTGACTCAAAGCGTATTACTTCTTTGTTCGCGTGCAATTTGCCGACTTCTTCGGCAATTGTCGCAAATTTCATGTTTGTATGCTCAGAAATAGACAAAATGGTTTTGCAAAATCTGTTTAGAATACTTAAATCTTCGAAAAAAACGCCTCCTTGTCTATGTCTCCCTCACAAAAACGTACCCGTGGCGTGCACAGAGTTTTAAATATTTTCCTTAAACCTGAATTTGTTATAAGAGTATCATTAAAACCAAGAACCGGAGCTCAGCATTCAGTATCTAGTATGGGAAAGTCGGCATTAACTCGTCCGATTCGCCATAGACGCTTTCGAAATCGAAAGCGTCATTAATTCTTACTATAGGCTTTTGTAAAATGTATGCGCCGACGTCAGTCTCTCCGCACTTGGGAAATGTGGGCGCTTATGCCTGAAAAAAGAGATCGAAAAATCGAATAACCAATAGTAGCTATTCTGCATGATCATAAACACCCAGTTAATCTTCATTTAGAGGGTTCATCAACAAGATATCAATCGATTCCAAGACGCGAGTCATCGGCGTGCTGAGGCCATGGCTGATATTTTACTTGAATGGTGATTTGACAGCATTTGCTTCCAAATTCGCTTTATCGGAATGGTAGTTTCGCTCACTATAGATGTTCGCAATCAATCATGAACTTCTTAATTGAATATAAATTTTAATGACATTTGTTATAAGGTTCAGCGCTTCAAATTACTTTTCTCCGGCCTCGGAGCCGACGACTAAAGCTCCAACATATTTGCTTCGCATCGTGAAATGCAACGTCCATATGCCAATCATCACAGACACTGACAGCCCACAGTAAGAAGACCAGGTAATTAAAGGACCACCCGCAGTAGACGCAAACAAAAACGTTACATTCACACTTTAATCTATAAGAAAACAACAAATTGTCACTACAAACAGGCCACTTTCCACTCATATATTGCGCACCAGTAAATGGCGCCCTTTACCGATTAGGAAGTCGGCAAGCAAAGACCCGCTGACCACAAGCGCGGCCAATCCAAGCAAACTTGCATAATTGAAACATATCTCCATCACAGTCCAAAACGCAGAAATGAGGAACAAATGGCAAAAGTCGAATTTCACAATTGCCAAACGACGGTTAGGAAAGATTCTTCCAAAATAGGTTTTTTTATAATTCGAATCCAAAGAATTGTGTGAATGGCTTGCGCAAAAATGTGACTTTTCTATTTACCAGCTTAACTGGGTCAATTACCGTCAAAGCACTCGTGCGCCAAAGACAGGACGTGTTAGAAAATGTCGTTACCATCACTTCACATATACCTTGCCGCCCCGCGCGGGTTCTGCGCAGGTGTAGATCGTGCTATTAAAATTGTCGAAATGGCTTTGGAGAAATGGGGGAAGCCCGTCTATGTACGTCATGAAATCGTCCATAATAAATACGTGGTTGACCAGCTGAGAGAAAAGGGTGCCATTTTTGTGGAAGAACTTTCTCAGTGTCCTGACGACCGACCTGTCATTTTTTCAGCCCACGGCGTGCCTAAAGCCGTGCCCAAAGCGGCAGAGGCACGCAACATGGTCTTTGTTGATGCGACCTGCCCTTTGGTCAGTAAGGTCCATATAGAGGCAGAACGCCACCATGCAGCCGGACTACAGATGGTCATGATCGGGCATGCGGGTCATCCAGAAACGATTGGAACTATGGGACAATTACCAAAAGGTGAGGTGTTATTGGTTGAAACGCCTGAGGATGTCACCGGATTGTCCGTCAGAGATCCCCAAAAATTGGCTTATGTAACGCAGACGACCCTTTCCATTGACGATACGGCTGATATTGTCACTACATTGAAAGATCGCTTTCCCAATATTGTTGGTCCGCATAAGGAAGACATTTGTTATGCAACAACAAACCGACAAATCGCGGTCAAAGAAATCGCTCCAAAGGTTGATGCACTTTTGGTGGTTGGAGCGCCCAACTCCTCAAATTCAAAACGGCTGGTAGAGGTCGCTTCCAAAGCTGGATGCGGGTATGCACAGTTGATACAACGTGCTGAGGAAATTGACTGGCGCGCACTTCAGGGCATCGCGGCTGTTGGAATCACAGCTGGAGCCTCTGCCCCTGACGTCTTGATAAACGAAGTTACAGACGCCTTTTCAAAACATTATGACGTGAACATTGAAACGGTTGAAACAGCTCAAGAGAATGTAAACTTCAAAGTGCCCCGCGTCTTGCGCGCACCCGCGTGACACGTGAAGAGTGACCTAGGCTGCAACCTATGAATTAAAGAGAACCCATGGTAGGTATTCCAAAATACGCATTATATCTGGGATTAGCCGGCGTGCTCCCGTTTGCCTGGGGTGCCCTTACAGCCTATTTTCCTGCCCTCTCCGAATGGACCACTATAATGATTGGGCCACGCTTTGTCGGACCCTATTTGCAACTCTTTTATGGTGCAGTGATCTTATCGTTTATGTCTGGTGTCCTTTGGGGTTTTGCCATAAAAACGGATGGAAGACAGTCTGCGATCGGATGTACACTTTCCGTAGTGCCGGCACTCTGGGCGTTTTTTATGACAGACGGCGAGCCGCAAACGGCCTCGCTAAACCTTATTGCCGGTTTTATCGGGCTATTGATATTGGATTGGTATTTCTGGACTTCGGGTCAAGCACCCATTTGGTGGATGGGTTTACGATTGTTCCTCACGGGGTTGGTTATTCTATGCCTTATCTTTGGGAGAATTGCATGAAAGCTGATGCAACAACTATCGCCGTTTACGATGCCAAGACCGAAGAATATCGTACATTGGGAGCATCAACTAGCGAACGTAAAGTTGAGATAAGATTTGCTCAATCGCTTCCTAAGGGGGGGATGGTGTTGGATTATGGGTGCGGTCCAGGATGCACTGCTGCGTATTTTGCTCAGCAAGGTCTGATCACGCATGCCTTTGACGCTTCTGAAGAAATGGTCAAACTGGCAAGTGCCTATGCAGGCGTCACGGCTTGGCAGGCTGGATTTGACGCCTTTAGCGCTAAGGATACTTATGATGGTATCTGGGCGAGTTTTTCACTATTACACGCTGCGCGTAGAGATACGCCAGCGCTTCTTGATAAAATACATAAAGCAATGAAAACAGGTGGGAAGTTTTATATTGCTATGAAATTGGGCCAGGGAGAGGCACGGGATGCACTGGGGCGCTTTTACACCTATTACGAAGAAACAGAACTTCGCGATCTGCTATGCAGCGCTGGATTTAGGTGGCAAAGCCACCGCACTGGCGAAGACGTCGGGTTGGATGGCAAAATGTCGAAATTGATTTCTGTTCTTGCCGATGCCTGATCTTTTTGCTTTCACTGACGGGGCCTGTTCCGGAAACCCTGGGCCCGGCGGTTGGGGCGTGGTGCTTCAGGCGAAGAGTGGCCAGAATATTTTAAGGGAACGCGAATTATGCGGTGGGGCAGTTGAGACGACCAACAATCGCATGGAACTAACCGCCGCTATTAAAGCGCTCGAAACCTTGGAACGTGAAAGTAAAATCACGCTCGTCACCGACAGCGCCTACGTAAAAGACGGTATTACAAAATGGTTATTGGGCTGGAAGGGTAACGGATGGCGTACGGCAGCGAAAAAACCTGTTAAAAATGTCGATTTATGGCAGAAACTCGATGACGCCCAAGCCCATCATAAGGTGACGTGGCAATGGGTGAAAGGACACGCGGGACATCCAGAAAATGAGCGCGCCGATGCTTTGGCTCGCCAAGGCATGACATCCTTTAAGAAAACATAAAAAGCGGAGTAAAGGTTGCCGAAAAACGGCAACATTGACTAATGCAAATCTTAGAACAAATATTATATTTATGCTTCTATACCGCGCGAATCCTAGAATGAAAAAACGAACAAAGTAACCACGAATATGATTTGTGTCGAAAGCGGACGTACTTACATCCTTTTGCCTTGGAACTTCCTAGCATCTTTTGACGACATAAGCTTGACCGCTTTCTCGTCCCGTAAAAGACGCCAATGGTCTAAAATATTTTTCATTTCGTTAATTAGATGGCTAAATTTTAAGCGGCTGGTTGAATACGTGGATCTCTAGAAAACTGCAAATGCCCATTGGATTCGAGATACGGCTAAAGATGAAACTTTAATCCTTCGCTTCAAAAACGAAATCGAATCCATCACAAGGTTTTTGTGAATTCGACTTGTTTCTGGGTATTTACATTAACACTTGGCTGAATGTGTTACTTGGACATGAGAAATTGGCATTTTTGACAGGTCTGAACGATTGCTTAAATATTGTCATGTTTTCATCCACGCGGTTAATTGGTAATTCAATTTTGTAAAATATTAAAACTTAAATAAACTTTGATTTGAATGTATGATTTTCAAATTATTTCAAGGTAAAGTCAGCATAGTCTCCTTTGCCTTCATCAGAAGTGAAGCGGATTTTATTCCCTCTAAGCGATACTTGCTGACAGTTGTACCCAAGTTCTCTTTTGCCCCAAAATAAGTCTCGACAAAAGTATCCTTGTTCCCACGTCCAACTGCCATGCACACTAGCCATCAATGCGCGCCCTGTAATGTCCCCAGCATTGCTCACGCGCAATTTGATAAAGGGACGTTCAAGCTGTTTGCCTGTGACCACTTTGACAAATTCGTCTCGTTGAGAGACAATAAAAAAGTCAGCCATCGCTTCACGCATGACGACAGAAGTTGCCATAATAATTGTTGTAAAAAGTAGCTTAAACACTATTCCGATCCCTTATAAACCGGACCACAGGACTTCTACATATCATATAATTTTAATTAAGGCCAAGTACGTCAAACATATCGTATTCACCAGGTGATTGAGTCTGGACCCACTCCGCCGCTTTGAGTGCGCCATGCGCAAAAACATCCCGATTTTGGGCGACATGGCGCAGAGTAATACGTTCTGCAGATGAGGCAAACAACACGTCATGCTCGCCGACGATATCCCCCCCGCGGATCGCCACAAAACCTATATCACCTCTTTTGCGTTCTCCAACGATGCCATCACGGTTTGTGTCCCGCACGTCCTGAAGCGCAACACCACGCCCCTCGGCGGCTGCTTCGCCTAACATTAGGGCTGTACCGGAAGGTGCATCAATTTTTTTATTATGATGTGATTCAATCACCTCAATGTCGAAATCCACATCCAAAGCTGCCGCGACTTGTTTTGTGAGCTTGACCAAAAGGTTTACGCCCAGCGACATATTACCGGCCCGCACAATAGCTGTTTTTTCAGCCGCTTTTCTGATCTCAGAAAGATGCTCATTTGTACTGCCTGTCGTGCCAATCACATGGGCCACCCCCTTGCGCGCAGCTTCCTGCGCAAAGGCGACCGTCGCATCGGGAATGGTAAAATCAATGACAGCATGGGCATTTTGAAACGTATCACAGGGTCTGTCCGACACCAAGATCCCCATCTCGTTGCCTCCAAGTATTGCCCCAAGGTCTTTGCCAATCCACGCGTGCCCCTCACGTTCCAGAGCACCATGCAGCACTACTGTTTCGCTTGCATTGATCATTTTAATCAACATCTGGCCCATTCGGCCTGAGGCACCTGTCACAACGATGCGGGTTTCGTCCACCATGGCGAGCTCCTGAAATTTTGTATCACATTTCGTTTAATCTAGTTCAGCCGCTTGGCAAAGGGAATGCAAACACGTAGATGTGATTTATGACGAAGAATAGTTTTCATCATGGTCCCGGGCCGTCACAACGTCAACTGCGTGTTGGCGAATTGATCCGCCGCACGCTATCAGATGTGCTGATGCGTGGGGAAATTCATGATCCCGATTTGAATCGGATTTCGATAACCGTTGGTGAGGTCACAGCCTCGCCTGACCTCAAGATTGCGACCGCCTACGTCAGCGCGCTTGGCGGCGAAAAAAATGGTGATATCATTAAATTACTGAGTCAAAACAAATCTGACATCCGACGTGCCATTTCCAAACAAATAACTCTCAAATATACCCCAGATTTGCGGTTTCGCTTAGATGAAACTTTCGACCGGATGGATGACACGCGTAGGCTTTTCGCAGATGAGAAGGTCAAACGCGACCTTAAGCCAGAATGATCAGACTGACGCTTTGTCTCTATTTCTTTGCTCTTCCAGCACATGCGCTGAGTTGCCTGACAGAGGCCTTTGAGGATACACATTTTACACGGTGTACGGTTGATACAGCCCAAGACGATTTACGACTATTCTGGAAGGGAGAGGATGATAAGCCCCTTGGTTTTTTTTCGAAGCTGAAGTCGCATCTACTTAACCAAGATCTGAAGCTTAAATTTGCGATGAATGCCGGAATGTTTCGTAAAGACTTGAGTCCTGCAGGCCACTATGTCGAAGAGGGTAATCAATATCGCCAAGTTATGCGCAAAGCAGGGCCTGGCAATTTTGGGATGCTTCCCAATGGTGTGTTTTGTATCGAAAGGTCGAGCGCAAAGGTTTTTGAAACCAATGACTTTGTAGAACGGATGCCGACTTGCGAATATGCAACGCAGTCCGGGCCTATGTTGGTGATTGGAGGGAAATTACATCCGCGTTTTCTGGAAAATTCAACGTCAAAGTTTATCCGGAATGGAGTCGGAACTACAGATCAAGGCGATAAAGCCCATTTTGTAATTAGCAACACAGTGGTGACATTCCATCAATTTGCCCGATATTTCAAAAACCACCTTAGCATTAACAACGCGCTTTACCTTGACGGAAATATTTCGGTTATATTTGCCCCAGCACTGGTGCGTTTCGGCATAGGGCGTCCAGTCGGGCCAATGATCGCAGTGGTGGAACCGGCAAGCTTATAAATCCGCCAAACCGTCTTTCAATAATCTTAATTTACAGTCCTTTCTGGCAACGCTTTCGTTTTAGCCCCACGGGCACTTCACATATCAAATCGAGATGTAAAATCCCCTGGACATTGCTTGCAGCCTCAACATGCACATGATCAGCTAGCTGAAATCGTTTTCCAAAGGCGCGATTGGCGATCCCGCCGCGGTGAAGATATGTTTTCCCTTCACTCACATCGTTTTTTCCAGAAGTAATAATCAGTACTTTTAATTTTAAGTCAACGGAACTTTCATCCGCCGAAAATTCCGCGGCAGCAATGGAAATACAGCAAGCATCATCTGCATTTTTTTAATATTATTAGGAGGGCAGGCCATTGATGCGTCAGTTGCCGCAGGTACGCGATTCATCAGATGAGCGATTTGATCAAAGCCAACAGTTACACGGTATAACGATGAAAAATTGAGATTTATCATCGGGTCATCATCCTTTTGAACGACGACATTGTTGTCTGTCCATCGGACCAGACGGTTAAGTGTGGCCCCAAGTTTGACGGTCAAATCATGATGCAAGAAGGCAAAAAAACGGTTGCAAGAAGAGGAATGTAAAATCATTTTCCAGAAAAGACAATCAGTCGCTGGAACTGATCAAGGGTGCCTTTAATTCGTGATAGCGCACCAGATCAGAAAATTCTCTTAACGCCTCCTTTAGCGAAACACCAAGTGACATTTTTTCATTATCAAGCCATGTCATAGCTGAAATCAAGGAAACAAGCTTTACCACACCCTCAGAAATTACAAAAACGGGAGCGCCCGACGCCCCGTAATCCACATCACAGGTGAGCAACAAAACCTTATTCTGCTGCGACCTTAATTTGCAAAGGCTTTGAATAGAAGGCACATCTTTGCGTCCAATAGCATAGGAGACGACAGCAACTCCCTGCCCACGTTGAGGGATCGGTGCGACAATAAACGGTTGAATATTGTGGGGATCTATCGCTTCATCCAACATGATCAACGCGATATCTTGAGAGACTTTTTCAATAGTATTAGCGTTGCTAAAGCGATATTTAGGATGAGCTAAAAAAGATTTTACTGTCCGAATTGCCTGTGCACTTCCATTGCGCCAGCCTGCCTGAAACTCAAAATCCTCCAAAACATATTGACTGCCTGTTTCATTATCATAAAGACAATGCGCAGCAGTAAGAATAATATCAGGTGCAATCAGGGACGCCGTGCAAAACCCGCGCCCCCCATTCAATGTTAGGCGACCTACGGCAGACCAAATTTGCCCGGAGGCAGATGTTGGAAGACTTTTTAGACCACTATCCCCCGCTGTTGCTGATAAAGTGGATAACAATAGCGCAGCAGTGATCGAAAAGTAACCAACCATGCCTAACCCATAAAAACCTTTGAACATAAACGCTTTGATCATTTGCTATGTCAAAATTTGGGCCAAAGGAAGACATTTTTAAAATTTCACTTCTCAGATTGCGCCAGTGCGGGGATACTGGACCCCAAATTAACCAATTCAAAAGCTCAACGATGTGGACACTAGGAACACCTACCCAGAGACAAATAACATCATACATCCGATACTCCCCATAATGATGACATCGGAGCCTGCTTCCATCAGGTTTTTGAATTTTAACTCTTTGAGATCATGATCTGACCCTTCGACTTGAATGAACAAAATCGCCTCCCAATTAGAACGGGCCGCGCCCATTCGAATTTATGAAGAATGCGGAAAGATGCTTCTGTGATAACAACAAAGACTCTTCCAACCCTCAGATCGCTCCAAGAAGGCCAAACCCTTCATCATCAAGTTGCATTCCACCCATGTCGAGCATCTCTCCCTACATTGTGACCATCCGAAATCCCAATAAATTTTTGTATATCACGCCATATTTCAAACAATTTGTACCACTAGACTTCATCACGATAGTCCTTGCAATTGCACTGACCATATGGCTGAAAGAAAGTGGCGCATAAAAAATCCGTTCCCCCCCCACCGCGTAACTGACTCTCAGTCTCGTAAGCAACGTCTCAACACGCATAAAGCATTTATCAAAATCGGTTTTCAACACTGCGTTCAAAAGCGACACTCCAAGAGCGACGCTCTCCTCTGTTGACAAGGCTCCCGCAGTAAGCGAAGTCCCCAATCCATATCACACAAGAAGAGCATGTGATGACAAATTTTAAGAAATGTTGCGAACGCGTCCATGTTGCTCTGCTAAACAACCGTCAAAGGCGGGCAACGTCAGCCCGAAAGCGAATAGCATTCGTAAGCTTTGCTTTCGGGCTCATCATCGAGGATGCAATCTGCAGGAAATTCTGCACGAATCCCCGCAAGGCACTCTATCTTATTACTGGAAACAGACACAGCCGGCGATAGCATTTTCATAATCTAACACCCTGAGCATCTTAAATACGCTATTGAACCTCACAGTCTTTCAAATCTGGTCTATATCAATCCTTGCGGCATTTGCGCGCCGACCCTCAAAAAGCCATCCCGCCAAAAGTAAGAACCCTGCCAAAAGCGCAATCAACCAGGGCGGTGCAAGCGGGATTTTACGTACATCAAATGTATCAAAAGCACGGCGCGGTGTAATAGCAAACCACTTGCGCCCTGCTGCGGGTCGTCCGGTTTCCACATGCCTTAACCTGGGGAGCCCATCAGAAATCCAAAATATGCCCCCACCGGTGATGGCAGTAAGAGGCTTCAGAATTTCAGGCGTTGACAGAGGGTTTTCAAATTCTTTTGGAGAAGCCGGTCCCATTGCAAAGACACCCTTCAGGCCAGCCATCTCCATTTTAAACAAACCCTGTTCCTCACTTTCAAAGATCGCGTCATACCCACCGCTTGTCGTACGGGGCGCAAACGCATGCTGACTGATCTTTCCTGAAGGGCTTGTAATCACGACCTCCTTTGGAGCTTCACCCATGGTGCGCAGCAAAATGCGCACAGCACCGTCAAGCTGTTCTGCAATTAACGCCTCTTCTTCTAATTCCGGTTCGCCCATCATCCAGTGTGCGAGCCTACGCAACAATTCAAGCTGGGGTCCCCCACCTTCAAATTTACGATCCCAAAGCCATGTGTGATCCGAAGCAATCAAAGATATTCGCCCCTTTCCTACTCGGTCAAGGATTAAAAGCGGTTGCTCCGCAGCTCCAGTCATCAAAACATTCCCTGATTTTGGCACTACCTGCACCTGTTGAAACCAACGTCCCCAGGTTTCTGGCGAAGATAACTCTGCACTAACCGGATGACGCTCCCCATCCGCTGACAGGCGCGGAACAAAGGGTTTCGAAATAACTGTTGACGTTGGTTCAACTGGCAAAACACGTGCCAAAGGCGAGCGATACAAAGAATTTACAGTAGCAAAATCAGGCCCTGCAGAGACGAGTACCGCACCACCATCTTCGACAAAACGTGCGATATTATCGAGATAGGATGCCGGCAAGATTCCCCGTCGCTGATAACGATCAAAGATGATCAAATCAAAATCATCAATCTTTTCCATAAATAACTCGCGCGTCGGAAATGATATGAGCGAGAGTTCATCTACTGGTACCCCGTCCTGCTTCCCCGGAGGACGCAGAATTGTAAAATGGACAAGATCAACAGAACTATCTGATTTGAGCAAATTGCGCCATGTGCGCGTACCGGGATGCGGTTCACCGCTGACCAGCAATACCCGTAAACGATCGCGGATGGCATTGATCTGCAAAAGCACGCTGTTGTTCTGGTCTGTCAACTCACCTTCCAGCGGGTCGAGGCGAAATTCGAAAATATTCATCCCACCATGAGGAATTGCTACGAGCACGTCCACGTCTTCGTTTGGCGGAAGCTGGAAGCGTTGTTCACGCCCTCCATCGACAGAGACACTCAAACCCACAAGCCCAGCGTCCTCAGGCACAGGGCCAAGGTCATCAACATGTAGGGTGACGGTGGTGGTTTCCCCGACAATCGCATAGGCCGGCGCGTTTTTAACGATCAAACGGCGATCAAAACCATTTTTTTCTCCACTAAGCAGAACATGCAGCGGGGCAATGAGGTTAGGAATAGGAGCGATATCATGCACACGTCCGTCAGTGATAACGATAACTCCAGCGATTTGATCTGCCGGCTCTTCCGCCAAAAGCTCCTTAATTTTTGAAACCAGCTGCGTGCCGCGATTATCCTTCGCATTATTAAGGCGCACTCGACGAACGCGCAGGTTTGGTTCAATGCTTAAGTACTCCAATACACGTTGCTCGGCCTCCTGTGTTTGTGAAGGTCTGGCGCCAAGCGACTGGGAACTCGTATCATCGGTGAGTATAAGCACAATATCTTCAAGGTCATTACGCTTTTCACGAACGACGCTGGGCTGTAGCAGCGCTAAAAAAACCGCGGCGAACGCCAGAAATCGCCACGCCCATCCCTGCAAGCCTTTCACATAAGAAAGCAAAATCGCGCCAAACGCTAAAACCGCCAAGCTTACCCAAATCGAAGGGGGGATCAGAGGATCAAAAGTCAGATCGGTGATCATTGACCCAGCCGTTCCAGAAGGGCGGGCACATGCACCTGATCAGATTTGTAATTTCCAGTCAGTACATGCATCACCAAATTGATCCCGAAGCGAAAGGCCATTTCGCGCTGCCGCTCTCCCGCATATCCGCGCCCTACCGGATATTTAGCGCGCCCTGCTTTATCCAATGCCCAAGCAGAGGCCCAGTCATTCCCACCAATAAATACTGGCGTCACCCCATCATTTAGCCGGCGAAATGGCATGGTATCAGTTGCAGAGCCGGTATTTTCTGACGCCTGCGACCACAATACGCCGTCTTTAAAACGGCCCGGAAAATCATTGAGCAAATAGAAACTGCGCGTCAGTACATGGTCTTGCGCCACAGGAGAAAGCCTAGGAATATCAAGTGCGCGGGTCAGGTCAACAAGTCTCGTATTCACTTTGTTGCGCAGGCCAGAAAGGTCTCCATCACGAGTGTCGAATAAGATAACGCCACCTGATCGCAGATAGGTGTTCAGCTTAACGTATGCTGCGGGACTAGGGATAGGCTGCCCTTTCGTAATGGGCCAGTAAAGTAGCGGAAATAAGGACAGTTCGTCCTCTTCAAGGTTAATTCCAAAGGGCGAAGCTGGTTCAACAGAGGTACGTGCAGTCAACACCTGTGAAAGACCCTCAAGCCCCTCCGCAGAGAT
>CAJXHI010000038.1 GCA_913051655.1 uncultured Alphaproteobacteria bacterium
ATCTACTTAAACTTCACGGGTGAACTTTACAATATGGCGCCAGTGGATAAATTTGAATATTTTGTCAAGAGAGACAAGAGTTCGCACGCTTGCGTTCGCCATGTTGACTGTGCGCTAAACTCATCCACAAAACAGCTCGACAGTACAGATGCACATATTATCTATGTTATTCAATTCAAACCATGAGACTGTGGTATCTCCGTATTTTAACATTGGCCGTACCAACAGAAGTCCTAACGCAATTCATATTGACCTGCTCTTCTGTACCCCCAGTTATATCGAAACTATACGCTTGGTGATAATTTTGATTATGCATCCCACCAAAACCCATCAGGGTCCCCAGGATATACACCAAGGTAAGGCCCATGTGCTTGATAACCCATCAGTCTGCGGACATTCTCTGGATAAGCCTCGGCTATTTTTCTAGGCACTGTAAGATAGTGATTTTCTTCTTGCCGTAACCAGCCCAAAGAATAAGTTGTGATTAAACCCGTCCTAGGTTTATTGGTGTTATTTTTGCCACCTGCATGGACAGCTGTGCCCAAATAAAAAAGAATTGATCCTTTTGCCATATTGGCAATATAAATCTCACTTTCATCTATGGACTCGATCTTACGCATATCGTGTGAACCAGGCACAACGCGCGTGGCGCCGTTTTTAGCGGTGAATTCAGTCATAGAAACCATTGCTGATATCTGAAATTCTACGTCGGGAATGCGAATTGGGTAAAAATCGTCGTCTCTATGCAACTCTTGGTTCCCTTCGCCCGGCATAATCTCAATAGCAGTAGAGGATCCAATTCGGTAGTTAGTACAATGCCTTTTTAATACTTCATCGGCTACTGAAATGATAAATGGATGTGCCAGTATTTTAGCTGATGATACCGAAAGGCCTAAAATACCGCCAAGTCTTCTGGTTTTATGACCGTTAAAATCGTTAGTAAATTTTAGACCTTGTTTATCGAAAGGACTCCTCAATTCAGCTAAAACAGCATCAATAACATCTGGATTTATAACCTCCTCAACTATTACAGCGCCATCTTTTAATAATGCAGAAGACACACGATTTGCCTTCGCTTCCAACCTCTGGATCATTATTTGACTTTCTCAATTTTCAAGCTTCGTTATTTTTTAACATTTTTAATAAAATTTACATAGAAAAATAATAAAATTGGCTCTGTGCGTTTTCGTAAAACGTAGGACGATTTTTTGCGTTTGACCAAACTTACGTGTCAACGTCGAAACTTTGATTATCTTTTGAAAGGTGGGGTTTGTTTAGCACGCGGTGGTGCGTAAAATGGACTTTTATTTTCAACCATTTTTTCCATTCGCTTTATCCATTGACCTTCCTTGAGCGTGTAGATTTCCGCGAAAAGTGCAGGCGAATTACGGTACTGCGTTTTTATGTGGGCCAATGCTATACTTTTCTTCACGGTTGGAGACCATATACCCGAACTTATATGACCTACTTCGTACTTTTTTTTATGATATATTAATGCAGAGTCTGCTGGTTTGAAACCGCCAACATCGAACCGTAACAGACATGAACGCGGTTTGTCTTTGAGGTCAAGCAATGCGCGGCGTCCATTAAAATGACCTTTTTTAAAATCCACCAATTTCCCTATGTTTAGTTCGAATGGTGTCTGGCCGCGATGTAAATATTCAGTACTTTGTACTGGCATAAAGTCAATTCCGGCCGTCATGAAGCCGGCCTCAATTCGAGCAATATTAACTGCGTCGTAGCCAATCGCTCGTAACCCTAGATCTGAGCCAGAATTCCAAATCAAGTCCCACAAATCACTTGCTTTTTCGTGTGGAAAAAAAATTTCGTAGCCGAGATCACCAGTAAATCCTGTTCTTGAGATCAATACCCCATTCCGATCTTGGTAGAAGTCAAATGGTTTAATATTATCCAGCGTAAAGCCTGCGATTGAAAGAATAGAATAAGATGTTGGGCCTTGTATTGACAATCCAGCCACTGTGGCGCTTTCATCTATAATTTCTATGTTAAAGCCCCATGCTGCTTCCAAAAGCCAGTCTAGCATAGGTTCTTGGCAACAAAGCCTCCAATCACAATTACCCAAGTGAAATAAAGTACCATCGTCAATTAACATTCCATCTTGATTGCACCATATCGCGTAAGCTACTCTGCCAACCTTAATTTTATTAACGTCTCGGGTGACTAATCGATTTAGCATTTTATTAGCTTCTGACCCTTTGACCCTATATTTAAATAGAGGCGAAATATCAAAAAGTGATGCCTGATTTCGTAAAGCAAAATATTCAAATTCTATGCAATCCAATGTCGAAGGCGCTGCATAACCAGCCCAATTATACCAACTGCGTGATTGAGATAATGCCTCGAGTTGACGTTGGAATGGACCATCAATAAGGCCGATTTTAGGATCAGTTGTTATACTCATTTTGTATTTCGTAGCACTCTAATGGCAGCATTGCGTCCGCTAAGCCCCATTATATCGCCGCCTGGATGACTGGAAGAACCACATAAGTAGAGGCCTTTAGGGCCCGCTCTGTAGGCAGAAAATCTGGGTGTTGGTCTAAGGTTAAAAATTTGATCTAAACTCATTTCACTATGGTGCCAATTGCCTCCTTCCACGCCTAAGTCTTCAGCAAAATCATTTGGGGTAATTACTTCGAAGTCTACAATTAACTCATTTAAGCTTGGAATAAACGCTGATAAAGAGTGTACTAATACCTGCTTCAAGTGTTCCCTTGCAGCTTCGTTCCAACCGCCTTCTAACTTTGATGGTACAAATTGGATTATTGAAGACAGCCAAAATTCACTTTGTCTAAATGTAAAGACTGACTCTGAAACTGGCGTTTGAGAAAAATGTCCGTATTTGCATGAATTAAAAGCGTTATCAACGTAATCAACACTTGGAGCTACGATAAATCTGCAGTCATTTATCGGTCCTTTTATATTCTCGAAAATTGGTAGTTTAGATAATTTTAGATTTACTTTTGCAGTTGTCCCCATCGTTCTTAGATTTTTGATACTTCGGGAGTCTTCTATATCTAAATAGGATATGCCGACCATTTTTTTCATAGAGTTTAAACCGCTCGAACATAAAACAGTGTTAGAAAATACAGTTGTACCATCGGCTAATTCAACACCCTTCACAGCATCCTCTTCGATTACAATTTTTTCCGCTCTTACATGCGTTTTTACATCAACGTTTAATTTTTTTATTGCGTTTACCAGCAATTCAAAAAAATTCTCCATGCCCTTCGTTGGCCTTGTCAATTCACATCCGTGCCCATATCTGTAGACCAAATTGAAAACGGTCCCGGGGTTTCGCGGCCCTGAAAATTGTCCCCTGGTGGCGTCTGCTGATAACAAACCCGCCAGTGGACCATCAGGGAGATCATCCAAGAGAAAGTCTGAGACATTCATCAAAATATCTTGAAGAAATTTTCGCATCTGTGATTTGCCAAGGAGTTTTAAACTTAGACCAAAGCGGAGAAGTCGTAATATATCTTGTGTTGAATTTAGCTTATCGTCTGTCCCAAATGGTGCGTTTTCCGCTAATTTTTTAAGCAGAACTCCATATCTTGATAAACGATTTGTCAGCTTTCGAAATGATCCGTCAGTATCTACAACTCTTCCGTCTAAATAAAAAGCACCACTGTTTTTTACTCGGATATGGTTGCCAGATTCACAAACGCATATCGTATCGACGGAAGTCAGATCGTCAAAGCTTATTGAACCTAAGCCCAAGTCTTTGATGACCTTTGGATTTAAATTCCACAGAAGATGCGCGGCTGTTGGTCCTTCTCTTTTGTGTGCGGCCATGCCTCCTAGCTCACTCTGTTGTTCAATTATTACAACAGATTTACCTTTGCTAGAAAGCATTGAAGCCGCAGCAATTCCATTTATGCCGCCTCCAATTACAATTGCATCGTAGTCAATCACGACGCGTACCCCGTCATATGCATGTTTTTTGACTGCGTTTGTAAAATTGTCCTTGCTGCATTAGCGCCAGGTGCACCCATCACTCCTCCGCCCGGATGTGTAGATGAACCACATATATATAAACCTTTCACAGGAGAACTATAATCGGAATAACCTGGTATAGGTCTATTGAAAAATAATTGATCGAATGTAAGCTCACCTTGAAAAATATTACCTTCTGTAAGACCGACTTCCTTTTCGATCTCCAACGGAGATCGGACCTCCATGTGTTCAATGTGTGAACGGATATTAGGGCAAGCGATAGAGATCTGATCAAGTACGCTTTCTGACAAAGCTTTGCAGCGTTCAGCAGTCCAATGTTCTGCTGAACGAGAATTACCAACTTTTAATTCATATGGTGCATATTGAACAAATACCGTCATCATATGATCACCCTTTGGGGCCATCGTTGGGTCAATTTGACTAGGAATGAGCATGTCCACATAGGGATTGGCAGACCATTCACCAGCTTTCCATTGATCATAGGCTTTTTCAAGTTCGAGAAGGCTTTCGGTGCAATGCATATCTCCACGCAGAAAACTTGCATTTTGGGGTGCTGAGGGAAATTTGGGAAACCCTTTTAAAGAGATGTTGAGTTTTGCGGATGATCCGCGAATTTTGAACCGTTTTACGGCTTTCTTGAAGTCTTCGGGTAATGCCTCGGTTTTTACATGATTGAGAAATGTACGTTTTACATCCATGTTTGAAATTACTAAGGGTGCGTAAAACTCATCTCCATTTTCAAGTGCGACCCCTTTTACTTTTCCATTTTTAATTATAAATTGATCGATGCCGGAGCCCTTTTGCAGCCTACCATTGTGATGTTTGAAAGAATTTTCCAAGGCTTCCGATATTGCGCCCATACCACCGCGCGCGAACCCCCAAGCGCCTATTCCTCCATCAATGTCCCCCATATAGTGATGCAACAATACATATGCAGTTCCAGGTGAGTATACGCCCAAGCCAGTGCCGATTATGCCTGATCCAGCCAAGTGGGCTTTTAGAAGGTCGTTTTCAAAATGCTCATCCAAAAAATCACCAATAGACATCGTCCAAAAACGCATTGTGTCTTGTAATTCTTTCGTTCCAAGCTCATACCCTCGTTTGATAAGAAATGCCATCTCACTCAAATCACGAGGGCGAACTGATGTTGGGTCAGGTGCATTTCTCAAAAGGAACGGGCGTATAAAGCGACACTGACGCATAACCGCTGTAGCATATCGTTGGTATGCATCGGCATCGCGGGCTGAGAATCTACTTATTTCCCTCCGAAGAGCGTAATGATCGGAGTAGTACGCGAGATAATTTCCGTCTCTAGTAAAACTTGCTCCGCCCTCATACGGAATAATTTGCAAACCATATTTCGGAAGTTCTAAATCACGGGCTATCTCGCGTCTAAATAGTGAACATACATAAGAACAATTTGAATACGTCCATCCTTCATTAAGTGAGCGACTTACCGCGGCTCCCCCAATCCAATCATTTTTTTCTACAATTAACACTTCCATCCCGGCGCGTGCCAAATAAGCGCCTGCGACCAAGCCATTATGACCGGCTCCCACCACAATAGCGTCGAATGATTTCTTGGCCTCCATAATCTGCTTGTACAATTAAATAATTTACTTGGATACTCCGTTTTTAAATAAAAGCTTAATTTAAAAAATGTTCAGAAAGCCTTTTAGTAAAATTAAGATGATAGTTTACGTGGATACGATGTGTGTTTCGATTGTCAAATAATTTTAATAGGCTTATTTTCCACCTAGATTTAACAAACAGATCCTCTTGATTGAACAGAAAGATCGAGTCTGTTTTAAAATTTTAATAATTTATTGAGTTATTTTTTCATAGGTTTGTTAGTTTACTAATTTACTAATGGCTATGGCAGCATTCTTACCACTTTCGAAGGCCCCGTTCACTAAGCCATAGATTTCTGGTTCAGTAGCTTCTCCAGCGAAAAGCAGTTTCTCGCTTTCCATTTCACGCAGAATTTCACGTGTCCCACCGTGCCCTGGTTTTGCAGCACTATACGAACCAAGCGTTAAAGGATTATCAGCCCAGTCCGAGACAAAGCCTTTGATAAAATGTTTTTTAGCTCCGCTACCAACCATAAATATTAACTTTTGCATTGCATATTCAACAACCGCCTCTTGTCCATGCGCATATAGATCCCAACCGAAAGCTCCGCCAATAAACCCCATGAGATAATCATGATTTGTCGGCCATGCCAAAAAGTAGCAACCACTTCCAATGTCTTCCTTTGAAAGATCATATTCGACCCTGTAATTCTCTTTAAGACCAAGACGATTTCCATCAAAAAGTAAAGGAACTTTGATCAATAAGCCCATATTAAGATCATCTAATGCGCTTTGTTTGCTATATGAAATTGGTGGGTTAAATTTAATGCTTTCTGACTTCAAGACCCCGATTGATACAGTACATATGCAATATCTCGCATTAACTTTACCTGCATTTGTGGCGACCTCAACTTGGTGGCCAGAATAATCGATTTCGTTCACGCTAGTATTAAATTTAATTGGGAAATTTTTGTTTAGTTTCGAAACCAAAGTACCTAGACCCTCTTTAACAATATAGCTGGGTTGGCTAGATCTTGCCCTAAAATAATCAAGGGTTGAAATCTTGTCCATATCTACAGCAAAATTAAGTGCTCCTTCCCAATTTTGATATATATTGCCATTTTGAAGATTTGAAATAACATGTGATGCCGGGATATCCTTTCCTGAGCGTCCAGCCTCGTTGATGGCGTCTTCAATTTCATAACCAGCTTGAATATACGCTGCTTGTGAGTCTGGCGATGATCTGAGGCCATTTCTTTCAAAAGTGTCAGCGCCGGCATCCGTATGATCTAGTAAAGTTAATCCATTTTTATAGCCAAAATACTTGAAAAAGTTTTCATCTGATCCGGTGATCCATGAGCAGCCATGATCAACAGGTTGTCCAAATGAGGTGCTTTCGGTGTAAGCTCGACCACCAACGCGGTTAGAGGCCTCCAAAATTAGAAATGATATTCCTTGTTTCTTCAATTCACGTGCGGCCGAAAGCCCTGCAGCGCCTGCACCAATTATAATAACAGTTGGATTTAAGGGAAGATTTGCAACAACCATGTTAACCCGTTTCCGTTTTCAGATATAAAAACAATTACCATTACTTGTTGGAAGTCGAAAGGTTTGTGTTAACTTTTTCATTCATGCAAAGCCCAAAAGTCGAGGTCTTCTTCGATTAAAATATTGAGAGCATAAATAAATTAAACTGTGGTAAATTCTTTTTCACGAATGGGAAGAGAAAAATTGCAATTCAATAAAAATTTATTAGCGTTCTGTTTATTTATTTTTAGCTCAGCTACAGCTTATGCAGGTCAGGCTTGGGCTGGTGTCAACCGCTTGGTATTGCAAATAAGCGATAATGATTCTGCTACGATGAGTAAAGTTTTAAACGCGGCAGCTAATTTTGCGCGAATGCAAAGCAAAAAGGGTAATATGTTTGATACAGGAATCGTTGCCTTTAATGCAGGTTTGCACATGTTGCGAGAAGATACTTCACCAGTAATAAAAGGGGTGAAAAGCTTTTCATCTAGTATCTCTGACCTTTGCTTAAATGTATGCCAAAACACCATTAATGGTTTAATGAAGAAGAAAGGTTAGGCACCGCCACTGGTGCAAAGTGCAGTAGTAGTTCCGGGCGGAGTTGGGCGATTATTAAATCTCGATGACGGTGGTTATTTCCTTAAACGTCCGTAAGATCAAACAATACGCTTTTTTCACGACCCCTCACTTAATTCTATGGATATTTTTTTTATTTTAATAACTTGCCCTAAAACTCCAATGTTTCTCTAATATGCAGTGCATGCGTTTCAAAAAATCTTTCCAACTGCCACTCTACTTTCTTCTGCTCCTTTCTCCGTTTCAAAAGTCGTCATTGCTAAGACTGAGGTTTCTGATGTTTAATGTTAGTTCTGGTAATTACTGGTGGCACGTTTTCAGGATACTATGTTTCCGACTTACTTTTGTGAGTTTCCAAATCTCCTACTGAATGAAATGTTAGATGTATCGCTACATCAAATAATATCTGCCGCTCCTGTTTATCGCAACCAGGGGTTGCCCCATTGGGGACTATTTGAACCTTAAAGGTCATCTTTTTTGATTTGGAGCAAAAAGATGGTAGATAAAGTATGGTCTACCGACGCCGAGGTGGGAACAGGGTCTGGCGTAACCTGTTAGCGGATATGGGCGCAAGCACGGACAAATCCTAATTTTCCATAGTCCGTGAATTAAACTGCGCGCTGGTCACCGCGTGATATTGAAGAATTTGAAAAGGAGTTATTGAATAACAAGGATAATCACTACTGCCCGTTTAAAGAAGCCTTAACTCGAGTAACCAAAAATGAGGCGGATGATGGGTGGAAACCCTGTCATTAATGCAAGCAATAGGGGCCATAGCAATCAGAGCAAAGGTGGCTACCACGAGCATAAGAATGGAAAGAAGCGACAACTCGCTGGCTTCAACTCTAAGCTGAACTAGAAGTAGCGCAGAAAGCCTGACCATCTTGGCGACTTGCTCTGAATGGACGCAAACTTTCCATTCGCAATTGAAAACAAATATCGCAGCAAAGGTGGTGGCATTCCAGCGGGGGCGTGGGATCAGGCGGTGCGGACGGCGCGCAAAACGGGGCAGTGGCCGTCAGTGATATATCCGAATGGAACGTTCGCCCAGCACTATCGTGTGCCGCTAACGGCTATAGACCCAGCACAGGGCGGTCTGACGCTCATGCCCAATGAAAGCTGAGCAAATCATAGAAAATAATGCTGTCATTGCTTTATGCCCTATAGATCGACCATAATCTGCAACGATCTGCTGAACCTAAAATCACTTAAAGGGTAATGGTGTCGAGCCTGTTTCTGCCCTAAATAGTTTTCCCTCTTTTACTAATCGCACAAGCATTACAGCATTCCTTCCCATTGGGCCATCCAGTATCGAATGACTGACTATAATCTCGTCATTCTCATATATTAGCCGTCTATTTTCAGATGTCGTTTTGTCTCTTATACCAGTTAACATGTAATCAAGAAACTGATCCTTACTCAATTCTTCACCCGTATTATGTCTGACAAATATGAATTCATCGTGCAGTAACTCTGCCATTCGTGCTCTATCATTTGAGTTCGCTGCATCCCACCATTTGTCGAAAAGGCTCATTGTAGTCTCCTGAATAAATTCGTTTGCAGAATGTAACCATTAGATTAAACGTCGGAAAGAGCGTTCTTTTGTATATGTCTTTACCCACTGAAAAGCATTAAAAACGTATGTACTGTTCGGGTCTTGGCACCTCTCTATGTGCTCTTTGTGGCCTCTTTGTCCCTCAATCGAAAAGCAACGAAACAGTCCGCATTTGGCTGGTCTTGGACGGACCAAAAAATCAAACGCAGATTGCATCTTACAAACTAGTCCATAATCGTGAAATGAGAGATATCTAAGAGGTGCTGCGATAAGCAAAAAACGCTGTAGAAGGTGAAAAGGCTTATTGGATAGTTGTCATACAATTTTGTTTTGCTATTATTGAACCAATGTTGGAGGAGTTCGCATGGCAATTGCTCGCGTTTCTGTTCTGGAGTTTATTAGCCCAGAGGCCTTGGAAAATGCTCAACGTAGTCACAAAGAAATGCGAGAAAGTGTATTTCCAAGTTTGAAAATGGGATTGTGCATTAGAACCGGTCCATCCTCGTTTATAGATATTTCTATCTATCCAAGTATGGAAGCAGCAGAAGAAAATCTTGAAGAACGAGAGAAATTTCATGAACAAGTATTCGGTTCTTCATTAAAAGATGAGTTTTTTTATCAAGGAAATATCGACTATTTCTTTCAAACGGAAGGTTTTGGCGATCTAAACTTAAACGAATAGGTTGAAATTGTGACTGTCGACCAAACAGACAGAACCTCTTCAGTTAGTTTTTAATACACTCTAAAGATGATACATCAGTAGCCGAAGTGAATGAGTTTTTAAAGGTTACGTGCCATCGCGTCTAAGCTGGACACTATTTAGCTAGTGTTGAGGAAGAAGCACTAGTTATCGAATGTCTATGCAAAGAGATACAGCGCTGTCATGTTACGGTAGGGCAAAGAGTTCAGGTCCAACATAATCAATAAACTTTTTAATTGAAAAAATTGTCAGTAATTACTTCCCGAAGTTTTTTCTAAAGGTAGGTCCAAGTGTCTTCAGAAATTATTTCTTGATCTCTAGAGGCTAAGCTCCCCACCGCGTTAGTTTTCTGTTTTCCTTGAATTATAAAATTTTTTTTGGAAGTTATCCAATCGCTCCTGGGTGCGCTCACTAGTATAATAGTTATAGTCAACTTCGAATTGTAGCGGCAAACGAAAATCATCTTGCCTAGCCATTACGCAGATAATCACGCATTTGCCGTTATCTTTCAAAAATCCGATAGCTTCTTTAACAAAGGTTTTCGCCGCTCAAAATCTTTTTCACTGCAGAAGAGGAATTGCGGGTGAAGGGAAATCGCAAGAAGAATGGCCTCTTCTCAAAGGTTTTGGGGAAGGCAGCTGATGATTTTGACGAGTTTCTTACGCTGGAGTAGATAGTTGAAAAGCACGAGGAGCTTGAGAGTATTGGCCTACTATATTTGTTTGTTGGAACTTGGAATTGCGTCATCAAATACCAAGCTAAAATACTTAAGCAGCACAAGCGTTAGGCAGAGCAACGTCAGCGCTAGATTGCGCAAACTATTATGTACATTTCGTGAGTTTTGATCACCGAAATCATCTTTGGTGATCTGTCCTTTCTTTACTTTTCACTGAGTTTTTACGAGCTTTAGAATGAACTAAACGATACCTGACAAGGGAGCCTATCAAAAAAGTCGTCGTCGAATGTGTTGGGCTGCACAGGGCATGATGATAAATTGTACGGCTGCAGCGATAAACGATCCTACACGGGTCTGTGACGCTGATGGTATTTTGATAGCCCAGTATCTGGCGCTATCTGGTTTAGCGAGTGCTTACTTTGCGCTGGGTAATAGGGGCGGTAAATGATGACACACTCTTACTAAATTCTCAATTTTTTCATTTTCAGCGTAAAAAGCTATAACCTTTCCCTCATGCGAAAAGTTATCTGAGAACCCTTCTCCTGCCATGTGCTTGTTGCGTTTCTCAACGGCTCGGTCCGCTGCCTCTTTGTCATCATAAACAGCAATTCCAACATTTGATGTTTCAGATGCTTCCATCGAAATAAATAAGCGTATTTCTGGAAATAGGGACTTCATATTACTTTGTAGTGTATCCATATCTTTGAGCATATCTTCATTGCTTTTAAAGTCCACCATATTGATTCTGACATAGGGCATACCGTTTCCTTTCTTTTTAAACATTCTTACAAACCCCACTCTTCATAACAATGGAAAATCACCAAACGGCTGGACAGATAATTGGATCGCTTGGCGGTCTGGAAAAATTTTATATCGAGACTAAAACCACTTTCAAAATTTCCAAAACTGAAATCAGAAAGAAGTAGCTTACAGGTGAAACCGACTGGGAACAGTCGGCACTTAAGGCGAGAAAAAAATAGCTGGAAGAATGAACTTCAAACGGTTGTCTTTGTACCGACTATGAACTCAGGGCTTCGGCTTTCAGAGCAAACTAGTCTAGCGTTTGGCAAGTCGTTTTCTTCCAATTTGATTGAGCGGTCTTCTTGGTTAAGGTCTTTCCAGCGTGCTGCAAGACGTTCTTGCAGCGTTTCCATCGGCACGTTTAGGAAGACGGTAGTATCAAACAGGGAACCTAATGCGTTCCAAGGCGCTGCATTCAAAAGCAGATAGTTTCCTTCCACAATCAAATGTCGCACCGACCGCGCAATAATTCTGGCACTGTTGCGCGCAATCTCAATGTTCCGGTCGAAGACCGGCACCGCGATTTCATCCTCTTCGTTGCGACGTAGGCGGGCAAGCATCTGCGTAAAACTCGCAACGTCGAATGTATGCGGCGCTCCTTTTCTGGCCCGCCAACCGCGCTCTTTGAGTATGCTGTCATCAAAATGATAGCCATCCATCGGAAAAATAGCGGCACTTTGTGCATCGCGGGTGTTGAGCGCCTCGGCCAGCCTCTTAGCAAGCGTGGATTTCCCGGAACCGGGCGGCCCAGCGATTGCAGAAACGCTGCGCTGAAACATGCCACGGGTTTCGACGACTTCTGCAAGTGCTTCAAAGGTGACGAATTGACGACGGTCCGTCACCAAAGTTCCAGACCCGCTGCCCGTGCTTTTTCGGACAGGAACGGCAGCCCGATCCCTACGACGTCTTTTGCGTGTTCGGCGACGGGGCGCCATACCGCGAGCCCTGATGCGATTTCCGGGGCGAGGTAGACAAAACTTTCGAGGGTCATTGTACCGTCGTAAGCAACCGCCTTAAGCCCGTTGAACGTATCTTTCCAGTCCATCGTTCCGCGACCAGGCACTCCACGGTTTGACTCAGACAGGTGAACATATCCAAGATGTTCGCCTGCATCAGCAAAAGCCGCAGACATGCTAATCTCTTCGATATTCATGTGATATGTGTCGAGGTGAATGAAGATGTTATCTAACCCAACCCGTTCGATAATCTGGGCGCTTTGTCTGGCTGTATTTAGGAGGTGAGTTTCATACCGGTTGCAGGGCTCGATTCCAAGTTTTAGGTTCAAACTGCGCGCAATTTTTGCAACGCGCTCCAGCAGTCGTGCAGTAACGTCAAGTTCGGATTGCGTGACTGGTGCGCCAGAGGTTTTGCCTATGCTGCCGTAGGTGACGCCTGAAAGGCAAGCAGCGCCTGCATTGCGCGCTGCGTTGAGCGAAACAGCCAGGAAGTCAATGGCCTCCTCCATCTGGGTCGCAACATCGATGTCATTTGGCAGACCGAGCGAACAGACAATCTCCACTCCATATTTTTCCGCCACGGCCCGGGTTCCCTTGCTGTCGTAGTTCTTGGGATCGAGAAGCGGGGTCTCGATTACGGTGACTCCGTGCTTCAGGATCGCTGGCAACAGGCTATCGGCCTCAGTCGGGTCCCAAAGGGGTGTGAAGGCAAGGCCATGAAGTCCAAGGCGTGGCATCTACGATCTCCCTTTCTATCAGTGCGCGCCAACGATGTAGGACACGACTTCGGCCATGTCGGTTTCATCGCGCCTAAGGTCTGCGATTACGTTGCCACGACGCAACACGACGATCCTACCACAGGCTGCGAAAACGTCGTTTAGGCGATGGCTTATCAGAATCGTGGCGATGCCATCCGATTTCATTTGTGCAATCAATTGCAGCACGCTCTCAACCTCGCGCACTGCAAGCGCTGCCGTCGGTTCGTCCATTATGACGAGCTTCGGCTGAAAGGTTAGTGCCCGGGCAATAGCGATGGTCTGCTGCTGGCCCCCGGAAAGCATGCCGACGGGAATATGAATCGAAGGCACATGTACTCCGAGCCTATCGAGCATTCCCTGGGCTTGATCATCGATCCGCGGCTTATCGACGAAGGCGGGCAGAAGTCCGAAAAGTCGCTTTACCGGCTCACGGCCCAAAAAGATGTTGTTGGCCACATCCTGCTGAGGGGCAAGAGCGAGGTCTTGGTAGATCATCTCGATCCCCATCTTGCGCCGTGCGCCTGGTTCAAGCTGTGTGACATCCTGGCCGTCAAACATGACGCGCCCTTTGTCAGTGGTATAAACCCCGGTGATCGACTTCATCAGCGTCGATTTCCCGGCGCCGTTGTCACCGACAAGGCCGACAACCTCGCCCGCTTCCACCGTCAGATCAACCCCATGCAGCACCTGCACCGCGCCAAAGCTTTTCTCTACGCCTGAAAGTTCAATGATGCTCATTGCAGCGACCTCCCTCGCGTTCGGATCTGATCAAGCCAGACCGCTGCAATCAGGACGGCGCCGATGGCCATCTGTTGATAATAAGCCTGGACCGCCATCAGGTTCAGACCGTTTTGCAAAACGCCCATGATCAGCGCTCCGATCATCGTGCCTAGAATGCTCCCGCGCCCTCCAAAAAGGTTTGTCCCTCCGATTATAGCTGCGGTGATCGCGAGGAGCTCATAATTTAGTCCAGCCGT
This sequence comes from uncultured Alphaproteobacteria bacterium, assembly GCA_913051655.1. GTDB lineage: Bacteria > Pseudomonadota > Alphaproteobacteria > Rhodobacterales > Rhodobacteraceae > LFER01. The sequence goes on from CAJXHI010000038.1 coordinate 14,073, forward strand.
CGGATCGCCGGTGTTTACCCGAGCGGTGAAGACTAGCCCTGCGATCCCAGCCATGAGACCGGAGATCGTATAAAGCACCATCCGCTGGCGGCGGACGTTTATCCCCGTCGCTCGCGCGGAGTTCTCGTTGTCACCTAGGGCCAGTGTGTGGTGGCCGAAGGGCGTATGCGCCAGAATATAGTGCGCCACCAGCGCAACCCCGATCAAGATAAAAACGGGTGTCGGCACACCCCAAGGCCGTGCCTGACCAAGAAACAGTATCTCATCTGGCAGGCCATAGATACCGCGTCCGTTTGAAATGATCAGTGCCAGCCCCCGCGCGATCCCAAGCATACCAAGCGTCACGATAAAGGCAGGCACATGACCGCGTGTGATAATCAATCCGTTGACCGCGCCGGCCGCTGCGCCCGCGCCAAGTGCGCCAATTATTGCGAAGTACCACGGCCACTCTAAAGTCACGACAAGTGCGGCGCCCGCGACCGAGGCGAGCCCCAGAACCGAGCCAAGTGATAGGTCGATACCCGCCGCGCTGATAACATAGGTTGCGCCAATTGCAAGTATTCCAAACGTGGCCGAAGCCAATATTATGTTGAAAAAATTGTTTGCTGTCAGGAATACCCGAATGCCGCTGCTAGTCACCGGCGACAGTATCGCCATTACTACTACCAGTGCCAGCAGTACGGCAAGAGATTCTGGCCGAACGTGTGTTCGTTCAAGAAGTTTCAGCATATAGGACCGCGCTCGTGCGTGCGGCAAGCCAGCCGAAGCCGGCCCGCCATTTTTTTACTTGACGAACTTAAGCATCGGGTCGGTCCCCGCGTCGAGTATGCCCTTGGTCAGAACCATTGTGGGCACATAAACCCAATCGGCGGTAGCGCCACCAGCTTTTACGAATTCGACCGCTTGCTTACCCACGAGGTAGGGAAGCTGCGCCACTGATGCGTTGAGACGTCCCGCTTTTATCGACTTTACGGCGTCAGAGTTGCCATCGACCCCAATCACAATAACCTGATCGCTCTTGCCCGCCGCATAGACTGTTTCAACCGCGCCAAGCGCCATCCCGTCGTTGGCGGCAAAGATCGCGAGGAGGTCGGGGTTTGAGGTCAGTATATCGTTGGTGATATTGGCTGCCTTGCCACGATCCCAGTCACCTGGTAGCGAGGCCACTACTTTAAGGCCAGGAGCCAGTTCAGCTAGCTTATCAGCGAAGCCATTTGCACGTTTCTGACCGGTGATGTTGCCCGAAAGCCCCTCGATCACCAGAACCGGACCTGAGGCACCGGCGCCCAACTGGCTCACCAGCCATTCCGCGCCCTGACCGCCCGCCGCGACGTTGTCTGAGCCGATTGAAAAGGCTATCTCGACCCCCGCATCCGCCGCAATCTTATGGTCTAGGTTGCCGTCCAGATCAACGACCGGGATGCCCATGTCGTTGGCGCGCTTCAGGCAGGGTAAAAGGATGGTGGAGTTGATCGCTGCCGTGATCATTGCGTCGGGCTGACGCTCCAGCATCGTATTGCAAACGTTAAGCTGTGGTTCGGCGGCCTGGTCACTTTCCACGGCCTGCAGGTAGTATTCAACGCCGGCTGCCTCGGCGCCTTCTCGCACCCCGAGTTCCATAGCACCCCAGAAAGGGTTCGAAAGTGTTTTCATCAAAACGCCATAGGTCTCTGCCTGTACCGGCAGAGCCATGAAGGCTGCAACGGTGGTTGCTGTAAGTTTCTTAAGCATTTGAGTTCCTCCAGATTGCTAATGCTTGCTTTATTCAAGGCGAGTCTCTCGTGCACCCATTTCCGAGAGTCTGCACGTCCCCGCTCGATGCCTTGGTCATCGTTTCATTACGAACGGATCTGTTGCTTCTAGTTTGCAGTGCAACTAGAGAACATTACGCAGTGGAGAATTGCATCCTATCTTGTTCCGAAGCTGCGCCCGTTCCAACTCTGCAATTTGCCGGATCGACGTTAGGCCTGCCGCGTAATATTTTTAAGCGCCACTGCACCTCCTTCATCTTGCCACAACGTTAGAAAAAACGTTTTATGATGTAAATAGTTTTTTGAGAGGCAGCATGCGCATCTTGTTCGATCCTGAGCCACGCACAACCAATGAGATATTTTCAGAGGCCGACCGCACGGCCTTTTTCGATAAACACGACGTCATTGAAGTAAATTCCTTCAATCGCACAAAAGCTTACGAAGAATATCTGCCGGTCGCAGAAATACTGATTAGCCAGCAACCAGTTAGTACTACGAGCCTGAGCAAGGCCAAAAACCTGAAGGCAATTTTCAATGTCGAGACGAATTTTCTGCATAACATTGACTATGAGACCTGCTTTGCCCGCGGCATACACGTTCTGACCCCAGCCTCGGTCTTCGCACTTCCAGTTGCTGAGATCGGCCTCGGCATGGCGCTCTCGCTGGCGCGCAATATTCACGGGGCGCATGCCGATTTCGTCAAGGGACAGGAGAAGTACGGCCTTGATGGCAACGCGAAAGCAATATTGCTTAGCGGAAGCGATATTGGCTTTATCGGCTTTGGCGATCTGGGTAGAGAGCTTTACCGGTTGCTCTGCGCATTTAAGGCTCGGGTTCGTGTCTATGATCCTTGGCTGTCAGAAGGCTACTTAGGTCGTCAGGGTGTTGAACCCGCCACCCTCGACACCGTTCTTTCGCAAAGCGATTTCATTTTCGTTGTCGCCTCGGTCACGGCTGATAATAAGCATCTGCTTGACAAGAAAACTTTGGCCCAAGTCCGCGACAACGCTGCCCTCATACTGCTCAGCCGCGCTGCACTGGCCGATTTCAATGCAATTTCATCGGAAGCGGCCAGTGGAAGGCTCCGTGTCGCGACCGATGTCTTTCCTCAGGAGCCTGTACCTAAAGACGATTCCATTCGAAAAACGCCCGGCATATTATTTTCTGCTCACCGTGCCGGGGCTTTGAACTCAGCATTGCAGGCAATCGGGTCGCACGTCTTGGAGGACCTTTCGCTTATCGCTCGTGGGTTGCCACCGGTTACTTGCCGCCGGGCCCAACGCGAGACCGTTAGGATGCTTCGATCGAAGCCAATTGAGCAGTCTTGAGTTGAGGCTCCAGACTTGAAGTTGTGCAAGAAGTGGTTACCGATGCTGCCAATCGCTATTGACCAGAATATGGACATTAAATTGGGGTTGCCTACAAAAAAAAATCCTGCATAGCGCGCCGCATACATGGTTCCGAGCTGTCCGGCGATCTCGCCATCTTATTTAAGAAAACTCGCACCTTCTCAGCTGTACTCATTGCTGGCTTTTGCAGCTAAGAATAAATAAAAAAATGCCTAAGTATTCCCCCATTCTAACTTAAATCGGTTATTTACCGACCCAAGACTTTTATAATAAATATTTTATGAACCTTGAAGGACGTAACGATCTTTCCACTGCATAAAATTTATTTGATATCATCATAATATAAAAAAGGAGAAGCAAATGTTTGTTACTTTTACTGATTGGAGTATGGAAAACCCAGAAGATGGTGTGGAAACTGCGAATGCAATGTGGCCTCAAATGCAACAAGCTGGTGCAACGGCTTTTTACGGTGTGAAAACAGGCGATCAAGAGGCGCGTACGATGACTGTTTGGCCCGATGAAGCAACAGCCATGTCTGCACTTGGAAGGTTGCGAGAGGCTGGTGCGCAAATGGCAAGTAGCGAGGTGGTTGGCAGCGCGATGGGCACGGTACTGTTTGAAAAACCCTAATAAATCGGTGGAGAAACTCCAAATGCAATTTACAGGTAAAACTGTCCTAGTTTCTGGGGGTAGCAGAGGCATTGGTTTGGCTATAGTAAAAAAACTTGCGCAAAACGGCGCAAACATAGTGATTGCAGCGAAAACTGTAAGTCCCCATCCAAAACTTCCTGGTACTATATACACTGCTGCCAAAGAAATTGAGGAATTGGGAGCTAAATGCCTTCCAATTCAGTGTGATATTCGCTTTGAAGAGCAAGTCTCTAAAGCATTAGATCGTTCGGTACAAAAATTTGGGGGCATTGATATATGTATAAATAACGCCAGTGCGATCTCGCCAATTGCAACTGCAGATTTGGATATGAAAAAATATGATCTGATGCAAGATATCAATACGAGAGGCACGTTTTTAATGACAAAAACCTGCCTACCTTATCTAAAGAAAAGCGAACATGCTCACATATTAACGCTATCACCTCCTTTGGATCTGAATGCAAAATGGTTTGGTCCACATGTGGCATACACAATCTCAAAAATGGGTATGAGTATGCTTACCCTCGGGCACGCGAAAGAATTAGAAAAATTTTCAATTGGGGTAAACTCCTTATGGCCCCTCACTGCTATAGACACCGCGGCGGTAAGAAATATACTTGGAGGGGAAGAAATCGCACAAAAAAGTCGTAGTCCGGAGATAATGGCTGATGCTGCCTACGAAATATTATCAAAAGACCCCAACGAATGTACGGGTAATTTCTTTATTGACGAGGTTTTACTCAGAGATTTAGGTCAAAATGACTTTAGTCGTTATTCCACTTCAACCAAGAAACTTCTGCGAGACTTTTTTATTCCTGATGAGATTGCAGAGACTATACCCACTAAAACAACAAGTATTTACCAGTCAAACTAGAATGTACGATCCGCGCAGGAATTAGCCAAAAACATGGCCTCATTCGGCTGAGGCATCAATCTGCCCAACCTGCAAGCATTCTGGGATTTCGCAGTACACCTCAATGAAAGCGCGAACATTTTCGCGGCGTGTCATATTACTTACGTGTCGTCGCGTAATAATTGACACACATATTTTCTATCTGGTCTGCTATCAATATTGGAAGAGGAGGAACAAAATGACGCCTAAAGAAGTTGTACTAAAAAGTTATGAAGCTTTTGCAGCAGGAGATATGGCCACATTAGCCTCTTTATGTGCTGAAGATATGGTTGTAAAAATGGGCGGGACTATGCCCGTTTCTGGAAGTTATACAGGCTTTGCAGCTTGGGCCGAAGGACAGCTATCAAAAATGCATTCGCTGTTTCCTAATTTTAATCTAGAAATAATGAATATGTATGAAGACAGCGGTAATGTTTTCACTATTTTAAAAATGACTGGTGATAATTTGGAGGCTTTAAGCTGCCACTATGCGGTCATTAAGAACGAGAAGTATTCGGAATTTTTCATATTTGACGACACACAAAAGATGGCGCAAGCTATGAAAATCGTTTGACTTAATTAATGGTATGGGCGTTACGCCCAGCCACACCAACACCTTTCGAGGCCGCTCTGGCATCACTTTCCATTTCAAATTAAGGCGCAAACCTTTTCGCCATCTATCATTTGGTGATTTTCTCAATGTTGTTTTGCTTACCATTTGAACGGCGACCCCTGCTGAACCTACAAAACTGAAGATGAAGTTCAAACGGAGTTAAAGTCCGATAAAGAGTAAAGCGGTTCAAGCATGCCGCTGTTCCCTCGAGCAGGAACTAAATCACGGGCACAGCAATCAGTGCGTCGACATCTAAATTGTGGCGAGCTTTACGCGCTTCGGTGCGTAATACTTGACAATCTTGCGTTATTTTGCTTCCTTGCGATTGTTAAAAACGAAGGAAACAAAGATGTCTGTTAGATGCTTATTTTTAGGTAATTACACCGCAGAAAGCCTCAAAGGCATACTGGGCGGCTCCGACCGCATGGCTGCCGTAAAAGGTGTAGTCGAGGCTGCCGGTGGTACCGTAAATACGGTTAGCTTTGCGCGGGGTCCATATGATGTTGTTGTAGATATGAACTTACCAAGTCATGAAATGATGATGGGTGCGATGGCAACGGTCAGGGCATCTGGCTCAATAACCGATGCGATTTATATTGAACTAATTGATGGTGATCCCGTTTGGGAGGCCGCGAGATCAATTGCGGGTGCGTACAAGCCAGCTAACGCCTAGTTCATTGTTCGGGCAATTAGCCGAGCGACATCCACATCCTTCAATGCCACTTTGGCGTCGCTTTCCATTTAAACTGAAGGCATAAAGCTTCTCAATTTTTGTCTCTGACTTTGCCAAAAATAAGACAGTATAAAATATGCCCATGATGCGCATCAATATTCTATATAATTATATTTTTCATAAATATGCGCATAACATCAAACGGCTGTAACATTATACTTAAAATAACCACTTAGTAACAATAACGTATAGACCCTTTTATGTTTCCTATGAAAACTCATACGCACATGCGCATTGGAAATTAATGTTATTTCGCTGTTATTAACTGGTCGGTCATGCGCACAAATTTTAACTGGTTGCGTTTTGGACCACCGGTGTATCGCCCGGCGTTACTCCATACAGTTTTTTGTAGGCATGTAGACATGCGCCGGCTATCTTTATTTGAGATTTGATCGATATTTCTTTGAGGAAAACACAACTCAAAAGCCTCCATTATAGTTATTTCGCTCCTATCTAATGTTTTCAATAAAATCTGCTCCATCCAGGGGTCACTTTCCAAGCGTCGTTTAGTTTGCTCTTGAGCATACTTGAGTAAAACACCGTCAAGCCACCACCGCTCCCCTTGCTTATAAAAATAAACTGCCTCTGCCCACAATTTGTCTCTATTTTGTCGGAGTGCTGCTATGTCAATTATTTCGGTTTTGACTGGCAAAAATCGCCGATTTCCACTGTCATCAGTAAGATAGTCAGACCGGTTAGTAGTGCCCCAAAAAACGCATTGTCGAGGGTATCGAATTTCTTCTCGACCATACGCCGGTCGGAACCGTTCCTCCTGTCGTGAGATAAATGCTTTTTGAGCCTCCTCATCCGCTTTCCTCTGAAATGCAAGTTCAGACAGCTCAATTCCCCATTTTCCGCGGACATAATCTGATGCATCTTTAGTCCCCATTGGAGGTAATGCATCTCCGAAAAACTTATGGTCATGCAAGACCCTAATGGCTGTTGATTTTCCAAGGCCTTGCTCACCTTCTAGAACGGGCACGCTGTCAGCCTTACATCCAGGTTGAAATATACGTGCAACTGCTTGAATAAGTGAAAGCCGGGAGACTGCTTCAATATATTTCTGCTCTTCTTCATTTTCCGGATTTACGCCCATGTAATTGACCATCCAATTGCTGAGTTGCGGCCTGTCTTTGCTGGGATCAAATTTTAAATCTTCCAAAAAATGCCGCACTGGCGCGATTATTTGTTCCCTGCACAATTCATTCACAAAATCTACTACGACATGTTTGCTCACGCGAGGAAAGCCATTGCGGTTAATCCAGCGAACGATCTTAGTGTAATCGTGATCCTGCAATTCACGTTCTTTGAAATGAGCAGGGTTGCCCGTTTGATCAGGCGGTTTTTTTATAAGGAGTTTGCGTTGGGCGAACTCGTCGTAAGCAAGAGCCTTGTACCATCCGCTTTCAATTAAAAGTTCATAAATGTTTTGCGCGTTAGCAATACCCTTTAAGCTTTGGCCTAAATCTCGGTTTTTGTGCTTAGTAAGCTTTTTATCAAACCCTTTCGCGAGCGCGCTATCGATCATCGGAACAAGCTCACTGCGTGTTTGCTGCTCTGTATATCCAGCGAGGGTGAACTCTGCTGAGCGATCTAAAATTTCTTCTTTTGACGATCCATCGGCCACCAACCTACCGACGAGCCTGAGCATGTTGTCATGCCAGTTTTGCCCACTCAAAATCGCTTCCTTTAAAGCGTTAAGATCAAGGCTGTTTTTGCCTAGGTCGATATCAAACGTCTCGCTGGGCGCCGGTTTTGGTAACACATTGGACCAACTTGAGATATCTGCGAATGGGTGGGGGTTGGAACTTATTTTCAGTACAACCAATTCATCGATGTAGCCCTGCGCGCGCTTCTTGCAGTTCGGATAGCTTACTGTGCCAGAGACACGCATGATCCGAGATGGATTTTTCACAACGGTATCAGTTTGGAAATTCAAAGCGATCTGCTCTTGAGTTTCGCGCCAAAACGCCATGTTTGAACAAGGCTTAAGTAAACGCCAATATCCGTGAAACCTTAAGTGAGGAGTTCTGCCAGTAATTACTGTGAACTCGGGTTTGTGAATGTCACAGAATTTTTTAAGTGCGTCCACACCGATTAAATCATCGGCATCTGCAAAACTTAAAAAAGCTAGACTTACGTCTTCGTCTCGGGCGTTCGTTTCAACATTAGGATTAATTGGATTGATTGTCGCATAAACATTGTACTTTTGGTCATTCTTAGCTTTTGCAAATTCAACAGCATTTGGGATTTTGTTGTAGGAAAATTTCTGAATTAGTGGATTTTTATTTTCACCGAGGCACCGGACTTCAAACAAGCAATTTTCAGCGCCATGGCTGCGCCATTGCTGAGTTATCAAATCAAAAAACTTTTTGATGTCTTCTTGGTTTGGACATAAAATTTTTTCAGACATATACCCGCCTCAAGTTGCGACGCCTGAGCCAAAATGCTATAAGAGAACAGTAATCACCAAATTACGAACCCAGATAGCCCATGGCTTGTGCGCCATGGGTTTTCTATTTTGAGTTCTGGCTGATCAGATCAGGCAAGGCATGTAATAATGCGCGCGCTTTTCGATCAAAGAGCAATTCTCGGCTTGCACAGGCTTCAAGAAGTGCGTCTCGGCTGGTGCAGTAGCTCTGACCGCGCCAGATCCCTTCATGCAAAGGTTCTGCGGTTCGCTTCTGCAAGATCCACTGAATATCATTTCTGCAAGTAACAACCCTCCAGCGTGGTGCCAGAACGGCAATCACTCGACTATAGAAATCAGAGGTTTCTCTGCGTGTGTCATTTCCTGGGCTAGGTACGCTGTGCTTAACCCCCCGGGGTGGGGGGGCTATTTTATGAGGCTCAAGCATTTTGATCTTCCTGCAATGCAGTTAGGTACTGATCAAGCGCATCACTCTCCCAGTATAGGCTTCGCCCAAGCTTCAAAGGCTTGGGAAGGCGGCCTTTTTCTAGATCGACATAGATAGTAGACCTGGATCTATTACCAAGCTTTTCTTGCAGTTGTTTGAAAGAAACATATTTCATCAGACTAACTCCTTTTGGCGATAATCCAGATGTACAAAACTGTGCATTTTAATTCGCTGGTTAGCGTTTCTTTTTTTTTAATTGGCCTTGTTTCCGTAATAGTATTAAAT
>CAJXHI010000039.1 GCA_913051655.1 uncultured Alphaproteobacteria bacterium
GCAAGATCGAGGTAAAGGGTCCCGATGCCGAGTCTTTCTTGATGAAAACCTGCGCAGGGTATATGGCCCAAAAACCAGGTTCTGTGATCTACACAGCTGTCTTAAACGATCGTGGAACCTTTGAAAGTGATATAACAGCGCAACGGATCGCGCCGAATCATTATCGTCTATTCGTTGGCACAGACGCGATTAAGCGCGATTTTTGTTGGTTTACTCGAGCATCCAGTGGGTTTGATGTTACACTAGAGGACAGCACGGAAAAATATGCGATCCTATCGCTTATGGGTCCAGATGCGGCTCGTATTGTAACAGAATGTGGCGCTATTGAATTAATCGATTTAGAATATTTCAAAGCTGGATGTGCGTATATCGCGGGCAAGCAAGTGCGCGCCGCGCGCATGTCCTATGTCGGTGAGTATGGTTGGGAAATCGCTTGCCTTGGAGAAGATGCCAAACTAATATTTGACGCCTTAGTTACAGCAGGCGCGACACCCGCTGGCCTTTATGCTCAAACCTCTATGCGCATTGAAAAAGGTTTCTGTGCGATGAGATACGAATTAGATGGGGACATCAGCCCGGTTGAGGCCAGCTTGATGTTCGCAGTACGAGAATCTGGCGGATTTGTTGGGCACGAAGCATTAATGGGACGTAAGAAAAATGGTGGATTATCCAAAATTGTTTCAATCAAGTTTATGGATGAAATGGCCGTTCCCTTGGGCCATGAACCAATATATTTGAATGGGGAAATTATCGGGCAAACCTCGTCCTGTGCGTATGGATTTCGTGTTGGAAAACCAGTCGCATTAGGCCATGTGAACACTGCAATGGAAACGGGAACGCAGGTGCAGATAGATATTGCGCGAACACTTTATGATGCCGAAATTACCATTGGGCCGTTGTATGACCCTAATGGTACAAGAATGAAATGAACTCCTATCAACGGTGAAGGAAATGTCACACATCTTTCCAAGAAACATGAAATCAGTCCTGCCAACGGCCGTGAAAGCTAAGGGATGCTATATTTATGACAGTTCTGGTAAAGCCTATTTAGATGCCTCTGGCGGTGCTGCCGTTTCGTGTTTAGGTCATGCGCATCAAACAGTTATTCAAGCTCTGCACCGACAGCTAGACGAGCTAACTTATGCTCACACTTCTTTCTTCACTTCAGAACAGGCTGAAAAACTTGCTGAGCGATTATGTTTTAAAGCTCCAGAAGGAATCGATAGGGTTTATTTGGTTTCCGGCGGTTCTGAAGCGGTTGAAGCTTCGTTAAAGCTTGCTCGGCAGTATTATGTGGAGAAGGGTGAACCTAACAGGAAGGCAATTATTGCAAGAAAGCAAAGCTATCACGGCAATACGCTTGGTGCTCTGGCTGCTGGAGGCAATGAATGGCGTCGACGTCAATTTTCACCACTATTAATTGATACGCATCATATTGCTCCGTGTTTTGCCTACAGAGGTAAAAATGAAACTGAAGATGATTTCGAATACGGCCAACGCGTTGCAAACCAACTAGAACAAAAATTGCTAGAACTTGGGCCTAACAGCATAATGGCATTTATCGCAGAACCAGTTGTTGGAGCTACGGCTGGAGCGGTCACCGCAGTTGATGGCTATTTTCGTCGGATCAGAGAAATTTGTGACGAGTATGGCGTCTTATTAATTCTTGACGAAGTCATGTGTGGAATGGGCAGGACTGGATATCTTTACGCTTGTGAGCACGACAAAATCAAACCTGACATATTATGTATTGCTAAGGGCCTTGGCGCCGGATATCAGCCGATTGGAGCGATGTTGTGCACATCAGAAATATATTCAGCTATTGAAAATGGCTCTGGCTTCTTTCAGCATGGTCACACATATCTTGGTCACCCGATGGCTGCAGCGGCCGCAAATGCTGTCCTGGACGTCTTGCTGGACCAAAGTGTTCTTTCCAAGGTAACTCCCAAAGGCAAAGTTTTAGAAGATCTTTTAAAGAAAAAATTCAATCAACATCCGCATATAGGAGACATACGTGGTAGAGGGCTCTTTAGAGCTGTGGAGTTGGTCCATGATCGAGATAATAAGGCGGCGTTTGATCCAGAGCTCAAACTTGCTGCAAAGATAAAGAAATCTGCCCAAGAAAACGGTCTGTTATGTTACCCAATGTCAGGAACGATTGATGGCAAGTTGGGCGATCATGTTTTACTCGCTCCACCATTTACGATTTCAGAAAATGAACTAGATTTTGTCGTCGATAAGTTATCAGCCACGATTGATCAAAGCATCGAATGATCCTTGATTGCATCGTCCCAACGTGACGATACAGATTAATAGTCCAGTAGTAGTCGGGGAACGGCCGTAAAAGAAGCTTTTCCATCTACCACACCTTTTCCATGTGCTCCTCATAACATCCAGGGCGTGGTTTGAGACGACTTTGTTGGGTTCGTGTCTCAAGATCGCCACTCATGACAGCTCATGTTTCTCCGCTTTTCCTTCATGCAATGGCGCAGGAGGTGGTCACTAAGATCGTTGGCGTCCTGTCTGGTAGTCTATTTTTATTGTAACATCATGGATGCTCAAAAACACTCAGCTTTATGGACAAGGCGAGACGAAAATACCTGACATAAGATGCAAAATGCTCGCACTGTCTCTGATAATAGGGGCTTTATTGCCATAGTTCATGATCTGTTCGTGTCTCGTGAGACGCAGAGACATTGGGACAGTGCAAGCACTTTAGACATGTATCCACCGAACCAGACGTAGGCCATAAAAAAACTTCACGTGGGAAATGCTAGAGGCTAGTTAGGTTTTACGTGTTCATATTTGCCGAGCGTATAGTGATTTTCACGCGAAGCAGACATTCATTTAGATTATGGTTAACGGCAGCTAAGAGCCCATAATGGCGTACGGCGCATATGTTACTAATGGCCGCTTTTATTTTTGAGAAACGCGCCGAATCTACTCTCTTAGCTCGCAAACACCCTCTGATGGTAGGTCAAATCGGATGATTTCTCCAATCTGGCGTGGTAAGTTTGCAGCGGGTGTCGTAGCCTTTATCTGACCAATTGGGGCTTCGATGACGAATTCACGTTGCTCTCCTGCAAATGAAACACTTTTGATTTTGCCTTCGTATTTGCCCTTCTCGAGTGTGACCGCTCCTGGCCTCCATGCGAGATAACGCGCTTTGGTCTGGAACGAAAGCGGCAGCGCATTCCCTTTACCAACGATAGTCTGATCTTCGACTTCAAAGATGTTTTGAAAGCCCAGAAAGTCTGCCGCAAACCTAGTTTGGGGCGCATTGTAAAGCTCATCTGGTGCGCCAAGTTGTTCGATTTTTCCGTCCTTCATCAAAACTATTCTGTTGGCAAGCGCCAGGGCCTCGGCTTGATCATGCGTGACAAACACCATCGTAATACCTGTCTCAAGCTGGACGCGCTGCAATTCGAGACGCATATCCAGCCGCAAACGTGCATCAAGATTTGAGAGAGGTTCGTCAAGCAGCAATACTTTGGGTTCCAAAACCAGTGATCGCGCAAGAGCAAGTCGCTGCTGCTGGCCCCCAGACATGTCGTCGGGCTTGCGTTTTGCTAAATGAGCTAACCCTACGGTCTCCAACCACCGATCTACCCGTTTTGTAATATCAGAGTTCGTCAACTTTTTTAGCCTTAATCCAAAAGCGACGTTTTCAAATGCTGAAAGATGAGGAAAAAGTGCATAGGACTGGAAGACCAAGCCAATTCCACGCTTATTAGCGGGAATGCGTGTGACGTCCTGAGCGTCGATCAGAATATGCCCGGATTGTGGTGCCATTAGCCCCGCTATTGCACGCATAGTGGTGGTCTTGCCGCAGCCAGAGGGGCCCAAAAGGGCAATCAATTCCCCTTTGCGGATATCAAGATCAAGATGGGGAACAACAAGCGTTTGCCCGTAGGCCAGAGATAATTTTTGGAGAGAGACAAAGTTATCAGACATAACGGGAAAACCCTAAGAATTTTTCGGCAACGAAGACGATCGCGACAGAGAGGAAGGCCAAAAGCGCTGAGAGCGCGGCAACCGATGGATCGTAGGTAATTTCCATATATCCCAGCATGTCGATCGGAAGTGTCCGTACGCCCGGACCGGATAGAAAAAGGGACACGGGTACCTGATTGAAGCTGGTCACAAACCCCAGGATGAACGCGGCGAGCACTCCGCTACGGATGTTGGGCAGTACAATGCGCATGAATGCTCCAACGCGGCCACAGCCTAACAAGACCGCCGCCTCTTCCATGTCGCCCCGAAGATTATTCAGGCTCGAAGACACGACGCGTACCGCATAAGGTAGTACCAGTGCCGTATGCGCCATGAACAAGGCTAATGTTACGGTGAAATTCAGAGGCACAACGAGATAACGCAGTAAGGCGAGGCCAACGATGATGCCCGGCACGATGATCGGTGCAGCAACGATTGTCTTTATCGTTTCGCTATAGGGCAGGTCGTAGCGGCTGATGGCGTATGCTGCGGGAATACCAAGTATCAATGCACAAATCGTTCCGAAAACTGCAAGAAGCATGGAAAGCCAGAAGCTTTCGCGGAAACTCTCGACTGTGAATACCTTTATGTACCATTTTAACGACATCCCATCCGGTGGGAAAGTCATAAAGTCACCTGCAGACAGTCCTGCCAGAATAATGATCAGGAATGGTCCAATCAGGAAGGTCAGTGTGAGGCTGATGATCAGGCGCGAGGCGAACTTTATGTTCATTTCAGTCCCTCGCAGTTGCAATGCGCTTGAGCAGTACGTTTGCGCCAAAGCTCATAATTATGAGTATGGTTGCTATAATTCCCGCCGAGACGAAATCATTCGCCACGTTAACCCGCTGATAAAGGAGTGTTTCCAACATCAACACTTTTGAGCCACCAAGAATAGCCGGTGTAATGTATGCTGTCAGTGATCCGGTGAACACTAGCGTTCCACCAATCACTAAACCATCCTTGGTCAGCGGCAAAATGATTTTTGTGAAAACCTTGAACCAGCTGGCACCAAGCACACGCGCGGCTGGAATGACATCGTTTGGCAGGTTCTCCATCGCGCTGACAAGTGAAATGATCATCAGCGGCAGAAATAACTGCAAAAGCCCGATGAACACTGCGGTTTCGGTAAAAAGTATGCGAATAGGTGTTTCGCTCAGACCCAGACCAGTGATAGTATCATTTACGATACCTGTGCGACCCAGAATGACAATCCATGCGTAGGTCCGCGCAACCGGTGAGATCATAAGGGGTAGGACGATAAGACCAAAGACCCGACCACGATGTCTCCCTTCGAGGTTCACAATGCAGAATGCACATGCATAGCCGATGATCGCACTGACCAAGACAACTAGGAAACCCAATTTAAGGGTACGCAGAAAGACGGTTTGATTAAGAGGTTTGGTTGCAAAATCGATATATCCTTGCATCGACCAAAGCCCATCGACCTTGAAACCCTCCGACAATAACATACCGACCGGCAACAAGAACAGCAATGCCGTGAAAATTGCAGCGGGTAAAGCCAGCGCAAGACCCTCTTTCCTGTTTTGAAACATTGCTCAACCCTTTTGGTGAGAACCGGCGCGGATGTCGTCGCGCCCGTCCTCACATCTTTAGTTGACTACTTTTTCGTTCCAGCGATCAACCCAGGCTTCACGGTTGTCAATAATGGCAGCCGGATCAAGCATCTTCAAACTATTGATGAGATCAGCACCATAGGTCAATCTAGCTGCCGCTTCATCACTGACGATAACCTTGCTGTTGGCAGGGCTATCCAAGCCAGCCTCGGCAACGCGCGTCTGCACCTTTGTTGACAGCCAATAGTCGATGAATTGATAAGAAAGATCTTCATTGCCGTTGTCCTTCGTCATGACGATGACATTCATTCCGCCGGTTTGGCCCTCTGCAGGCTCTGCCCAGGCAAATGGGAGGTCAGCACCAGAAAACCGGCTCCAGGCAAACCGGCCAACAGGTGCTGCGATAACTTCTTCTTGCATCATCAGCTGTGCAAGTTCGGACGAGCGGTTGTAAAAGGTCACAATTTCATCAGCCTGCGCGCCAATTGCATCAATAGTTGCAGCATAATCGGCCCCTTCGTGACCCAAAGCCTTACTTATCATCTCGAGGGTCAGCGGCCCTTGTGTACCGGTAATGTTTGGCAAAGCTACACGGCCTTTCAAGTCATCAGACAGAAGGTCGGCCCAACTGTCTATTTGGACCAAATCAGAGCGGTAAACAATAGAGGTCGCATAGAAACCATATCCAAGGGCCGTCTGATTACCCAATGGATCCTGAGCGGACTCATAAAGGTCTGCATGACTTGAAATTTTAGCGAATTCCATTGGTGAAAGCAAATCCTGCCGCGCCAATGAAAGTGCGTCTTGTGCAGACATTACCGCCACATCAATGACCGGATCGGCCGCATTTGCTTCAATCTTGGCCATGCGTTCGACGCTACGTCCAGTCTCAATTACGACATCGCAACCGCAGACCTCCTCAAATGGGGAAAAGACAGCTTCATCCATCGCGTCTTTCCCAAAAGAATAGACGGAAATGGTCAGCGTTCTATCTTGAGCTATTACAGCCGAGGCGAGAAAGCTGAGCGAAACGGCGGAACAAAGAAAAAATTTCATGGTGAGACTCCTATTTTGGGTTCAGTTTGATGGGGCAGCGGTCTGTGCGTTCGACTCGCGCATTTGAACGAGCATATCCAAGATTTGCGCAGTAGGCAGATTGTGATTACCAGACAACGCTGCAATTGGATAAGCGACTGCGCAGTTGGTATATGCTTTTGTTCGAACACGCTGCACCTAATTCAAATGATTAAAAGATCAACCAAATTATAAAGGCAATTGTCAAGGGGCTGTATTTTTGGAAAATTGCTTCTAGGTTCGACAAAGACAAATATGAGAAGATAGAAATCCATGCAAACACTTATTTACAATGCTCATGTTTTGACGATGGACGACAAGCGGACCGAGCATTTGAATGGCTGGATATTGATCGACGGTCAGAGGATAAAAAATCTTGGTGCAGGGCCAGTGCCAGACGCCTTGAATGACATTGGCGTACGGATTGATGCGAGCGGTGATCTTTTAATGCCGGGGATGATCAACACGCACTGTCATATGGCTATGACAGTCTTTCGGGGTCTTGGCGAAGATGTCGATGACAGGCTATTTCGCTATATACTGCCACTCGAGCGTGAGGCTGTGACACCCGCCGTTGTCCGCACTGGTTCAGAGCTTGCAGCGCTTGAGATGATCATGGGTGGCGTCACGACCGTTGCAGATATGTACTGGTTCGAACAAGAGGTCGGGCGTGTAATCGATCAGTGCGGTATGCGCGGTGTGGTTGGTCAATCGCTTGCCAATTTTACAACACCTGATCATGACTCCATTGAAGAAGGCTTAAATCTGGTTGATGCATTGCTCGATGAGTTTGCCGGTCATGATCGGGTGAGCGCATCTATTGCCCCTCATGCTCCTTACTCGACAGGACCCAAGGTCATGGAGCAAGTCGCGCGTTTCGCTGATGACCACCAGGATGTCCGCATTCAAATGCATTTGGCCGAGATGAAATCCGAGGTGGAGTGGTGCGCCGAACATTTCGATAGCAGACCTATTGCTCTGGCGGATGCCACTGGCATTTTGAAACCTGGTGCGATCATGGCACATTGCCTAGAGGTAACAACGGATGAGATGGACGTTTTAAAAAAGCGTGGCATTGGAATTGCTCATAATGCGCGATCCAATGCAAAAGCGGGTCGTGGGATTGCTCCGATTGAAGCTATGCGGAAGCGCGGCATACCCTGCGGTTTGGCGACAGATGGCCCTATGAGCGGTAACACACTTGACATTTTTTCACAGATGGCCCCCGCCTCTATGTTCGCAAAACTGTTGGGTCAAAGTAGGGCCAGTATGCCGGCGCGTGACATCATTGACATGGCAACTCGAGAAGGTGCACGTGTGCTTGGCTTATCGGATCAAATTGGTACACTGGAGGTTGGGAAGAAGGCAGATATCGTGCGGGTGGCGCTGACGTCCCCGCGATTTAAGCCCCTCTACGATGTATACGCATCACTTGTTTTTGCGGCTCTTCCCACGGACGTTACGGATGTAATGGTTGATGGAAACTGGATCCTTCGCGATGGCGACGTGTTGCACATGGACCGCGCAAAAATCATGCACAACGTCGATCAAGTTGCCGAAACCTTCTTAAGAAAGATTGATCTTGGTAACTTGAAAGCGAATTAGCTCTAATTCGCTAATTCGAATTTGGAGTAGATATTGGCTCGACTGCGTTGAGTGGACTCATGACTACGGAAATTGATTTCTTCGGGTTTCGTATTGTGATGCTCTAATGCCAGAAGGGGATCAACTACTGGGTAGAGGTCAATGAGGATCCTTATCACTTGCATGGCATAAATAATTTTGATTCAAATACAGATCTTAGAGCAGTGTTAAAACTTCTCATGCTGACAGCCATTAACGCTGATGATGAGGCAATGGCTTGCCAAGCGTAAAAGCGACATTAAGAAGGTACTCGGATATATAAAGCACGTCGGAGAAAGGAGCATTAAGCTCGGCGATTTGGTTGGTTATTAAATCTTAGCTTGGTCCGAGCTGAGAGAGTGTTGGGAATAACCAAACCATTACTTATTATAACTTCCATAATACGAATTAAGTATTTCGACTTAAACGTTACGTCTTACGAATTCCCCTTACCGCTCTTTTTTTAACCGTGCTTTTGGAAAATTTTCAGAGATGTTTTTCTTTGTGTATTAAGAACAGAAAGATATTTTAGAATGAGCAAGCATATTGATCCAAAACTCTCTCAAGAGATCCTATAGAGCTATAAGGTTTACTGCCTCCAGATGTTCGCGTCGGGGCGCATTAAGCTCAACCGTCATGAGAGCCATAAGGACCGACTTGAGGTTTACGCGGTGAATACCAAGCGGTCTAGAGAAGCCTGTAAGCGGCGCTATGATCGTAGTGTTGAAGCACCGACCGAGCATTATCAGTCAACAGATTCTCTACTGATACAACACTCTACGAACGTCATTTACAGAGTGTTTCTTAAAGGGGATATTAATGCTGCTGCTTATAATGCGCATGTGTTTGTGCTGATGCAGCCGCGGAGCTCTCATGTGATGATCGGTACGCTGCGCTATCGGTTAAAGCTGCCTGTGCAGGTGCTAAATGCTCTGCTGACAGCCAGCGGCCCTAAGAGCAGAAGCTCGCGATCTTCAACAAGTACTTGCCGAGCTACGATCATGACTGGGAGGATATGAGCTTCAGATAGCAAGACCATAGAGTTGGGTACCGTGAACCTATAGCCGCCAGATCAATTCACTCTCGCAATCACAAGGCTGATGATCTGAAATTCCAGGCTCTACCCTGAATATCTCGTATTTTTTCACGTTCTGCCAAAATAAAAATTAAAGATCAGTAATAAGGGGCGGCTTGCGTCGCTTGCTTGAAACTGCGTTTCCAACGATGGCAGTGAGCAGTACTGCGCCTCCTATCAATGTATTCTTGCTGGCAGTCTCATTAAGAAATAGCCAAACCCAAACAGGCCCTAACAAAACTTCTGCAAGTGATAGCAGTGCGAGCTCGGCAGCGGGTAAACTTCGAGAGCCCAAAGTGTAAAGAATTAATCCAGATCCTACTTGAAACACACCCATTCCCATCGCGACACTTCCGTCTCGCACACTTAATGCAAGCGATAATCCAAGTAACTGGCAGATTCCAAATGTAATAACGCACGCGAATATGCCGGAAAGAAATACTGACGGTAACATCTCACTGGTTCGTCCCCAACGCAGTGCAACCGTAAATACCGCAAAGCCTAAGGCTGAACCAAGTGCAGCAAGGCTCCCCAAAATAGCGACTTCGCCAGATTTGTCTGAAACCATTATGGCTATCCCGCAAAGAGCTATAACAATAGCCATCCAAGTGGCGATCCGGATCTGTTCTCTTAAAATCAACCAGCCTAAGACTGCGGCCATGAATGGTGCCGTTGCAAAGAGCAGCATTGCATTCGCAACGGAGGTGTTTTGGATGGCATAAATCCCACCTGAATATGCTGCAACCAAAGCAAGGCCTGCTACGACTGCAGGAAAACCCGTACGACGTATTTGCACAAATGGGCTCTCTCCTGATCGCAATCTGATAACCAGATAAAGAAACAGCGACATACTCATCGAACGATAAAGCAAGATCTGCCATACAGCAGCATCTTCAATCATGCGAATTCCAAGACCAACCGTCGACCAAAGAACTCCGGCAGCAAATACGAAGAGCAAGCCATTTTTGTGGACATCTTCTGACAAAGAGGTGTTAATCTGAGCATTCATGATAGAACAATCAAAGGTTATTTCTCAAAATATAAGTTCTTGTTGAAAAAGTCTGTATTTCAAATGCGACATTCCTTCTGAAAAGAAGAATCTAGTTTTGGATACGCGGGCAAATTTACAAAAATAGTCAGGAACCTAAGCGAAAAACCTTGCTGACCAGCGGGAGTAAAAGGCACTAGAGGTCATAGAGCGCCACTCAAAACTAGAATAATTTGCGCTGTCTCGCCGTATCAAGGATAGTGCGCGAGTAAACGTCCCCTTTTTAACAGTGCCTGTGGTAATTCACCTTTTCGCTCAAGTCTGGCATAGCCATATGCACCAGCGTACCTAAAAAAGTTGAACCTCCGGTAAGTTGGAGTAGGTTGGAACGTTGGATAGTTTGCAGATAAAGCGCTGATATTAAACATGAAAATTCTTTCCAAAAATGGAACCTGCGTGGGAGTATTTAGGAAATTTTTTGGAAGGTATGAAGCTAATTCGCGCCAGCAGCGATCGCCTCATCAGCTTTCAGCAACCAGTCTTTTATTGCAGCGGAAGCCCCAATTCCCACGCCCTGATAACCAAATAAGTGAATAGCAAAGAGTTTAGTGGGATCAGCCGCCTCAGTTACGCTCCAGAATCCTCCACTTTCTGAAACCAGTTCGCCGACGGTGCCGACTGGATCTTTGCTGTCCCGGATCTTCGCAACTGCGGTTTGAAGGTCCATATTCATTTGACATACCTCCCAAGTCTCAAATTACGGCAAGGATATGGGAAGCTTTTTTTAATTGTTCAAGGTCTCCCGTAAAACTGAGAAATCTTTGGCATCCATGATGGTGACAAGAAAAGGAGATTACTATCATGTTTACGTTCGTTTTGTTGCTCGCCCTTGCTGGCTTTTTGGTCCGTCTAGTGCTTCAATGGGTCGGTGCACGGACGCGGGGAAATCACCATCGGAATACCCTGGGCGCTGGCTGGTGCCCTCGTGGTGCTGACGGGACTGCCCAAGTTTCTGAGACGCTTCGCGTTCCCTTGAAGTGTCACAAATACGTCGCCACTTTTCGTTGACGTACAACACTCGGTTTTTATTCTATAAAACAATGATTTGAGGTGTAAGTGTTAGAGTTATCTCCTACATTGTCCATTTTTTAAGATCAATGACTTGCACGTCAACACTTACGCCGTACTGAGTTCTCTATATGCAAAGCAGACATTTAATCGCAGTGCAGCGGATGGCGGCTAGGAGCCCAGAGCAATCGATTGATTTACGTAGCTACTTCACAAGGAAAAGCTAAGAAACGAACTTCGCACAGGGCGCAAAGTCTATTGCGAATTTCCCCAAACCCGCCAATGAATGCGCGGTGGAACAAGCCGTGTGTTGGGAGTTTTATATGGCTGAGCGCCGTTGCCTTGAAAAATTATTTCCCAGAGCAAACACTTTCAAGTCCTATCTATGGCGTATGGGTATCGCAAGGTAGCCGATAGCGACATATGTGGCGTAATAAATCACGTATCGGGCGGGCAAGAAATCCGTGAACCTTTTGTTTTATGTGGCTATGCTGAAATTGATTCTCTTAGACTAAGCGAAAATTGCGCCAACCAGCTTATTGTGCGGCCAGAAAGGGTTAATTTGACCAAAGTATCGACTGTGTCATGGAACGATATTTCTCTAATTGTAGAGCGTGGCTATCTGCCAAGCCATCAATATCTAAATGCAGTCTCACTTTTGCGGGATGAAGGTTTTTGGAAAGACTGGGCCGTTCGGGCTCTTCTCGCAATATCGGTTGGGCATATATTGTCTGGGATTATCTTTCTATTTGCCTTTAATTGGAATGGTTTACCCGAAATGGCTAAATTTGCCCTTGTGGGTAGCGGCATATTGGCTTGTCTGATTGCCTGGGTACTTGCAAAACTCGACAGTCCCACGGGTCAGGCTTTTGCAGTCGGGGCCACTGTTCTGGTTGGTGTCATGTTCGCTGTATTAGGACAGGCATACCAAACGCCAGCGATGATACATACACCTTTTGTATTTTGGGCAATTTTGACATTGCCATTTGCCTTGGCCTCTAGAAATTTGGCGCATTGGACGGTTTGGCTGGTCATATTGATCGTAGCCATTACAACCTATTCTAATTCCGGCCTGCGCCAATCGGGGTACCATCTCATAGCCAATATGTTAAACATTGCGGTTTCGGGCGGGTTAATCGTGATGCTTATCGTACTGGACAAAATTCTGTCACCTCGACTTGTTTGGGCGCACGCGGAGTGGTTCCGTATCCTCTTGGTCCTAGCTGTTATTGTTTTTGCTTTTATCGGTTTTACGGAAAGCTTTTGGGATACTGGCCACGGGCTTTGGCTTCTTTCACTTGGACTAATATGCGGGCTTTTGACCTATCTGTATTATTTGAAGCCTAGTCTTGAGACATTGGCATTGGCTGGCTTTGGCCTTTTCACATTAGTGGCTCAATTCGCTTTTAAACTTTTGGAGAACGCAGACGAGCTTATTGTTGGAATTTTTTTCCTCCTCTTCATATGGATGAGTGGCTTGACGCTTGGATTGGTCAAAGCTTTTCGACACTTTGCAACTTTACCCAGCTTGCGACTGAGAATTGAGGCGTTGAACGTTAACGACGATGGCATTCGATTTGTGATGTCATTGCCGGAATTTTGTGGAAAAACGGGGCTGGCAGAGAGCGAAATTTCCGACGTATTAGCAAGCGATGTTGAACGTAGTCATCCTTGGTATATGCAGCTGTTTTTAGCTGTTGCAGGTGTTGTAACCGCTGTGCTTGGCGTTGGTTCTTTCGGGGGTATTCTCTGGATAACTATGGAGATTGAGAACCTTATATCGTTTGGTATTCTAGGCGGTTTTGTCTTTGGGTTCTCGATTTTTGAGAGGCGAAGAACCATATCTCTTTATGCGCAGAATATGCTTAATACCCTGATCATTGTGGGCGGAGTTTTGATAGCAATCGGTTTTCGGGATAAAATCGATAGCTTCGACGCGATTATTATTTTGCTTCTTTTACTGAGCCTCATTGTTCTAACCTTGGTGCGTGACCGAATTTTGGAATTTTTGTCAGCAGCGGCAATAATTTCATTGATCAGCGCAGAATTATATTACTGGAATGTGCCGATGCTTAGGAGCATCATTCTTGTCATAGCGACAGTTCTAGGTGTCATTTTGTTAACATTGCCGATTGGAACGCGCCTTTACAAGGCAGCTGGCACAGCCTTTATGATGGCGCCTGCTCTGCTAGGAATTGCTTTGATCCACACACAAAGTTTGGATGGCAATGCACATTTCTTTATTTTTTCAGATGATTTGTTGGCCCGTATTATAAGTCTCATTGTTTTATTAAGCTGTACGATATACCTAAACAAAGGAAAAACTATTGCAGCGTTTAATCCACCTATAACGGCCTTGATCCCGCTTCTAATCGGGGCAGCATTTGTGCCATTAGGCGGCGCTTCAGCACTATTATTGATGCTTGTAGGATATATATTTGGATCTCAGGCTTTGGCTATCATCGGAACCCTATTACAAATCTATTTCATAACGATGTTTTACTATGATCTCGGCCTGGATCTTGTAACAAAGTCAATAATTTTGTGTCTATCGGGATTGGTATTTTTGGGGGTTTGGGTCTTTGTCCGCCAAAAGAGGGAAGTTTTAGCATGACACCTTTGCGATATATACTGATAGTATTTGGCGCACTTGGGATTGCCGGTCTTTTCGTAAGTCAAATCAAAGATTTGGAAAATATAAGACGGGGTGGCGAAACAATCTTGCTAGATTTACGCCCTGCCGATCCAAGGGCATTGATGATGGGGGATTTTATGGCGCTGAGATATGCAGAAGAAAGCTCACAAATCTTGCAGAAGGACTTGGCTCCATCTGGTCAAATAATTCTAACGTTGGATGAAAATAGCGTGGGTACGGTTAGCAGGATTGCGGACACTAGCAATCTTGGCGAGAATGAAGTCCGCATAAATTATGTTCGCCGCAGTCGCGGCATAACCTTTGGGGCTCCACGTTACTATTTTCAAAACGGTACCGCAGAGACTTACCAAGGCGCTGAGTACGGTGTTTTCAAAGTGTCACCATCTGGGCGCGCCATACTAGTCGGCTTAGCTGACTCAGCCTTCAATGAAATTCTGGCTCCAAAAAAATAGGCGCTGGCAATAGGCAGCATTGTGCCGTTCGCGCTCGTTAAGCGTAAAACATCAGAGGACCGTAAAGTCCGCATAGCTGACATTGGGTTCCCCAGCATTAAAGTTCAGCTTTGCTCTCCAAATTTTGAATTTGGACGTTGTGGCATCCAAGTCCACCATGAGAATGTTAGGGGCAGTTCGATTTAGAATGTCATCTATCATCTCGGTTAACATCATAGTGAACATATCTTTTAACTTTATGTGCAAGCTACCCTTCTGTAGTCCTGCTAAGTGAAGGTCGTGTTCTCACAGTCGTGCTCGTAGCTTGCCACTCTTATTGCGAAGAGGCGGTGCAGGAGGTGGTGTTGAAAGCCTTAACTGAAATTGGTAAAAAGTAGTGTCGAGAGCTCAAAGCTTTAGCCTCGCTCTAAAATATTTTCTTCCAACCGATTTCCATCAGTTTATCAACAGCGTTTTTAATATCTATAGTCGATAGCTCTGCTTGAATTTTCGCATCATTAATTAGTTGGCAAGCTACACAAGGTGAGCCCCCCAATCCTTCACAGGTACGTTTCTTCATTTATTTTCCCTTTGGCACGTAGTGGCTATCCCCACTTATTAGAAGTGGCTAAACTTCTTTTCCCAAACGAAGGTAACAACCTTAAACAAGATAGTATGCTTTAATTTTATTTACGTCGCGTCTCATTTATAAGTATGAAGATAAATATGGAATGGGCTTTAAAAGAATTCAGTTATATCAGAATGCTCCAGATTGCTACGAGGAGACAACTTACGGGCTGAGCATGAGCGGGATATCAAGAAAGGAATGAGAAGCTAATTATGCTAAAACCCCTTTATTTGAGAGCGTCAATCAACCTCGTTCATCGATCCGAGGCAAGAACAAGGTAAGAAGTCCAGCAAGGGGTATGAAAGAGCAGATCAGATATACTGTCTCGACACCATAGTTTTCCGCAAGTATCCCAAGAGAACCCGCTGCTACGCCTCCAAGGCCAAAGTTTAATCCGTAAAATAGCCCGCCAATTAATCCGATCCGCTTCGGCAAAAGGTCTATCGCGTAGATCAAGATTGATGCGAATGCGCTAGCCATGATTAGGTTGATCATGATCGTAAGCACGCCGGTCCAAAACAGGTCAGCGTAGGGTAGGACCAACGTCAGTGGTAACGGACCCAGTATCGAAATCCATATGGTCCGATAACGTCCGATCCGGTCGCCAATGATGCCACCAATCAAAACACCCAACGCCGCTGCAATCAGAAACACAAACAACATCATCTGTGAAGCCGGGATGGAAAGTTCGAAGCGTTCGATCAAGTAGAATGTGTAGAAGGAACGGAAGCTTTCTCCGTACAAATTTTTAGAAAACATCAAGAAAGTTAGAACAGAAAGACCAATGCCAATCGTTAGAGGCGGGTGGACTGTTTCCCGGAACGCCGATTTTCGATCGGTAAGCATAGTCAAAAATTCAGCGCTTATCTTGTGCTGTTTTCTGCCAATCCAAATCAAAAATACGCTTGCTAAAAGGGCAAGAACGGCAAACCAAGCTAAGCTGGGCTGTCCCAATGGTACGATAATCAGCGCGGCAAAGACCGGGCCAAGTGCTCCACCAGCTTGCCCACCTACCTGAAAAATTCCCTGTGCCAAACCTTGTTGCTTCCCAGCAGCATAGCGAGCCATTCGAGTTGCCTCTGGGTGAAAAATTGACGATCCTATACCGATTAACGCGACGGAGATAAGGATCATCTCAAAAGTCTGTGCAAAAGCGAGGTTTATGAGACCTGACAGAGTGAACATCATGCCTACCACGGGCGAATAAGGCGCGGGATATCTGTCAGTTGTCATGCCTATTATTGGTTGCAATAGCGCACCAGCTATCTGAAACGTAAGAGTAATGAGGCCAATCTGAACAAAATCAAGCCCATAGGATTCCTTGAGAATTGGATATGAGGCCGGAATTAGTGATTGCATCAGATCGTTAAGAAGATGCGTTGATCCCAGTATAACCAGCACGGAGAAATATGTCTTGGAGCGTGGTGCAGGCGTCAAATTATTTATCCTTAAAGTGCTCGGAATGTGCCGCTATCAAAGACATCTATACATAAGATGTTTAAAGCCTCAAACGTTTCGTCCGTTATTCAACCAAGATTATTGCAGGGGGAATTTAGTTGTAAAGTTCAGGTCTAATCGTGAGTAAAAGACAGCCAGAGTGCACCAGAGTGGCAAGAGGGTGAGGGGTTACCAAAAGTGGTAGGGATCTTTTGGAAAAAGGCCCCTGAACAGGGCTTCAGAGATGCCCACTCAGAGCCCTTCTTTTCGGTCTGCTCACAGGTATGCGCTAAGGTGAGATCTGTGGGTCAGTAGCTAGTGATGTCATCCGCAAAGGGAACTTTGGTCGGTTCATCACGATCCAACCCAATGCCATAAGACAGCTTAAGTCCAAGACAGCAGAGCGGGCGGTGCTTCTGCACCAGACCCTTGAGCAATTGCTCGACACATCCTTACTATGGCAAAGCAGGCTGTTTCCAAGGCTGACAGTAGACAGGGTTGTGAAGGTACATGCCAAAATCCGCATCACCTATCCCACACTCAATGGGACAGTGTTCCACTCCACACGGAAGTGGTTCATCACCCAGTGTGAGAGGACAGCCGTGCCAAAGCACTACACAGCGACGCTGGTAGGACATCACTCTGCAGGGTCTTCCAACAAGCTGACCTATGCCCTCTATTCAGGAGGCATCAGTGATGCGCCGGGTAAGCTTCGCATGGCTGTAATGCCCGACATAAAGCCTTAAATCCCTAAGTTACATACTAAATGTCAGACAAAGAGCGTAACAGACTAGGATCCTTCGCTAAGATGATCTTACGTATGACGATGCCTTACTCAGGTTTGTACTACAAGCAAGCCAAAAGGCCGTATACAAATATAGGTAAACTAAACACGTTCTAAAAAGAAACTAGGTATGAGTGAAGCTATGCTGGTGAAGTATGGTAGTAATGACTCGGGTGAAACTAGGAAGGGTAAAACCTTAGACTTTTCCAAGCGTGCAACTGAGGAAGTTGAACCTAACGCAAACTTTGACCACAATGGTGTGAAGATTGATCAGTCGTAAGGCGCAGAAGCTAAACTTTTTTCCTTGGCTTCCAGCTTAACTTCCGCCTGTAATTTCGTGTTTCGAGATTCTTGTAATCCGCATCAGGAAACAGTGGAATATCTACCGCTAGTTCCATCTTGACCATCTATGCGGCTAAGTCTTTTCGATCGTCAAGAAAGCATTTAGCAACGGTACGCTCATAGGACTTCCCACCTTCTGGATATGCTCTGATTACCTGCCCTTTAAATAGTTTTACAAATGCCCAATTAGCCTGTTGCCCATAGGGTTCATCAAGTTCAGGGGCATTTATTCCAGCCAATCTAATCTTATGCTTTCCTATATGTATCGTATCCCCATCAACTACATGACACTTACCAGTAATGGCTGGAATTTGTTCAGCTTGAGGCTATGGTGCGTTGTTTGGATTGCAGTCTATTATGAAAAGAATCAGAGGCCTGATCAAAGATAAGACGTGCAAGGATTTACTAAAACAATAGGTTTAACGTTTAATCCATCCATAGTCTGCCATACACGCCTTAATTACAGACTGCACAAGTGCCTCACCTGCTTTTTTCACATCAGATCTATCCCAAGCATCAAGAAATGCACCTTGCCAAGCATTACTGCTTTCTCTGCAAATAGTTCTTATCCCTATGGAATAGCAATTAAAAGAACCGCTGCTTCTTTTGGCTGGTGCGTTATTACTCATATATGTGTTACCGTCTGCTCTCGCTTTTTCTGAACAAATGTCTTTAGCATCTTCAAACTGCAACTTAGGTGTTCCTCCAAGTGGAACCCAACCTATAGTCTTAGTGGTTGCAGTAACTGTCTTTTGGGGTGCAGCAAATGATGTCGGCACATCTACACGAGATAACAAATCCCTAAAGACTGCGCTTTCACCTCTACCCTCTAAGTTTGCCGTATCTACAAATCTTTCAAAGTCCCTCTTACTACCGTTGCCCCAAAGGCCATCAACTCTTTATGTGTAAAAGCGCAGTTCTTTTAATGCATACTGGAGTTGTTTTCATTGTAGCCTTGATTGAGAAATGAAAGCTTGTCGGAACTCCACAATATGTTCAATCGCGTCACATTGTAAGCCTTGTCTTTCTATTTTAGCCCAATAAGGCGCAATATTTGAATATCTGTATTTCGTTGAGTCACGATGTGCGTAATAACGACAAAGATGGCTTTCTTTAAAGTTTGCAGGAAAAACATCGCAAGGGGAATACCACTTGCATTTTTTTAAAGCGACTCCCTTTCGTTTTGCTTGGTTAGAATAATCTTTACATCTATCACTCTTTTACCAAATTCTCTCCCGACCAACAAAAGGCATAGTTCTGTGACATAATTATTTTTATGAAACCTAGTAACCCAGCA
Source organism: uncultured Alphaproteobacteria bacterium (assembly GCA_913051655.1). Classification (GTDB taxonomy): domain Bacteria; phylum Pseudomonadota; class Alphaproteobacteria; order Rhodobacterales; family Rhodobacteraceae; genus LFER01. Next base: position 18,974 of record CAJXHI010000039.1, read on the forward strand.
ACATGAAACTGGTTAACAGATCCACAGCTCGCCTCACTGCCAAAGTCCAAGTATATGTAACGGGCATAGGGGGTGTGGCTCAAGCCCACCATTCGTCTGATACCGCACAAAGGGGTTACCAGTTTATGGTGAAAACAAAGTTTTTATAATTTTTTTCTTTGTGAAAACTTTTGATTTTACCCTACATAGCCGACACCAAGGGTTTAAACCGTTTCACTTTCGAAGTAGCGTATCCGAAAATAAAAATCGAATTTTCGGTAGAAGGATTAGAAATAATGGCTCGATTAGAGACTACGACAATCGGTGCCTTTCCTAAGCCCAAGTATGTTCCCATTCGAGATTGGTTTGATCTGTCTCGTCAAACTGGGGGAATGAATACTGCTGAAACGACAAGGATGTATTCAAGAGACATAAAGAATCAGGACGCTCATGAAGATCTTTTTTTAAAAGCTACCAAAGAGATTTTGGATATTCAGCTTAGATCTGGAATTTCAATCCCTACAGATGGCGAAGTTCGCCGTGAAAATTATATTCACTACCATTGCCGTCATTTAGCCGGCTTTGATTTTGATACTTTAGAACATCGGGTTCTACGTGATGGCGCATATGAAACTGACCTACCCGCAATCAGAAATAAAATTAGCCATTCGGGAAAGAGCTACAGTGTGCACGATTATGTAGCCAGTCAGAATCTGAGCTCCAAACCAGTAAAATTTACTGTACCAGGACCTTTAACGATAATGGATACAACAGCGGATTGTTTTTATAATGATCGTCCAAAGTTAAATGCAGTCTTGGCGGAGACGATAAATAAAGAAATCCTTTCGCTGGTAGAAGCAGGGTGTCAGTACATACAAGTTGATGAGCCACTATTTGCTCGCTCGGTAAAAGATGCATTGGGCTTTGGAATGGATGGATTAGAGAGGTGTTTCCATAATGTACCAGATTCGGTGACACGAATTGTTCATATGTGTTGTGGTTATCCGGATCATTTAGATGATAATGATTATAAAAAAGCAGATCCAACTAGCTACCATCAACTTAGTGAAGCAATCGATGAAGCAGCATTTGATCAGATTTCGATCGAGGACAAGCATTGCTGTAATGATTTGGCACTTTTAGAAAAGTTTCAAAGTAAAACTGTTATTTTCGGTGCTGTCGCAATAGCATCCAGCCGCCTAGAAACGGTCGAGGAAGTGAAGGAACGGCTTCAAGCAGCAATAAACCATATCGATCGAGATCGGCTAGTGGTTGCTCCTGATTGTGGCTTAGGCCTCCTTTCACCAAAACTAGCTGAAGATAAATTGTGTGTGATGTGTCAGGCGGCAGCGCTTATTTGAAGCTTAAACGAAGGCCACATCGTCTTTAGAGCGAGATAATCTTTAACTCGCGGTAATCTTTTACAAACTGGTTAACACATCCACAGCTCACCCGGCATCCTTTGGGATAATCATATCATACGATTATGTTCGGAATAGTGGATCAACTATAGGGGATTAACACAATTGTTCCTCCCCTCGCCTAAGTCAGAGCTACGAATTTGGTGAACCTCTCTTAAGGAGGAATTTGAATTGGACTAATCCAAACCAAAAACGGAAGATAAAAGGTAAAAAATTTAATAATTCAAAAATACTTTTGGGCTTCGCTTTTGTACTTGTTGCAGCAGTGGCAATCGGCACTTTCTTCCTGACACCTAAGTTCGACACAGAAAAAAATTTGCTCTTCGGGGATTTGAGTTTAGCAGTTTTACCTTTTAAACACGTATCTAACAAAAAAACGATGAACCCTTTGTAAATGGGCTGTCTAACTCAATAAGGACATTAGTGGCGAAAACTAAAAGATTCATTGTTATCTCGCAAACTAGTTCAAAGGCTTTTGCAAATTCGAATAATGGTCTTTCAGAAATTGCCGACCAATTAAATGTTGACTACCTGATTGAAGGTGATTTTCAGCATATTGGGGATCAAATTTCAATTGATGTTTCTATGGTAGAGGCGAAAACTGGAGAAATTGTCTGGGACAAAAATTTCAAAGCAACATTTGAACTTTCTTTGGGACTTCAAGAGGAAATTGCATTGAATATTGCTAGCCACTTGACCAGTAAATATGGTGGCTTCTGGGCCAAACTGGTGGAAAAAGAGACACCAGATATAGGTTTTGGGCAGTCACAAAATATGGATGCACACCAGTTAATTTTGGCTACTTGGAAAGAGTTTTACATAAGCTTCAGAACTGATACTGAGAGAAGGTTATTAAAGGCGGTCGATTTAGGTTTGCGATCGTTATAGATGGAGGAAGTCACGGAAACATACGGGCTTCTTTCTTTTAGCTATGGCAGACTCGCTAAATTGACTAACAACAGACTGTATTTTGAAAAATCGCAGGAAATTTCTGAACTGGATTTAGATTTCTATCCGTCTGGCGATTTAATATATCGAGCGCTGGGATACATTGAATTCGATTTACGCCCACATTTTGAAGGCGTCCAACTTGATAAGGATCTGATCTTAAAGTATTATGACAAGTCAATCTTTCATAATCCAAGTGAGTCTAATTCATATACTTGGAAAGCTCTCATCTGCGCAAAATTTGGCGATGGAGAACAAGCCGTAAAGAGTGCACAGCGAGCTATTGAACTTAGTCCTACAATGCAGGGCTGGGAATGCTGGCCTTATGCCTTAGCTTATTATTCCACGCGTGATTTTGAACATATGCTTGAATATTCTCGTCAAGGTCAGTGTAAAGAGTATGCTGCGTTGGCCGCTTATCAGTTAGATCAAAAAAATTAGCTTCAGAGTTTTATCAGCAATACGTTGAAAATTATGAACAGCAACACAACAAGAATTTTAGTTTTAAACATTTAGAAAACCAAGAATACTTCATAGCAAAAGAAGAAAACTTGGAATTTATAAGCCAATTAAAGACCGTTCACGACAGCTGGCTAACTGGAAAAGCAACCTAGTTGTCGTATTGTTTTGCCAAATACGCATTTTGACTAGATACGTTTTCAAATTTTCATTTTAATTTCTTCAAGCCAATTTTAGACTGACGTAGTTGCGTGTCCCTTCCCATAGCTACTCCCTATTGCATCTACAGACTTCCACCCACCAATCTGATCGATCAAGTCTATGGGGCACTCCACAGTTCTCAAAAGGTCCCTGAAGGTCTGCCTGAGGCAATGTGCTGTCAGACCATAAAAATACCAGGCATTTTACGCTCTTAAAGATCTTCTACTGGACTACTGGCATTTCAAATGTAATTCTTTGGAAGACTTAGCAAAGAGGTTTGTCATGTCAGATGTAGACGCCAACCGGAAGATTGCTGTAATACTCGTTGCCGACGTTGTTGGCTACAGCAAGCATATGGAAAAAGACGAGAAAGCTACATTGGAGGCATATGCTGAGTGCGAAAGTATTC
>CAJXHI010000040.1 GCA_913051655.1 uncultured Alphaproteobacteria bacterium
AACGTTGCCAATTGGTCATCAGGGTTAGTTGCTAACACGAGGCTATTTGGTGATGAAAGGTTATTGGGACGATCCCGAACGTACTGCCGAGTCGGTGCAATGTGGATGGATGCATACCGGGGATTTAGCTACTATCGATAGTGACGGTTATTGCCGCATCATAGGTAGATCCAAGGATATGCTTATCCGGGGTGGTGAGAATGTGTATCCTGCTGAGATTGAGGAATTTCTCACTACTCATCCAGAAATTTCGCAAGCGCAGGTCTTTGGCGTGCCTGACCAGAAATTCGGCGAGGAAGTTGCGACCTGGATTATATTGCGCGCTGGCGCGACGATGACTGAAGACGAACTACGCGATTGGTGCAGGGGTAAGATAGCGCATTATAAGGTGCCGCGCTATGTGCGGTTTGAAGCTGAAATGCCCATGACTGTAACCGGCAAGCCTCAGAAATTCAAAATGCGTGATAGGATGATTGAGGATCTTGGCCTTTTGAACTGATTAGTAAGGAAAAGGCCGTGGTTACTTTGACGTCTACCGCGCGATTTAATCTAGGACGCGATTACGAGGTTATTTTGGCAACATAAAGGTTGGGGTACTGCCTAGCAGTACGTGAACGTGAGATAGTAAGCTTTTTAAGCCATACAAAACTTTGATGGCTCCAATGTGTTTGTGAAGCATGAACGCTTTTGGTTGCGGTGTTTTAATGTAGCAGTGCAAAGGATTACAGGACTTCCTGCTGAAATCGGGGAACTTCTAGATTGCCTCACCGCAGCGGTGACGGGGCAGAATTACTCAAAAATAGTCACCTTTATAATTGTATTCCTTTGGTCAACGCGCCGTCAATTACAAGATTTGTGCCGCTAGTAAAACCGGATGAAGGCGAAGACAAGAAAACAACCCCACGAGCAATTTCCTCGGGATGGGCCATTCGACCCATCGGGTTCATTGAAAGCGCTTCCGCGAAGAGTTTAGGATTATTTTTTTCAATCGAAGGCCAGATTCCGCCGTCAAAATAGGTATTGCCTGGAGAAACGGTATTGGCGCGGATGCCTTTGGGTGCCAGCTTCATCGCGAGGCCTTGCGCATAATGCACTAAAGCCGCCTTGAAAGCGCCGTAAGCGGGACCAGTAAAGTCAGCCTCCCGGCCTGATACGCTAGATATCAGAGTGATGGAGGCAGCATTGGATTTTTCGAGCCAGGGCATTGCTGCATTAACCAATCTAACCGAATGCATCATGTCGGTTTCATAGCCTGACTGCCACGCAGCTTCATCATCCGCGACTGCAAGCGCAGATACGTTTGCTACCGCGATGTCAATGCCGCCGAGGGCGGCTGCACTGTCCTGTACCCATGCCTTCAGCGCATGGGCGTTGGACACATCTACTGCGCGTCCAAAGGCATTTGCACCCGTTTTCTTGAGCGCCTCGACCGTTGCGGTCACTCCAGTGGCATCACGCGCACAAACGGATACCGCCGCTCCCTCGGCCGCGAAAATTTCGGCGCAGCGCAACCCGATCCCTTTGGTGCCGCCCGTCACGAGCACGCGCTTTCCTTCCAAACCTAGGTCCATCTTTAGTTCTCCCTTGATCGAATCTGGCTCAGGCCAGGTATTTCTTAAGCATTGAAGCGCCAAGTGAATATTTTGGGTCCACCATATTCCCGACGCGCATTTTTCCAGCTTGCGTTGCAAGGAAATAAGCTTCAGATTCAGCAAATTCGTAGTCTTCCACCATCCAACGGATCAGGTCTCGATAAGCCATTCGGGCTGCATCTTCCATCGGGCGGGCGCTGCCTACTGCCATAATGAAATTCTCAGTTTCAATTCGCACGCCTGGAATACACCATTTCTTGATCAGGTCAATTTGCACAGTGACTGTGGCGGGGATTTCTACAGCAACCCCGCACAATTCGCCATCGCCCTGTCGGCCGTGACAGTCACCGATGAAGAAATAACCACCGTCACGCTGTACTGGAAAATAGATTACAGAACCAGGCGCTACATCGGGCAGATCCATGTTGCCACCATAATAGTCGGGCACGAGAGACGAAACCGCCTCAATCTCTGGCGAAACGCCAATAGTGCCCACAAAGGGTTCATACGGCAGTGTAATCCGGTTGGAGAATTCTACGCCATCCGGTGTTACTTTCATCTTCTTGACAAGTTCGGTGATTGGAGGGTTCAGATGGGTTAAGCTGGAAGCGGCCAACCCACCGAAATTGGGAATCAATGCAGTCGTTCCTGCAGGCTGCGCCCCGCGAGGCAGCAAGCTTTTTATGTAGACAGCCAAAACATCGCCCTTTTGCGCTCCTTGAATGGTGATGGGGCCGTTCTGCGGATTTACGAAGGGCATGTTTAGCACTTTTGACGGAAGTTCGTCTTCGGTCTTAATCGCACCGCCAAATGCATCGAGTGTTTCTATCGCAACCACGTCACCGGGTGCGATGGACATTACCGGATCCGCATAAGGCCCATATACGTAATGGTATTTTCCTTGTGCTTCTTCGCTCAGGAAATGTTTCGCACCTTCACGGGCCTGTGAAAGGCCAAGCCGTGCCATCACGGATGATGAAAGCCAAGTCATAATTTACCCCTTTTTCATGATTGCTGAGGCCAATGTGTAGTGATTGACAGAGTTTGGCAATACTCTTGAATTAGAATGATCAATGATACTTCAACTGAAGTTCGCGATTGGCTTGTTTAAATGTCGTTCATGATCCTGAACTGGCACGTGTCAACATCGTTCCGACCTGCGATGGCTTAAACCGTTGAGGTCTATCGTTATGATTTCGTTTCATCGGCCTCGTTTGATCGCTTGTGCTTTCACTAGACCTGCTTCCTTTTTAATGGGGTTTTGTCTTTTTTGTGCTTATCGACCGTATTGGCAAAAGATTGATGCAATCCGCGTCATCCTGTACATCTAAACCCAATTCTTGTTGACATCTTTTAAGACGGCCATTTATCGTTAGTGTACTAGCAAAAGTGTGAGATTCGTGGCGCTCTATTTTCCCACAAGTTTGAATGATGCATTGGACATCCTGCGTACCCCTGATTGCTCTATTGTTTCAGGCGGCACAGATTATTTTCCAGCGCTTAAGAGAGGCCAAGGAAATACCGTTGTTCTCAGCCTAACCAAGGTTCCAGAACTTCACGGACTGACCACAGCGCAGAATGGTGTACGTTTTGGTGCAGGACTGACATGGTCTCAGATGATAAAGGCTGATCTACCTCCTGCATTCAATGCATTAAAGCTGGCTGGAAAAGAGGTTGGAAGTATTCAAATCCAAAATACGGCAACATTGGCTGGAAATTTGTGCAATGCGTCTCCTGCCGCGGACGGCGTTCCCGCTCTGTTGGCATTAGATTCTGAGGTTGAATTACAGAGCGCCGCACGTGGGACGCGCCAGATTACTTTGAAAGATTTCCTTAAAGGGGTGCGCCAGACGGACCGCAAAGCTGACGAAATTTTGACATCGATATTCGTGCCCCATCCACCAAAAGACATGCGGTCTGTTTTTTCAAAATTAGGCAGTCGGAGCTATTTAGTGATTTCCATCTGTATGACAGCGGTGAATATTGTGTTGGATAACGAAGGGCAGGTTTGTGATCTTAGGGTTGCGGTGGGCGCCTGCTCTCCAGTTGCACAGAGGCTTACTAGCTTGGAAGAAGAAGCTATTGGTCAGCATTGGCGCGACATCAAAGTTCGCGAAGACCATTTGGCCCAGCTTTCACCGATTGATGATGTACGTGCATCGGCTGCCTATCGGTGGGCGGCCGTACAAGAACAAATCCAACGCTCCGTATCAGAGGTGGTAGGATGAATAAGCATATGGTGCAAAATGCACTGTCGTTTACTTTGAATGGGAAAAATGCGCGCGTTGAAAACCCTGATGGGCGGCGGTTGTCCGAAGTATTGCGCGAAGATCTCGGGGCAAAGGATGTCAAAATTGGGTGCAACGCAGGTGATTGTGGGGCATGCACTGTTTTAGTCGATGGTGAACCGGTTTGTGCCTGTCTGTTGTTCAGCGAAACAGCCGAAGGTGCCGAGGTGCAGACGCTGAGCGGTCTTTACGAAAATGATGCAAAGACGCAGATGCTCTCGAATAGCTTTTTGAATCATGGTGCTGCGCAATGTGGTATTTGCACGCCGGCAATGATGGTGTCTGCCACAGCGCTCTTGCGCAACACCCCAGAACCTAGTGAAGCTGAAGTCAAAGATGCGCTGGGCGGAGTTTTATGTCGATGCACTGGATACCGAAAAATCATTGATGCTGTGATGTCCGCATCTGCCATCGCTGAACATGGGAACGGGCATATCGGCCAATCGTTGCGCCATGTGGATGGAGTTCACAAAACGACAGGCCAAATCAAATTTGGGGATGATGTGGCACCGTCTAATTGCCTTGAGATAGTTGTCCTGCGCGCACCATTTCATCATGCATCGTTTGAATTTGGTGATTTAGATGCCTACCAGCGTGATCAGGGCCTTGAAACCATTTTGACTGCGAAGGATATCCATGGAAAAAATGCGTTTGGCGTTATACCCGGGTTCACGGATCAACCTGTTTTTGCAGAAAAGTTTGCCCGTTTCAAGGGTGAAGCGGTGGCCGCAGTAGTTGGAGTGCCGGCGATACTACGTGACCTAAGTCTCAAAAATTTTCCAGTTTCATGGACAGAAAAAACCTCATATCACACAAGCGCTGAAGCACAAAAAGACACCGCTTTACAACTTCATGATGCACATCCACAAAACATCATGTGCAGAGGATATGTTAGCCGTGGAAAAGCGCATGAAGCACTGAAGGCCGCGGATGTTGTGGTTTCAGGACGTTTTAGAACCAGTATCGTAGAACACGGATATATTGAACCAGAAGCTGGCTTTGCTAAGATAAAAGATGGACGGCTTGAGATACACGCATCTACTCAAGCCCCCGTTATGGATTTGGACAGCCTAGAAGAGATCCTAGCAATTGACCGCAACCGTATTCGGATACTGCCAACGGCTGTTGGGGGTGGTTTTGGTTCTAAACTGGATATCTCCGTTCAGCCATTTCTGGCTTTGGCCGCGTTAAAAACGCAAAAGCCTGTTCGGATTTGCTATAGTCGCGAAGAGTCGCTGCAAAGTACGACTAAACGCCATCCGGCTGACATTGAACTGGCGATTGGAGCGGATGCTTCGGGTAAGATCTGTGGGTTTGTTTTTCACGGGGATTTCGACACGGGCGCATATGCAAGCTGGGGACCGACCGTGGCCAATCGCGTGCCTGTGCATGCTTCTGGTCCCTATGCGATCCCAAACTATCTTGCTGCGACCAAAGGAATTTATACCAACAATCCACCCTCCGGTGCCTTTCGCGGGTTTGGCGTGCCCCAATCAGCAGTTGCACAGGAAAGTCTATTTGACGAATTAGCCGATGTATTGCGTATGGACCGCTTGGAGTTTCGTCTGCACAATGCGCTAGAAAACGGGGTGCCGACCGTTTGCGGACAGGTCTTTGAACAAGGTGTTGGGATCAAAGCCTGTCTGGAGGCGCTTAGACCCGCTTGGCGAAAGGAATGTGACAAAGCTTTCGAATTGAATGCTCAAGAGGGTGTCATCAAATACGGGGTTGGGCTCGCAGCAGGGTGGTATGGATGCGGAAACACCTCTTTGCCAAATCCTTCCACGATTAAATCAGGAATTCTGCCAGATGGTCGCATACAGCTTCATCAAGGGGCTATGGACATCGGACAGGGCGCAAACACTGTCATCTCGCAGATTTTTGCAACCGTTCTTGGGATTAAGGTGGAAGACATTCAGCGGATCGGCGCAGATACAGATGTGACACCGGATGCTGGCAAAACCTCAGCCTCCCGCCAGACCTTCGTATCCGGTAATGCCGCACGGCTCAGCGCAGAACAATTACGGCGTCAGATCACAGAGCGGTTGAATGTTTCTTTTGAGGCTAATTTGAGCTTCGAGAGTGGTCGCATCCTCGCTGAGGATGGCGGAGGTATTCAGGCGCTTCATCTTGATCAATTACCACAGGATAAGGAGGGTTTTGTTTTTCGGGCGGAAGGCACATATGACCCGCCAACAAAACCTCTTGATGAAAACGGTCAGGGACATCCCTATGCGCAATTTGGCTATGCCGCACACCTTGCCGTCGTTGCAGTAGATATCAAACTAGGTACTGTGAAACCTCTGAAGTTTGTTGCGGCTCACGACGTCGGGCAGGCGATCAACCCCATGTTGGTTGAGGGCCAAGTCCATGGCGGTATTGCACAGGGCTTGGGCATGGCGCTAATGGAAGAATACATTGCCGGTAAGACAGAAAATCTACATGATTATCTGATTCCTACCATTGGCGATATTCCGGCAATAGAAACACATATAATCGAAGTCAAAGACGCTCATGGCCCCTTTGGTGCGAAAGGCTTGGGCGAACATGTTTTGATCCCAACCGCGCCTGCATTACTTAATGCGATTAAAGACGCAACTGGTGTGCGCCTTTATGCGCTTCCTGCTACCCCATCTCGCGTACTTGAAGCGTTGCATGCAAAGGCGGTCGGAACTGAAGGTGGGATATGAATAAGGAAACCTCAGGCGAGAAAATTAGATGTGATGCTTGCCCCGTGATGTGCTTCATAGCAGATGGAAAGTCGGGGGCCTGTGATCGTTATGCGAATCACAGTGGAGACCTTATCAGATTGGACGCCCTCACAATTATTCAATCTTCAGATCAAGCGGAGGATCAAAAACTTGTTCCGTTTTTGGGAGAGCAAGACGGCCAACAGGCGTGGAATGGTGATATCATCAAAGGTGATCGCCCGTTTATCACCGCGGTTGGTGCCGGAACCACCTATCCCGACTACAAACCGGCTCCTTTCATTGCTAGTCAAACTGTTGATGGAGTCGATATGGTCACTGTGGTTACCGAGGGCATTTTCAGTTACTGCGGCGTAAAGATAAAAATCGATACAGACCGTCATATCGGACATGAACGCGATGTCGTGCGGGTGGATGGCGAACCCATTGGTCACGTTATGACCTCTGAATATGGTTCAAAAATGCTATCGCTTGGGGGGGTTGAACATCTCACAGGAGGAACCAAGAAAGAAGGTCGCGTGACTTGCGATTCTTTAATGCGTCTGTGCAACCGCGAAGCTGTCACTCTTTTGATCGGTGAAGAAGAGCATGCTACAGAAGTCATCGTGGAGGCAGGCCAACCCCCAATTATCAATGGTATACGGGAAAATTTGATGCGAGTTGGTTGTGGATCAGCAACGATTGGCATGTTTCCAATGCAATGGATTGGACATGTCGATGATGTCGTCGTTGTGGATGACCATATAACAGGTGTTTTGTCAGAACATGAAACAGGAAAACAGCTTAACGTACCGCCTACGGGAATAAAAATCTTGGGGCGGCGTTCAACTGCCGGGCGCTATTTTCAGGTGGCTGAGCCCGGCCTAGGATGGGGCGGAACGGATATTGACGATCCATTAAAAATCCTAGGCCCCTTTAACTCTAAAATCGCATGGGAAGGACTGCGACTTTTAATGGTGTCTACCACCGGCGAACAATATGCCTATTACGAATTAGACGCCTCATTAACACCACAAGCCAAACCTATTCCAGAAAAGCTCAAAGCATCAGCAGATTTGATTGCGGAAAATTGTGAACCTTCGGTATGTTCTGTTCTTTTTATGGGGGGAGCTGGCGGATCACTTCGCGCAGGGGTGACTGAAAATCCTGTACGCCTGACTCGCTCCGTGAAAGCAGCTTTGGCAAATGTTACTTGTGGTGGAGCAGAAACCTACGTCTGGCCGGGTGGCGGAATCACTGTGATGGTGGATGTGATGAATATGCCAACGCAGTCCTTTGGCTATGTACCGACGCCTGCGCTCGTAGCCCCTATCGAATTTACCCTTAGAGTCTCTGATTACGCAGCCCTTGGGGGGCACGTGGACCGTATCACTGCCATTGAGGATATCGATCAGGATAAGGTCCGCACTGTTAAGAAAAACTCGGGTGTTCGTGATCCTCTGGAACGCTCTTATTATGGTTGGGCTAAAGATCGGGGGTGGCAATGAAACCTCTTGCGCGATGGCTTCCGGATGGCAAAAGGCTGCATCTTCAACACGGGCCAAGCGACCTAGTTATTTACGCCGAAGGCATGCGTCAACGCGCCTATGAGGCTGCTGTGGCTCGGTTTCAAACTGTCATTGACGAGGTGAGCTCGGAGCTTTCGATACTAAAAACTGCGGTACATCCGTCCTCTGTTTATCCCGAAGGTAATATCGCCGTTAGCATGTTTCATGCGGCCGTGCAATTTTCCGATAGGGGATATATCACGCCAATGGCAGCTGTTGCAGGTGCCATTGCAGATGAAATATTGGAGGAAATGATCGAAGCTGCACCTTTGCAACGGGCTTATGTGAACAATGGGGGCGACATCGCACTATACCTTGCTCCTAAGACATCTTTTAATACCTTGATGGCAGGTGTTGACGGAAGGGTGCTTGGGCATGTGACGATTTTAGCAGGGTCGGGTGTGCGCGGTATGGCAACGAGCGGCCGTCACGGTCGCAGTCTAAGCCGTGGAATCGCTGACAGCGTTACTGTGCTGGCCCGTTCTGCCGCGTTAGCCGATGCAGCGGCAACAATTGTCGCCAATTCTGTGAACCTGCAGAAACATCCGGCAGTCCAATGTATTGCAGCAAATACGATACGCGAAGATAGCGATCTAGGCACAATGTCCGTTGTGACGCATTGTGGTCCCCTTTCTGAGGGAGATAAGACGATTGCGCTGAATAATGGTCTTTCTGAGGCCGAAGTTTTTTGCCAATCTGGAAAGATCAAAGGTGCGAGTTTATATCTTCAAGGACGCACAGTCAGTACAAAATCTGCTTCAAAATTCATAAACCACGGGGAAGAGGCCTATGTCTGATCTTTTGGTGCGAAAAGCCGTCTATTCAGTCGAAGAGATATTTCATGAAGGGGGCCCTAAACCTACCCAATCCTTGCGCCGAGCCTCCGCAATGGCTGTTATCGAAAATCCTTTCGCGGGGCGGTATGTCCAAGACATTCAATGGTTTATGGAACATCTTAAGCCCCTTGGGCTTCAGATGGCGGGAAAGATTATATCGTTATTGGGTGGTGCGGATCAAATCGAAGGATACGGCAAAGGGGCGATGATTGGAGAGGACGGGGAATTAGAGCATGGCGCGCTATGGCACGCACCAGGCGGCTACTCCATGCGCCAACTACTTGATCCGTCAAATGCGATTGTGCCATCAACAAAGAAAGTTGTTGGTGTGGGTGGATGCCTTGATGTGCCAATTACACATATAAATGCTGCTTATGTGCGGAGCCACTTTGACACCATGGAAATACGACTAAGCGATGCCCCACGTAAAAATGAAATGTGCCTTATTTTGGTGATGAGCACAGGCGCACGCATACACAATAGGGCAGGCGGTCTTGGGGTTGATGATATTGAAGGGAAGGATGGTCTTAGATGAAAGCACATATTCGCAAAATTGCCGTAAATATTGAAGAAACGCGTTATGAGATGGGAAAGTCTATAAATCCGGCGACGCGCAAAGCTGTGGCCATGGCGGTGATAGAAAATCCTTTCGCTGGGCAATATGTCGACGATTTAAGCGAACTGATGGAGATCGGGGCGGAGCTAGGGGCGCTTTTAGGGCGCAAGTGCGTAGAGGCTTTGGAGATTTCCGCAAGCGAAGCTGAAAGCTACGGCAAATCTGCTATGGTTGGAGAAAATGGTGAATTAGAACATGCTGCTGCTATCTTACACCCCAAACTTGGCGCGCCGCTGCGCAAAGAAGTCGAAAAAGGTTCGGCTCTTGTTCCGTCTTCGAAAAAGATGGGTGGCCCAGGACAGGTGCTTGACGTACCGCTCGGGCATAAAGACGCGGCTTACGTCCGCAGCCATTTTGATGGTGTCGAAGTACGTCTCAATGATGCACCAAGGGCCAATGAGATACTTGTTGCTGTCGCCGTGACAGACAGCGGACGGCCTTTACCGCGGGTGGGTGGTTTAACTGCTAAAGATGCAGTCGGCGAAGACGGACTTCGCTAGGTGTCTAAAAGCCAACATCAGGCAATAGCAAGAGAAATAAAGTTATATGGACCAAAGTAAGCCGCAACCCGACGCTCATGATGACTATGTTCTGGATGAACAGATTGGGTATGTTTTGCGAATGGCCAACCAACGTCACACTGGCATTTTCCAAAGTCTGATCTGTAAGAATCTTACGCCGACGCAGTTTTCAGTGTTAATTCGTCTTTCCGAAAAGGGGGAGCTGTCGCAAAATCTTTTGGGCCGGTTGGTGGCTCTTGATACGGCGACGACTAAGGGTGTTGTTGATCGCCTGCGTGCAAAAGCGCTAATTCAGTCCAGACCTGATGCCTCTGACAAACGCCGTGCGATTATCTCTTTAACAGAACAGGGTCTTTCGATTATTTCTGCGCTAAAAAACAATAGTTTGCAAATTACAAAAGAAACACTTTCCCCACTCAATGTGGCTGAAAAGCGCGATTTGATGGCGCTTCTAAAGAAAATTATATAACTCCGAAGTCTGTCAGCACGCCAATTTCCTTAGATCGATCCTTACATGTGAGTTAGGCGTTTTGAAATAAGCAGTTTTCGTATACAGGCATCGGTTTAATGTAAATTAATCTTTTTTAGACCACGCGTAGTACTGACACGAACCTGCTTTATTTATTTTCAAATATTAAAGACGTGTATGATAACAGATGCAGATTTTAAATGCCAATAATTGGATAGCTTTAAAAAGATTACTCAGAGAGATGAGTGTCTTCGGATCCTTGAAATCGGAATTCAGTTTGGGGATAAGACTACTTTGCATGCGATAAAATTTAAAAAATCTGCATTAGTAACTTATGCTGCGGCAAAAAACTTATGCAAGCATAGTACGAATAATACTGATGATAGTGAAAAAGGCTTAAGCCAACCGATAGTGTTAGTAGGGTCCGCAACTTACGAAACACTGCTGGTAAAGATCGAATTGGAAAAGAGCACAAGGCCCAAAGCATGGACTCTAGCATTTAGCCAAAAAGACTTTAAAGGCAGGGCGCTCCATTTTGGATTAGAAATTGACAGGCTACGAAAATAGTCCTTTTGATAGTAACTTTTGGGTTTATTGCCAAAAAATTACCAGAAATCGCTTACGAAAACTGGTTTATATTATATTCTAAAGCTTTTAGAAATAATTGATTGGATGTTCCAACGTCCACCTATTACGCGCATTAAAATTTTACATTTTGTAATCGCATATCGCGTAGAGCTTGGACTTGCAGGAGATACAAAAGCGTTCAAAAAAGCGCTTACCCTATCGAAAATATAGGTGCTGAATACAAAGGTTTTTCGAATTAATACAGACCTTAAAATATATAAGATAAATGCTCGTAATCAGTTGCAGTCTGTTTGTCGCACGACCTTGCTCGAAACAAAAACTTCTTGATAAGTACTGCAGCTGGAATCATAGAATGTAAGCGTAAAAACTTTAATCGGGGGATATTTATGCTCCAGTCCGGAAAAATCGAGTGCCGGAAATATTTCTCAGTTTGAATGTAACCTTCCTTATGCGAACCCTGTGCGAAATTTAAACAGGAAAAGCGAATTGACACTTTGACATTACATGTAACCAAGGCAGCACTTAGGTAAGGTTCGCAGGGAAAAAGGTAGCGGATCGTCATAGTAAAAGGGTTCTTTGCAATGCAAAATTTTCAGACTAAATATAATTGAAAATCCTTAAGCCACTGGCGGGTTTGTACAAACGTGTTGACTCACGCAGTAGTTATGTTGGTAGTTTAGCCTATGAACCTGTAACCAATATATTATGCAAAAAAGAGATCAAATATGGCAGATAGTCCCAAAGATATTCCAGAAGCTGGACGCACACTTATTAAAAACATTGGTTTACTTTTAACCGGTGACCTCGATCAGCCGATTTTAGACAGTGACAGTCTGACGATAGAGGACGGAGTTATCTCAGGCTTTGAGTCAAAAAACGCTGATAGGGTAATAGATGCCGCCGGATGTGCCGTAGCTCCAGGCCTGATAGATGGTCACTGTCACCCAGTTTTTGGCGATTGGACCCCGCGTCAAAATCAGATTGGCTGGATAGAAATGAATGTGAATGGTGGTGTTACAAGTTTTCTTTCCGCAGGTGAAGTCCATTTACCCGGTCGGCCCAAAGATGCGGAAGGTGTGAAAGCGTTAGCAATGGTAGCCCAGCGCTGCTTTGCCAATTTCCGTGCTGTCGGGGCCAAAGTTATTGCTGGCGCACCAGTCCCTGAATTGGATTTTGATTATACTTTTTATGCTGGCTTGAAAGAGGCTGGTATTCGTCATATCGGCGAGATAGGTCTTGGGACTGTAGCGAAAGGTCCTGATGCAGCTCGTGTTACCAGTTGGTGTAGAGAGTTGGGTATTGAAACCATAATGCATACGGGTGGTCCATCTATTGCTGGGTCTCACCTAGTTACCTCGAGTGATGTACTTGAGGCGCAGCCTGATGTCGTTAGTCACATCAATGGTGGTCCGACCTCTATCCCCCATAATGCAATACGCGAACTCTGCCGTTATGCCAAAGGTGGGTTAGAGGCCGTACATAATGGAAACGAAAAATCAACCCTTGTAGCTCTTGAGGGAGCACTAGAGGAAGACCGATTATCGGATTTCCTGATAGGTACAGACGCTCCCGCAGGATCTGGAGTGCAACCAAACGGCATGTTACGTATGGCGACATTACTCTCATGCCTTGGGGGCTTGCCTGCGGAACAGGCCTGGTGCTGTGGTACTGGAAATGTTGCTAAAAGACGTGGACTGCAGCAGGGGATCCTGCAGAAAGATCGACCTGCAGATATAGTATTTATGGATCGACCGGTTGGGTCTCAAGGAACCAGTGTTCTGGACGCTATGGTTATGGGAAACATTCCAGGGATTGCGGCAGTAATGATTGACGGTAAGTTGCGTATAGGTAGATCAAGATCCACACCGCCTGCGGCTCGACTACCGCTTAATTAAGTTTGGCAATGTTCGCTATTGTCGAAATATTTATGGTTGCTTTCATGTGGGTTTATCGAAGAGCCCTCATTTTACCCGGCATCGAACAATCAAAGGCCTGCCCGCTATTTTGTTCATTATTCGCCCTACCTTGCTCAGTTTAGAATTTGACGACTTCAACAGTTTAAGAACCATCGTCATGTGGAAAAAAATATGATAAAAGCAACTATCTGTATAGTTTTCTAAGTGGCAAATAAATATATATTTTGCATATTTTTTTGCTGGGCCTTGTGTTAAATTGGTTATTGCAAGAGAACTTTTAAGGAAAATAGTTTAAGGCTATAAGTCTAGGAGGTTACGTATAAAATAATTTTTTAAAAGCGATTAAAATAAAATATTGCGAATAAATATTCGTTGACAGCGTTATTTTTATATAGCTGACTAAGTTTGGGGACAACAGGGGACAATTTTGGATTTCGTAAACAACAGTTGGTACGTTGCTGGTTGGTCTAAGGATTTTAAGTCAAACATCACAACAGTAGAAATGCTGTCACAGTCGCTCGTTATGTTCCGAGCAACTTCAGGAGAGATTTCGGCATTAGAAGATCGTTGCCCGCATAGGCTTCTTCCTTTATCAATGGGAAAGCGGATTGGTGATACAATCCAATGTGGTTATCATGGGATGACTTTCGATAAAGTTGGGAAGTGTGTGCGTGTTCCGGGGCAAGCTAATACGCCTGCGCGTGCTGATATCCGTGCTTTTCCGGTAGTCGAAAAAAATGGAATTGTTTGGGTCTGGATGGGAGATCCAGACCTGGCGGATGCAGAAAATGTCTTTGATATGCCGGAGTTTCACTCAGATGACTGGCACATGCATCACGGCGGTCATCTTCATTTGAAGTGTCATTATTTGAATGTGGTAGAAAATTTAGTTGACCCTGCACATGTAAGTTTTGTTCATCCAACAACATTGGGTAATGCTTCATCAGAGGATGTGCCTGTGCACGTTTCGACATCTGAGAATGTGATACGAGCGTGGCGTTGGATAAGAAATGCGCCTGCTGTAGGCTTTTTTAAGGAATTTGGAAATTTCCATGGGCACGTGGACCGATGGCATTATTATAATTTACACCTTCCCTCAACAGCCGTGATTGATTTTGGCAGCATTGCGACTGAAGAAAACTGCGCAGAAGAGGACCGTGACAGAGGTGTGCGCGTCTTTGCACTACATTTTGTCACACCGGTTGATGAACATTATACAATTGATCATTGGATGCATTTGCGTAACTCGGCTAGAGGCCAAGACAGCGCATCCGAGAAGATTGATGGATTGCTTGAAACAGCCTTTCAAGAAGATAAAGCGATCCTGGAAGCGGTCCACAAAGCTGAACAGCGCGTACAGCCACGCAAACCTGTTCGTATTGCAATCGATAAAGGTCCAAATGTGTACCGAAAACGCATACGTGACCTTGTCGATGCAGAAAACACAGAGCATCTGGGCGACCCTATCGCGCCGGCCTTTGTGTATAAAGACTGAAAGTTGATCCAACATCACAGGGAGAATATGATGAAACTTGATACATTTTTGAGAGGGCTGTTGGGAAGCCTCGCTCTAAGCAGTCTGTTTTTAGGAACAGTAGCATACTCTAGTGACCCGATCATTGTGGGTGAGATCAATCACTACAAACGCATGGCGGCCTTTGCCGGTCCTTACAAGCAGGGTATTGAACTTGGTCTTGAGGAAATCAACGCGGCTGGTGGTGTAGATGGACGCCCGCTTGAGTTTATCTTCCGTGATGATCAGGGCAAGCCCGGTGAGGCTGTTAAAATTGCCGAAGAACTGATGACCCGGGAGGGAGCAGTGA
Source organism: uncultured Alphaproteobacteria bacterium (assembly GCA_913051655.1). Lineage (GTDB taxonomy): Bacteria > Pseudomonadota > Alphaproteobacteria > Rhodobacterales > Rhodobacteraceae > LFER01. Next base: position 14,905 of record CAJXHI010000040.1, read on the forward strand.
TGCTAACCGGAACCATTTTGTCCAACGTAGGTTTGGCGATTTCGTCGTTTGCCGCTGAAAAAGGGTATGTGTATCTGGCTTCCGAACCACTGGCGGACGGTTTGGTTTGGGGATCTGGCAACCCCTACACGTTCCGCTTGCGTGCCTCAACTTACATGCAGGCAGCCATGCTTGCTGAGGCTGCAGCAAAAACTGACGCGGTAAAATATGCAACCATCGCGCCAAACTATGCGTACGGCAAAGATGCTGTAGCTGCATTTCAATCCGCGCTGACTGCGTTGCGTCCAGATGTTAAGTTTGTCGCGGAACAATGGCCAGGTGTTTTTAAGATCGATGCAGGAGCCGAAGTACAAGCGCTTGAGCGGGCAAAGCCTGATGCAATTTACAACGTCACCTTTGGTTCAGATCTTGCAAAATTTGTACGCGAAGGTACAGACCGCGGTCTTTTTGACGGACGGAATGTATATGGTCTATTGTCTGGTGAGCCGGAATACCTTGACCCTCTAGGAGACGAAGCACCGGAAGGTTGGGTTGTGACAGGGTATCCTTGGTACGATCTGAAAGACGGCCCTGCCGGCACTTTTGTCAGCGCGTATCAGGCAAGGTATGATGACTATCCTCGTATTGGATCTTTGGTCGGATATATGACAGCCCAATCCATCGCAGCGGCGCTTAGCCGTGCCGGATCAACGGACTCAGAAGCAATCCGTGAGGCCTTTGAAGGCCTAAAGCTGTCGACGCCGATGGGTGAGATTGAGTATCGCTCAATCGATAATCAATCGACAGCTGGTGCCTATGTTGGAACAACAACGGTGCGCGATGGCAAAGGTGTAATAGTTGGTTGGGAATACAAAAACGGAGCAGATTATCTGCCTTCCGATGATGTTGTGCGTTCTTTGCGCCCAGCTGATTAATCAAAAAGCGTCTTGGGCCTGTAATATTAACAGGCCCAAGGTTTGCAATTTTATCTGAGATACTGTGCTAAAAAAGGAAGTTCGGTGGAGCTTTTCATCGCGCAAATTTTGACAGGGCTTGCAAACGCGAGTTCGTTGTTTCTGGTGGCATGTGGTTTGTCATTAATTTTTGGTGTGACTCGTATTGTGAATTTTGCCCATGGATCGCTTTATATGATTGGCGCTTACACGGGTTACACTCTGATGCAGGTACTTCCTGGCGCGATTGGATTTTGGGCAGCAATCGCCCTTTCTGGCGTCGTAGTGGGTATTGTGGGTGTGTTAATCGAAATCCTCGTTTTACGTCCTGTTTATAAAGCGCCGGAACTCTTTCAATTGGTCGCAACTTTTGGGGTGATTTTGGTAATACAAGACGTTGCCCTATTGCTTTTTGGACCGGAAGATCTGCTTGGTCCCCGTGCACCGGGACTGCGCGGTGTGGTGCGAATAATGGGGGAGCCAGTACCCAAGTACGATATTGCGCTTTTGGTGATTACACCTATTGTCGCCCTTGTGCTGTGGTATTTGATGACCAAAACGCGAGTGGGCGTCTTGGTGCGAGCGGCCACGCAGGACCGGGAAATGGTCGGTGCGCTTGGCGTAAATCAGGCATGGCTTTTTACGGGTGTTTTTGCGCTTGGTTCAGCGTTAGCTGGTCTTGGCGGCGCTTTGCAACTTCCCAAAGGCGGCGCTGACCTGTTGATGGATTTTAATATCTTGGCGCCAGTCTTTGTAGTCGTTGTTATTGGTGGTATGGGATCTTTGCCGGGAGCTTATTTGGCGGCGATAATCATTTCTGTACTCAATGTCTTTGGTGTGACATACCTTCCACAATCCACACTTGTGCTGATGTTTGTGGTGATGATCGTCGTTTTGATGTTTCGGCCTTATGGGCTCTTTGGACGAGAAGAAGTGGCAGGGGAACATGGCCAAGTCGGAGAGCCAGAACGTCCTATCAAGCCCGCGTCGTTTCGAGTGAGGCTCGTCACTTCAATTATGCTTCTTGCCCTAGCGTTTTTGCCCTTGCTGGGATCGACTTATTTGCTGGTATTTCTGACTGATATCTTGATTTTCTGTCTATTTGCGGCGTCTTTGCATTTTCTCCTTGGGACGGGCGGTTTGGTCAGTTTCGGGCATGCGGCCTATTTTGGTGGGGGGGCTTATGTCGCAGCACTGCTTATTACCTATTCAGACACGCCTATGGAGTTGACCTTTGTGCTCGCGCCGATTGGGGCGGGGCTTGTGGCGCTGGTTATTGGATGGCTTTGTCTTCGCCTAACAGGGGTATATTTTGCGATGTTGACACTTGCTTTTGCTCAGCTTGTCTGGAGCCTTGTTTTCCAATGGGGTACGGTTACGGGCGGCGATGACGGGCTAGTTAATATTTGGCCTGCAGTGTGGCTAAAGCCCACGGTGATCTATTTCTATTTTGCGCTCATCTTCTCTGTTTGTGGGATATTGTTGATGCGCCATGTGCAACATTCGCCCTTTGGCTATGCACTGCGCGCGGCGCGGGATAGCCAACGCCAAGCAGAAGCCACAGGGATAGATACGCGCCGGATCCAACTCATTGCGTTTGGCTTTGCAGGCTTTATGGGCGGTATCGCGGGAGCACTATTTGTCTTCTCAAAGGGCAGCGTATTTCCCAATGAGTTGGAAATCGCGCGCAGCTTTGATGCCTTGATTGTAGTCTTCCTTGGAGGCGTTAAAACCTTGGCTGGCGGCGTTGTCGGTGCCGGATTTTTTAAAGGTCTTGAAGAAACTTTGCTGCGCTTCGAATATTGGCGCTTACTCATGGGATTATTGATCATTTTCATCGTAATTGCCGCGCCTGAGGGAATCGTCGGATCACTTCGCAAAGTGGGTGAACATCTTGGCTTAAAGAAGGCGAAGGATCAATGACCCAGTCTGTTTTGGAAACGCGAAACTTGTCCAAATCCTTTGGTGCAATCAAGGCGGTTGATGATGTGTCATTTGCGCTTCAAAAAGGAGAACTTTTGGCGCTCATCGGGCCAAATGGGGCGGGCAAAAGCACCTGTTTCAATATGCTGATGGGACAGCTGAAAGAAACGTCTGGTCAAGTCTTTTTGCATGGGGAAAAAATCACTGGCCTCCTACCACGTCAGATCTGGCGCAAGGGGGTTGGCCGTACATTTCAGATCACAGCAACCTATTCCTCTATGACAGTGATTGAAAATGTACAGATGGCGCTTTTGTCACATCACCGCGAAATAATGCGCTTTTTGCCCTACGCTACGCGGCGCCACCACCCAGAAGCGTTGGACCTGCTTGATATGGTCCATATGGCTGATCAAGCAGACCGTCACTGCGCTGTTTTGGCCTATGGGGATTTGAAGCGTATGGAACTGGCCATTGCACTTGCGCATAATCCAAGCGTGCTACTGATGGACGAACCAACTGCCGGTATGGCTCCAAAAGAACGGGTCGCGCTGATGCAGTTAACGGCGCAGATTGTCGATAACTTTGGCGTAAGTGTGTTGTTCACCGAACATGATATGGATGTTGTTTTTGGTAATGCCCATCGTATTATGGTGCTCAATCGTGGAAGTTTGATTGCCGAAGGAAGCGCTGAAGACATACGCAACAATCCGCTCGTTCAGGATGTATATCTTGGCGGCGGAAGCGTGTTTGGAGCTGATGAGGAAGTGCTAGATGCTTGATTTGAAGTCAATAAACAGCTTCTATGGAAAAGCCCATGTTCTAAGAGACCTCAGTTTTGAAGTTCCCCGTGGGGAGGTTGTCGCGCTTTTAGGCCGCAATGGTGCCGGTAAATCTACAACAATGAAATCTGTGATGCAGCTCGTGCGTACCCAATCTGGTCAAGTCAGCTTTCAGGAGCAAGAGATCACATCCCTTATGCCTCACAAAATCGCCCAGCTTGGACTTGGCTACGTGCCAGAGGATCGTCGGATTTTTACAGATCTCACAGTAATTGAAAACCTGATTGTGGGTCAGCAGCCGCCAAGAGAGGGGGCGGTGACATGGACTCAGGATATGCTGTTTGGGCTTTTCCCCAACCTTGCAGAGCGACGTAACAACCGAGGCAAAGCGCTTTCGGGTGGAGAACAACAAATGCTCACTATTGCACGTACCTTGATGGGCAACCCTTTGTTCTTGTTATTGGATGAGCCCAGCGAAGGGGTCGCGCCAATTATTGTGGAACAGATGGCTAAAGTGATCACTCAGCTTAAATCTGAAGGTTTGACCATCCTTCTCTCTGAACAAAATCTACACTTTGCACAACTGGTAGCAGACCGTGCGGTTATCATCGAAAGCGGTAAGCAAAAATATTATGGAACTTTGCATGACTTAAATAGCCAGCCAGAGATACGCGACGCCTATCTTGCTGCGTGAGCATTTGCTTGGCGGTTCAAAATGTGATTGCAATATTCTTTGGTGATGTGCGTGTCAAAATCGAAGGACAGTTTTGATAACCACTTGACGCCCCTTCGCGACAGGTTAGGTGACAGATTTATAAATGTGCTCATCATTTAACCTGCTTTAATCCGCGGGTCATTAGGGACTTAAATAAAAAGGGCCACCCATGGATTTATTAAGGCGATTTCACAGTATTGGGTTTGCACCCCTTCTGCTTGCGTTGGCGACCTTTGGTTGGGGCACAAATGCAGTAGCGAGCCGATTGGCTGTTGGTGAAGTCTCTCCCATGATGCTGATATTCCTAAGATGGGGTGTTTTGGTGATCCTTATACCACTTTTGCGTTGGCAAGAGATGCTTGAGGCTTGGCCTCTCATTCGCCCTAAACTCCTTTGGGTGTTTTTGATGGGTGGATGTGGTTTGAGTTTTTTTAATGCACTTTTTTATCTAGCTGCCCATACGACAACTGCACTTAACATCGGTTTGATGCAAGGCACCATGCCTGGGTTTATAGTAATAGGCTCTCTTTTTTTCTTCGGGGTGGCCATTAGCCGATTCAAGGTGCTTGGCATTCTATTAAGCTTTGTCGGTGTTGTGATCATTGTATCCAAAGGCTCGTTGGATAACCTATTCGCTCTGGTCTTTACAAAAGGCGATTTGTTGATGCTTTTGGCCTGTTTCTTTTATTCCAGTTATGCGGTTGGCTTAAAGCTTCGTCCAAACGTATCAGATTTGGTGATGATGGGGTATTTTGCGATCGCGGCGTTTATTACCAGTATGCCCCTCATGTTTTTAGAAGTCGCCTTTTCAGGCGCACAGTTACCCTCTGCGTTTGGTTGGAAGCTCATTTTATATGTAGCGATTGTTCCATCTTTTATATCTCAAGTTTTGTTCATGCGTGGAGTAGATATGCTAGGACCAAACTCTGCTGGTCTTTACACAAATCTTGTGCCTGTGTTTGCCGCGTTACTGGCGGTAGTAGTTTTGGGTGAGTTTTTCAGTCGCTATCATTTGATCGCTATCGTTATGGTCTTTGCAGGGATTGCAGTGTTTGAATATCAGAAAAATACTTCGAAATTACCCCCACGACAATAATAACTTAAGATGCCATTATCAAAGTTGTATAGTGGCTCCGAATTTTGAGGATACGCGATGATCAAGGTCGTCTTGTGTACACATTTTGAAAGCATGCTTTTTCCGGTCTTTGTCTAAATCCCTCAGCTAAATACCAAAACTCGATTCTCCCCCTTTCTCGGGCAGATTGGAAGTGTGCTTTGTAAAAAACGATCGTAATGGCAAAAGGGAAAAAACATTATTTTCGGGATGGTGCCGAGCACACAGGTGGCACGCACAAAATGCCAAGTGGATCCTTACATTAGGGGCAGGGCACGGAAAAATAGCAAACTCTTATCTTGCTACAGAGATTTAAGTGAGAGGGCGAAAAAGAAAGCAGCGCTGTCCAAAAAATAATATCTATACCTACCCCAGAGGTAAAATTGAGCTTGAAGCTGAGCGTATATATGCAGATTCCATAGCTTGGTCAAAAACAGCTTTTACCAGATTGTAGCTATTTTAATTATTC
>CAJXHI010000041.1 GCA_913051655.1 uncultured Alphaproteobacteria bacterium
TCATGGTTTTCATGTTTTAGTTGGAACAATTTTTTTGTTCATCTGTCTTATGCGCGTGATGCGGGGTCACTTCACTGCAAAGAACCACCTCGGCTTTGAAGCGGCCGCGTGGTATTGGCACTTTGTAGATGTTGTCTGGCTCTTCCTCTTTGCGGCAGTTTATATTTGGGGCGGCTGACAATTAGGTCATAGCATTTGACGAAGATATCTCTTAAAAGCGCACAGCATTTTGTGCGCTTTTTTATTTGGACGTGAGACAACATTGAAACGTTTGGCCTTTATATTGATCGTGGCAGTTTTAGGAACTGGCGTGCTTTTGTCTTTGGGCAAATGGCAAATGGACCGTCTCACTTGGAAAAAAGCAATCTTGCAGGATATAACAAACCGACTCGCAGAGACGCCAAAATCGATCCCACAAAAACCAAATCCTGAAGCCGACAGATATTTGTCCGTGCAAGCCAAGGGCACTATAGAGCACGCCAATGTGCGCGTTCTGGCCAGCCGCAAACACATTGGTGCAGGCTATCGCGTTATTTCCCCTTTTGTGACCAATGGGCGGCGTATTCTCTTGGATCGGGGATTTATAAAAACGGATAAGCCTTTGACTGCACCGCCAGACAGTCCAGTTGAAGTTATCGGAAACCTACACTGGCCCCAAGAGGCAGATGAATATACGCCCGAGCCAGACCTTAAGAATAATATCTGGTTTGCCCGAGACGTTAGCGACCTTGCACAGCACTTTGATACCGAACCCGTTTTGATCATCGTGTCAAATATCACACCGATGACAAGCCATATCGCCCCCCTGCCTGTTGACACCACAGGCATTCCAAATGACCACTTTCAATACGCGATGACATGGTTTTCGTTAGCTGTGGTCTGGACAATCATGAGTTTCGCATTTTTATGGAAGACGAGACAAAAGACAAAAGGTAAAGATTAATGCATTATATCTCTACCCGAGGAAGCGCACCCTATCTTCGTTTTGAAGAGGCTATGCTTACCGGCTTGGCGCGCGATGGTGGACTTTATGTCCCCCAAGACGTTCCTCAGATGACAATGAGCGACATAAAAGCACTGAGTAGCCTCAACTACGAAGAAATCGCCTTTCGCGTGATGCGCCCTTTTATCGGGGATACATTTGGAGATGAGGTGTTTTTTGATATCATAACCGCAGCATATAAAAGTTTCGACCACGCATCACGGGCACCTTTGGTTGAACTTGAAAACAACCATTTTCTTTTGGAACTGTTTCACGGCCCAACGCTTGCCTTCAAGGACTTTGCCATGCAGCTAATTGGGCAAATGTTTCAAGTTGCACTAAAGAGACGTGGAGAAAGGGTGACAATTGTCAGCGCGACAAGCGGGGACACAGGCAGCGCCGCGATAGAGGCCTTTGGCGGCTTAGAGGCGGTCGACGTGTTTATTCTTTATCCTCATGGACGTGTGTCCGAGGTACAGCGACGTCAAATGACCACACCTGCACATAAGAACGTTCATGCGCTTGCGCTGCATGGCCATTTTGACGATTGCCAGGCGCGGCTTAAGGATATGTTTAATGATTTTGAGTTTCGCGATGGTGTGCACCTTGCTGGTGTAAATTCGATCAACTGGGCGCGCATACTGGCGCAGGTGGTCTATTATTTTTCCTCTGCTGTATCTCTTGGCGCACCAGATCGTAGTATAAGCTTTACGGTGCCAACAGGCAATTTTGGAGATATTTTTGCAGGATATATCGCCAAACGTATGGGGCTCCCAATTGAAGATTTGGTCATTGCCACAAACCAGAACGATATCCTGCACCGCAGCCTTAGCAGCGGGGAATACCGTATGAATAAAGTGCTGCCTTCTTATAGTCCCTCCATGGACATCCAGATAAGTTCAAACTTTGAACGCGCTTTATTTGACGCCTATGACCGCGACGGGGAAGCTGTGGCGCAATTGATGGAGGCGCTTAAAACCAATGGTGGTTTTTCAATGTCACAAGATAGTCTTGATAAGTTACGGGAGCATTTTTCATCTGGTGCGGTATCCGAGGCGGGCACGTTGGCATGCATTCGTGAAACAAAGCAAAAGACCAATGAAATTCTCTGTCCTCACTCTGCCATTGGGGTGCATGTTGCAGAAAACATGCGCAACAAAAACGTCCCCATGATCACATTGGGGACAGCACATCCTGCCAAATTCCCGGATGCCATTGAAAAAGCCTGCGATCTGCGCCCAGCGCTTCCAGAGCGGCTGTCAGATCTTTTTGAACGCGAAGAACGCATCAGTCGCGTCTCAAATGACCTTCAGGAAATCAAATCCTTGGTAAAAGATCGGATCGCATTGTGAGCGTCAAATTCCACACATTGTCCAATGGGTTTCAAGTCGTAACAGAACATATGCCCGGTCTTCAATCTGCCTCTCTTGGAATATGGATCAAAGCGGGCGGGCGACATGAATGCGTCGAGGAAAACGGGATTGCCCATTTTCTGGAACATATGGCTTTCAAAGGCACAATATCACGCTCAGCGCTTCAAATTGCAGAAATGATCGAAGATGTGGGCGGCTACATCAATGCCTATACCTCACGCGAGGTAACAGCCTATTACACCCGCGTTTTGAAAGAGGACGTTGCGCTATCCATCAAACTTCTATTTGACATACTGCAAAATTCGATCTTCGAAGAAAAAGAAATGGAGGTTGAGCGCGGCGTGATTTTACAGGAAATAGGCCAATCGCTTGATACGCCAGATGATGTGATATTTGATTGGTTACAGGACATTTGTTATCCAGAACAGGCGCTTGGGCGCACGATACTTGGGCCAGCCGAATCCGTTAAAAATTTTTCCCGTGAGAATCTTATGGAATTCATCGCCAAACATTACCACCCCGAGCGTATGATCCTCTCTGCCGCAGGAGGTATTGATCACGATGCCATTATGCGTCTGGCGGAAGAAACCTTTGGTGCTTTGCCTAAACGAAAAGCACCAGAAGATTTTGGAATAGCAAAATTCGCGGGCGGAGAAATGCGCAAGGAAAAACTCTTGGAGCAGGCGCACGTAGCTTTGGCTTTTGAAGGACCGAGTTATCGCGATAACGACATTTACACGGCTCAGATTTATACTGTTGCGCTTGGCGGAGGCATGTCATCCCGCCTTTTTCAAGAAATTCGCGAAAAACGCGGGCTGTGTTACACGATCTTTGCCCAAGCAGTTGCTTTTAGCGATTCTGGCATGATGACAATCTATGCCGGCACCAACGAGGCTCAACTTCCTGATCTTCTACAACTGACCTTTGCTGAATTGGGGCGCGCCGCAAATGATATAAGTGACCAAGAATTGGAACGTGCCCGTGCCCAAATAAAGGCCAGCATGCTAATGGGTTTGGAAAGCGCCTCAAATCGCGCGGAACGCTTGGCCCGGCAGGTTCAGGTTTGGGGTTATGTGCCGGATCTCGAAGAAACTGTTGCCAAAGTCGAAAACGTCACCTTGGACCGTTTGCGCAGTTATGCTGAATATACAGCACAGCATGCAGCAATGTCTTTAGCACTTTATGGCCCTATAAGCCGCGCCCCATCTTTGGCTGTTATCAAACATAATTCTACAGCATAATGTTCCTTTTCAACCGAAAAGTTCGAATCGAAACAGCGAGCCTGATTTTACGTCCTCCCACAAAGCGGGATTTTCATGAATGGGCTCGACTGAGGTACGAGAGCCGCGCTTTTCTTAAGCCTTGGGACCCGACATGGGCGCGTGATCATCTGACACGTCAATCTTTCGCAAGGCGTGTCGCCTGGGCACAAAAGGCAATCAACGATGACTTTGCATATCCAATGTTTTTGTTTCAAAAAACTGATGCGGCACTTTTGGGTGCGATAACGCTGGATAACGTAAGACGCGGTCCCTCACAGGTTGGTACCATTGGGTATTGGATGGGCGAAAAATATGCCCGTCGGGGATTCATGCAAGAGGCGCTGCTAGGTGTGGTGCGATTTGCCTTTGAGCAGGTCAATATCAGCCGTATTGAAAGCGCGTGTCTACCTGAAAATGTTGCGTCCCGTGGGCTGCTTGAAAAATGTGGCTTTAAATACGAGGGTGTAGCTCAAGCTTATATTCAGATCAACGGGCGCTGGCGCACGCATGTTCTTTATGCACACCTCAGAAACGACCGCCGAGGCAAAACGGATATCGGGATCTAGTGGACGATAGGCCTTTGCATGCTATTTTTATTAAGAAGGATTACTGGACCCCAATGAAACTTAATCCCGCAAACGATCGGTTTATCACGCGTCTCGCTCAAACCCTGCCGGAGCGCGTTTTCTGCCCTGCCCTGCCCAAATATCTTGAAGAACCAAGAGGACGCTGGGCTGGGCAAAAGGCTTGGCTCGCCCGTCCAGAGACTGTTAATGATGTGAAACTTTTGATAGCAACCGCCGCTGAGGCAAAAGTGCCGATTTTGCCATATGGTGGAGGGACTGGGCTTGTAGGGGGACAAATCATGCCAGAGGGTCCACAACCTTTGATCTTATCGCTGGAACGGATGAATAAAATTCGCGATGTGTTTGCGTCGGAAAATGTACTAATTGCAGAGGCAGGCGCAATATTGTCGGATATTCAACAGGCGGCGAAGGCTGTAGGTCGACTCTTCCCACTATCACTAGCCTCAGAAGGCAGCACGCAGATTGGTGGAAATTTGGCCACCAATGCAGGGGGTGTTAACGTGTTGCGTTACGGAAACGCGCGCGACTTATGTATCGGTCTTGAGGCAGTTCTTCCAGATGGTACAATCTGGAACGGATTAAGCCGATTGCGAAAAGACAATACAGGTTATGATTTGCGCAACTTATTAATCGGTTCGGAAGGCACGCTCGGCATCATAACCGCAGCAGCGCTTAAGCTCTTTTCAAGGCCGCAGCAAATGACCACTGCGTTTCTCAAAGTCGCTTCACCTCGCGCAGCACTCGATCTTTTATCCATGCTGCGAGATATTGTAGGGGAGGTGATCAGCGCCTACGAATTGATCCATGCACAGGGATTTTCGTTTTTGCATGAAACGCTTCCTGATGTGCGCCTACCCTTTGAAACACCTTCAGAATGGATGGTTCTTCTGGAGCTTGGACAAAACGGGGATGCAAACGGCAAAGAGGCGATAGAAAGACTGTTTGCAGAGGGTTTGGACAAAGACCTTCTCAGGGATGGTCTGATTGCCCAATCTGAAATACAACGTGAAGAATTCTGGGCCGTGCGCGAATATATTCCCGAAGCCAATCGTTTGATTGGATCTGTTTCCAGTCACGATATTTCTCTGCCACTCTCTGAAGTGGCAACATTCATCGAACGGGCAAATGAATTGGTTGTAAAACGCGGTGATTTTCGGATAAATTGCTTTGGCCATTTGGGCGATGGTAATTTACATTACAATGTTTTTCCGGCCTCCAGAAAAACGGCAAAAGACTATCATAAAGAACGCGATGCGATCAAAGCAGACCTACATGATTTGGTCCATGCCATGAACGGGTCAGTGAGCGCGGAACATGGCGTTGGGCGTTTAAAGGTCAGTGATCTGGAACATTACGGCGATCCAACAAAAATTTCAGTTATGCGCAGTATCAAGGCGGCTTTGGATCCGAAAGGCATCATGAACCCCGGCGCTGTTCTAAGGGCCTGACACAGACCGCAATATTTTGCGTATTTGACTGAGGGCGCGCTGTCTCAGGGGGTCATCTTTTTATAGAATATAAGAAATTCTATGTTTAGCTGGTCTCTCTTTCAGCCCAACCTGCAAAGATTTTCTCCAAAGCCAATACAACATAATAAAGCACGATCCCTAATAAAGCCAAAGCAATCAGAACGGCAAACATAAGTGGATAGTCCGCATTGGTTTTACCACTATCAAATAGCGCTCCGAGACCACGCCCATGCGGTGACACAATTTCCATCAAATTTGTGCCTATAAAGGCTAAGGTTACGGCAACTTTGAGCGCACCAAAAAATTCAGGCAACGTTTTGGGCAACGCAATTTTCCAGAAAATCATCGTTTTGGAAGCCCCAAGCGCACGCAAAATATCCCGATACTCTGGTTCCAAAGTCGACAATCCGATTGAGACCGAGACAGCAATTGGGAAAAAAGAAATCATAAAGGCGATCAAAACCGTGTTCAAATCATGCTGACCTACAAAAATCAGAGCAATGATAGGTACAACAGTTGCCTTAGGGATCGCGTTAAAACCTACCAAAAGCGGGTATAATGCATCTCTCATCGTTTTGGAAAAACCCATCACCATACCCAAGGCGACCCCTACCAAAACAGCAAGCATCAGCCCCACGACGGTGCGCCACAATGTGTCCCAGCCATAATCGAGGAAAAAATAACGAAACTTCCAAAAGGCAGGCCAAAGATCAGAGGGAGAGGCCATTTTATAGTCCGGCCAATCATTGACCCACACCAAGGCCTCCCAAAAAATCGAGAAAGCAACGATGGCTATCAGAGGCGCAGCGACTTTTTTCATGAATTTTCTAGTCCCTATCCTGTGCAACTTTGATTTGATGGCGCAGAACATTTAACATTTGAATGGTATCCGGCGAATACAAATCATCTAACGAACGCTCACCTTTGTTCGGGATATCTAAGATATATTGTGTCGATGCCGGACGTCCTGAAAGAACAATCACCTGATCCGAGAGAAACACCGATTCCCTAAGATCGTGAGTGATGAGCAATCCAGTAAAAGGCTCCTCTTTCCTGAGCGCATGCATGACTTGCCAGAGATCTTCGCGTGTAAAGGCATCCAATGCGCCGAACGGTTCATCTAAAATGAGCACTTCAGGTTTATGGATAAGCGCACGACAAAGGGAGGCCCTTTGGCGCATACCGCCAGATAATTCAGAGGGTCTTTTGTCTTCAAAATCCTCTAGACCAACAAGCGCCAACAAATGGCGCGCCCGCTCTTTTCGCTGATTAGCGGTCAGGCTGCTGCCGACAATTTCCAATGGCAAGATCACGTTTTGTAAAATATTGCGCCATTCTAACAATACTGGGTTTTGAAATGCCATACCAACTGTGGCACGAGGTTGTTCAACCTTTTCACCAAACAGCCATACAGATCCAATATCGGGTGTAAGCAAACCAGCAATCAGTCGTGTGAGTGTTGACTTGCCACAGCCCGAAGGGCCTACCACAGCAGTAAAAGCATTTTTCGGCACGTTGATTGACAGATTGTCTAAAACGGGGAGTGGCCCCGATTGTGTTTTATAAACATGAGAGACGTCTCTGATCTCTATTGAGGCACGGGACATATACGTTTCTTTTCATCTCAAAAAGGGCAGTGTAGCCCCTTGCCCTCTTTTAGTAATCGGTTCAGTTTAAGTTAAACCTACTGGTCGGCAGATATTTGTCCGTAAAATAAAGGCTCGCATCTGGTTGCCGTTTGTACTCGTATGTTTCCGCGAGCTGAGCAATCGCCGCGTCTAGCCGTGCTGCATCAACACCACCCATGCCATTGGATTTAACATAATCAGTAACAACATTCGCGTTCACAGCCAGCATAAGACGGCGCTCTTCCAACGCTGCATCTGCAGCAGGATTTCGTTTTACCAAAGACGCCACGGCAGAAGCCGGATCATTGATGGCATCTTTCCAGCCAGCAGCAACAGCTACCAAGAACGCTTTCACAGTGTCTTCATTTTGTGCTGCAAATTCGGTGTTTACGATCACAGCATTTCCATAAAGCTGAAGACCGTGATCTGCCATCAGAATGGTTGAAATATCATCTTCTGGAACGCCAAGTCTCACAAGGTTCAAGTAAGATGAAAACGAAAATCCGGTAACTGAGTCCACTTTGCCTTCGGCAAGCATCGGTTCACGTGTTGGGAAACCAACAGGTTCTACTGTAACTTTATTAATGTTGATCCCATTGGCCAAGGCAAAAGACGGGAATTGCGCCCATGCACCATCGGGAGGCGGCGCACCGAGAACAGAGCCTTCCAAATCACCTGGACCATTGATGCCAAGGGATTTCCGTCCAATGACGGCAAAAGGTGGTTTGTCATAGACCATCATGACGCCGATAACGGGCGCACCCGGGTTCTGATCAAGAAACTTGATCACAGAGTTAATGTCTGCAAACCCGATGGGAAAAGATCCTGTTGCAACTTTGGGAATGGCGTCCAACGACCCTTTGCCAGGCGATATTTCCACATTAAGGCCAGCTGCTGCAAAGTGTCCATTGTCAATGGCTGCAAAATAAGGTGCAGAAGGACCTTCAAACTTCCAATCCAAAGTGAAGGGAATTTTTATCTCTGATACAGCTCCGTTAGCGATCAACGCGAAAGCTGATGCAGCAAGAAGCGCAGTTTTGCGCGTAATCCGAAAAAGTAAGTTCATGTTTCTCTCCATAATCGCATTCAACTATAAGCCTGCCTGAAAATATCACAACATTTTTCCATACCAGTATGACCCCAATTCGATATGAACAGCCGGAACAAGGGTTTCGTTTCCGAATTTTCTGGCATAAGAAGCGGATTTTCCAACATCGGGTTCATGACCCACAGAATTAGATAAATTCATTAATGTAATCTTATAAATTATTGCTTGACCCTGCGACACAAAAATCTGAACGATATACTCGAGAGTAAATTGACCAAAAGGGGCAGGATTTGTCAGACCCAGCCATCACATTTTCCAAAGCGATCACGCGCCGCCCATCTGCCTGCGTGAAGCATGGTCTCAGAAGCGAAGATGCCGGCGATCCTGACTTCTTGAGATTGGAACGTGATCATCAGGCATATGTAGACGCATTGAAAGCGGCTGGCGCAAATGTTGTGGAGCTTGAAGCTTTAGACGATTTGCCCGATGCCGTTTTTGTAGAGGACACCGCACTTTGCTTACCAGACTGTGCCATACTTATGCGCCCGGGCGCAGAAAGCCGCGGGCCCGAAGTTACACAAATTTCAGATGACATTCGGAAAATCTTTGAGACCGTTTTTGAAGTTTCCGGACCTGCGTATATAGAAGGCGGTGATATTCTTTACACAGGACGGGAAATTCTCGTGGGCACCTCCGAACGAACAGACCATGCAGGCATCGCACAGCTCGCGGGATTTGTTGAGCCACGCGGACATCGCGTGCGAACCGTTAAAACCCCGCCAGGTGTTTTACATTTTAAAACAGATTGTTCCCTTGTTGAAACAGACACAATTTTGTCCACACAACGACTAGCCTCATCGGGATGCTTTGCCGATTACAAGGTGCTGATTGTACCAGAAGGAGAAGAGGCCGCAGCTAACATGATAAGGTTCAATAATACCTTAATTATGAGCGCCGGCTTTCCCAAAACGTTCCAGATGCTTTCGACAGCAGGGTTTGACGTGGTCCAATTGAATAACAGCGAATGTGCCAAAATTGACGGCGGGATGTCTTGTTTGTCATTGCGCATTGCTTAAGCTCAGGCATCCGCACAGCATCACCGTTACGCTTATTGCGCAAAGACCAAAACTAGTACGTGAATTTGTTCAAGGCTCATATCAAGTTCCATAAATCCATTCTCGAAAATGTAGTTTTCAGGAAAACAGACCGACGCGCAAAAACCACCTGCCCGTTTTATTTTGGCTTAAGTAACGAGGGCAAGCATCCGTGCGAGGGCAAGCATCCGTGATTTTTTAAGCGTGGCAGCTTCGTGTGCTTCGTTGACTTGGCTTACAAAACGATCATCCACAATCATTTTATCCACGGTTTGCCCCAATGCGTCAGGGAATTAAAGCGATATACCACCCTTCACATTTCATGATCTTCTTGCACCATTGGCACGCCTATTCCCACTTCCCCATCAATTTCTGCCATCAAAGTGTAAATCTTAGGTACAAGTTCCATCGCTTTGGCAACAGCGGATCTTGAAGCGTGATAATCTCGGTGTACCACGATCGGCTTAACACCTTTTGGTGCACCATAAAGCATACGGCCAAGCCAAGGGCCAACAACATTGGCAACTGGATCAACGGCGCTTTCGTGCCTGACCGCTTGATACTCTACATCAGCTCCATATGATTGGAAAGAATTTGCGCTATTTTCAAGAGAGGCATACCAATTCTGTAAATCATAGCGGCCTGCACCATCTCCAGCCACGACTTTGTACAACGCAGACTGTGCACCATGCCGCGACATGGCCGACGAAAAACGCTTCATACGGCCCTCTAACACCATATCTTTTCCTATATGGGGAGTCGCTTCTCTGATTGATACATTTGACATTTTAATCTCCTGTTGCTTTGGATTTGTGCAGGTTTCGGCAAATAAACTAGAAATTTCCAGAGTGTTTTACCTATTTGAATATTTTTTTTTGGTATCAAACAGTTTCACAAATATTCGGCAAAGCATTGCCTTGGATTGTCATAGAAATCTCAAATTTTAGAATGCGATCGGTAGGTTTAATGTCAAAATAGATTGACCACAAATCCATTGAAGGTGTCAAAGACGCCTATCGTGGACAACTATACCTCTTGCTTGGTTGGATTGACCTCGTAAACGGGAACATAGATTCCGTAAAAGGAAATGCTGTCCTTACCTATTAGGTCGCTGCTAAAAATAATCAGGGCAAATCCAATGCAATGGATTTATTTTGAATAGGTAGGTACCTTGATCGCCCTGTAAGGCTCCTTGAAAGCAAAAGAATTACTTGAAAAAGCACTTTAGAAAAAAGAGATAGGCATCCCGAATACGACCGTTTTGATGCATTTTGCTACAATTTCGATATTCGAGAATAATAATCCAGAAGCACAAAAAATAATGTCGAATTGCAAAAGATCTGGCAACAAATTTTGACTTAGAAAAAATTTGGTTAAACATATTTTCACGTAATACGAATGGGTTCGGGAGGCAGTTAACTCTTGTTTTTCGGTTTTCTTAAGTTTATCTTCCTTAATTGACGGCATTGAAGCGCAAAAAGATGTACGCGAACGTAATTTGTATTGAGTTAAATCTAATTAAGATCAAAAGGCGTTTTATAACAAATTGCGTAGTTGGCTTCCAAAAATATGCCATCAGCTGTTAGCCGTAAACGCGTAAGAAGATCGCCAAATCTGACCCTGTTGATGGCAGCCCACGAAAGCGAAAACATCGCAGAACAAGCATGAGAAATTGCTCAATGGTTTTTCAAACTAAAAGAAGACTACTTGAACGATATTATATAGATTTACACAGTAAGGTAATACACGGTTAAGTCTTAAAATTCTCAGCTCAAAATTAATTCGATGATTTTACCCACTTATGCAAGATTAATTGGAACGATTTGTTAGCCTCCGCCTAAAAGTAGAAAAGGGTAAAACCTTACGAAATAACGGCAGTGGCGCTACTATTTTAGGCGTTCTATGTCAAGTAGATCCAAAATTTACGCTTTACTTGGTAGGTACTTTTTCCCGAACCCACATCATAGATGGTCTGGAGTTTCGGGTTCGCTTTGGCATTTGCACCTTTACTTTTTCCAGCGATCATTTTTCCAATTCCCGCACCAATTACAGTATCAACAACACCTGTCCAAAAAGATGCGTCACTAATGTTACAATTGATCTGAGTGGCCGCGGGTGCGTGTTGCCCAGCTTTGAGCAAAATGCGCTGATGACAGGTTGCCAGCGCCGCTATCAGCCATCCTTCAGGAGCAGTTTCATACTGCCATAAAAGGCTGCCCGCGGAATGGACGATAACAACAACTTTTCCTCAGCGGTGACTAATGCACAACAAATGAAAATCCTTTCCATCACTGAAGTGGCTCCCAGAAAATCAGACGGTCACTAAAACGGATGCAAGGCTTACTGCCAATGCCACTTTTACAATTTTGGAAATTTTTTCTTCTCGTTTTCGTCATATTTTCAGAGTCGATTAGTCAGAGAAAATCGACAGTACAATTTCTGTTTCACCAAAAAAGATGGCAGTTTGTCTTCGCGCCTCCAAACATAATAATCCATGCCGCAAGGTCTCGTTTCTTTTGAAAACGAGGATGAAATGGCTTTGAACTTTAAAAACTGTTTTCTGGTTTTATATTTTATCTCGGAGCTATTTTATAATACTTGCCAAAACAATTCTAAGAAATTCCGAAACTTTATCCTGTTCAATCCACCTAGCAACAATCACCAAATCATTTTCGGGATCTACGTAAATAATTTGTGTTCCAACGCCCATAGCACAATATGCCGATTTCGGCGTTCCGGAGAGAATAGGAGTTTGCGCATCGTTTAACCACCAGAGAAACCCATAAAATGGAGCAATAGAGCACGGCGTCGTGCAGGCTGCAATCCATGTTTTTGGTATGATTTCTTTACCCTCCCACTGACCTTTGTTAAGCATCAATTGACCAACGCGCGCGTGATCCAAAGTATTTATCCAAAGGCCTCCACCCCAGTGTGCTCCACCGGATACAGATTGTATTTTTGTCCCGTTCAACTCTACCCAAGAATTTTCATAACCATGCCATTCCCATGTCTGCGTGGCTCCGATAGGGTCCATAATACTTTCCCTTAAAACGTCAGGTAAGGGTTGGCCAAACGCAATCATAAGCGCAAACGACAATTGATTGACCCGCACATCATTATATTCCCAATAGGTTCCTGGTTCCCGCAATGCCCGCCTGATGCCTTTTTTCTCAGGATGAGGCATATGTCCCATCACATTTCTATTATGGTCAATCCAGTCAGGCTTATCCCAGAGAGTGCCCTGCCATTCGCTGGTGAGCTGCAGCATATTCGCCCAAGTAATCTTACTATTTTGTTCGCTGTCAAAGCTTCCATCTTTCACGATATCCACCACCGGGGCATATATATCTGGAATAATGCCATCCTTAACTGCGATCCCCATGCAAAGCGATAAATAACTTTTACTAATACTAAACGTCATATCAACGTAATCCATATCACCCCAGGTTTTGACAAGCTGTCCACCACGGAGGATTGCACCGGAACCTGATTTTCTACGTTTAACCGGTCCAATTGTTTTTCCAAATGGCGAGGGTTCTTCAAAATGCCCCTGCTGCAAAGCAGCGCCAATATCGCGATTCATACTGGATTCATTTTGAATAGCGAAATCGATAGCTTTTGAAAGAAGACCATCATCCATCCCAGCACTATCTGGGTCGATTATATTCCAATTCTGCATGGCGCTTAATCTTTTCTTTTTCAAAATAGCCTAAAGAGTATTCATCTTTGGCGCAAATCAGGAAATACTGCAATATTGAAGGAAATCGCTGTGGCGGGTAGCAGAAAACTAGTCGATAAATAATTAAATTATTGAAAAAATTTTATTTTTTAATCACTTAAAATATTACAGGTACAAGTCTAGTTGCTAAAGGAACAACAGCTTCGTCAAATTAAACAAGGAAATATATGGTCATGCAAGGTGACAATACCTGCGGAAACAATTACAAATGGAATGTTTGCAATACGTATTGAGAGCCACAGAGAAGGGTAAAGCTTCGGACTATGATTGTTGACCTAGAGGACCCTTAAGGCGGCCTGTGAAAGTCGCGAAAAATCCCTTAAAAATGGGCGCTGCGGCTGATTGTCCTTCCGCCTTGTTCGAAGCCAGCAACTGCTAAACTTGTTATTATGACAAGTGCCACTGGTAAAAAAGTTAAGAGGCTTACGAGACTGGTAGTAGGAAACTTGAACGCGCCTTCGGGTACCTTACGCATCCTAGTTGCTTTGGCCTATGGGGTTGTTTGTCATACGGCGTTCGCCTCAGCTGTATTAGCAATGATAACGGCCATGTACTTCGGTATGAGCGAAAGCTTAGGTTCGATACCACATCCTTGGAGCATTATTGCTAATTTAATTCTAGTAATACAGTTTCCAATTGTGCATTCGTTTCTTCTAAGTAGGAGCGGCACCAAATTTCTAATTAAACTCGCACCGTTTGACTATGGTGGAACTCTTGCCACGACAACATTTGCATTGGTAGCCTCGGTGCAATTGGCAGCCCTATTTATTTTTTGGACGCCAAGTGGGATTATTTGGTGGCAGGCTGACGGTTGGTTGTTTGCCTCTCTTGTGACGCTCTACACAACTTCATGGCTATTATTGATTTGGGCCAGTTTTGATGCGGGAGCCGAAGTGCAATCTGGCGCACTCGGCTGGATGTCTCTGCTGCAACGGGTAAAGCCAGTGTTCCCCGATATGCCAACAGAAGGATTATTTAAAGTCATTCGTCAGCCCATATATCTTGCCTTTGCCCTAACCACTTGGACAGTACCAATCTGGACGCCCGATCAGCTTTGTCTGGCAATTGTGTTGACTACGTATTGTCTCTCCGCTCCACTTTTTAAAGAAAAACGTTTCAGCTTGAGGTTTGGGGCACGTTTTGAGTCCTATCAAGCCTCCGTACCATACATGGTGCCACGCATACTTGGTTGTAAGCGCGATAAGATCAGAATTGATCAAGATCTAAATAAGTAAGTCTAAAAGTCCTAAAACAGGGATTTGGCTTAGCATTAGGCGATATAATGGAAGCTGATTAATCTCAGGGGGAAAGACGGGTGGCGTACAAGAAACTTCAAACTATCTTATTCACAATACACGTTCTTTGAATAATGATTAGATTGACCGAATGGCTGAGTAATAGCATTTGACCAAGAACTTAAATCAAAAGCAAGCATTGGAAGCATCAAATGCTACTAGAGTTCAATCAAGTAAAAAAAACTTTCTCGGATACAGACGGCGAGATTGAAGTACTGCGCGGAGTAAATTTTGAGATTACAGCAGGTAAAACAGTAGCGCTTACAGGAGAGTCCGGTAGCGGTAAAAGTACAGTTCTTCATATTGCTTGTGGTTTAGAAGCACCAACGGACGGCAGTGTTCAAATGCTAGGGCGGGAACTGACTGTCATGGATGACGCGGGACGTGCCGCTATACGTCGCAATGACGTTTCGTTGGTTTTTCAGCAATTTAATCTCATCCCATCACTGACGGTTGCTGCAAACATTTCTTTTCACGCAACGCTTTGTGGCCGTTTAGATCAAAAGTATATTCAAAGTCTCATTGAAGAGTTAGGACTAACAGATCATTTGCAAAGATACCCAGAAGCCTTGTCGGGAGGTCAACAACAAAGGGTAGCAATTGCTCGCGCTTTGGCAATGCGTCCCAAACTTTTACTGGCGGACGAACCGACGGGTAATCTGGATGAAGTCACTGCTGATGCAGTCCTACACCAAATGTTAAGTCTGGTGCATGAAACTGGCGCCTCATTAATGTTGGTAACGCACTCACCAAAAATCGCTGCAATGATGGACTACGAATTAAAACTACGCGGTGGAATGGTTTCATGACATACGCGTGTCTCATAGCCATTCTATCTCATTGGCGTTGCAACCCCTTACAACTTTTTGCACTTGTGGCCGGACTGGCTATCGCAACAGCTCTATGGTCAGGCGTTCAAGCAATCAATTCAGAGGCCCGCTCCAGTTATAACGCTGCGGCAACTGTAATCGGTGACAGCGATTATGACCAGCTAGTCCCAAAGAGCGGCAACTCAATCCCACAGGACATATATGTTAAACTGAGGCGTTCCGGATGGTTGGTTACCCCTATCATTGAGGGCGTATTGAGTAATACTAAGGTGTTGGGAATTGACAGTTTGACTTCACCAAGCGGGCTAGGGGTTCTATTGTTAGCAGATATGCCGTTAGAACTAAGCTTTGGTTCAAAAGTATTACTTTTTGCAAATTCTGAAACTGCTGAAGCACTTAAAGATGTCGCTGAAGTTCTCGTTAATCCGGCGATTGCAACTGGAATAGCCGTAGGAGATGTGGGTACAGTCCAAAAGTTGCTTAACCGCGATGATTTGAGCCGACTTCTAGTTCTAAAAGAACAACCGCTAGGGCGTAAAAGTTTGGTTAGCGTTGCGCCCGAATTATTGATGCAGCCATCCCACGAGGCTGCGGACATTACACAACTCACTGATAGCTTTCACTTAAACTTAACTGCATTTGGATTATTAAGTTTTTTAGTAGGTTCATTTATAGTTTATAGCACCGTAGGTTTAGCATTTGAGCGTAGACGCGGCATGATCCGTACCCTGCGATCTCTTGGAATACCACTAAGACTTTTAGTCAAAGTTATGATCGTTGAAATGCTCACCCTTACATTAGTCGGCGCAGTTTTGGGTATTGTACTTGGTTATGTAATAGCTGCGCTGCTGTTGCCGGACGTAGCTGCAACCCTTCGAGGCCTATATGGCGCACAAATATCAGGCACCCTTCATTTGCGGCCAGAATGGTGGATTTCGGGTCTTGCAATCTGTTTTTTGGGGTCAGCAGCAGCATTCGCCGGTAGAATATTTAATATTTGGCGCATGCCAATTTTGACAAGCGCAAAACCCCGTGCATGGGCGACCATCAGTAATTCTAATCTTCTATCGTTCGCAGTTGCTTCTATTGTATTGTTCGGCATTTCAGTACTTTTAATATTCTTAGGTACTGGACTATTTGTTGCTTTCACGATTTTAGCTTGCTTTCTTATCGCCGCTGCTTTGAGTTTACCTCCGCTTATTTCGATAACTTTGAGCTTTATTCAGTCGCGTTCTCACTCACCAATTTTGGGCTGGTTCTGGTCTGATACGCGCCACCAACTTCCTGGGCTAAACTTGGCTTTAATGGCGTTATTGTTGGCAATCTCGGCTAACGTAGGCGTTGCCACTATGGTGTCGAGCTTTCGTTTGACGTTTATTGATTTCTTAAACCAACGTTTAGCCCCCGAGCTCTTTATTGAAGTTGATAATGCCGCAAAAAGCTCAAAGCTGGAGACTTATCTTCTGGAAAGAAAAATTGAGGTTTTGCCACTTCTTATAATGAAGCAAAAGATTGCTGACCAACCGGTGCTCTTGTTCGGGATCCGTGTTTCTCAAACTTACCGAGATAATTGGCAATTCTTAGATTCTGTGCCCAATGCTTGGGATCTAGTGGCTTCCGGTTCAGGGGCCGTGATTAACGAACAGTTGGCCAGACGGGCGGGGCTCAAGATCGGTGACTACGTGACCATCAATCAAGATTTTAGCCTTCTGGTTACAGCAATAGTTGGGGATTATGGCAATCCAAAAGGTCAGATCGTTGCGTCTGAGCACGTGATAAAACAATTAAAACCCGATATCTATGCAGCCCAATTTGGCATAAGGTCCAGCGACGCCAATGCTTTGCGGCAGCAGATAACGATCGACTTAGATATTCCAAGAAATAGCATAATCAACCAAGCAGAAATAAAAGCCATGTCTATGGAAGTTTTTGAACGGACGTTCACTGTTACTAGTGCGTTGAATTTATTGACCTTAAGCATTGCAGCCTTTGCCCTACTTATGAGCCTCTTGACTCTCGCTGACATCCGTATTCCTCAACTCGCACCCCTATGGTCCTTGGGCTTGACCAGACGTCAGCTTTTTTGGCTAGAATTAATTCGATGTTTTGCATTGTCAGTCTTGGTATTCGGTTTTGCGCTGCCATTGGGATTAACGTTAGCTTGGTTGTTGCTTAACGTGGTGAACGTCGAAGCGTTTGGCTGGCGTCTGCCAATGTATTTATTTCCGGCAGAGTATATCAAGTTGGCTTTTTATGCACTTATGGCAAGCTTGCTTGCGTCAGCTTGGCCAGCAATAATGCTTATACGTACGCCAGCCTCAAGCTTACTGAAGGTGTTTGCTAATGAACGTTAAATTGCTGCTGTTCTTACTCATTTGGCCATGCGCTTTGATCGCGCAAGGTTTTTCTGGCTTGGGCTCCAGTGCAGATGGCTTTTTACAGCCCCTGCCAGAACCGACATTTGATTTTCCGGCTGATCACGGTCCACATCCTCAATATCGAATTGAATGGTGGTACTTAACCGCTAATTTAGTTGACTCTGATGGAGCCGCGTATGGCATCCAATGGACACTTTTTCGTACTGCCCTAACGCCAGAAGAAGGAGAAAACTGGAGTTCTCCGCAGATATGGTTTGCTCATGCTGCTGTAACATCATCAAATATGCACATTTCGACGGAACGAGTTGCTAGGGGTGGTATCGGACAGGCCGGCGTTGCAGATGATCCTTTTAGAGCTTGGATAGACGATTGGACTTTAGAGGGAAATGACTTTGGTTCACTCAAACTTCGCGCCACTGCACCCGAATTCAGTTATGAAATGTCACTAAATTCTGACGGGCCATTGGTGTTTCACGGGGATGCTGGATATTCACAGAAATCAGCCGATGGACAAGCGAGTTACTATTATTCGCAACCATTCTTTAACATCAACGGTGTTTTGCGGCTCCCAGATCGGGAAATTCAGTTGAGTGGTGAGGCTTGGCTTGATAGAGAGTGGTCATCGCAACCATTGGCGGAAACTCAGCTGGGTTGGGATTGGTTTTCTCTCTCATTTCAAGGTGGAAATAAGCTTATGGGTTTTCGTCTGCGTCAATCAGATGGAGATACCTATAGTGCAGCCACGTGGATTGAGCCAAACGGGAATACACTCGCTTATCCCGATGGCATTTTTTTGGCAGATCCACTTCAAACATCAGAAGTTGCCGGGCGCACTATCCCTACAACTTGGCGGATAAGGCTGCCCGAAAAACAATTAGACATCCAAGTTGAAGCGGTGAATAAACATGCCTGGATGGACCTATCCATACCATACTGGGAAGGTCCAATTAAAGTTTCTGGCACTCATACAGGCGTCGGTTATTTAGAAATGACCGGGTATGAATGATCCTCAGTGTCCGATCGTCAGAGGGAGACTGTACCCAACTCAACGCCTTTAACAAAAGCTTCCTGCATACCACACATATCGGTTTTTTGTGGATGCCACATTCGATAAATATATGTTCCAGACACTTAAGCTATCTAATAATTTTTATAAGTCATACTTTGGATTTCGATTGGTTGCTGTTGTTGTTAACTTGAGCACGCGATAGAACTCTCTCTGTGCATGTTACTTCATCAGGTTCCTTCTTTATCTTTAGCAGTACCTCGTAGTCGGCGGCACGCGTGGGGAGGGGGATTTCCAAGCGATCATAAAAGCTTTGTAGAGTGCATGAGATGGCCTAAAGGAGCTTTGAAAACTTCTGCGGAGGCGCTTTCAATAATGCTTGGCAACTTAAAACTGAGCGCCTAAGCTTCACCTAAAGGAGACATCAATGAAACGGTTCTCACTATTAGATCTGTCGCCAATACCCGAGGGTCATACGGCCGGCGAAGCGCTTTCAAATACTGTGTCTCTTGCGAAAGCAGCGGAGACCTTTGGATATCACCGGTATTGGCTGGCTGAACACCACAACATGCCCGGCATCGCAAGTGCTGCTACCTCTATAGTTATCAGCCAAGTTGCCTCTGCAACTCACACGATGCGTGTTGGTGCTGGCGGCATAATGTTGCCTAATCATGCACCTCTAGTTATCGCTGAACAATTTGGAACACTGGCAACGCTTTATCCTGATAGGATTGATCTTGGACTGGGCCGGGCCCCAGGATCCGATATGGCTACTGCCAGAGCTCTACGGCGTCATATGGTTTCTGATGATAGTTTCCCGCGCGATGTCCTAGAGCTCATAGGTTACCTGGCAGAGAACGATGATAATGCTGCTCATGTTAGAGCAATTCCTGGGACGGGTACTAAAGTGCCTACATGGCTCCTAGGTTCTAGTTTATTCGGCGCTAAATTAGCCGCACAACTTGGATTACCCTACGCTTTTGCGTCACACTTTGCTCCTGCGATGCTGCAAGCAGCACTGCTAATTTATAGACAATCCTTCCGCCCGTCGCAGTGGCTTGATGCACCTTATACAATGATTGGTGTTGGTGTATGTGCGGCAGAGACAGATGGAGAAGCAAATTATCTTAGGACTTCACAGGTACAAGCATTTGCTAATCTAATCACCGGATGCCCAGGCAAATTACCTACGCCTGTCGAGAATTTGGACCTGGTGGTACCGGGACATATTCAAGCTCAGGCGTTACAGGCTTTGTCTTGTTCGGCAACCGGTTCTCCGGTCAGTATCAAACTACAACTCGAGACGCTAATTGAGAAGCATAAACCGGATGAAATAATCTTGTCTGGTATGATATATAATCATTCCGCCAGAGTTCGCTCTTTTGAAATCGCCGCAAAAGCTTTGTCTGATCTTTGCGATCATAAGGCTGCTGCCTAAGCTAGAGCCGGCCAGAGGACTGAAACATCCAAGCATTACCGTCGTTGTTAGTTCGATGGCATGTATAAATAGCGCCGAAAGCTTACGTGAAAAATAGCATTCTAACCCGTAAATCTGAACCAGTGTATAATCGCTTGAGGGGAGTTAAGAATTGAGAGGATACTGCATGGCTTCGGAGGCTTAAAACTCCCTAGTGGCAACGACATATACAAAATCACTCGTTTATATCACCCCATCGCTAAGACTTCGGTCACATCAACATTGGGATTAGATAAATTGCATGGGGCGCGACCTAAGTCTGCAATATAGGCCTTGTAAAAGCCGAATTCTTAAAAGAAGCAGCTTCCAAGTTTCCCACGCATAATACTAGCAGCAGTGAAGAGCTTTCCAGTTTTGGAGGGCCAGAGCACTTTTGCTATCCGATGGAGTCATCTTATGTTTTAAGAAAGTGAGGCAATAATTCAGACGAGACTGGCACTTCAAAGAAACGATATCCGTCACCTCCAGTACACGAAAGGGGCTGTCAGGAAGGCCTCTGAGACGCGCCAACTAACGGTATATCTCTTTG
>CAJXHI010000042.1 GCA_913051655.1 uncultured Alphaproteobacteria bacterium
CTTGGCAAGGGAAAGCGGGCTTAGCGTGGCGGTCCCACGGATCGACAAAAGGTGTTGCAACAACATAAATATGTAGTTAAGGCATGGAAAGCTCCAACGCGAGAGCGTGTATTTCGCCCAATAGCTCTTTGCCAAGGGCCAAATGGACCGCGCGGTGTCGTGCGATGCGGCTTTGTCCCTCAAAATCATCGGACACAAGGCGTACGCGGAAATGACTTTCACCACCTTCTTGAAATCCAGCATGGCCCCTATGGCTTTCGCTTTCGTCGATCACATCCAAATGATCTATAACGAAATTCTCTGCCAATTTTTCTTTGATACGAATTCGGCGCGACATTTTTTCCACTCAGCCCTCTTCAAATTTAACTTTCTTGGTTTATGATAATCATCTTGAATCGAAAAGGTATAAAAAATGAGCAAGCGTGATCCTTTTGGTTTTGATATGTCTGTTTCCTCTGCGAAGAAGAAAGCGACGCGCATGCGCCGCGGCATGTCCGGGGCCTCCGACACGTCGACAAGGCTTTGTGAACACGATGGATGCAGTGAACCGGGCAAGTTCCGTGCTCCTCGCGCACCAGATGTTCTAGATGAGTATAAGTGGTTTTGTAAGGACCATGTGCGCGAATATAACCTGCAATGGAATTTCTTTAACAATACTACTGAGGCTGAAATGAACGCCCAGATGTCCAAGGACAAAGTTTGGGAACGTGAGACGCGCAGCTTTAGCGATCCAGAGGCGCGCGCTTGGGCGCGCCTTGGAATCGAAGACCCCCATCAAGTTTTGGGTGAAAACGCTACAAAGAATCCAGGCAAGTCAACAACAGGATCACGACGTTTGCCTCCAACAGAACGGCGCGCAATTGAAATTCTGGAAGCGAAAGACAACTGGTCCAAGGCTGAGGTGCGCAAAGCTTATAAATCGCTTATCAAAATTTTGCACCCTGACATGAACGGCGGGGATCGGTCACAGGAAGAACAGCTTCAGGAAGTTGTTTGGGCCTGGGATCAAATAAAAGAAAGTCGTAATTTTAAGTAAAATTTCCCCTTGCACATAAACAAGTCAACGTGACTTTCAGCATTTATGATAATACGAACACGGATCGGGGATAAAAGAGCTTTTTTGTCAGAAATTAAATTTACTCCATTGTATGCTCATGTGCCACTTTGACATTTCGTATACGGAAACTCTTCTACCTTCTGAAAATGACGAGATTCGGCCAAGCAGTCGTTTCAAGTAAGACGGCTTTGCCATTCCCCCTTCTTCAAGATCCCCATTTTGCGTAACAGCGAATGCTTTACGGCATCGGCTATGGTTGTGATGCTTTAATACACCTTTTTCTATCTTGGAATATATTGGTGAATTCTATCCTAATCTAACAATGCGATCACATGATCGCGCTCTGTTTTCCATGGCGCGATAAATTTGATGTGCATAATGATGTTTAGTGCATTGAGGAAGCCAAGGTGGATACAATCACAAAGTAAATTGGGCCTTAATTTTAGTGGCTCGACTTTGGCACAATGAACGCATATTTCATTTCCCTTTTTATCCCCCTTAAAATCTTTGTCTCTCCCGTCTAAGAAGGTAAAAAAGCCTAAGTGGATTAGATCTGTGGATTTTCTGCAGTTGTCGACTATATACATCGCGATTGAAGAGGCTAAGTTCTTTTGATTTTCAAGAACAACTCAGGCTCGTGCTCTAATCGATAATGCTTTTATACGCAAATTTTTGACAATCGAAGCATTAAAAATGACTAGTGAGATAAGTTTTCCCACGAAATCTGAGTTATTTTCGCTTTGCTCTTTTACTTGGACAAATTTGGTTTATGCTAAGTGACTGGAAATCATTTTAAACACGACGCAAGAAAGTTTTGATATGGCTGACGGTGGATTAGATATGACCCTCAAACCAACCGAGAATATTTCTGTTCGCGAAACCTTTGGCATTAACACCGATATGGTAGTCAAAGGATTTGCTGAACGCACCGACCGCGTGCCTGAAATAGATGAGACCTATAAATTCGATCCGGACACGACGCTCGCGATCCTCGCTGGCTTTTCGCATAACCGGCGTGTATTGATCCAAGGCTACCACGGTACAGGTAAATCAACGCATATAGAACAGGTGGCAGCGCGTTTGAATTGGCAAGCTGTTCGGATAAATCTAGACAGCCACATCAGCCGGATCGACTTGATCGGGAAAGATGCTATAAAGCTTAAAGACGGAGTGCAAGTAACTGAATTCCATGAAGGAATTCTTCCTTGGTCACTCCGAAACCCTGTCGCAATCGTTTTTGACGAATATGACGCAGGACGCGCCGACGTAATGTTTGTGATCCAGCGTGTTTTGGAACATGATGGAAAGTTGACACTCATGGATCAAAACGAAATAATAACACCTAACCCGTTCTTTCGTCTTTTTGCCACAGCCAACACAGTGGGACTTGGTGATACAACAGGGCTTTATCACGGAACGCAGCAAATCAATCAAGCGCAAATGGACCGCTGGTCACTGGTCTCAACGCTCAACTACCTTTCAATAGAAGCCGAAAGTGCCATTGTGCTGACCAAAACGCCCCACTATAATACACAAGCAGGTCGAAAAACCATAAAGCAGATGGTGACTGTGGCCGACTTCACTCGCACGGCTTTTATGAATGGCGACCTGTCAACGGTTATGAGTCCACGTACTGTAATAAACTGGGCGCAGAATGCTGAGATTTTTCAGGGCAACATTGGCTACGCATTTCGCCTGTCTTTTTTAAACAAATGTGATGAGCTGGAACGTCAAACTGTCGCAGAGTTTTACCAGCGATGTTTTGACGAAGAACTTCCCGAAAGCGCTGCGAGCATCAGCTTGGGCTAAGGTGATCGGCGCTGAGGCTACACATGCGCTGAAGTTTTTAGGAGTTGACATATGTCGATATCATCGGACAACCCCGCCGACCCATTCAAAAAAGCACTTGCCGAAGCGACAAGAACGTTGGCGCAGGACGCTGAGATTAACGTCACATACTCGGTGGATCCTGCTGGAGTATCTGGCGATACAATGCGCCTGCCGCAGATCAGCCGACGCATGTCGCGCGACGAGGTGCTTTTGGCGCGAGGAACTGCCGATGCTTTGGCGCTTAACCTGCGCTATCACAACGAAAAAACGCATGACAAATATGCACCCGAAGGAAGTATGGCCCGCGATATTTACGAAGCCATGGAAACGGCACGCTGTGAAGCAATGGGCGCGCGCGATATGCCTGGTACCGCTGGTAATATAGACGCTAAGATTGAAGTAGAGGCCGATAATATGGGTCTTGGCCGCATAACAGATCGTGCAGAGGCCCCTCTTGCCACGAGTGTGGGATATTTTGTACGGCATCTAGCGACAGGGCGTGAGCTTCCACCTTGTGCGCAAAATGCGATGGATTTATGGCGAAATTTTATCGAAGAGCAGGCGGGTGAATCGCTTCACGGTCTCTCTGAAAAGCTGTCGGATCAGGGTGAATTTGCTCGCTTTGCCCGCCAGTTTATCTCAGATCTGGGATATGGTGATCAACTTGGCGACGATCCTGATCAAATGGACGACGAACAGGAAGATACCACAGAGGAAGAGGAACAGGACGATCAAGAACCTGAAAGCACGGGTGAAGACGATAATACTGAAGAAGACGCAGACGCCAATCCAGAACAAAGTCAGGAT
The DNA here is from genome assembly GCA_913051655.1 of uncultured Alphaproteobacteria bacterium. Lineage (GTDB taxonomy): Bacteria > Pseudomonadota > Alphaproteobacteria > Rhodobacterales > Rhodobacteraceae > LFER01. The sequence goes on from CAJXHI010000042.1 coordinate 3,695, forward strand.
GATCAGCAAGACGAAAGTGCAGCACAGATTTCGATGGAAGACTCTGCCGATGAGGAAATGTCAGATGATACCGAGTTTCCCGAAGGCGACAATCCTCAAGACCCACCCTTACCCCAACCGATATCTGAGGCTGATCCGAATTATCAGGTCTACGATCAGAAATATGACGAAGAAATTAGAGCAGAAGAATTGGCAGAACCTGCCGAATTGGAAAGATTACGCGCCTACCTAGACAAACAGCTTGAACCGCTTAAAGGTGCGGTCAGCCGACTTGCTAATAAATTGCAGCGCCGTTTACAGGCACAACAAAACCGCAGTTGGCTTTTCGATCTGGAAGAAGGTATTCTGGATGCTGGCCGCCTGGCGCGCGTCGTGGCGAATCCGACTACACCACTCAGCTTTAAAATGGAGAAAGACACCGATTTCCGCGACACAGTGGTCACATTGCTGATCGATAATTCCGGATCTATGAGAGGTCGGCCGATATCTATTGCAGCTATAAGCGCGGATATTCTCGCGCGCACCCTAGAACGCTGTAGCGTTAAGGTAGAGATATTAGGCTTTACCACGCGCGCGTGGAAAGGCGGACAAAGTCGCGAGACATGGCTTGGCAAAGGGCGCCCGCAGCAACCAGGGCGTTTGAACGACCTACGTCACATCATTTACAAAAGCGCTGATGCCCCATGGCGGCGGTCCCATACAAATCTTGGTCTTATGATGAAAGAGGGGCTGCTGAAGGAAAATATCGACGGAGAAGCGCTGGAATGGGCGCATCGGCGCACTGCAATGCGCAAGGAGGCGCGTAAAATCCTTATGGTTATCTCAGACGGGGCGCCAGTGGATGATAGCACGCTTTCTGTAAATCCCGCCAATTACCTTGAAAAACACCTGCGCGATGTTATCCGCATGGTGGAAAAACGCCAGTTGGTAGAACTTTTGGCGATCGGCATAGGCCATGATGTTACACGGTATTATGAACGTGCCGTGACGATTACAGATGTGGAACAATTGGCCGGCGCGATGACCGAACAATTGGCAGCGCTCTTTGATAATGGTTCACGCGCCCGCGCACGTGCTATCAGCATGAAAAAAGCTGGATAGAACTATATGAAAATCGCAAAATTTCAGAGCTTTGAGCAAGCTTCTTCGCCCCAAAAAGGACCCAGTCGCTTAGCAGCCCTTCGTGCAGAAATGGAATTGGAAAAGCTTGATGGGTTCATCGTACCTCGTTCTGACATGTATCAGGGCGAATATGTCTCACCGAAAGATGAGCGACTTGCCTGGCTCACAGGTTTTACAGGTTCTGCTGGGTTCTGCGTCGCGCTGAAAAAGAACGCTGCCGTCTTTGTAGACAATCGGTATACTGTGCAGGTCAAAGCCCAAACCCTCGAAGCTTTCACCGCGGTTGACTGGCCCCAAAAAACGCTTGAAGCATGGCTCATCGATAACGCAGAGGAAGGGGCGAAGATTGGTTTTGATCCTTGGCTTCATACGCTCGATGCCATCGAAAAAGCACAGATAGCAGTATCACCTTTTGGTATCACGTTGGAGCGGACAGATAATCTGATTGATCGGATTTGGCAGGATCAACCCGACACACCCAAAGAACCGGCGTTTTCCTTTGACCTGAAATACGCAGGCAAAAGCGCGGACGACAAATTGTCGGAAATTTCATCCCTTTTGCGGGATGAAAAGCAAGAGGCCATGGTGATCACCCTACCCGAAGATATCGCTTGGCTTTTAAATATTCGTGGATCAGACGTCGATCATGTACCGCTGGTCCATTGCCTAGGGATCCTAGCCTGCGATGGCCAGTTTGACCTGTTCATAGATGAAGAAAAAACAGCAAGTATTCGAAATACCTTGCCGGATCAAGTAAATTTACATCCACTGACGCGATTTGAACAGGCACTGACACGCCTTTGTTCTCCAGTGCGTGTTGATGCTCGGTCGCTGCCCTATGCGGTGGCGCTATGTCTTCAAAAGGCTAATGTGCGCACAAGCAAATCGGATAACCCCATTTCACTACCGAAGGCGTGTAAAAATCAAGTCGAAATTGCTCAAGCCCGTATTTCGCACAGACGGGATGGGGCAGTTATGTGTGATTTTCTGGCTTGGCTTGACACACAAACGCTCGGCGAGCTTACTGAAATTGACGTTGCTATTGCGCTCGAAGAATTACGCCGCAGAAATTTAGAACTTCTGGACATCAGCTTTGATACTATTTCAGCGAGTGGTCCAAATGCTGCGATTCCCCATTACCGTGTCACCAGACAAAGCAATCGGATTTTGCGCTCAGGTGAAGTCATGCTGGTGGACAGTGGTGGACAATACCTTGACGGTACAACCGATATCACACGTACTGTCGCAATTGGAGGGCAAAGCAAAGAAGTATGTGAGGCTTTCACACGCGTTTTGAAGGGAATGATTGCAGTTTCAAAGCTAACCTTTCCCGCGGGCACAAAAGGACAGGAAATAGATTCATACGCTCGTACGGCCCTTTGGGCGGTAGGTCAGGACTTTGGCCATGGCACAGGTCACGGCGTGGGTCAGTTTTTAAGCGTACATGAAGGCCCACAGCGGATTTCTCGAGCCGATGGCCCCGCTTTTGCAGAAGGCATGATCGTCTCAAATGAACCTGGGTTCTATAAAGAGGGCTACTTTGGCATTCGCACCGAAAACCTTTTGCTCGTTCAAAAAGCAGACTTTGAGCATAACAGTCAGTTTTTTAAGTTTGAAACCCTCACACATGTACCCATCGATAAGCGGATGATTGTGAAAGATTTGCTGAACCTTGAAGAGATTATTTGGATAAATGACTACCATTCGGTATGCCTAAAGCTACATCTAGCTCAGGTAACTCCGCAAACTGCGGAATGGTTGCGTCAGGCAACTGAACCCATTTAAGAAATAGTTTTGACGCAATGGGATAAGCGATGCGAAAACAAATTAGGGTGACGCGGGAAACAGGGATCTGGAGCGTTCGGGCAGGCGGGGCTGTGATTGCCGAGTCTGAAAATGCATTGGAGCTCAACGAAGGGGGTTACGCTCCAGTTATCTATTTCCCACGAGAAGGGGTCGCTATGGCTTTATTGGAAAAAACGGAAAAAAAAACCACCTGTACCAACAAAGGCGAAGCTAATTATTTTTCCATTGTTACCAAAAGCCGAGTTATCAAGAATGCTGCGTGGAGCTATGAGGCTCCGCTTACTGAGCTTAGAAACATTGCAAATCATATCGCCTTTTATGGAGGCGACCTCGTGACAATTGAAAAATTGTGATTTTTCTGGGGACCCATAATACGAATTTAATTTTGGCGCACGAGTTTTCCCGGGTTCATTATGTTCAATGGATCAAGTGACCTTTTTATCTCTCCCATGACATCCCAGCCAAGCCCGTGTTCTTTGTCCATAAATTTTAATTTTCCAATGCCCACACCATGTTCGCCCGTAGCGGTCCCTCCGTGGGCCAGCGCACGTTCGACCATTCGATCGCTCAGGCTGAGCGCTTCTTCCATATCAGAAGAAGAGTCCGGATCCACCAAAAGGATAGCGTGAAAATTTCCATCCCCAACGTGGCCAAGAATAGGGCCGTCGATCTGGCTTTGCTTAATATCTGTTGCTGTTTCCAGAACAGCCTTACCCAGTTTTGAAATTGGCACACAGATATCCGTAACAAGAGCGTGCGCGCCAGGTTTGCTTGCCAAAACGGCGTAATAGGCGTTGTGACGCATGGCCCAAAGGGCGGTACGCTCTTCGGTTTTGGTAGACCATTTATAATCTTGCCCGCCGAGTTCTGAACATATCTCTTCAAACAACCCTGCGCCGCGGGCAACACCGTCTTCGGATCCATGTAATTCAAACAATAAATGCGGCATATGCGGCATTGCTGCATCAGCATACTCATTAAATGCCTTAGCGGTCGCTGTATCTACAAATTCAATCCGCGCCATTGGCAACCCGATTTGGATTGTTTGCGTGACAGCCTTCACAGCATTGTCCATGTCAGCGAACGCAACAATACCGGCACTGATCGCTTCTGGCTGCGGATGAAGGCGTAGGGTCAAATGCGTAAAAAGCCCAAGCGTGCCCTCAGAGCCAATGAACAATGATGTCAGATCGTATCCAGATGAAGTTTTTGGGGCGCGATTTCCTGTTTCGATAAAACGACCGTCGGCTAGCACCACGCCAAGGCTCAACACATTGGCGCTCATATTACCATATCTTACTGTGGTAGTCCCACTTGCCCCAGTAGATGCCATTCCTCCAAGAGAGGCATTTGCACCAGGATCCACAGGAAAAAATAATCCGGTGGCACGTAATTCTTCATTCAATACTTGGCGGGTGAGGCCCGGTTCCACAGTGACCGTCATATCGTCTTCGTTGATTTGAAGCACCTTGTTCATCTGGGAAAAATCAACACTGACACCTCCGCGAAGTGCTGAAGTATGTCCTTCCAAAGATGTACCGGTGCCCCAGCCAATGACAGGGCACTCATGAACTGCGCATATTTTGATTAAGTCAATGACCTCTTCACGGCTTTGCACATAGGCAATGGCATCTGGCGCCGCCAGCGGGAAATGGGTTTCAGACCTACCGTGCAATTCCAAATCAGACAGTGATTGGCTCAACCGATTTCCTAAAAGGTTTTTAAGTTCCTCTATAGCTGCACAATGGGACATAGAGCACTCTGTTGTTATTCTCTTTTAATCTAACAAAGCTTCTGATAAAAAAAAAGTCTTCTTTCATCCCATCTCGCCCACCTGTAATTTCTGCCAGCGTTTAAACCTATTGAGCGAATGATATATTTTTGCACTATATTAAGAAAAAGGGCATCAGCGATCTTCACAGAAGTAAAAGGATAAATAATGACAGCTTCACGCCACACAACAAACCAGGAAGATTTGTGTAAACTACGCGCGACACAGGTATTAGGTCTTTTAGAGAAAAAAGCATCTCACCCGCTGATTTGGTTGAAGCATCTATAAAACGCATCGAAGCCGTCGATAAAGACATCAACGCACTGCCCATGCGACGCTTTGAAGAAGCACGAAAAGAGACACAACTTATTTCCTTCGAAAAGGAAAGTTAAAATCCATGCTCCCTCTATGGTCTGCCCATCGCAGTGGGAGATTACAACGAGGTAAGAGGCACACCCACGACCTATGGTTCCCCCATTTTTCGTAATCACGTTCCAGAGACATCCGATGCCACCGTGCAAACGCTTCTAAACAACGGGGCGATAGTGAGGGCAAAATCCAATGTTCCCGAATGGGCTGGCGGCAATACAGTTAACCCTGTCTATGGTGCAACACGTAATCCGTGGAATTTAAACATGAGCGTAGTGGGGTCATCCGGCGGATCGTCAGCCGCCTTAGCCAGTGGCCAAGTCTGGCTGGCCACAGGAAATAATCTGGGTGGAAGCCTACGCACACCTGCATCTTTCAACGGGATTGTCGGCTTGCGGCCAACACCTCCGCTTGTCCCCCGTGGCAAACGCCTACACACTGCTGATCTGCTTTGGGTCGAAGGACCGCTTGGGCGCTGTGTGGAAGATTTCGCGCTGATGCTCAGCGCAGGCGCAGGCCACATTCACGATGATCCCTTGTCCTATGAGGGTGATGTGACCGCCTTTACCAAGGTGCTCTTGCGCCAACCAAGCCCGCGTCGTATCGCCTTTAGCAGAGATCTTGGCCAGGTTGCTATGGAACCAAAAATTGCACATATTTGCGAGAGCTCAATGCAAAAGTTTAGCGGTTTGAGGACAGAAATCACCAATGATATATCTGATTTTAGCGGCGTGATGGAGGGCTTTCAGACACTTCGCGCGCTTTTGCTGGCGGTGATGATGCAACCCATTTGGGAGCAACTTCGCGACCAGATTTCTCCCGACATTATCAGCAATATCGAACGCGGTTTCAATCTGAGTGTGCAGGATGTTATCAAAGCCGAACAAATTCGGGCAGGAATTTATAATGCGATGATGACATTTTTTGAAACACATAATTTCCTAATTTGCCCCACGGCCTCAGTCGCACCTTTTCCCATTGAAAAACGCTTTATCGGAGAAATCAATGAATAGCCCTGTTCAACCTACATTGATTTGTTTTCAATTACCTTTTTAATCTCAATGACCGCATGCCCAAATTTGTCCATTCCCTGTGGCTTCACCCAAAGCGGATTGCCTGTCGGTATCCAGATCGTTGGGAAACCGCGGGGCGAAGCAGAGCTTTTGTCTTTTGCACGTTAATTTGAGGAAAGGTTAAGGATTTACCTACACTTACCGATCCATCCGCAGTGAGGTAATAAGGCGTCATGCCTAATGCTCAAAAAAGCTGGTGCTTGTCGACATACGATCTGAATTCCCTTACTTAATCACCTCCCAAACTTTGCCCTCATTCGAAGCAAATAACAAAGTATAGCCACCGATTAGGGAGTTATTGGAAGGTGCCGTTGAGTTATATCATTTCTGCTAAGGGAATTGCGGCACCAGAAAACTGGCCTTGTCCGCAAAACCTACCAAGGGTCGCGACAGTCCAATGCACTTTCAAAATCTTTACCTTTGGTGTTGGATTTACTATTTGAGTGACGCTCGCCCCTGCTCTGTCCTAACCATCACTTAGGCAGAAGCTTAATTTTCAGTTGGTAAAGTCAAGCTCATTTTAGTGAACTTTCTGAAAATTTCGTTTAAAATTCGACAATCTACTTTGCTCTAGATCAGTAACATCCCATATCAATATAAAGCCAGCGGTCCTGACTTATCTTATATTTATTTTAGAAGGTACTTTCAGGCCTTATTTATTTTTCAATTGCATCCAAAAATAAAGCTAAATTCTCGTTAGTGATTTCTGAAAAATTCTTCACTCCAATTTGTGCCATTGCGGCGGACAGATCAAAAGTAAGAGCTTCGCGCAGACTTTCTAAACCACGTTCCGCTTCTGCACCGATGGCATAAAGCCAAGGACGACCGAGCATCACAAAATTAGCACCGCAGACAAGCGCTTTAAGAATGTCTTCTCCCGCGCGTACGCCACTATCCAAAATCAAAGGATACTCCGGCCCCAAAGCTTTGCGCATCTGCGGCAAAATATCGATGGGCGCGAGCGCGCTGTCCAACTGACGTCCTCCATGATTGGACACCCATATTGCATCGGCGCCAATATCTTTGATTTGAACCGCATCTGGAATAGAAGTCACGCCTTTCAGGATCAACTGTCCTTTCCAGCGGTCTCTTAAGTTTAACAAAAATTCCCAATCGGCCAATGCGCGACTAGCTGTCCGGTCAAATTTTGCACCTGTTTTCGGGAAATGTGCCGGTTGGGGCCGCCCTGCCCAAGCCATACGCAAACTGTAGACAGGGTGAGTTGCCAGATCATAAAACTGACGAAGACCAATTTTGAAATCCATTTTAAAGCCGTTTTGAAGGTCTCGGATGCGTCGACTGATTTGAGGCACATCCACAGTCAAAACAAGCGTTTTACAACCGGCTGCTTCCGCGCGATCAACCAAAGACATCGCATGATCAATCGGAGGCACAAGATAAAGCTGAAACCAAACTCGATCCGGAGCAATCGCATTTATTTCTTCTACCGCGGTGGATGCAGCGGTCGATAGGCCAAGAGGGATATTATGTGTTATCGCCATCTTCGCCAAAAATTGATCCGCACGCGGGTGCACCACATTACACATACCCATTGGCGCCACGCCGAAGGGCACAGAATACTCTTGTCCCAAAAAATGTTGCACCGTACTGCGCGGGTCCACTTTTCGCAAAACACGTGCCTGAAGTTTTATGCGGTCAAAAGCAGCTGTATTGTTACTAACACCCACCTCTCGCCCGGTGCCGCCTTCGACAAATCCCGAAATTAGCTTGGGCAAGCGTTTCAGCGCAATTTGCTGAGCATCTTCACTGCAATGTATGTTGGACTTCACTGCCAAGCCTCTTTTGCCACCATTACTCTTCTCGTCCACTTAACATAGAAAAAGATGAAATTACCAACACGATATTATTCTAAAGTGCCTTAAGACCTGATTACTATCAAGAATATCGATCTTTTCGTATTTACAAGACAAGGCGTATATGCCGTTTTAGCGATTTATAATTATTTGTCCTATGATACGTCTGCATTATTGCGACAAATGTCCAAACGAGGATCATTTGAGCTGGAAAGCAGGCCGTTCAAGTCTATCCACCGCGCAGTTTTTTTTGGCTGGTCACCACTTCTTCAACATCCTCGACAGTCAGGTTCGGATATTGCAGCGATATTTCATATATTTTTTCAGCGTGCGGCTTCTGAGCCCATGGACCTTTAGGACCACCTGTAAATAACTCAGTCATCATATCCAAAGGATTCAACCAATCAAATGGTCCATTAAGATACATGTCATAGATATCTTTTTCCATTCAGTCGCCCCAGTGATAATGGCCTTTAGACGCTAACTTAGGGCATCGAGCGTATAGCGACAATATAAGAGATGTTTAAAAGTCGTTAGTAGGTATTGGAAAAGCAACAAGAGCAAAAAATTGTGGTCGCAAACCAAGAAGTCGCGTACATCGAATTAACGTGTCAAAGGGGTACCCGCATCATGTTCGATTATCAAAAGGGATTGTTGATCACAGTTTGTGGCGTACTTTTCGTGACACCAGACTCGCTTTTCGTGCGACTGATTGAGGCGCATCCGATGACGATCGCCTTTTGGCGAAGTGCAATTTCTGGGATATTAATCATCACTTTCTTACTTTTATTTGAAGGCCGTGGCTGTTTTCGTGTGATTATGCGCATGGGGAAAATGGGATGGCTTTATTGTTTTCTAATTGGCTCCACCTCTCCTGCCTTCGTCCTTGCGGTTGAAAAAACCAGCGTTGCAAATGTTGTGTTTATCTTCGCCGCTATCCCAGTATTTGCAGCACTTTACAGCCGCATATTTCTCAGAGAGAAATTGTCTATGCGTTTAGGGCTCACGATGATTGCCGTTGGGCTCGGGCTTTGTGTCATTGCCTATGGATCAAAAGAAAATGATATCGCGCATTGGACTGGTGATCTTTTTGCGCTTTATATCGCACTGGCCTACGCTGGTGCCCTTACAATTTTGCGTGGGCTGAGGGATATTTCCATGGTGCCAGCTATTCCCATCGGCTATTTGGGGTCAGCATTTGTGCTGAGTGTGACCGTTGAACCATTTAGCGGATTTAAAGATAATTCCATGCTCTATATAGCTCATGGTGCCTGTATTGCCGCAGCCACGGCCTGTTTGGCCATTGGCCCACGCTTCCTTGCATCAACTGAAGTATCCCTTTTGATTCTACTTGAATCCGTCCTTGCCCCCATTTTGGTCTGGGTCGTGCTTGCGGAACACCCTGGTCAATGGACCATACTTGGTGGCATGATAATTATTTCTGCCCTCCTCGCATCTAATCTTTATGTCTACTTTAGACTGCCATCAAAGCAATGACATTCACGAAGGCCTTGAACTGAGCAGTCGGCATATGCCAGAGTGTACTCGTACTGCAGCAGAGGCCGTCGTCTGTTCAGCTGGACAAAGCGTAAAGATTCTTGAAACTGACCGACGCAACAGCATTCTACCCTTCTTTGGTCCCGCGCACTCAAGCATGCAAACTAAGATATCACTTCAGGACTTTTGCAGACATTTAACTTTGATATAAGGACAACGGCAGGCTCTGTCCTGATAACAAAAGCATAAGAGACCTCAGAAATGAAACTTATCCCATTTATTCTTATGGCACTTCTTTGGGCAACCGCACCTGCACTCGCTCAAACTCGGCAACCCGCATGCCCTGACAGGGGTGTGGATCCTTCGACTTTTTGTCCATATGGAAGCGTGTGGAGCGAAAAAGATGAAAAATGTGTGGGCATAGCATGAGCGTATAAATTTGATCTTTCATAGTGTGTTACTTACGATTCGGTAGGTTGATTTATATGGTACGGCTAAAACATGGATCCACCCCGAGAAGCTATTCAACTACCCAGCCTGATCCACATCAACTTTGTCCGTCCAATACTAGTTACCCTAAATTAAACTCTGAACTGGGCAAAAGACACCAAAACATATATTCAATACTGAAGAATGAGACCTCTTCGCAAAGGAAATGAAAATGATAAATGTCGGATTGCTTGGCGCAGGTCGGATTGCGGGTGTCCATGCCACCGCGATAACACGCCATCCAGATAGCGCATTGATTGCAGTATCAGATTACATCCCTGCGAACGCAAAAAAACTAGCGGCAGATTTCGGATGTGCTGCACGGACAACCAATGATATTATTGCAGACCCAAAGATTGACGCTGTTTTGATTGCCACCTCTACTGACACGCATTCCGATCTTATAGAAAAATCAGTCGCAGCAGGAAAATCTATACTATGCGAAAAACCTGTCGATCTCTCGCTAAAACGTGCACGATTGTGCCAATCAAACGTTGAATATGCGGCCCTGCCGATCATGATAGGCTTTAACCGCCGCTTTGACCCAAATTTTAAAGCCTTGAAATCGGCGTTGGATAACGGCGAGATCGGTAAGCCAGAACTATTATCGATCACATCATTTGATCCAGCCCCCCCCCCCTTGGCCTATGTCAAAGTCTCTGGTGGGCTATTCCGCGATATGATGATCCACGATTTTGATATGGCCAATTTTATTATGCGCGATTTCCCCCTCACTATCTTTGCGCATGCGAGTTCAATCATCGAGCCCCATATTGGCGCCGCAGGGGATGTAGATACAGCAGTGGTCACCCTCAGCTACGCTGACGGGCGCATTGCGGTGATCAAAAATTCACGCCGTGCTGTTTACGGCTATGACCAGCGGATAGAGCTCCTAGGATCAGAAGGCATGTTGCAAGCACAAAATATGCTGGAAAACACTGTCGTGAAATCAAACACTTCAGGTGTGATAGGCGCAAAACCAAAGCATTTTTTCCTCGAACGCTATATGCCCGCTTATGCTGCCGAATGGAACGCGTTTGTCACCTCAGTAAATGAGGGAAAAGAAGTGCCCGTATCCCTGTCTGATGGCGTCACGGCCCTCGCCATGGCAGAGGCCGCCACCCTATCAGCACAATCAAACTATCCAGTGGCGCTCAAAGATGTATGAGGCCATAGTTATGATCACCATCAGCCCCTCATCTTTTGACCGGCCCTTTATATTTGATGAAGTAGGTCACATTCAAAATGCCCCAGCTGGACTAATCAAAAAGGCATAAGGACAAACACAATGCCCAAACTTTTGTGCAAACCCTTAGGCATCCGTGGTAAAGTCCACCAAATAACGCCGGAAAGTGCTGGCTGGCGGTATGTTGGGTTTTCACTTTACCACCTTAGCGCGGGCGATCGGGCAAACGAAGAGACTTGTGATCGCGAAGTCATCCTCGTACTGGTCGAAGGCAAGGCAAAAATTTCAGGTGCAGGTCAGAATTGGGGGACGCTGGGTAATCGGATGTCGGTCTTCGAAAAATCGCCCCCTCATTGCCTTTACCTACCAAATGGAACGGATTGGACCGCAACCGCAAAGACCGACTGCATTATCGCCGTTTGTTCCGCACCAGGAAAAAACAGCCATTCGGCACGCCGGATTGGACCTAAGGGCATCAATCTCACCGCACGAGGTAAAGGCACAAACACGCGTTACATTAACAATATAGCCATGGAAAACGAAGACCATGCGGATCACCTCTTGGTCACAGAAGTCTTTACGCCCGCTGGGCATTGGTCCTCTTACCCAAGTCATCGCCATGACGAAGACGACTTTCCGCGTATCACGTATCTAGAGGAAACCTATTATCATCGCCTCAAGCCCGAAAACGGATTTGGGATACAACGTGTCTATACCGATGATCACTTGCTTGATGAAACATTGTCTGTATCAAATGGCGATGTTGTTCTGGTCCCTCGCGGGCATCATCCCTGCGCAGCGCCATATGGTGTAGAAATGTATTACCTCAACGTTATGGCAGGCCCATTACGCAAATGGCGTTTTGTTGCCGATCCTAACCTTGCTTGGATCTTAGACAGGGATGGCTAATCGGAGTTTAAAGGCGGCGAGCTTTATGAAAGTCACAAAATTTATACTTAATGTTATTTTCATTACTCCGATCGTAGCCATGGTCACTTATTCAAACCACGACCGCATAAAATCAATTATTGACCCGCAAAGAGAGGACATACTCTCCATTATCGATATTGGAGAAACATGCGGCGTGGGGACAGATTATTTTGAAATTGTTGATCTAGACACAGGGCTTCGCGTGCCTGTGAGAAATGGCAAATCCCGCATTGAGACAACAGAGGGAAACAAGATACAGCTTCAAATTTCAGCACAATTTCAAGCCGTCCAAATTGATATCCCGTCAGTTCAAGCAGAAAAAAATATGGTTTTGGGCTTGGACTGCGGAAATGACGAACGACTCCAAAACTTCCTGAATTCAATCAAAGATAACTTTTAAGATTTCCTTTAAACACCCGGAAGTTCCAAAGGGTGTTAAAAAGGGCGCACCGATTACTGGGCCTCAGAGAGATTGGTGCCCACCGTTTAATTGCTGATTTTTTTGAGTTAATTCATTGAACATTAAGAATTGTAAATTGGTTACCAAAAAGATCATTTTTTATCACTTAAATATACTGAGAAAATGGAAAATCGTTTCTTTACTTTTCAATTTTGCGTTGAAATTTTGAAAGATAAGAAGCCCAAATCGGGTTAAATAATAATTTAATACGTTAACAACTACCTTTTCCAAAAGAAGCGCTTGAAAAAATCGTCATTCCAAATGCGCTTATGAATTACTGACGCAAACGGGTAGCTCAAGAAGAGAATGTATAGTTTCGCCCTTTATACGTGAACCGATCGCAGAAGTATTGGATGACTATTCTGAAAGCAATCCAATCAGATAATTAATCTCGACACTGACAATCTTAACCCGTCCACGGGTTCATATTAAAGGGAAATCGTATATTTTATCATAAATAGGTATCTCACGATGGCAGCTAAGGGATCGCTTAAGTCAAATGGGCCACTATGATGAAATTTGATAAATGCAGGCGAAGGTTTGGGACCTGAGTGCTCTCTTAAAGCTTCCAAACGCTAACGACGCCTTTGTAAGGTATAGACGAACGAGCAGAAGAACCAGCCACAGACTTTTCCCCCATCAGCCCCATAAAAAACTGAAGAAACGCTCTTATATTGGAAAAGTATTGCCGATCTTGCAGGGAAAGAGCCGTTTAAGAGGGAATTTGTCGTAGACCCTGTCCTCCCCAAAATTCAAGTTTCCAGCATTTCTGGCGATGGCTAGACGGGAAAATCTCCTTAAGCAAAGCAACTTTCCGTCTGAGTTGCCGCTGATCAAAAGTTATTTTGAAATACGCAGAACAAGGGGCAAAGCGCTTAATCTTAAGTTTAAAGACAGTGAGGATGAAGCGCACCGTCGCTTCTATGATATGGGTCGCAGCACAAGCTTGGACTCAGAAAGCATACCAAACCTGCAGTATTAATCCTTAATCAGCAAGAATGCGCTCTTTACTGCGCAGGATTGAAGTCAGATACAGGCTCAAGTGGCAGTACAGGATGTAATAATAGGCCGCGAAGTAAACTGTCTTTCAGGCGTTCTGATGAAGAAAATGCTGATCCTGATTAAGGCGTCTTAGAACTTATGAAGAGCAACTATGCTGGCGTCGGTGAGTCAATTTCAATGAGTAAGAAAAAAACTGGAAGAACCTAAAACTTATAGAAAGTCGCAATCGCAATGCGAGGGTTGTCATCTAGCGTACCTCAAACATAGCCGAACGACTTATGATAGAACATGAGTCAAAGATTTTCCCGATGGAGGTTAAAGGCTGTGTGTATAGCCTCACAGAGAAAGTGGGGCTCGTTTACCTCATAAGGACCATGAATGGGAACCTCGTGAACAAATTCCCGCAAAAATTTTTCTTCCGTAGACAGGATATACTCATCACCAGATTTAAAATTCGTACTCTCGTATTTTCAGTCTATTTTTCCGAATTCAGTAGCGTTATCCGGATTGCACAAATAACCTTCTGCGAAACTCCAGCTGGGCATAAACAAACACAATATCAATATGAGCCACCTCACGGATACCGGCATGTGTATGTTTCTGCCTCAAGCAATCACGCTTCTCTTTAGCCTCATTAGGGGTTCTTCCCTTCCGCGAAGCTATAATTCCGTACCATATTTGATCTAAAATGTCGATCATTACGATAAAACTTATCATTATAGAAAGTACGTATAACATGGACACTGCATTACAATCTGTTTCTTCGGCCGATGCAGTCTCAGATTTTTTTCATCACTGATGCAGAAGCATTATCGGGTCATGTGGAAAAATCACCGATGTAAAAGTAAGGTGTTTCTGACAATCCATGTCTTGCAGACAATTCCGACACTTAGTCCCGGCTAGCAATAGCTGTAATAATTAAGGGACAACATTTTGAAATCCATAATTCTTCGCCAGCAAGCAAACTATGTTACCCAAGGCTTAGCGTCCTTCTCAATTTAGCACTTTACTGGTATGCGTGGTAGCCAAAGACTAGCCTAAATAAAAGTTACATAAGAATTGACTATTTGTCAGTAATAAGGACACGATATGAAATTAATTTTGAAGTATTTATTCCCCTTATTAATAGTTTTACCTAAGAATGTGTACGCCGCTGAAGTTAATAGTGTGTATAAGGATTATCCTATTTTCACAGCACAATTTATACTTAATCAAATCGGTTTTAGTGTCGGTAAAGTTGACGGTCTTTTGGGACCTAAAACAGAAAATGCAATAAGGAAATTCTATAAATCCTTTGATCTCATCGACACAGATACAGGCAAATTAGATGAATCTGATTTGTACAACTTGATCAAAATTGGAGAAAAATTTGGTGCGAGTATTGCTCCATATAGCGGAGTTGTGCAGGAAAACTCAAACTCTGAGTATCTATATCCTCCGCAAAGTCCCGGCGTGACAGCTGACAGGTATTGGTTCGGTCATTTTTGGGCAAATTACGACTTCAATAACGACGGCTTAGTGGACTTTGTCTACACTGGAACAATGAAGCCTGGAAATGTTGATGTGACAGGAGAGGACACAGCAGGATTGTGCGGCGGGAATGATTGTACAGGCACTATGCCAGGCCCTACCCTCTATCTGCAGAATTCCAATGGGTCATTTGACGATCGGAGCGATTTATTTATCGATAAACGGAACCCTGCTGGGCACTCTTTAGCCCGCCAAAACATTGTGGCTGATTTCAATAACGACAATGTTTTAGACTTATTCATTGCGGATCACGCCATAGGCCATCATAGAGGTATTCGAGATAGTTATTTTTTGAGCCAATCAAACGGCACATGGCTGGAAAGTTCAAGCACTCATCTAAGTGATCCAGAGTACGTTATCTTTGATCATGGCGCTGCAGTCGGAGACATAGATTCCGACGGTGACATCGATATTGTATTAACCGAACTCGCCAATCGCATCACCTGTTGGATGAATGATGGTAAAGGTTATTTGTCGAAGCGAAAATGCGGAGACATAAATGCATTCGCGATTGAATTGGGAGATATGGATGGAGATGGTGATTTAGACTTAGTTCACGCGGGACACGAATATGGCGGGTCTTCACCGACAGGAATAGCAATAAATAATGGTAGTGGCAAATTTAAACGAAAAATAAAATTGCCTGCCATCAAAAACTGGGGAACTGTACCTGAACTATCTTTGTGGGATCTAGACGCGGATGGTGATCTAGATATAGCACTTTCCAGAGCTGGTAAATTATACGTTGGCACTGGTATGCAGATATTAGAGAATCTGGGCGGGCAGAAATATGATTCAATATTTTATCCAATTATCGAAGCGCCGGATACTTATGTACCTGTTCATGAAGGCAACGAATGGAATAACTTTATTGAACATATACGTTTCCATGATATAAATGGCGACGGTCTAACGGACATCGGATTAATTGGTGGCGGGTCGGACGAACTTAAAAATGCGCACAAAATACGCGGTGCATATTTAGAAAATAATGGAGAAATGAAATTTACTCATGTGTCTGCAAAAGATAACAAAAACTATGTTTTGCGTGTACCAGACACATTATTTCTTGGCTCTGCTAGTACTGGAAAGATATCAAGAATTGCGGAAACACCCTTTGGTAACGTATTTGCTGCAGCATTTGATCAATTCATTGAAAAAGAGAACTTAAGAACATTCGATATTACAAAATTCCAATTGCTAGAAGATCCTATCAAACTGTCTAAATCTGATGCGGTGATTATCGGTATGGCGAATTTAAATATTCATAAAAGTAAAGTTGCTGGGAAATACGATGTTTTGTTTAGATGGGCAGGGCGTGAGTTTGTTGCCACAATTTGTCAAGAATACTATGAACAATACAACTTTCTTGCAACGCGCTTAGTATTCGGAGCGGATTCCGGTTTTGCTGGTTTGTCGTCTCTTAAAAAATTTGGAACACACTCATGTGCATTTTATAATTCGAATGTTGCACTTGGTGCCTGGGAAGCCGACCAATCAATTGAACCTTTAGGAATTGGCGCAATTTTAGAAGATCTCAACCAAAATAAGA
>CAJXHI010000043.1 GCA_913051655.1 uncultured Alphaproteobacteria bacterium
ATTGATGCAGATGGATTTTTTGCGCTACTGACGGAACGATTAGGTCGTCTATGAACGCCATTCGCTTTAATGTGATGAAGAATCTGGAAAACGCTTTCCAAATTGTTGTAGTCTTTCACCGAAAAGGCAGCAGTCATGGGACTTCATAAATGGTTGGCTTAAGTAATGCACCCGTGAGCTGTATGGTTTTGACATTAATTTGGTCTGTTAAATACATTGTATCGGATTAAAATAAATATAAACTATAATTGCGGGAAAACGTGCGTGCAAAAGGGATTGAGAAATTGATTTTGAAATTGCTATCTTGCAAGATGGTAGTGTCTGGCGTGAATAGGTTGAGAATAGAAATTAATCAAAAGAATTCCAGAAAGATCCAATTCCACAACGCTTTGGGATTTCGCTTACGCCAGAATTACAAACTAATATAT
Source organism: uncultured Alphaproteobacteria bacterium (assembly GCA_913051655.1). GTDB lineage: Bacteria > Pseudomonadota > Alphaproteobacteria > Rhodobacterales > Rhodobacteraceae > LFER01. The sequence goes on from CAJXHI010000043.1 coordinate 429, forward strand.
ATCGGAGTGATATGAACAAAAAGGCGCTCCCCCTCTCCATTTCGTTTGATAACAGCTATTCGTCGTTGCCCGAGGTGTTTTATGCACGCCTATCGCCAACGCCTGTCTCAAAACCAGGATTAATTACGTTTAACATAGAGTTGGCTAAGGTGCTTGGAATAAAATATTTTGGTGACAATGCCTGCTTAGCAGAAATATTTAGTGGAAATAAAGCGATTGAAGGTTCAGAGCCTTTAGCACAGCTTTATTCGGGTCATCAGTTTGGACAGTATAATTCGCAACTCGGGGATGGACGGGCAATATTGATAGGTGAAACTATCGGACGCGATGGAAAACGCCGCGATATTCAGCTAAAAGGATCTGGACGTACGCCCTATTCAAGGGGTGGTGATGGGCGCGCGTGGTTGGGGCCGGTGTTACGCGAATATGTGATCTCTGAGGCTATGCATGCGCTTGGTATTCCAACAACTCGCGCCTTGGCCGCTGTCACAAGCGGAGAACCGGTGCTGCGCGAAACCTTGCTACCAGGCGCTATTTTGACCCGCGTCGCTCAAAGCCATATTCGCGTAGGCACTTTTCAAGTATTTTCGGCGCGCAAAGATTTTACCGCTCTTCGTGACCTACTCGAATACACGATCGCGCGGCATTATCCTGACTCAGAAGGACCATTAGGGTTTTTGAAACAGGTTATTGAGGCTCACGCAAAGCTGATTCCGCAGTGGATGGGTGTGGGCTTCATTCATGGCGTGATGAACACGGATAATTGTCAAATCGCTGGAGAAACGATTGATTACGGGCCTTGTGCCTTCATGGATTCCTATCACCCGATGCAAGTCTTTTCCTCTATTGATCAATTCGGCCGCTACGCTTACGGCAACCAGCCCGACATTATCGTTTGGAACATGGCACAGCTGGCTACGGCCCTCGTCCCCTTGATGCCCGATATAGAGCGCGCAATCAGTGATTTTACGCAAGTGGTACATAATATGGTTCCCTTGCTTCGCAAAAACTGGCTCTCGGTATTTTCCGCCAAAATCGGCATTTCGTCTCCGCAAAAAAAGGATGAGCAACTCATTAATGCACTTTTGAATTTGATGGCCGACAGTAATTCAGATTTCACGAACACCTTTGCCGCACTCGGCAAAGATAAGGCGCGCGATCAATTCCTTGAGCCCGAAAAATTTGATCTTTGGGAAAAGCGATGGATGGAGCGGATAAAGGACATAAAGGACGTTGAAGAAACGCTTGCGGTATCCAATCCGGTTCTCATCCCTAGAAATCACCGTATCGAAGAAATGATCCAAGCTTCCGTCGAGGGGGATTTTTTTCTTTTTCACAGATTAATAGAGGCATACAGTAAACCATATACAAGTCTAGAATTATTCAAAGATCTCAGGCGTCCGCCAACTGAAGTTGAAAAGGTTACTGCAACATTTTGTGGTACGTAATTTCGTTTGATAATCGGTGTAGATAGCAAGTAACGTTGCACTTGCCCTCTGTCTGTTAATTAGGATGAAAACTGCAAGAACAAAAAGAAGCGTAAAAATCAAGACTGATTTAGCTTTCAGACAAAATTAGCCACCCTCAGTCAATGAAAAATGCCAGTGACAAAAAATTTTATAAGGTCAAAACAGAAGCCTCATAAATCGCTATCGATATAAACCATAGCAAAAATCCGTCACAAGCCCAAAAGACCTGAAGCCAAAGCCTCAATCTTTCGAAAATGTTGATCTATCTGATAAATCGTCCAAAAAGAGCGCTGTGACCAACAACAAGCAACATGAGGCCAAAAGCTTTGCGAATAGCACGGTTTCGGCCGGTTTTTGGATGGTCCGCGGTGCATGGGCTCGAAGCTTGTTTCTCGTCCAACCAAACGCTCCAAAGAGAGCCATCAGATCTCCATCAGGGTTGGCTTATCCTTAATTTTGCCGTTTAACAAAAAGCCAAAGTGACGCCCACAACGGCAAAAACCAAATTTAGGTTGCTTTTAAAGGTCATGCATTCAGTCGGTAATAAATAATGTGCGCAGATCGCAAACCATATAGGCATCGTTTAAAACTAAAGGCTTCTATGCCAGACTGTTGTCCATTTTAATGCTTGAAACAGAAGAACAAATGCAAAATAAAATAAAACATTTATTACTGCTGCCGAACCAAAATCATGATGTTTAGCAATAAAGGAATGCTTTTAGACCACATCCAAAAACTATTTACAACGAGAGTAAAAAGGATCTGAGTCAGGCTATATAAATTAGCTACCAGTCTGGGTTAGCTAATTTGATCATTATCTAACTACATGTGTAAAAAAAGCCTAAAAGCCTAAAAGCCTAAAAGCCTAAAAGCCAAAGGGCCTCATTGCTATTATTTTTCTTTTCACGGCGATCATTCACAGCGTTGCCTCGGTTATCCTGTACCAAAACTGATATAGGTTGTGTAATTGCATAGCTTATATTTACAGTTTGTTGAGCCTATTCAAGTTAAATTGGGACATTTATTCCTTGAGACTTTTCACCACTAGATTTTTCCAGTATCTCAAACACAGCCCAGTCAAGAGTGGTCCGAATGAGCGATACAATTAAAGAGCGCTGCGAAGCAAAGGGGCTTCGCATGACAGAACAACGTCGCATTATAGCAGATGTCATCGAAGACAGTGAAGATCACCCGGACGTCGAAGCGCTCTATCTGCGCGCGTCTGAGAAAGATGATCGCATTTCGCTGGCCACAGTTTATCGTACGGTGAAACTTTTTCAAGAAGCTGGTATTCTAGACCGTCTCGAGTTTGGTGATGGACGTGCGCGCTATGAGGACGCAGAGCGCGATCATCATGATCATCTTATTGATTTGACTACCGGCGAAGTGATAGAATTTCTGGATCCAGACATCGAAGCATTACAAGAAAAGATTGCTGAAAAATATGGCTACACATTGAAAGGCCATCGGCTTGAATTGTATGGCGTTCGCAGGGGCGCGAGATGAGCCTGCACGCTAGGAAGTATTATTGGCTTTTGAAGGTCGCCCTGACAGGCATCATTGGGGCGGCTTTCACGCTTCGGAAGAAAATCTGAGAGTCATCTTATTCATGCTGTTAGCAATGGGGGGATTTGCCATTGAAGACGGAATGATCAAAAAACTAACAGATAATTTTCCGGTTTCAGAAATTCTGATCATGACAGGCGCTTTGGGAGCTTTAAGCTTCGCGATATTGGCAAAGATAGGTAAAATGGCCTTGTGCTCAATTATATGCTAAGCAAAACCTTTCTCATTCGTTGCTTTGCGGCTCGTGATCTGGCCACGTGGGCTTTGAAATCAGATATTTCAACATTGAGCGTAACTGCCTACGCTAATGCTGCTTCTGTTGTCGCTGGGGTAATTTTGATCCCCACTAGTGAAACTTTTGTATGGCCGGATAGCTCACAGACCGATTTACTCTTGTTTGTCACCCTTCTCGGGGGTATCTCGTATAGCGCGATTGTCTTGGCGACCCGCTTTGGCGATGTTGCGGTGATTGCACCCTTTCGTTACTCGCGTCTCGTCTTTGCAATGCTGATCGGCGTTCTCTTGTTAGGAAAGCACCCAGATGCACTGACTTTTCTCGGAGCAGCATTACTCATTATCTCGGGTCTATATACATGTTGGCGTTAATATATGGTGGGAAAAGACCTCGCGTATAACCATAAACATCCTGTTACCGCCGCTCTACTCTGGTCTTCCATCCCTGAATGACATAAAAAGCCCTCATCAAATCTATTGCAGAATTTAACTAAAAGGAACTGAATCAATGAGCACGATTGTTGATATTTTTGCCCGCGAAATTCTTGATAGTAGAGGCAACCCAACGGTCGAAGTAGATGTGATGTTAGAGGACGGGACGCTTGGACGCGCCGCGGTGCCTTCCGGCGCATCAACAGGCGCACATGAAGCGGTGGAAATTCGCGATGGAGATCCATTGCGTTACAAGGGCAAAGGCGTAATGAGTGCAATTTCTGGGGTGAACGGAGAAATAGCAGAGATGCTCGTAGGCTATGACGCAACTGATCAGCAAGCCATTGACGCGGCGATGATCAAATTGGATGGAACAGAAAATAAATCACGCCTTGGGGCTAACGCGATTTTGGGTGTTTCCCTTGCAACTTCCAAAGCTGCAGCAGATTACAGTCAACTTCCACTTTACCGCTACATTGGGGGAACGCAGGCGCGCCTTCTTCCAGTACCTATGATGAATATCATTAATGGCGGTGAGCACGCGGACAACCCAATCGATATTCAAGAGTTTATGATAATGCCTGTTTCTGCGCCCAGCATTCGCGAAGCGGTACGAATGGGCAGTGAGGTGTTTCATTCGCTTAAAATAGAGCTTTCTGATGCAGGCTTGTCCACAAGTATCGGGGATGAAGGGGGTTTTGCACCCAACCTAAGCTCTACGCGCGTTGCGCTTGATTTTATTATCAAATCTGTGGAAAAAGCTGGCTATATACCAGGTGAAGATATCTATCTGGCCTTGGATTGTGCTTCAACTGAGTATTTCAAAAACGGTAAATACGAACTGCTCGGCGAAAGTGCTTCTTTGAGTTCTGCAGAAAACGTGGCCTACCTTGCGGAGTTGACCAATGACTATCCTATTATTTCTATCGAAGACGGTATGGCAGAAGACGACTGGGATGGTTGGGCCATGTTGACACAGGAGCTTGGAAATCGTGTGCAGCTAGTCGGTGACGATTTGTTTGTAACAAATACATCACGTCTGGCAGAAGGCATCACCATGGGCTCAGCGAATTCCATCTTGGTCAAAGTAAATCAAATTGGAACACTTTCCGAAACACTCAAGGCCGTTGATATGGCGCATCGTGCGGGGTTCAACAGTGTGATGTCGCACAGATCTGGCGAAACAGAGGATACGACTATTTCGGACCTTGCGGTTGCCACGAACTGTGGTCAGATTAAAACAGGATCTTTATCACGATCTGACAGGCTGGCAAAATACAATCAACTTATCCGCATAGAAGAAGAATTGGATGAAACTGCTGAATACGCGGGATCAAATATTCTGCGCGTTTGATTGGCGCAAAAGCGCTTTTGCCAATCGGGGAAGGCGCGCCTTTTTCAATAGTGCTACAGTATCTAAAGACTGTCCAGAAACAGCTGCGACTTGAGCTGTGAGCTTTACGGCAAACGTCGTCATCTTGGCTGCGTGATTTTCGAAAAACTGTAGCAAAAGAGCATCTGGATCAATGCGGTCAACCCCCTCTTCCCGCAATGTTGCCCTCGGGAAATCCTGTTTGTTGAGAGTAATAATCAGATCCGCAGACGAAGCAATAGCGGCTGCAAGAACATGACGGTCATTTATATCCGGCAGCCATAAACGCTCTTCAAGAGACGGGGGCCATGTTATTTCTGCCTTTTGCCATTGCGATCTTAAGAGAGAGATTTCACCACGTGCCTGTATCTCGCCTGTGGGTCCAAGTTTCCGCGCCGCACGGGCCCACTCTTCCAAAATTCTCTCTGACCAAACAGGCGTTGCTCCCGCAATTTCTACTGATCCTAAAAGCATTTCGCGCATCACAGTTGGATAAAGAACGCATGTGTCGAAAAGCAGTTTCATAAGCGGAAAAATAACGCTTTCAGATAACCACTCTCTGACAGTTGTGGGTGTATTGGATGGTCTGGCCCAGCAAAACCCGTGTGGATGAGCGCAGCAGAGCGCCCTATTCTTGATATCCCCCGCACGCAGGCAGCACGAAATTTCTCAAGATCTGCTGCATGGGAACAAGAACAAAGTCCTAAAAATCCCCCATTTTTTACCAAAGGTGTTGCCATCCGAGCAAGTTTTTCATATGCGCGAAGCCCAGCATCCAGAGCCTTTTTTGAAGATGCAAATGCTGGTGGATCACAGATTACAAAATCAAACTCTGCACCCTCCTCCGTTAATGCGGCCAGAACATCAAATGCATCTCCCCTTCGGGTCGAGAATTGATTTTCAAAGCCCATCGCTTTTGCTCCTTGTCGCGCAAGCTCCAAAGCGGCCTCAGATCCATCAATCGCAAGTGCAGAGTTCGCGCCACCGGCCAATGCCGCGAGGCCAAATCCACCGACATGGGAAAAAACATCCAAAACCCCTGCCCCTTTTGCAAGACGCGCGCCAAACGCGTGGTTTGGTCGCTGATCAAAGAACAGCCCAGTTTTCTGACCGTGGGCAAGGTCTGCCATATAGATTGCACCATTCATTGTCACAGGGATCGGTGAATTGGACAATGTTCCTTTCATTAGAACGGTTTCAACCTCCAACCCTTCCAGCTTGCGCGCGCGGCCGGAAGTGTTTTTTATAAATGTGTTTATTGGAACAACTGTCGTTAATGCATCGCAAATCATGTCAAAGTGCTGATCTGCCCATGCGGAATTGGGTTGTATAACACAGGTATCTTTAAAACGATCGATAATGACCCCAGGCAAACCGTCCGCCTCTGCATGAATGAGTCGATAGAACGGCTCATCAAACATTTGGCTTCGCAGGTCAAAGGCGGTTTTGATCTTTGAAGCTACCCAAGGCAGGTCAATATTCTGACTGGGATTTAAATCTAGAATGCGCAGGGCAATTTTTGAATTAACATTAAAAGCCGCAGTCGCAATAGGCATACGATCTGCTGACTGAACCTGCACAATCTGGCCAGCCTTAATTGTTTTCGTACGCCTATCAAGCACGATGTTGTTGCTATAGACCCAGGGATAACCTCGCATGATTTGTAATTGCGCTGTCTTGGCTTTAAGGCGCACGATTGGATTTAATATTTTACTCATACTGTTCCTTAACCTGTTTTTTTGAAGAGAAAAAGCGTCTGTTAAAGACTAATGCTTGCCAAGATGATCAATTTCAGTTTATGCAAAGCCAGCGCCTTACGTTATCGCTAACATATTGATTATGTGTAGGTAAACAGATGTCCTTAAACCGCACTTTGCAGGAAGTTACTGACCGGATTGCGAAACGGTCAAAGCATAGCCGCGCAGCCTATCTCAAACGCATTCGGAAAGCGGCTAGTGAAGGACCCAGACGAGCTCATTTGACCTGTGGGAATCAGGCTCATGCCTACGCCGCTATGGGTGAAGACAAAAAAAATCTTTCGAAAGGACGTGGGCAAAATATTGGGATTATTAGTGCCTATAACGATATGTTGTCTGCACATCAGCCATTTGCTGGGTTTCCAGAAATCATTAAAACCACGGCTCGTGCAAACGGAGCAACCGCGCAGGTTGCGGGGGGTGTGCCGGCCATGTGTGATGGTGTCACCCAAGGACAGACCGGTATGGAATTGTCACTGATCTCTAGAGATGTAATCGCTATGGCAAGCGGCATTGCACTTTCGCATAATACATTCGATGCTGTAATTTATCTGGGGGTCTGCGATAAAATTGTCCCAGGCCTTGTGATTGCGGCAGCAACCTTTGGTCACCTCCCAGGAATATTCCTTCCAGCAGGACCAATGCCGTCTGGCCTTTCCAATGATGAGAAGAACAAAATTCGGCAGCAATTCGCGGCGGGTGAGATTGAAAGAGATGCGCTCATGTGCGCTGAAATGGCCAGTTACCACTCACCAGGAACATGTACTTTTTACGGCACTGCAAATTCCAATCAGATGTTGATGGAGGTTATGGGCCTTCACTTACCCGGTGCGTCGTTTGTCAATCCAAACACGGATATGCGTACGGCGATGACTGTAATGGGTGTTGAGCAACTTTTGCGAATAAGTATGCCCGGCAATTCATTTCAACCCATCGGTCACATTCTAGACGAAAAAGCCTTTGTCAATGGTATTGTTGGACTTATGGCAACTGGTGGATCGACGAACCTTGTGCTGCATCTTCCAGCTATGGCGCAAACGGCAGGTATTATGCTAACATTACAAGATTTTGATGATATCGCCGCAATTACACCATTGATGGCCAAAGTATACCCCAATGGGCTTGCCGACGTGAATCACTTTCACGCAGCAGGTGGTCTTGGTTATTTGATTGCAGAATTGCTTGACGCAGGGTTACTGCATCAAGATGTGACAACGGTTCTTGGCGAAGGACTACGCTCTTATACAAAGGAGCCAAAAATGACGCCTGATGGCGTACGATTTGTTGATGGTCCAAAACAAAGTTTAAACCATAAGATTTTGCGCACCGCGCATGATCCGTTTCAAACTACTGGTGGATTAAAATACCTTAACGGGTCGTTGGGCGAAGGTATTATGAAAATTTCTGCCGTTTCTCCAGAGCACCACATCATCAAAGCACCGGTACGCATTTTTCATACACAACAGGCAGTCAAAGACGCCTTTAAAGCCAGTGAGTTTACGGAGGATACCATAGTTGTTGTCCGTTTTCAGGGACCACAATCCAATGGAATGCCGGAATTGCACGGACTGACCCCGACCCTTTCGGTGTTGCAAGATCGCGGCTTAAACGTTGCCCTTATTACAGATGGGCGCATGTCCGGTGCTTCTGGTAAGGTACCAGCCGCTATACATATGACGCCCGAAGCGGCAGCCGGTGGGCCGATCGCAAAGCTTAAAGACGGAGACATCGTCTCTCTAGATGCTGTGAATGGAACAATTGATGTCATGGAACCCGGTTTTGACCAACGTAAACCTGTTCAAATTGATTTATCGGACAATCAATTTGGCACCGGACGTGAACTGTTTTCCCTTTTCCGACAAAATGCCGTCCCAGCCTCTGAGGGCGGTGGCATTTTCAAATTTTACTAGTTGGAGCAATGCTGATATGACCCCTGAAGTTGCCAGCAAGGAAACTGAACGGCTGTGCAAACTGGCACCTGTTATTCCTGTATTGGACGTTGATCATGTGGCGCATGCCGTCCCTCTTGCCAAAGCACTGATTGCGGGTGGCCTGCCTGTTTTGGAAGTCACGCTACGCACCCCAGCAGCTCTTGCTGTAATTTGCGAAATGTCACAGATCGAAGGGGGATATGTGGGTGCTGGGACCCTTTTGAGCCAAACAGATGTGATCGCTGCGCGAAAGGCCGGTGCCATCTTTGGCGTTTCACCGGGTGCAACGGACAATCTTCTTGATGCCTGCGAGGGTGAAAACCTCCCGGTCCTTCCAGGCGCTGCAACTGCAAGCGAGGTCATGCACCTTTTTGCATGCGGCTACAGGGTTCAAAAGTTTTTCCCAGCGGAAGTAAATGGGGGAGTTTCCGCACTCAAAGCTATTGGCGCACCGATACCTCAGGTAGCCTTTTGCCCAACAGGTGGCATCTCTTTACTAAATGCATCATCCTATTTACGGCTTTCAAATACGCTTTGTGTAGGGGGAAGTTGGGTCGCGCCAAAGCAGTTAATCCAAGAGGAAAACTGGGACGCCATAACTGGCTTGGCCCGTGAAGCATCCCTACTCAGCGCAGAATAAACCATAAAGGCCAAGTTTGGTCTCCCAATCTTTATAACTTTTAAACAAAACTACTTTCAGAAGGATTGTTATATATAAAGACCTGCGACCCTAAAGCATGTCATTCCGGTGGATCTGATTTTAACCGTTATCGAAATTTTTTAAAAAATTCGAAGCTTATTAAGAACGTGATAACAACCCGCAAACCTCCCCAAACAATATTTGCAATATACGTTAAGATACGTTTTGCCTTTTTTTGCGCTTTCCGCCGTTTCTCTGCTGGTTTACAAAACCGTCAAAGAGACAATCTAAACACTTGAGAACGACAATCCTAAAGCAATTAAAGTATTAAAAATTTATACTTACTCAAATTTTAATTGATCTCATTTGAAGAACGTGGTCGGCCGCGCCAGCCTCCGCGCCGACGTGGACTAGCGAGGGTCTTGAGACCTTCGCGTAGTGTCGCCGTCATAGGATGCTTAGGCGCACCCTTTTCATAGACTGAAAGCACGTCTTTAATTACGTCTTGCGTATCTCTCTCTACCGGCACGCCAAGTGCCCAATCAAGAAAAATACTGCGACATTCACCTGCTGTGATACCCTCAATTTTATAAGCTTCACTGATAAGCCCTTTGGGATCGTTTTCATCACCCTTCTTCATGCGTGTCCTCTAAAACCGGCAATGCGCTGTCGATTATACCTGAAACGGTATCTGTTTGCGTGATGAAATTTTTTTTAAGCGTTTCAAGATCTGGATTTTCTGTCAAGGTCAAAACAAAATTTTTCGCACCATCGGCAATCTGTTCTTCCTCAAACCCGCCCTGCCCCAACAATTGCGCGGCAACTCTCAGGCTCCAAAGAAGTCGGTACGTCCGTTGGATCTGAAAACCCTGTTGGTTGCTTAGTACACCGGTTTTTACGGCGCTCTGCAATCCAGAGACAACATCGCGCGCACCACCGCCGTCTAGTAAACACCCAAGCTGAGCAATCATTTCAATATCTTGAAGCCTACCTGCACCATCTTTAATATACCACAACTGCGCTGGGCCTTTCGAGCGTGCGATGCGTAAACGCATCTTGGATAGCGCACGCTTGGCAGCCTCTGGCTGTGTTTGGCTCATTAGAGATTTCCTAAAAGCTTCGACCTCATGGCCAAACGCCTTTGGACCTGCAATTACTCGCGCACGGCTTAGCGCCAAGTGTTCCCAAATCCAAGCTTCTCCGCGTTGATAGCTTTGAAAAGCATTCCATGAAGTGGCAACAGGACCTTTATTGCCCGATGGGCGCAAACGCATGTCAACTTCGTAAAGCTTTCCCTCTGCCATCGGGGCTTTCATCGCAGTGACCAAAGCCTGAGTGAGCCGCGCATAGTATTGGCGCGAGTGCAAGGGTCGTTTACCCTCAGACATCTCTGCATCACCCGCATCGTAAATTATAATCAGATCAAGGTCAGAGCTTGAATGTAACCGTCCAAGGCCAAGCGACCCCATCCCCAAAACCACAGCTCCGCGACCGGGTGGATCGCCATGCTTTTCTGAAAACTGTGCTATAACTTCAGGCCAAAGCCCTGTGATTACAGCTTCTGCAAGCTCTCCATATTGTCGCGCCGCCTCCTCAGAATCAGATAATCCACGTAACAGGTGTACGCCAATGCGGAAATGCCATTCTTTGTTCCAGCGTCTGGTGGTATCCAGCTTTGCTTCATAATCAGAAAGCGTCCCAAGACGTTGTGACAGATCCGTACAAAGCGCTTCTTTCCCCGGCCAATTATCCCAAAAGCTGCCCCCAATCACTGCGTCGAAAACTTGCGCATTTCTGGACAAATAATGTGCCAAGGCCGGTGAACTTGCAACAATATCAATCAAGAGGTCGATAAGTTTTGGAAAGGCCTCAAACATCGCAAAAAGTTGCGCACCCGCCGGAAGGCCGGCAAGGAAGCCGTCAAAAGCAATCAGCGCTTCTTGAGGCTTACTGGCTTTCTTCAGACGCCTTAGAAGATCTGGTTTCAAACGCTCAAAGGTTTTGAGCGCCCGTTTTGAACGCAATGCGGGATATGTGAGCCAGCCTGCCACGATATTTTCCGCAGCTTCATCATCGTCTTCCATCTGAGGTACTGCATCAGAAATACTCGGTTTTGCGACAAAAAAACCTTCGATCATTGCGTGAACATTCTCTAGACGCTCGCGTATATCGCTACGTAGTTCGTCTTCATCGCGGTCCATCAGATAGGATAATCGCGCAAATCCCTCTGCAGAGCTTGGCAAGCTATGGGTTTGCGCATCGTTCATCATCTGCAAGCGATGTTCGATAATACGGTGGGCTTTGTAATGCGTTGAGAGAGTGTGAGCCGCCTCCCGAGTGATCCAGCCCTGCCGAGCCAATTTATTTAAGCCACCAACAGTCGTCCGTTCACGTAGGGACGCATCCCGACCCCCAGAAATTAATTGGCGGGTCTGCGTGAAAAACTCAATTTCTCGAATACCCCCGCGCCCAAGTTTCATATTATGGCCTTCAAGTGTGATTGGTCCCCCCAGACCTTTGTGGTCTCGAATGGCCAGACGCATATTATGGGCATCCTCGATAGCCGTAAAATCAAGATGTTTGCGCCAGACAAAAGGTTTTAAGCGTTCGAGAAAAGTATTACCTGCAACCAAATCACCACTGGAGACGCGGGCCTTGATATATGCTGCACGTTCCCATGTGCGACCAAGGCTTTCGTAATATCGCTCCGCCGCATCTGTCCCTATACAGATCGGCGTGACGGCAGGATCTGGGCGTAAGCGCAGATCGGTCCGAAAGACATATCCTTCGCACGTCAGATCATTTAACGTTGCGGACATTTCTCGCGCGGCTTTGATAAACGCACTGCGGGCATCGTAAAAATCACTCGGATCAAATCTACTGTCATCAAAAAGACAAATTAGATCAATGTCTGAGGAGTAGTTTAGCTCCCTCGCCCCCATTTTACCCATGGCCAAGACAAACATTCCTGCAGTTTGAGGATCATCCTGTGAGTTAAAGTCAGGGATTTTTCTACGCTCAGCTTGATGTTGTATCGCTACAGTCAACGCGGAACTGACCGCGTAATCTGCAAAATTGGTTAGAGCGTTCGTCACCTTTTCCAAAGACCAAACACCCGCTAAATCGCAAAACGCAGCCCAGAGTGCAACTCGTCTTTTTTTCTGCCGCAAAGAATTTGAAATCGTCTTATCAAGCGGACCTGATGTAATTGTTGCATCAAGTACGTCGCCTGAATTTGATAGTGCTTCATTGAGCCATTCATGTTCCTTGTCTATGAGCGACTTCAAATATGGGCTTGTTCCAGCGACGCCTTTGATGAAATCGCGAACCTCCTTAGGATGACAGCTAAATTGCTGAGCAGTTTCATTGCCAAGCGTTTCAGAAAATGGGCGTGGAACACGTTGGATCAATTTTGGAAATGTCATTCCATGAGTTTATTCACGAGCATAATGTGGTCAATGGTGGATATGTATTTTTACATAAAAATCCGGCAAAATATGAAGAATATTTATCTTTCTAAAAATATAAAAAAGACGTTAAATAATCCTTTTGGAAATGTTTCCAATACCGCATCAGTCAAATCAAAAGCGATTCTCGCAAAGTGGAGATGAAAATAAATATCGCCATGACACTCAATTATGCACCACGGTAAAGCTAGTTTGGAATCGCAGAGGACTGGTTGAGCAGAAAACGAAAAACCGTGTGGCTTATCGCCATTGTATAAGGAATCATATTTTCTTACCGATCTACCTTGCCCGGCTCGCTTATTCGATTTGGAATAAAAAATGTTTGGAAATACATGTGCTGATCTTGCGAATATAAAACACCAATATGAAGTGGCTCAATATACAGGGGATCCAGAATTTCAAGCCTACTTACTTATATAGAGGATAAGCGGGTCGTATGGTGCAGTGATACAAACAATTTTAAGGATTTATGTTTGATTTTCGGAAAACGAACGATTTGGCTGAATTTTATAACTCGTGGATCAGAGGGACAAAAAATAATCAAAAAACTGGCACTTATTTTTTAGACATGAGGGCGAACAAACGTTATCGCCCTCATGTAATTGAATTTTTTTCATATTTGCTTGTTGTAGAGCTATTAGCCTCAACCGACATCACGTTTTCAACGTTCATTATTTATTTCATTGTGAATTTGATGCGAGTTTGACGTTTGGAATATTGCGAAAAGACTCTAGCTTTGGTACGATCCGTTTATGCGCCACACACTTCCAATCGCACCGCAGTTTTACGTGACGGCTTCTCAACCGTGCCCGTACCTTGAAGGTAGGCAGGAGCGGAAACTTTTTACGGCGTTGCAAGGGGAAGAAGCGCAACGATTGAACGACAAATTGTCACAGCAGGGTTTTCGCCGCTCACAAAATGTTCTCTACCGTCCTTCTTGTGCTGAATGCTGTGCATGCCTTTCTGCCCGTATTGACGTTAAAAAGTTTAAGCTGAGCCGAAGCCAAAAGCGCGTTTTAAATAAAAACAAAGGATTAGAGCGCAAACCTTCTTCCCCTTGGGCAACTGAAGATCAATATCAGTTGTTTCGCAAATACCTCTCTGCACGTCATGCAACTGGCGGTATGGCCGATATGGATGTCTTTGAATTTGCGGCAATGATTGAAGAAACACCAATCCGCACACGCGTAATTGAATATACACAAGACGATCAGCTGATGGCCGTTGCACTAACCGATTTAATCGAAGACGGACTCAGTATGGTTTATTCTTTTTATGAACCGAAACCGGCGGATCTTTCAATCGGAACATACTTGATTCTAGATCATATCAAACTGGCCGGCGAAGCGGGACTGCCCTATCTCTACTTAGGCTATTGGGTGCCTGGAAGCCCCAAAATGGGGTATAAAGCAAACTTTTCAGGATTAGAAATTTACTTCCAAAACAAATGGCAATCTCTTGATAATCCAAAGAAATTCCCATCTGATCTTCACCCAATGAACACTGTTCCTATAGCGGAACAAGTGGCAAATTTGTCACTACCAGACAGTAAACCCGTTTCTTTTCGTTGACTGAATAGGCGTGAGTAAGCCAAAAGGTTTTGCCTTTTAGATCCGTGAAGTGATATACGAGTTGTAAGTTGTCAAAAACCTACAGGACACCAAATGACAGAAGCAACTGAACCTCTTGAAGGCACGCCACTCATTGCGCCATCAAACACTGACCACCCGCTTTACGATAGTTTGGTCGAAGCCTGTCGTACCGTCTATGATCCTGAAATTCCTGTAAATATTTACGATCTGGGTCTCATATACACTATTGACGTAAATGAAGAGAACGAAGTCAAAATAACAATGACACTTACCGCGCCGGGATGTCCAGTTGCAGGAGAGATGCCTGGCTGGGTCGCTGAAGCTATTGAACCTGTTGCCGGGGTTAAAGAGGTGGATGTCACATTGGTTTGGGAGCCCCCGTGGGGTATGGACATGATGAGTGACGAAGCGCGGCTTGAATTAGGATTTATGTAAGGAGGAACAATGTTTGGTATTCCAGGAAAACAGGCAATTACACTTACTCCCAAAGCGGTAGCTCAGGTTCTAAATCTTATGGAAGATAAAGGGCATGCTGGCCTTCGTCTTGGAGTGAAAAAAGGCGGTTGTGCCGGTATGGAATACACAATGGAACTCGTGGACGACATCGACGTCAATGACGAAGTGGTTGAACAAGACGGCGCAAGAGTGATGATCGAGCCAATGGCACAGATGTTTCTATTTGGGACCGAAATTGATTATGAAACTTCTCTTCTGGAATCTGGTTTTAAATTCAACAATCCCAATGTGACAGAAGCCTGCGGTTGTGGAGAATCCATAAAATTCGCAGGTATGTAACCCGTTTGACATTAAGGCGACTGCAACGATACGGGAAGAACGGTCAAGATGAAAAAACTCGTCGTCGGAAATTGGAAAATGAATGGCTCTATTGAAAGCCTTTCTGAAATTGAAACGTTGGCGACGCGGCACCACGATTCTACAATAGATATCCTAATTTGTGTGCCTGCACCCTATCTGGTGCCGGCAAAGCAAATAGCGGGCTCTCTTTATATCGGTGCGCAAGACTGCCATACAGCCTCTCAAGGGGCTTATACTGGGGATGTTTCAGCGTATATGCTCAGTGATATAAGTGCCTCTCACGTCATAATAGGCCATTCAGAACGCCGTGCCGCTCATAATGAAACCAACACCCTTGTTCGGGAAAAAGCTTTAATCGCCCAACTTGCAGATCTTTGCCCTATTATCTGTATTGGCGAAACACTAAGTGAGCGAGAAAACGAGCATACTTTAAGCGTGATACATGAACAATTGATTGGATCACTAGATCCTAACTTGAATTCCTCTTCTTTTGTTATCGCCTATGAACCAGTTTGGGCAATTGGAACTGGGCTAGTGCCGTCTGAGACAGAAATTGAAGAAGTGCATGGGTTCTGCCGACAATATTTGTTAGAACAATTTGGCAACTCCGCAGAATACATTCAGATACTTTACGGCGGTTCTGTAAAGGGCAGTAATGCCGAGCGTATTTTTGCGCTGCAAAATGTAGACGGTGCGCTTGTTGGTAGTGCAAGCCTCTTGGCAGATGACTTTTCTGTTATCATTGAGGCTTTGGAAAACGTCTAATCATTTTATACAAAATGGTTTTGGCCACAAACCGAAGGATTGAATTTCAACTCTATGATGCGCTTGGATTAATGATCAAAAAGTAAATATAAAACAGGCCGGATATACCGGCCTGATCAATTGTTTTTTTGGTCTGATGATTTTACGAGAACCACCACCGCTCAGAGTTCATCATGCCGTCAAATTCCCAATTATTGGCAATGACTTCTGGCACGTGCAGTTTGTTGCTATAGGCCATCACGTCACTCTGGAACAAAGGCAAACAAACGCCGCCATCGTTATGAACAATTTTCTGCATTTCGACATATTGCTCGCGGCGAAGCGTTGGATCTAATTCAGAACGTGCTTGCACCAGTAATTCGTTAAAGCGATCGTTTTTCCAGAATGTGTCATTCCAGCTCGCGTCGGCTGCATAAATCTGCGAAAAGATCCAGTTTTCAGTTGGACGACCACTCCAGTAACATGCGGAGAAGGGCTTCTTCATCCAGACATTGCTCCAATAACCATCATTGGGCTCGCGAACCACTTCGACATCCAGACCTGCACTACGAGCTGATTCCGCCATCAGAGAGCCTGCATCAACAGAGCCTGAAAATCCGGTATCGGCAGCATGGAACTGAATAGAAAGCTTATCATAGCCAGCCTTCTTAAGATGGAATTTGGCTTTTTCTGGATCATACGCACGCTGTGGCAGTTCGTCTGTAGACGCACGATAAATATTGGCAGGTCCAATTGGATTGTCGTTACCCAATTCACCATAACCAAAGATGATTTTTTCAAGCCAATCTTCACGATCAATAATATGTTTTACGGCCAAACGGACGTCATTATTATCAAACGGCGCCATTGTCGTAATCATCGGCAAGGTAATCTGCTTGTTACCTGTTACTGCACGTACGGTAACTGCACCATTACGCTTGAGCAGATTAACCGTTTTTAGATCAACATTGTTCATGCAATCGATAGAACCTGTCATCAACGCGTTAGTCCGTGCTGTCGGATCAGATATGCCCAGCGTTTCAACTTCATCGAAGAAACAGGTGTTCCCTTTCCAGTAGTTCGGATTACGTTTTGTGAAGGTACGCACACCCGGATCATTGTCGACTAGAATATATCCGCCTGTACCGTTACCAGACTGCCAATCAATTGTGCCATCTCCGTTTGAGGCACATATATTAAGGTGATAGTCGCTGAGGATAAACGGGAAGTCAGCGTCGCCGCCGGACAATTCTACTACGACGGCATTCTTTCCATCTGCTTTAACCGAGATGATCCCACCCAACAGTCCGTTTGCTGCAGATTTGTTGCCTTCGCCAAGGTGATGATTCAACGAATCAACAACGTCCGTCGAGTCCAAGGTTTTACCGTTGTGGAATTCAACACCTTTGCGGATGTTAAGCGTCCAAGTCTTAGCATCAGAAGATGCGTCCCAGCTTTCAGCAAGTTCTGGTTGCAGCGAACCATCTGAACCAACAACTGTCAGGTTGTTACGTACCTGACCCATCTGAACGTTGATCATGTAGGCATCAAGAATTTGACCAGGGTCAAGCGTGTCAGTGGTTGCCCCACCGGTGATTCCCATTCTCAGGCGCCCACCGCTTTTGGGCGTTCCCGCCATCGCGCTGTCAGCAAGCCCTAAAGCTGAGGGCAATGCAATGCCAGCCGCCAAAGCTGACATCACAAATTGACGCCGATCAATCTGACCCGCTGTCAATTTGTTTGACAAGCTATTCAAATACGCTTGTTTCTTCATACAGAGTTCCTTCCTGTTGTTTGCATCTGATGATGCTTCTTGGCATTGTTCACGCACATCGTGTCCGAAAAACACAGCCTTATTACCGAAATTGCCCCGCGCAAGTCGAGAACAAAGAGGCGTCAGCAATTTTTCAAGCAATGCATGATTACGAATACGTAGCATATCTTCGATATTAGAGTATAACCTTAAATTCGCCTAGAAAAAATTTCATTAAATTTTCAAAAATCAAATGTGGTAATTAGGCGCTTTTCCCAAAAGTTAGTTCGTCAAGTAAATTTAGTGAACGTATGAAGGAATGCCGCTAACCTATCTAAATAGGCAGCTTTGTTGTCAATTTAATTTCTTCCAAAGAAAGAAGGGCCGTAACGTTGTTTTATAAGGAAATATCATATGGACCGCTGGTAAAATATAATGTCATTCAATAAGTTTTTACAACTTTTTTTAAGATCTAATCAATATATTTTGTAACCCAATGGGCCTCTTACACCTCAGCCATACTATTTAGTGCTTCAAGAGACGCAGCTTGCCATTTTGCCTAGTGTTCACCACTGAGGACGAGTAAAAATAATCGCTTATCAATTCTAAACGCCTCAAAAGTTTAGATAAAGAGTTTACATAAAGGTTTATGTGCAAAAAGCGGATCTTAATGCATCTGTCGAATTAGTTTCCACAAAGGGGCCTTAGAGGAATTCACTTTTCGCGCGATTTTATCCAAGGATTGATCACCTTCCTATTTCAATTGGATAAGAATTTCTTTATCAAGCTCATCCATATTCACCATTATATTAATGTCCTGAGATCAAAAATCTTTTATTAGATCTTCGTAATACGTGGAATGGTCTAAAAATTCATATAAGTATTCACATTTTTTCCTACAAACCATTTCGACATTATCTTTAGTTGATTATGAATATTATGGTTCGGTGTGATAATATGTTTACGCCATAAATACTTTCATAACGAATACGGAAATGCTGGATTTTAAAGCAAAAG
>CAJXHI010000044.1 GCA_913051655.1 uncultured Alphaproteobacteria bacterium
TGTAAAAGTGTAATCTTCTGTATTGCTGTATAGTGGTGGCGAAATAAAGTGAGTGAGGCATGCGTTATACACGTGATATGAGGGGTTTTGGCCCAAACCCACCAAAAGCGAATTGGCCAAACAAGGCAAAAATCGCAATTCAAATCGTTGTCAATTACGAAGAAGGCGGAGAAAACTGTATTCTGCACGGTGATGCGGCGTCTGAAGCTTTTCTGTCAGAAATTGTAGGAGCTACCGCCTGGCCAGATCAGCGCCACTGGAATATGGAAAGCATCTATGAATATGGCGCACGCGCTGGTTTTTGGCGGCTATTTCGGCTTTTTCAAGACCACAATATTCGCGCCACAGTTTTCGGTGTTGCAACTGCCTTGGCACGAAGCCCCGAACAGGTCGCGGCAATGCTTTCGGAAGATTGGGAAATCGCAAGTCATGGCCTGAAGTGGATCGAATACAACGATATGCCCCCCGAGGAAGAGGCGGCTCAAATCAAAGAAGCCATACGGCTTCATGCTGAGGTCACAGGCGAACGCCCTCAAGGGTGGTATACAGGTAGATGTTCGGTCAATACTGTCCCTCTCGTTACACGCGAAGGTGGATTTTCTTACATCTCAGACAGTTATGCAGATGACCTGCCATATTGGGTTGAGATTGACGGGCAGAAGCAGTTGATCGTGCCCTACACGCTGGATGCAAACGATATGCGCTTTGCGACACCTCAAGGGTTCAATACCAGCGATCATTTTTTCAGCTATTTAAAGGACAGTTTTGATGCTCTCTATGCCGAAGGCGTGGAGGGTGACGCCAAAATGATGTCCATCGGGCTTCACTGCCGCCTAATAGGGCGCCCGGGTCGCGTTATGGGACTGAAACGGTTCATTGAATATGCGCAGTCTCATGCCGATGTCTGGTTTGCCCGTCGGATCGACATTGCGGAACACTGGCATAAAAACAATCCACACAGGACTATGGAGCGGCCGTCGCAGATGAGCAAAGCACGTTTTGTTGAACTTTATGGAGGTGTTTTTGAGCACTCACACTGGATTGCTGAGGCCGCTCATGACCTTGAACTTGGCATAGCTCATGACTGTGCTTCTGGTGTCCATAATGCTTTGACCCGAGTATTCCGCTCGTCTTCAGCACAACAAAGGCTTAACGTCCTGCGTGCCCATCCTGATCTGGCAGGGAAACTGGCAAAGGCCGCACGTCTGACAGAAGCATCAACCAATGAACAAGCCTCTGCAGGGCTAGATGCGTTAACCGATACAGAACGTGGACAATTTGAAACTTTGAATGCTGCTTATGTGAAAAAATACGGTTTTCCCTTCATCATCGCTGTGCGCGATCATACAAAGGCAGAGATACTGAACGCCTTTCAAAACCGCATTGAAAATGACAGTGAAACCGAAATTGACACCGCTTGCAGGCAGGTCGAACGGATTGCCGAACTGCGGTTGAAGGACCTAATCTGATGCAGGAGGTAAAGGTCCAACCGCTTACCAAAGAGGATTTTGCTCCCTTTGGTGATCTTCTTGATATCTCGGGAGAACCCGACAAAATCATCAACCAAAGCAACTGTGAGCGCTATCACGATCGAGCAACCTTGGATTTTACGGATGGGGTTGCAGGGATCAGTCTTTTTGATGCCAAACCCCGCTCTTTGCCCTATCAGCTTGACATGATGGAACGTCATCCCCTCGGCTCACAAGCCTTTATTCCAATGAATTTCGTGCCATTTTTGATCATCGCGGCACAAGATGCCGGTGACACACCAGGTCACCCCAAAGCTTTTCTAAGTAAGCCTGGTCAAGCGATTAATTTTCATCGCAATGTCTGGCACGGAGTTTTGACACCGCTTAATGGACCAGGCCTCTTTTCAGTCGTGGACCGTATCGGTGCTGGGGCCAATCTCGAGGAGGTGTTTTTTCACACCCCTTACATGGTCGTGACTTAAGCAAATGCGCCCCGTTTATATGAAGTAGCGATTTAAATGCTTGATTTAAGATGAGTTCGTGCCAAAATCAAACGTATGAAATCCGTCACTCCTATTTCTTCTCAAAATACGTCCCAGCTGCCTCAGACCGTTTTTTATCAAAGGTCTGAACTAAACACAATTCTGTCTATTTACGGGCGCATGGTGGCAGCGGGCGAATGGCGTGATTATGGGATTTCTTCCCTCAGAGATGTAGCCATTTTTTCTGTCTTTCGGCGCACAGCGGAGCAACCGCTTTACCAGATCGAAAAACGTCCCAAATTGCGCAGCAAACAGGGCGAATATGCCGTCATTGGAATGGACGGGCAAATTTTGAAACGCGGTCATGATCTAAAAACAGTTTTGCGCGTGCTAGAACGCAAGTTGATCCGCGTGGTAAGTTGATTTTGGCGAAACGTTCCATAACCTTATTGGGGGCAGGCACGATTGGAGCAAGTTGGGCTGCACTTTTTTTGAGCTATGGCGAAAAGGTGCAGGTCTATGACTCAGACCAAAACGCACTTTTGAACGTTAAAAAATATGTTGAGCGGGTATGGCGTGATTTGGCCTCGATCATGCCTGACCATCCTCTTATACCATGGGAAAACCTGCTTTTAACACAAAACTTAAAACGGGTATGTCAAGATACTGTTTGGGTTCAAGAAAATGCGCCTGATAATTTAGTTATTAAACACCGACTTTTATCTGACGCGGAAGGTGTGCTTGAAAAACATATCCCAATTGCATCGTCAACAACCGCGCTTATGGCCAGCGATATCCAAGCTGAGATGACGTACCCAGAACGTTTTATCGTAGGCCACCCCTTTAATCCACCACACCTAATTCCCTTGGTTGAAGTGGTGGCAGGGAAAAAAACCGATCCAGAACTGACCGAGCGCGCCAAAGCCTTTTACGAAAGCTATGGTAAAGAAGTCATCATCCCAAAACGCGAAGCGACCGGCCATATCGCCAATCGCCTTCAGGCAGCACTTTATCGTGAGGTAGTTCATATGGTAGCCACAGGTATTGCCTCCGTCGAAGATATTGATCGCGCTATAGTCCACGGCCCCGGCCTTCGATGGGCATTTTTAGGACCAAACCTTGTGTATCACTTGGGCGGTGGAGATGGTGGCTACGCGCATTATCTTGATTGTCTTGGTCCTTCTCAAGAGACGCGGTGGAAAGATTTGGGCGAAGCAGCCTTGAGTGATGAGACGAAGGGAAAGCTAGTCAATGGGCTGACGGAAACGCTTGGAGAGGCGTCAATGACCGATCTGCGTACAAAACGAGACGCGGCCCTGATCGGATTGTTAAAGCTCAAGAAACACCTGGATGGATCAGCGACATAGCTTCAATCTGCTACTAGATCAAATTATGCACTCACATCGTTTTCAAAAAATTATCAATCACTACTTCATAGAACGACCGTTATCCTGCATCGGCAAAAGGTGGTGGTATCGATAATCGCCCAACGAAACAACACTGATAAGCGCCTTATCTCGAGATAAGGTCGGCCGACTGTTCCAGAATATTCAAAAAACTTGGTAGCAGTATTTCGTACTTCTTTCTTTAAATAAAAATACTTTTTCGTTGTTATAAAGTTGGCGCGAACCAATCTTCTTATAACACCTTACTTTGATGCTTGAGTTTCCGTTCATGTCGGATGCGATGTGTTGATTAAGATGATGTCAAAATCTTTACTTACAAAAGGAAGATCGGAATTTGTGACGAAAAATAGATAATTACGTTTAAACATTTTTCTTATTGAAATTAGAACAAAAAGTGAACATATTATATCTATGTTTGTTGAAATCTCTGCCACATCAAATTTCACTTTTCTTAGCGGAGCTTCTCATCCCGAAGAATATATAGCACGCGCAGCCCTTCTTGGTCTACCGGCCT
The DNA here is from genome assembly GCA_913051655.1 of uncultured Alphaproteobacteria bacterium. Lineage (GTDB taxonomy): Bacteria > Pseudomonadota > Alphaproteobacteria > Rhodobacterales > Rhodobacteraceae > LFER01. The sequence continues at coordinate 3,872 of CAJXHI010000044.1, forward strand.
TGGCTATCGCGGATGAAAACTCTGTGGCAGGAATTGTACGCGCCCATAATGAGGTGCGCAAAACAAAACGGCTGGTGGAAGAATGCAGTAAGGTTAATCGCTTTGGCCCTCCAAAACCCGCTCATTTACCCACACCACCCTCAGCGTACATCTTTAATGTGCCACGGCTACTCCCTGCCGCGCTTTTACGCTTTGAAGAAGAGATCAACCTCACCGCCCTGCCCCAAACCCGAACAGGTTGGGCGAGCCTCTGCCGTATCCTCAGCAAAGGACGGCTGAGGGCGAAAAAAGGCGAATGTCACCTGCGCGTCAGTGACCTTTTGGATATGGGTCAAGATTTACAGCTTCTGCTACACCCACCACAGGCCTTGATGTCAAAACACAGCGCGGGTGCTTGGGTTACACAAGCAAATCGTCTGACGCGCTGCTTTGCCACCAACATGCACCTATTGATGGCCCCTGCCTATGACGGTCAGGATGCAACCCGCTTTGAAGAGATCGCCAAACTGGGTCAGTCCCTACAGCTTCACCTGATTGCCAGTGCGCGCCCCATCATGCATCAGGCCAACCGACGGCGTTTGGCAGATGTTCTGACCGCCATACGCACAGGCAAATGCGTGGACCAACTTGGCCGCGCAGCGCTAGCCAATGCAGAACAGCGCCTACGCTCTGAAACAGAAATGCAACGCCTCTTTCATGCCTACCCAGAGGCGCTTGATCGCACCGCTCTCCTGGCAGAACGCCTGCAATTTTCTTTGGATGAGCTACGCTATGAATACCCTTCTGAAATCAGCGAGGATGAAACCCCGACAGAGCGCTTACGCCGTATTGCATATGCAGGGCTTCGATGGCGTTACCCTCATGGCGCTTCTGACAAAGTTAAAAAGATGCTGGAACATGAACTCACACTGATCGTCAAGCTGAAATATGAACCCTATTTTCTGACCGTACGCGATATTGTGCATTTCGCACGCTCCCGCAACATTCTCTGTCAGGGGCGTGGATCTGCCGCAAATTCTGTTGTCTGTTATTGTCTAGGCGTGACCTCTGTCAGCCCGGAAATTGGCACAATGGTTTTTGAACGTTTTGTTTCAGAGGCTCGCGATGAGCCTCCCGACATTGATGTCGATTTTGAACATGAACGACGCGAAGAAGTGATCCAACATATCTATGAACGTTACGGGCGACATCGTGCAGGTCTTTGTGCTACGGTTATCCATTACCGCGCCAAACGTGCCGTGCGTGAAGTCGGCGCCGCCATGGGGCTGACGCAGGATACAGTGGCCGCACTTTCCTCCCAACTTTGGGGGTTTTCAAGTCGCAGTGGATTGGAAAACCACCGTTTGCGCGAAATTGGCCTCAACCCCGATGACGCAAGGCTACGCCAGACACTTGCTTTGGTGCACGAAATGATCGGCTTTCCTCGTCACCTTAGCCAGCATGTGGGTGGATTTGTCATCACAGAGAAGCGACTTGATGAGTTGGTGCCCATCGAAAACGCCACAATGGAAGACCGTACGGTCATCTGTTGGGATAAAGATGACATAGACACGCTTGGCATTCTCAAGGTGGATGTGCTGAGCCTTGGCATGCTCACCTGCCTGCGCAAAAGCTTTGATCTAATGCGCAGCCACCTTGGCAAGGATTATACGCTCTCAAGCCTCCCCCCCGAAGATCTCAAAACGTACGATATGCTTTGCAAAGCCGATAGCGTCGGGGTCTTCCAGGTGGAAAGCCGCGCACAAATGAATTTCCTGCCCCGCATGAAACCCCGCTGTTTTTATGATCTTGTGATCGAAGTGGCCATCATTCGCCCTGGTCCCATTCAAGGCGATATGGTCCACCCCTATATCCGGCGGCGCAACAAGGAAGAGCCGGTTGAATTTCCCTCAGATGCCTTGGGTGAAGTTCTCAGCAAAACGCTTGGCGTACCACTGTTTCAGGAACAAGCCATGCAAATCGCCATCATCGGTGCGGGATTTACCCCCGATGAAGCTGACCGCCTACGCCGCTCTCTGGCAACGTTCAAAAAACATGGCAATGTGAGCGAATTCAAAAACCGCTTTTTAAACGGCATGCAAAAAAATGGCTATGATCTTGATTTTGCAGAGCGGTGTTTTTCCCAGATCGAAGGTTTTGGATCCTACGGGTTTCCTGAAAGCCACGCGGCAAGTTTTGCCTTCCTGGTCTATGCCAGCGCTTGGATCAAATGCCATCATCCAGGAATTTTCGCCTGTGCGTTACTGAATTCTCAACCGATGGGATTTTACGCACCTGCCCAAATTGTGCGCGACGCCAAAGAACACGCGGTGGAGGTGCGTGCTGTGTCCATCAACGACAGCTATTGGGACAATACGATGGAATCTGACGGTTACGGGGGGCTTGCGCTGCGATTGGGTTTTCGCCAGATCAAGGGCCTTCGCGAAGAAGACGCCGTCTGGATCACTGCGGCGCGAGGCAACGGATATCTTTCGGTCAGAGATGTGTGGCGCCGCGCAGGCACGCCTCCTGTGGTACTGACCCGATTAGCAGAGGCAGATGTCTTTGCCCCCCTAAGACTAAGTCGGCGTGACGCCCTTTGGCAGGCAAAGACCATCTCCGCGGATAGACCGCTGCCTCTTTTTGTAGGTGATATGGACGGCGAAGGATCAAACGAACCTGTACCACACCTGCCCGCGATGAGCCTCGGCGAAGAAGTGGTCGAAGATTATGTCGCACTCCGCCTCAGCCTACGCGCTCACCCCATCGCACTTCTAAGGCCGATCTTAACGCCTGCCTCGACCTAAAATTATATCAAAACGGAGCTTTCATGCGAAATTTCATGCCTTTAGAGCTTTCCGGGTGATTAAGACGCAGTTCTTCGGCATGTAGCATCATCCGCGGGTAGTCCTCCACTGTATCTGGCGCATAAAGTGGATCACCCCAAATGGGATGACCCATCGACAGGCAGTGGACCCGCAATTGATGGGACCGCCCCGTTCTCGGCATCAATCGCAAACGGCTTTCCCCATTACCAACTTTCAACCGCACCCATTCGGTAAAGGCAGGGCGGCCATTTTCATGGCAAACCTTCTGCAACGGTCTATTGGGCCAATCCACGATCAAAGGAAGATCAATTTTCCCTGTTTTTTCCTCAACCTCTCCCAAAACACGAGCAATATAGATTTTTTTCACCAAGCGTTTTTCAAATTGCAGCGAAAGATGACGTTGGGCATGCGCTGTCATGCCAAAGACCATCACGCCAGAGGTGTCTCGATCCAGACGATGAACCAGCAAAGCATCTGGAAAAGCAATTTGCACTCGGCTCAGTAAACAATCGACAAGATTGTTGGTTTTACCGGGCACCGATAACAAACCTGCAGGTTTGTCCACCGCCAAGACATCGCTATCTTCATACAGAATCTTCAAAGGATCATTTGGCGGCGCATAGATATTTTCCATCCCACTGCCATATCGCTCCCCAAGGGCGCTGTCCATGATAACTGCTATAACGCACCTGGAAGTGAAAATATTCTTGATTTTATCACTATGCCATTGCACGGTGAAAAAAAGGTGTAATTTTTCACGAAGAAAGATATGTCTGCATTTGATGTTACATTTCTGGATACCCTTGGCGCAGATCTTCGTTCTTTGCGGAAATCGCGCGGGCTTACGCTTAGCGACTTGGCAGAGGCTGTTGGAAAATCCGTTGGTTGGCTGTCTCAGGTAGAACGAGATTTGTCGGAACCCTCGATCGACGATTTGCGCGATTTGGCAAAGTCTTTGAATATTCCTATTTCTATGCTCTTTGGTCAAGCCAAAGCTGCCCCTGACGAGGCCGGATTTATTGTAAGGAAAAGTGCGCGTCGTCCGATAGGGTCGTCCGAAGCGGGACTAGTCGAGGAATTGCTATCCCCCGATTTGACAGATGATTTCGAAGTCGTCCATTCAACATTCAAGCAAGGCGCAAAATTGGAAAACCCCGTCGCCCGCCCTACGCAAGAGGTGGGATATCTTATCTCTGGAATGTTGGATCTGATAATTTCGAAAAAACGGTTTACAATCAAACCGGGGGACAGCTTCCGTATCCGCGGTGAACCGTTTCAGTATGAAAACCCTTATGATGCTCCTGCAATTGCCATATGGGTGATAGCTCCGCCGGTGTATTGATTTCATGACGGTTGAAACTTGGTTCATATTCGCAAGTTTTTGGGCACTCTTTGTCATAACGCCCGGACCAAACGCGGTCAACTGCCTCAGCGTGGCGATGGCTTATGGGTTTCGTACATCATTGATCTGCGTGCTTGCGATTTTGACGCAAGCAACCTTGTTTCTCATCCTCTCCGCCTTTGGAATAACAGCACTGATTAGTGCTTCACCTGCCGCTTTTGGGGTCTTTAAATGGATGGGGGCAGCCCTTTTGATTTACCTAGGTGCGCGCGGTTGGGTCACCGCCACAAGTACTATTTCACAGGATGTGCCCACAACCTCAAGCGTCTACGTCAAATCCTTTCTCTTAGCTACCGCCAATCCCAAATCAATCGCAGGATATCTTGCAGCCTTTAGTCAATTTGTGGCTCCCAAGATCCCGATATGGGATCAGATGTGGATCATAATGCCAACGGCGCTCTGCATGACAACGCTGAGTTACACGAGCTTTTGTGCGCTTGGTGCAGGCCTTGGCCGCGCCGCACTCAGCGCGATATTAAACGGCTGGTTGAGGCGGATTTTAGCATTATGTTTCATCATTTACGGATTTTTACTGGGTCTGTCGCCCTTTCCAAGAGGCGTTTGAAATATGGTGATTTCAGGATCTTGTAAGCATAGGTACGATCAATTTGAATTAAGGGGACGAATTCCAAAGGTCTTAACCTTTTGTTACAGAGAGGCTAGCAGCCGTCTCTTTTTTTCAATCAATTACAAAAATGATAGTACTATTGTGGCCACCGCACTTGAAATACCCAATTGCCTAAGTACTGATTACCGTATTTTTACGAAAAACAAAGGCGACTATTATCAGATCCTTCCGCGTAAACCTAACAAAGACAGATATTAACCAACGGAAAAGCAACGAGAGACAGAAAAACATGGCCGATATTCCCTCAACCACAAGAGTTGTCATCATTGGCGGAGGCGTGGTGGGCACCTCATGTCTTTACCACCTGGCAAAGACAGGCTGGAAGGACTGCGTCCTACTGGAAAAGAATGAATTGACGGCGGGCAGCACATGGCACGCCGCCGGAAACGTTCCAACGTTTTCAACCTCTTGGTCAGTGATGAACATGCAGCGCTATTCGACCGAGCTTTATCGCGGGTTGGCCGAAGAAGTCAATTATCCGATGAACTACCATGTCACAGGTTCCATCCGGCTTGCGCATTCTAAAGAGCGTATGCAGGAGTTCCAGCGCGCAAAAGGCATGGGGCGTTATCAGGGGATGGATATTGATCTGCTTGGTGTGGACGACATCAGGGGGCGCTACCCTTTCCTTGAAACACACGACCTGCAAGGCGCGCTCTATGACCCCAATGACGGGGATATTGATCCCGCGCAGTTGACACAGGCGCTTGCCAAAGGCGCACGCGACCTAGGCGCGACGATCCTACGCTTCACCCCCGCCATCGGGGTGGATCGGCTAAATAGCGAATGGATTGTAAAAACCGAAAAAGGCGATATTCGTTGTGAGTATGTGGTCAATGCCGCCGGCTACTACGCACAACGCGTCGGTGAATGGTTCAAACCCTTCGGTGGGCGAAGCGTACCGATGATGGTGATGAGCCACCAATATATCCTATTTGAAGAGGTAGATGCTGTCAAAAACTGGTCTCAAGAGGCCAGCCAAAAGTTACCCTTGTTACGTGATGTAGATAGCTCTTACTACCTGCGGCAGGAAAAATTCGGCTTTAATCTTGGCCCATATGAACGCAATTGCCGAGCACATTGGGCCACACCTGACGATCCCCTGCCCGAAGATTTTAGCTTTCAACTTTATCCAGACGATCTTGACCGGCTGGAATGGTACATCGAAGATGCACTTGCCCGTGTGCCCGTCCTTGGCGAAGGCGGTGTGTCCAAAGTCATCAATGGCCCAATTCCATATGCGCCTGATGGTCTTCCTCTTATCGGGCCCATGCCGGGCATACCGAACGCCTTTGAGGCTTGTGTCTTTACCTTTGGCATCGCCCAAGGGGGTGGTGCGGGCAAAGTGCTTGCCGAATGGGTGACAGAAGGTCAGACGGAATGGGATATGTGGTCATGCGATCCACGCAGATATACCGACTACACCGATCACGACTATTGCGTTGCCAAAGGGATGGAGGTCTATGGCCACGAATATGCCATGCATTTTCCATGGCATGCATGGCCTGCAGGGCGCAACAAAAAGCTCTCTCCCGTGCATGACAAAGTTATCGCCCTTGGCGGTCAAATGGGAGCTTATAATGGTTGGGAACGGGCAAATTGGTTTGCCAAGCCAGGTGATGATACATCCGAAGAAACCACCCAGACATGGGGCCGCGCCGGCCCATGGGAGGCGCGCATTCGCGAGGAATGCGAAGCAGTACGCGATCATTGCGGCGTTCTTGACCTTCCCGGATTTTCGCGTTTTTGGCTTCAAGGAGACGGTGCGGATGAGTGGCTGCGCAGCTTTTGTACAGGTAGTATTCCCAAAGTTGGAAGGATGAACCTTGTCTATGTCGCAGACGAGCGTGGACGTATCCTGTCGGAATTTTCCTGTATCCGAGTCACAGAGGATAATTTCGTTTTGATCACGGCAGCCACCGCACAGTGGCATGACGGTGAAATGATCCGTAATTCTGTGCCTCAAAGCGTAAATATCCGTGAAACTACGAACGAAAGGGATAATTTGATTGTCACGGGTCCAGAATCGCGCAACATTTTGGCGGGGATCACGGATGCCGACCTGTCCCAAGGCTGGCTCACCCACCAATTTGCAACTGTCGCGGGAAGAAAGGCGTTTTTGATCCGCGTCTCTTTCGCTGGTGAGCTTGGCTGGGAAATCCACGCGGAAAACGAAAATATGCCAGATATCTATGATGCGGTGATTGCCGCTGGAGCCAAACCCTTTGGCATGTGGGCCTTAAATTCGCTGCGCATAGAAAAAGGCTACCGTGCCTGGAAAGGTGATCTGTCGAGCGATTATTCGATGTTTGAGGCAGGCCTTGACCGCTTCATTAAATTAGATAAACCTCAGGATTTCAATGGCAAAGCCGCACTTTTGAAGGAAAAGCAACAAGGGAGCGCGAAACGCTTTGTCAGCCTAATTGTCCATGCAGGTGCTTGCGATGCGCCCTATATGTCAACGCTTTGGCAGAATGAAGAGATCGTAGGGGAAACCACCTCTGGCGCATGGGGGTACCGCATAAACGCCAGCATCGCGCTTGGTATGCTGCGCAGTGATCTTGCCACGGCTGGAACCGAGCTTGAGGTTGAGATTTATGGCGAGCGCGTCAAAGCCGTGGTGCAAGAGAGCAAAGCGCTTTGGGACGTTGATAATAGGAGATTGAAAGCATGAAAAAAATAACTCTTCTCGATGGGTCCGTTGGACAGGAACTTGTCAAACGATCCGGCGATCGGGCAACTGCGCTTTGGTCCACTATGGTAATGATCGACAAGCCCGGAATTGTGGATGATGTACACGCCGACTATTTTTGTGCTGGTGCAACAGTAGCGACCACCAACACCTATCCCGTTTTATACGACCGGCTCAAACGTGTGGGGTTAGAAAATAAACTTCACGACCTGTGGAACATCGCATTGACTGCTGCGACAAAGGCACGTGATGATCATGGCTCGGGCAGGGTTGCAGGCTCTATAGGGCCGCTCATTGCCTCTTACCGCCCGGATATATGTCCACCAGCAAAGGAAGCAGAGCAGCTTTATTCAGAAATTATGACCCACCTCGCATCTCATTGCGATGTGATCTTGATCGAAACTATGTCTTCTATTGATCAGGCAGAGGGTGCCCTTCGGGCGGCTGAAAAGACAGGCAAACCCGTTTGGATCGCACTTTCAGTCGATGACTTTGACGGTACCAAGCTACGCTCGGGCGAGAATTTAGCAGATATCAAAGCAACTCTGGACTCCCACACGCCAGAGGCTGTACTGATCAATTGCTCCCGTCCGGAAGCCGTCAGTGATGGCGTAAATATTCTTGCGACATTTGGATACGAATTCGGCGCCTATGCAAATGGATTTACAAAGATATCAGACGGGTTCTTGAAAGACGCGCCCACCGTGGACGCGCTGGAACAGCGGCAGGATTTATCCCCTGAAGCTTATGCAGATTTCGCCATGGATTGGATAGCAACAGGGGCGACAATCGTTGGGGGCTGCTGCGAAGTTGGGCCTGATCATATCAAAGAACTTGCAGAACGCCTGACCGGATCAGGGCATCAAATAATATAAAGGAATGGCATGTCAAATCTTCCAAATGCGGCACGTGTGGTTATTATCGGAGGCGGTGTTATCGGATGCTCTGTTGCCTATCACCTAACAAAATTGGGCTGGAAGGATGTAGTTCTTCTGGAGCGCAAACAGCTCACTTCTGGAACAACTTGGCACGCGGCAGGGCTCATCGCACAGCTACGCGCGACTGCGAATATGACAAAACTTGCCAAGTACTCACAGGAACTTTACGGTTCACTTGAAGCCGAAACTGGCGTAGCAACAGGCTTTAAGCGCGTGGGCTCTATCACTGTTGCACTCAGCGAGGAACGCAAAGAAGAAATCTTCCGGTCCGCTGCGATGGCCCGCGCTTTTGGCGTTGATATCGATGAAATTTCCCCATCTGAGGTGAGCGCACGTTACCCCCATCTCAATCTAGATGGGGTAACGGCGGGAGTTTACCTTGATAAAGACGGACAGGGTGATCCGGCCAATATTACTCTAGCGCTCGCCAAAGGAGCGCGCCAACGCAGCGCGATTGTTCAAGAACATGCGAAGGTCACTGCTGTTTCGCGCAAAGGACGTCGCGTTACGGGTGTTGACTGGGTGGCGGAGGACGGAAGCCGTGGTCACATTGGCTGCGAAATGGTCGTGAACTGTGCCGGAATGTGGGGACATGAAGTGGGTCGCATGATAGGGATTAATGTCCCGTTGCACGCGTGCGAACACTTCTACATCGTTTCCGAACCTATTGACGGGCTGAGCGAATTACCCGTTCTGCGCGTTCCTGACGAATGTGCCTATTACAAAGAAGACGCGGGCAAAATGATGCTTGGAGCTTTTGAACCAAACGCTAAACCCTGGGCAATGACTGGCATTTCCGAGGATTTTGAATTCGATCAATTGCCCGAGGATTTTGACCACTTTGAACCCATTCTAGAAATGGCGGTCAATCGTATGCCGATTCTGGGTGAGGCTGGCATTCACACATTTTTTAATGGCCCCGAAAGCTTTACACCAGATGATGCCTATCACCTTGGTCTAGCGCCTGAAATGGACAATGTCTGGGTGGCAGCAGGCTTCAATTCTATTGGCATTCAATCGGCTGGTGGGGCTGGTATGGCGCTGAGCCAATGGATGGACGGGGGGGAAAAACCGTTTGACCTTGGGGATGTTGACATCTCACGGATGCAGCCGTTTCAAGGGAACAAAAAGTATCTCTTTGAACGATCTAAAGAAACGCTTGGCCTTCTTTATGCGGATCACTTTCCCTACCGTCAAAAGGAAACAGCACGAGGTGTACGCAGGACACCATTTCACGAATACCTCAAAGCAAAAGGTGCCGTTTTCGGGGAAATCTCAGGCTGGGAAAGGGCTAATTGGTATGCAAATGTAGAGCAGAACAAGGAATATGCTTACAGCTGGAAACGCCAGAATTGGTTTGAAAATGCGGCCGCAGAACATGCCGCCGTCCGCTCAGGGGTGGGTATTTACGATATGTCGTCCTTCGGCAAATTGCGAGTCGAAGGACGCGATGCAGAACCGTTTCTCAACAGGCTCTGCAGCGGGGATATGTCCGTTCCAGCAGGAAAAATCGTCTATACCCAATTCCTAAACCAAAGGGGCGGAATAGAAGCGGATGTTACTGTGACCCGCATTAACGAAACCGCCTATTTGATCGTCACCTCCGCCGCCACCCGTCTTGCCGATGAAACATGGCTTCGCCGACATATCAGGGAAGAACAGGTGTTCATCATAGATGTCACCGCTGGCGAGGGCGTTTTGGCCGTTATGGGACCAAAGGCACGCGACTTGATGAAAGTGGTATCTCCCAATGACTTTTCCAACGCCGTGAATCCCTTTGGCACCATGCAAGAAATTGAACTTGGCATGGGACAGGCCCGTGTGCATCGGGTTAGCTATGTGGGCGAACTTGGCTGGGAAATCTATGTTAGCAGCGACATGGCCGCCCACGCCTTTGAAACAGTTTGGGATGCAGGACAGGATTATGACGCAAAACTCTGCGGTATGCATATGATGGACAGCTGCCGTATTGAAAAGGCCTTTCGTCACTTTGGCCATGACATAACCTGCGAAGATCACGTTCTTGAGGCGGGGCTCGGCTTTGCCGTGAAAACCGAAAAAGCCGATTTCATTGGGCGCGATGCGGTACTAGTCAAAAAAGAAACCGGACTGACTAAACGCTTACTGCAATTCCGCCTCACCGAACCTGAGCCACTTCTCTATCATAACGAACCGGTACTGCGAGACGGTCAGATTGTGGGTTACCTTAGCTCTGGAAGCTATGGCCATCATCTGGGCGGGGCCATAGGACTGGGCTATGTCCCCTGCCCAAATGAAAGCGCAGCAGAGCTTCTTGCCTCCACTTACGAAATTGACGTGTCAGGTACCAAGGTAAAGGCCGAGGCATCACTGAAGCCGATGTATGATCCCAAATCCGAACGGGTTAAGGCCGACGAGTAAAGGGATTTGAAAATCATATTTGTTTTGCTGGCCAGTCTGGACATAGGCTTAGATTTCTAAAACAATTTTTCCAATATGCGTGCTGGCTTCCATTCGCATGTGAGCCTGATCTGCGGCCTCTAGGGAAAATGTGCTATCCATTACCGGATAAATACGCCCCGCCTCCAGAAGAGGCCAGACCGTTTCAAGCAAACTGTCTGCGATACGGGCCTTGGCAAGATCCGATTGAGGGCGGAGTGTACTACCGGTTAATGTCAATCGGCGCGTCATCATCTGCGCAAAATTAATCTCTGTCTTCGGTCCTTGAAGGAAAGCAATCTGTACCAAACGACCGTCATCGGCGAGCGCTTTGATATTACGTGCGATGTAACTTCCTCCGACCATATCAAGTATCAGGTTTGCACCACTCTCTTTGCGCATGACATTAACAAAATCATCTGTTTTGTAGTTCAGAGCCACCTCTGCTCCAAGCGCAAGACAAGCGTCACATTTCTCGTCTGACCCCGCTGTCGTAAATACCCTCGCTCCAAAAACAGACGCCAATTGGATCGCGGTAGTCCCAATTCCCGATGATCCACCATGCACAAGAAAGCGTTCTCCCGCCTCAAGGCCACCGCGTTGGAACACATTGGACCAAACGGTAAAAAAGGTTTCTGGCAGACATGCGGCTTCTTTCAGAGACATTCCTTTCGGCACTGGCAAGCAGTGTGCGGCAGGCGTCGCTGCATATTCAGCGTATCCACCGCCGGGCAACAAGGCGCAAACCTTATCCCCCTCCTTCAGGTTACTCACGCCTGCACCAATCCGAACAACCGAACCGGAAGCCTCAAGCCCTGGAAGATCACTCGCTGTCGAAGGCGGGTTGTATAACCCAGCACGTTGAAGCGCATCCGGACGATTTACGCCAGCATAAGCAATTTTAATCAAAACTTCGCTATGTTTCGGTTCAGGAACAGCGCGAGATGTAGATTTCAAAACAGACGGATCACCTGCTTTGGTGATTTCAATAACGCGCATTTGCTCTGCCATGTGGGCATCCTTTACGATTGACCCCAAAACCCGGGCATATCGTTGAGACTGTTGGAAGTTGGGGCCTTAATCTTACTCAAAACCCAGTTTGGCCCTCGCATCAGGTTTTGCAAGCCTTTGTTGGCGCGTAACTGCGATTTTATTTTCTCAAACTGCATAACATTCTCGATACGGCGATCCAAAAAGGCCCAAGTCGCTGCGTTCTCGGGGCTCTCATCCCCGAGCCAATAGAGTATAGTTGTACTATAAACTGTGCTGAGCGACGCACGTTTCGTGTACCAATTCACATCGAGTGACGTATCGCCGAGCGCCGTCCAAATCGCATCGGCTGTTCCCCAGATGAGCCCAGCACCGAGACGCGCGTTATGTGGCAGCGCAAACAGTGTCGCTCCCCTGCGCACAGCCTCTTTGTCCTCAACACTGTCAAGGCGCAGGCGCACGGCCAAAGCAATTTTGTCCCGAAAACGCATATCCGACATATCCCTTTCCTTTAGCGCGGAGATCATCTTTTGATCACCCATTACATGAAACCAGCCCGCAAGGTCGAGCGCCCCTTGATTACAAGTCAAGCGCGCCAGTTTTTGGTCAATTCCCGAGTCATCGCATGCCGCGCAAAACGCTGCCTCTGTCCAGCCATCAAAGGCCACGTGGGGCAGGATCGCCACAAGTAGATCCGATTTCAAATCGGAATGGGTGTTTTTAGTCATGTTGTTATCTTTCTCATAAGCGTTTCATAACATCATATCTGGACAAGATAGAAGAGTGTTGTTAAAAAGCCTATTCCTGCGACGATATGCAACTTAGATAGAAAGGTGGTGACAACCACATGCAGGTCAGTGTACGCGACAACAATGTCGATCAAGCGCTTAGAGCGCTGAAAAAGAAATTGCAGCGCGAAGGCGTTTTTCGCGAAATGAAGCTTAAGCAGCATTTCGAAAAACCGTCTGAAAAGAAAGCGCGCGAAAAGGCGGAAGCCATCCGCCGCGCCCGTAAGCTCGCCCGTAAAAAGGCGCAACGCGAAGGTATGATGTAAGTCGACAGATATGTCCGCAAAAGGCCCCGCTTAGGCGGGGTTTTTTATTGGGTAAACGTATATTTAATAGGATGTCAGACCTCAAACTATTTGGTTACCTGTTTAGCGGCTCCACGTGTATTGCACGATCCGTTTTGAAAATCTCTAAATATCAGGGAGGACTTTTCCCAAGCAGTCTGCGTCAGCGCTCTTGCTCTTCGCGCGCGCCTTTATTACGGTTTTCCCAATCTTATATAAGGATTTCAAAATGGATTGGCGGACTGAAGTTGAACTGGCAGCACAGCGTATCAAAAGTCATGTGGTTGAAACGCCAGTTCTACGCACGGACGCCTTAGGAATGCCTTACTATATCGAGCTCAAATTCGAGCACATGCAACACACCGGCAGCTTTAAGCCGCGTGGGGCCTTTAATACCTTGATCTCAGAAGGTGCACCTGAAGCGGGCATTGTTGCTGCTTCTGGTGGCAATCATGGCGCTGCAGCGGCCTATGCAGCCAGAAATCTCGGGTATAATGCGCGCATCTATGTACCCGAAGTCGCAGGTGCCTCTAAAATCGCACTCATCCAATCGATGGGTGCAGATCTTCAGGTGGTCAAAGGACAATATTCCGAAGCACTTCTTGCGGCACAGGACTGGGAAGCCCAGACAGGCGCGCGCCAAGTGCACGCCTATGACACCATCCCCACGGTTGCGGGGCAAGGCACCTTAGCGCTTGAATGGGAACAGCAGGGGCTTGAGGCCGATACGCTACTGATTGCCGTCGGTGGTGGCGGGCTGATCGCGGGTGCCGCTGCGTGGTTTCAGAAAACCAAGAAAATCGTGGCAGTGGAACCTGAAACATCCCGCGCGCTCCATGCAGCCCTTAATAATGGTGCACCGTTGGATGTGGCCGTGTCGGGAATTGCGGTCAACGCCCTTGGAGCAAAGAAAATCGGCCAGATTTGTTTCGATCTAGCTCTTGAAACCGCAATGCAGTCGATTCTCGTCAGTGATCACGACATTCTAACCGCCCAAAACCTTTTGTGGCGTGCCCATCGCCAACTGGTAGAACCGGCAGGAGCCACTGCGCTTGCAGCTTTGATCAGCGGCACTTATCGGCCGCAAAAGGGCGAAAGGGTTGCTGTTTTGGTCTGTGGCGCCAATATTGCGCCAGACCCTTTTTCATAAATTGATCAAGAAGACCTAGTAGATTTTGGGCACGTAAAGATCGTCTGGTAACACCTGACGCTCATAATCAGGATTAAAAACCCTATCAGGAAGCTCGATTTTCTGATTATCAACTTCTGAATATGGAATTTGACTTAAAATATGCTCGATACAATTTAAGCGCTCTCTTTTTT
>CAJXHI010000045.1 GCA_913051655.1 uncultured Alphaproteobacteria bacterium
CTGCGCGAATGCAGCTTTGCGGGAAACGTGCGATGTCATGGGCGAGGGCTTCGGCTTTGGTACGCGAGCCGCCTTCAGGCACGACGTATTCAGACAATCCAATTAGCAGAGCCTCGTCTGCATCGACACGGCGACCAGTTAAGATTAAGTCCATAGCTCTACCTTCGCCAACGAGACGTGGCAAGCGCACTGTACCGCCGTCGATCAATGGAATGCCCCAACGACGGCAGTAGACTCCCATGAAGGCGGTTTCTTCCATCACCCGTATATCGCACCATAGCGCCAACTCCATACCACCGGCCACGGCAGGCCCTGCCACCGCGGCGATCACTGGCTTGCTAAGCTCCAACCGGCTGGGTCCCATGGCCGCCATTGGTGGTTCACCTTCGTCTGGAAAGTCTAATGGATCGAGCGCTTCGGCCCCCGTAAGAGACGCTGCATGCTTCAAATCCCACCCAGCACAGAAAGCACCGCCTTCGCCCCAGAACACCGCAACTCTGGCAGTATCGTCTGCATCAAACGATTGGAACGCCTCAAAGAGTGCGCTGGCGCTTTCGGGGTCCATGGCATTGCGCGCCTCTGGGCGGTAATGAATCACGGTCCAGACGGGACCATCCTTTTCAACTCGCACGCTCATTGCAGAATCTCTCCATAGTTACGTGCGAGGAACTTATCACGAATGGCGAATTTTTGCACTTTGCCAGAGCCTGTTAGTGGGAAGTCCGGTACACGCACCCAGACGGATGGCGTTTTCTGAGCAGATAGTTGCGCTCGACAGTGGGCGCGCAAATCAGCCACTTCCATGGTTTGATCGGACACGATGAATGCCGCGATCACCTCTCCCCATTTCTCATCTGGCAGGCCGACCACCGCCACCTGAGCGACGTGACGGTGGGTCACAAGCGCTGCTTCGATCTCGGCTGGGAAGTGGTTTTCACCACCACGAATGATCATGTCTTTCACACGGCCAGTCACCCTGAGGAACCCCTGGCCGTCTAGAGTGCCCAAGTCTCCGGTATGCAGCCAGCCGTCGCTATCAATGGCGGCGGCAGTAGCTTCGGGGTTGTCGTGATAGCCGATCATCACCGCGTAAGATTTTGCACAAATCTCGCCCACTTCACCTATTGGAAGCACACGATTATCTTCAGGAGAACGGACTGAAACCTCGGTCTGAGGTAGTGGCTGGCCAGCTGTCTCTGCGATCTGCTGAAGCGTTGCCTCAACAGAGTTTAGGCAGATCATTGGGCTATGTTCTGTCTGCCCGAATGCGCTGAGAAGATGACATCCCAAAAGGTCTCGTACCCGGCGTACCAGTTCGGGCGGTACCGGCGCGCCGCCGGTCGTAATGACCTCTAGTGAGGACATATCGCGTGGACTTCTGTCCAGCGACTCCAATAATTTGAAGAGCATAGTGGGAACAGCAAAACACGTTGTGACACCCTGTTCCTCAATCAAGCGCACAACGATATCTGGATCGAACCGCTTTATTAAAAGCATTTTACACGCGGCTTGGAGACAGCCCAAAGTCCCCGTTGCACAGCCTGCGGTGTGAAACAGCGGCATGAAGTTAGCCCAGACCGTATGCGGCCCTATATGCTTACGCACGCAGAAAAGCCGCGCGTTGTTTACCAGGTTCTTGTGGCTGAGGACTGCACCCTTGGGAAATCCTGTTGTACCTGATGTATACTGGATCTGCGCTGCATCATCCGGTTGGACATTGGGTAGTTCGGGAGGTCGTTCCCCAAGAACATAGAGAGCGTGCTCGTCTTCCAGGTTGACGATCTCGCGCAGATTAGCGTTGCCGATTGTCGCTTCTTTTGCAATCTCAGCCATAGGATTAGCGCGGAACTCGTCAACCAGGAACAGAGCGACGGCACCGGAGTGTTCAAGCACATATTTGAGCTCGGATGCCTGAAATGAGGGATTTGCTGTCACCAAAACCAAACCCGCGAGACTGCATGCATATTCCATAAAAATCCATTGGGGGATATTAGGTGCCCAGACGACGACTCTTTGACCCGCCTCAAATCGGGAGGCAAGCGCTTTAGCCAGGCGCTCGACCTGCGCTAGAAGCTCACCGTAGGTCCAAGACTTACCACATTCACCACTGTCCGTGACATCGATCATTGCTAAAGCACCCGAGTTGTTCGCTGCAGTCTCAAGCAGCAAGTCGCCAACCGTGATATTGCGGATCTCCGCATCACCCTGTGCCGTGAAGTGCGAAATACTGAGCGTCACGTCATACATGCCTATTCCGCTCCGGTCGGTTTCGTTGGGATATCGACAAGCTTGCCACGGGAGATCAGGCGGTCGGCGTCATACATTGGCAACGTGCAGAGCTCGCCTTCTCGAATAGAGTCGTCTGCACAGAGCACATTTACCTTAGTGCCAAGTCCCATGGCTGAATCATCCATACGAACGATGCAGACGCCACATTGTTGATATGGAGAATATCCTGATGAGCAAACGCGTCCAACGACAATTTCGCCTATCCACATCACGCGACCAAGTTGAGAAACACCACCCATTACACGCATGCCCCAGGTTTTTGATGATTTATCTGCGACCTCTAGCGCCTTGCGCCCGATGAAATCACGGTTGTCAAAATCAACAAAATTCCCAAGACCTGCCTCGAAAGGTGTGGTTTCCGCCCCGAAGTCCGACCCTGCATTGAGTAAACCAGCCTCAATGCGTCGTGCGCGGAATACCGGTGTCCCGGTGAGCATGATATCGAACGCCGAACCTACCTCCATGATTCTGTCGCCGATGGCTGCAATATCTGTGTCAGGCAGCAAGTACACTTCCCAGCCAAGCTCGTTGGTGAAGCCTGAACGGCTGATCCAGCAAGTCTGATCTGCGATGGAGACCTCAGCGCAAGCGTAATATTGGAATGGATCGGGCATCTTTCCATCCAAAATAGCGGCCAACAGCGCCAATGAACGTGGCCCCTGTATCTGACTTACCCAAACATTCGGATTGTATATTTTTACATCCATTCCTTCGGCATGGGCCTTGTACCAGCTAAAAAGCTCGCCATCTGCCTGTGCCATCCAAAAACGATCTTCGGATAATCTTAGCAACACGCCGTCTGTTATCATTCCACCATCGTGATAACATGCGAACTGATAAGAGCACCGTCCTGGTTTGATCTTGGATACATTACGGGTGAACACCTTGTTTAAAAGTGTTTCGGCATCTGGTCCGCTGATCTCGACAGGTAACTCACCCGTGTGACGAAAGATAACGTTCGTACGTACGGCCCAATACATTTCATCATCTGATGCAGTTCCTAACGCTTCTGGTGTCAGCCGAGAGTTGTACAGCGTATATTCTGGGTCATGTGGAAGTTCCATGTAACTCAGTGGGTGCGCACGCATTGTGCGTGCAAGTTCCCGAGGCCTTTGTCCCTTGTTTGGAACAGCTTTTGCTACGAAGCGAAATTCAGAGAGTTCTAGCGTCATACTGTGGGTCCGTTAGTAAATTTTAGACGGTCGATTCTGGTTTAATTTTTATTATCTCTCTAGATAAATGATCCTGTGATATTTTCCAAAATTAAAGATTTATACAAAATGTTTAAAAATATTAAACAATATTTATGAAGTTTAGATCTAATGCCCCCCTGAAAATCTTTGACGCAGTAGCCAGACAAAAGTCAATGACCGTCGCTGCGCATGAACCTAATTTATCGAAAGGTTCAATAAGTTATCAAATAAACAAGCTAGAGACGAACCTTGGCTTTGCACTTTTTTAGCGCAACGAGACGCGCCTACAGCTTAACGAAAATGGCAGAAGAATGTGGATTGTCTCTAGAAATGCGCTTCGACAGATTGACCAAGTAATTGAAGATATCCGCGGTTCGCAGTCTAATACACTTTGTATTGGTGCACTGACCTATTTCTCTTCACGTTGGCTTTCGCATCGGCTTATGGACTTTTTTTTAAAAAACCGAAGGTGTCAGTTTGCGAATAGAGCTTGTCAATTCTATTGCTGATTTGAAAACAAAAGATGTAGACCTTGCGATTTTGTGGGGAGTTGGTGAATGGGACGAATATGAAAGCACGCTTTTGTTAAGTATGCCGTCCGTTCCTACTGGTAATGCGGAGATCGCAAAAAAAGTGGAAAATCTTGGCATTGAGAGAGCTGTCAGGCAGCTCCCGCTTCTTGGCGATAGTTCTGGTGACGTTGGCTGGCGCGCATGGCACGAGGCTGCAAGACTGTCCTACATTCCAAATACACCCAGTCTGACAATTCCAGATTCCAATAGCAGAGTTCAAGCGGTCATTGATGGCCAAGGCATTGCTCTATGGGATGACTTGGTAAGTTTAGAAATCACAAATGGACGCTTAAAAGAACTTACAGATCGAAAGCTCGAAACTTCGGGTTATCATTTAGTCTTCACAAAAAAACGACACTCGGGTCCAATGCGAGCTATCATTGATCGGTTATTGACTCAGACTTAATTTTGCAAAGCATTAATCATGGCAATAGAAGAGGAACTCAAAAGAGGTTTAAAAGAAACTCTTTTGAGTCAGAAAACGGGTGGTGAGTGTTGCATTGGAGCAAATTAAACTTTTGATCTTTTCAAACCTTTTGTCATTTTAACAATCTGTCTTTTAATTTAATCAGACAGTTTTGGGTAAGCCCGGCATTCTTCAAATAATTTTCGATATCCCCGTGTTCGTCAACGACACTCGATAAAGCGCTATCCATTATTTCAGGAGGACATTGCAACATACGAGAGTAAGAATCAGTATCTTCCCCACGTTTGCGAGAATTTTCTAGAAACTCTTCGACCAATTTGGTTATTGCCTTCTCGCTGTCAGTATAATTTTTTATAATTTCCAATCTTGGCACCCTAACTAAACTTAAAAGAAGTGCTGATATTATTCCTGTCCTATCTTTGCCTGCGGTACAGTTGAACAGAATCAATCCAGGACTGGCGTCTGACATAGCTAAAAAAATCTCTTTGATTGCAGCTTGCCGCTCATGCAAGGCCGAGAGATAAAATGCTAGAAGCGGGTTGTCCGCTTGTGAAGAAACGGAGACATTTCCAAGAAAAGTTGGAGATAATTCTTCCAATAACGGCAAGTTTAAAAAATTTACACCATGGAGTTCAGCCAATAAGTTCGGTTCTTCCCGGACCTCTTTTTTTGTTCTCAGATCAATCACGGTTGAAAGGTTTTTCTCAACCAAACTAATTATACTGTTTTTATCTATTCTATGAAGACTGTCACTTCGGACAAATCGCCCGGTTTTTGTGACTTTATTATTTTCTGTTTTATACCCACCTAAATCTCTTACATTGTGCGCACCGGTAATTTCGTACTTTTTATATGTAGACATGGCGGTCCTCACTTCATTGAAAGAAGAAACTTTTTATTTATACGTCTTATTTCGCTTCCTATCGGGTAGATCTGTAAACAAGTGGCGCTTAGTTGCGCGCCCCGGAGCCTGCAAAAGTTTACGCTAGCGCCCTCTAGTAATCTCAGTTTATCGTTTTCAAATTTATCAATCGTTGAGTGAAGTCCACTTGAGGCAACAATCGGGATAGTATTCCAATTAGTAAATTGGTTGAGATGGATATGACCACATAGGATGCCAGAGACAGAGTGCTCTTCCAAAAGTTTAGAAAGCGCAAATGAAGATTTTTGATCTAAAGTTGTCCATGAATAACTATCGCTGCCTAACCAAGGTGGATGGTGCATTACTAGGAGTTTATTATGCTTGTCATTGTTAGAAAGAGCCTCCTCTAAAAAGCGAAATTGTTCGTCGCAGATACTACCGGAAACTTTACCAGGTAGGCTTGAATCTAGGACAATAATTTTCAAATTTTCGTGCTCCAACGTACAAAAATAGGGCTTATCGGAAGGACTATCAAAAAAAACCTTCCGAAAATTTGATCTATCGTCGTGATTACCAAGTGCCAAAATAGATGGAAATTTAGAATTAGAAATCACAGAGTAAAAATATTCATAACTTTCGATGTCACCTTTGTCAGTGAGATCACCACTAAACACTAAAAAACTGGGTTCTGGTTTCAAGGTGTGCGCCAGTTCTATAACTGTTTTTAAGAGCTCCCTTGTAGTATTTTTACCTACTCTGGTTTCGTTTAAGCTTTTAGAGATGTGCAAGTCGCTGATATGTAAGAAATTCACCATTTTTTAAGCTCTAGCTGCTGACAATAACTCATGCGTGTATACATCTTTTGGTGAATTAATTACGGTATTGGTTGATCCTGTTTCTACCATATGTCCGTCTTTCATTACTAAAACATCATCGCAAATACTATTTATTACAGCTAGATCGTGGCTTATAAATATTATCCCAAGTCCCAAGTTTTCTTGGAGTTCTATAAAAAGGTTAAGTACTTGAGCCTGTACTGAAACATCCAATGCTGATACTGCTTCGTCGGCAATCAATAAACTTGGTCCACTCACAATTGACCTCGCTATAGCAATGCGCTGTCTTTGGCCTCCAGAAAATTGATGAGGATAACGCTCGGCATCAGAATGTTTTAAACCGACACGCTCCAAAACTTCTGCCACCAGCATTTTGTGATCAGCTTTTCCTTTTTGTGCTCTGAGTGGTTCAGCTATTGACCAACCCACTTTCCTACGTGGGTCTAGTGATCCAAATGGGTCTTGAAAAACCATCTGAAAGTCAGACCTTAATGATCTAAGCTTTTGTTTGGTTATCTTATTTATATCGTTTCCTCTTATTAAAATCTTACCATTATCAGGTTTTTCAAATCCCATTATAAGGCGAGCGATAGTTGACTTTCCAGAACCCGACTTTCCCACGACTCCAAGGGTTTTACCCCGAAATAACTTGAATCCAACTCCGGTGATAGCAGCCGAATATTTTTGTTTTTCAAAAAAGTTCAAACGTGGTAGCTTATAAAAGCGGCTGAGGGAACAAACATCAAGCAAGGGCTCTGTAGGGTCACCTTCAAAATTCAAACAGTTCCTTTTTATTTTGCTTTTGTGAGTTTCTGTACATTCAGACTTTGTAACGTGACTTTCTTTCGACTCGGGGAAAAAATCGGCCATAGTGGCTAGTCTTTGGAGTTTTCCCTCATGGTCTCGGATGTTTGGATTAAGATTTGGTCTAGCGGAGATAAGGCCCTTAGTATAATTGTGGTCAGGATTGCGAAGGATCTTATCAGTTGAGCCTCGTTCTAGTATTTCTCCTTTGAACATTACGACAAGGTGTTTGGTGGTGCGGGCGACTGCATTTAGATCATGGCTTATGAAGACTAACGCCATTTTTCTTTTCATAGAGATAGAAACCAATAAATCTGTTATTTGAAGCGCTACATGTGCATCTAGTGCTGACGTCGGTTCGTCAGCTATTAGCACTTTAGGATCACAAGAGAGAGCCAAAGCTATCAAAACTCTCTGGCGTTGCCCTCCCGATAGCTGGTGTGGAAATTGATTAATTTTTACTTTTGCATCTGGTAGTCCAACTTCATGTAGCAAATTTAATGCTCTTTTTTTTGAGGCTGACTTACTTAGGTTTAGATGAATGCGGATAGGCTCACATAGTGTTTCACCTATTCGTTTTATTGGGTTAAGCGCACTCATAGGTTCCTGAAAAACCATCGCAATTTCTGTGAGCCTTAAGCCCATCCAAGCTTTTTCCGACGCGTGAGTCATATTTTTTTGATTAATTTTAAGTTTACCAGAAATTTCTGCGCACTCTGGGGCAATGCCCAACAAGCTTAAGCCTAGCATAGTTTTTCCGCTTCCGCTTTCTCCCACAACTCCTATGCGTTCCCCAGGCTCCAAATCAAAGTTTATGTCTTTAAGAGCTTCAACATTTTCTAACTTAACGGAAAGATTTTTCACAGAAATCATTTATCTGCTCCCGTTCAGCCTTGGGTCAGTAATATCCCTAAGGCCATCACCTAATAAGCCGAAGCCAATGACTGAAACTATTATGCAAACCCCTGGGTAAATCGCGAGTTCTGGTGCTAAGTACATAAGCGTTTGTGCCTCTGAGAGCATTCTACCCCAGGACGGTTGAGGCGGCTGTGCGCCTAAGCCAAGATATGAAAGAGCTGCTTCGGCTAAAATGGCAACTGCAAATTCGATAGTAGCTTGGACAATTATTGGTGCCATAATATTTGGAAGTATATGATCTAGAGAAATCCTAAATTTTGTGAGACCTGCTGCCTTAGCGGCATAAACATATTCTCTCTGCCATATTTGATTAGCACTACCGCGAGAAACCCTTATGAATATCGGTATATTAATAAACGCTATTGCCATAATCGCATTATTTAACGACGGGCCTAATGCTGCAGCAAGCATAATGGCAAAAAGTAAAGCAGGAAATGCGAACCCTAAGTCTGCTAATCTCATAATTAAATCTTCTACTAATCCACCAATTGCAGAGGCGATCAGACCAAGAAAGGTGCCGATAGCACCACCAATAAAAACTGCAACTAATGCCACCTGAACAGAGTTTTGAGCCGCTACCATCAATTGTGAAACGACGTCCCTGCCCAGTTGATCTGTTCCTAGCCAATGCAGGTTACTTGGATCAGCAAATTTCATAGAGATATTCATTTCAATGTGACTATGAGGTGTCCAAAATATCGAGACTATTGCTGCTGTCACAACGCAAAATATTAATACTGCCCCAAATAAAAAGTTTAACGGAAGCCGCATTTCAAGTCCGTTCTCTCAATCTGGGGTCTATGAATGAGTATGCAATATCAACTATGAAATTCGCAACTATAACAATTGCGGCAAATAGCATGACGAGAGCCTGAACCGTAGGAAGATCACGGTTGGAAATTGATTGAAAGATTAGTTTTCCGAGACCAGGTAAATAGAAAACATTTTCTATCACAATTGTGCCAGTTACCAATGCCGCAAATTGCATACCAATTATAGTTACAATTGGAATGAGTGCATTTGGTAGAGTGTGCAGCCAAAGTATTCTACGAGGATGCAGTCCACTTGCCTGCGCAGTTCGAATATAATCCTGACGTTTAATTTCTAGCATAGATGAGCGAGTAACACGTGCTAAAACTGCTGACTGAACTAAAGTAAGCGACAAGGTGGGCATAATAAGTGACCGCAATGCGTCTATTGGACTTTCCCAACCTGGAAAACCGCCTGGGGGCAACCAACGTAGCTTTACTGCAAACAGTAATACCAAAAGTATCGAAAGCCAAAATGCCGGGACCGCAATACCGAGTTGGCTAATTATCATAACACCCCAGTCCCCGGAACGTTGATGATTAGCTGCGGCAAAAACACCTAGAACAAAAGCCAAAAATATCGTGCAGAGCATACCGGAGATCGCAAGTGACACAGTAAGCGGCAACCGTTCAATAATTAATTCTGATACTGGAACTGAAAATGAATGGCTGACTCCGAAATTTCCGCTTAAGGCGTTAATAATCCAAGAGAAATACCTCTTTATCAATGGCTCGTTAAGACCTAATTTTTCTCGCAATGCATCTAGCGCGTCTTCGGTTGCATCGAGGCCTAATATAGTAAGTGCCGGGTCTCCTGGCAGAACATTCATAGCCGCAAAAACAATTATTGAGACCACAAAAATCGTGACGATAAAATTGGCTATTCTGTTAAAAATGAAGAAATACATTTTAATTTGTCGCCACTAACAGGTCCAATTTCAGGCAGTCTGAAAACTCATTCTCAGACTGCCTGAAAAATTCAATTGATGGATATGTTACGCAACGGTTGATATAGTACGGGAGCAGATTTCCAAAAACCTTCTATCCCTTTTTTAAAAATACCCAATTTGGGAAGCTGGAAAAGAAAACCATGTACGGCTTTATTTGTAAGATAACGTTGTGCCTCCTTTATAAGCAATATCCGCTTTTTGGGATCAGCCTCGCCAACTATATTAGCGTATAAATCGTTATATGCCGCGTCGTCGAAGCCATAAAAGTACTTTGGCCCTCTTGCAAAGTTACCAAGATCGTTGGGGCTGGTATGTGCAATTATCGTCATATCATAATTTTTCTTCTTATACACTTCGTCAATCCAAAACCCCCATTCCACATTTTCGACTTTGACATCAATACCGGCTTTTGCAAATTGGGCTTGCACAATTTCGGCGGATCGGGTTGCGTATGGAAAAG
This sequence comes from uncultured Alphaproteobacteria bacterium, assembly GCA_913051655.1. Classification (GTDB taxonomy): domain Bacteria; phylum Pseudomonadota; class Alphaproteobacteria; order Rhodobacterales; family Rhodobacteraceae; genus LFER01. The sequence goes on from CAJXHI010000045.1 coordinate 10,121, forward strand.
GTGGAACGCGTAAGCTTAATTCACCAATTTCCAAGCCTGCAGACTTTAGTAGTTCCTTAGATTTACCTAGGTCATGCTCATAGACTTCCGTTAAGTCAACATAGGCTGCGCCATGGGGTGGATAGAAACTACCGATGGGAACTGCTCTTCCGTACATTGCGCCATCTATTATTTCATCACGGTTGATGGCGTGACTAAGTGCACGACGGACATTCAAGTTATCAAATGGCGATTTTTTATTATTAAACGCCAGTATGACCTCCCCTTCGGTACTACCTATTGTAACCTGGAAGCGCGGGTCTGCTTCAAATTGATCCAATAATTCCGGCGCTGGAAAACCGGGAAAGGCGTCTAATTCTTCAGCCATCATCGCTGCCGTGGCTGCGGCAGCATCGGATATAAATCTGAACTCAACTTTTTCGACAGAAACGGAAGCCGCGTCATACCAATCAACATTTTTAGAAAGTATAAGTCTATCGCCACGTTTCCAGTCATCAAAGACAAAGGGACCAGTTCCAACCGGTTTCTCATTATTTGAAGAGCTGCTTTCTGCCGCTACAATTGAAGCATCACCCTTTGCCATGTTGAAAAGAAAAAAAGCATCCTTTTTCTTGAGTTTGATTACTACTGAATGGTTGTCTGGTGCAGAAATACTTTCAATGGGTTTGAATATTTTCTTCGTAGGGTTTACACTATCGTCTGACATAGCCCTCTCAAAAGAGAACACAACATCCTCGCTATCGAACACAGTTCCATCATGAAATTTTACGTTTTGGCGAAGGTTGAAAAGATATTCCAAACCATCTTTTGATACCTGCCAATCTGTCGCAAGCGCAGGCAAAACCTCACCGCTTTCATTAACTGTTGTCAGAGATTCGTAGACATTGTGAGATAACATTCCGTCTATGGATGCAGTAGCGTCAGCGGTGGGATCTAATGAAGTTGGTTCCTGCTGCATCCCGATTGATATTTTAGACGAAGCCCATACATGAGAAAAACTGATGACTAATGAAAGCGCCGCACAAATACTTAAATGGATTGGTTTACGCAAAATTGATAACATTGTGTATTCCTCTTAGTTTTCTGTAGCTCTGTTGCCAAAAATGTTTATTTTTTGATCATTGAACTTTTTTGGCAAGCTTACGACTAAATTCTACAAAAAATCAATAATTTTAAAGTTCTCGTTTTTAAATCTGGCGCCTCAGCATAAAAGTCCTTTGTCTTTGCGAAAACGTTTTTACTGCTCACTGTCAATTTTAAAACTCAAATTATTTCGATGTATTCGATGAAATTTCAAATTTCCTTTGTTTGGACGATTACTAGACCTCCTTTGCATCATTAGCTGCGTGATTAATGCCTACAGGGATCCAAACTATACAATATTGATAAGGATTAGCCTTGATTTGATATTAAGCCTGTCAAGCTTTTGACAAAGGTGGAACTTAAAAGAACCGAAGAGAAACTCATGGTTCTGTGTTTAATCCAAAACAATCGCATGAAGACAATGTAGCTCGGTTCACGTTTGGTCCGGCCGAGGGTGCCAGATTTTGGCTCGTTTTGCCATTAAAGTAAAGCATGCTTGTCTCACCCTTCGGAAAGGGAACTAAAACGGAGTCAAAAAAAACACTTTTGTGTTAGAACCGAGTGCATCGAGGTGCGCGAAGCATACAACTTTTCTGATAGTGGGCACTAATTATTGCCAAAACTTCATAAAGAATGGGCCCAAATTCTAGGTTACTAATATAGAGAAATAATCCCCTATCTGATCAACGTCAGGAATCTGGTTGCTTGAAGATCAATTCATCAAGGCGTTATCCGTCACTATAGATCAACACAAAGACCATTTTTTCAAGTATCCAGCGTAGTTTTATCTAGCTAGACGAACGGACAGACACGCGCTACTTTTATAATACAGCAATCTGCTGATTACGCTTATGGGCGCAAAGGAGGAGATTATCAAACGATCTGCGCACACCGATACTTTTTGCCGTGATAATCTTCCACCTCTTGAGAAATGGCCGAAATTGCTTCTTGATGGGTTTGACTATCCGGATCGATTGAATGTTGGCTTTGAGTTGACAGATGCAATGGTTGCGAAAGGTTTTGGAGACCGAACTGCACTAATTGGGAATGGCCGTCGACGGACATATAAGGAGCTTACAGACTGGACTAATCGGTTAGCCAATGTTTTAGTCGAAGATTTAGGAGTGAAACCTGGTAATCGTGTTCTGGTCCGTTCGGCCAATAACCCGGCAATGGTGGCTTGCTGGCTGGCGGCAACCAAAGCCGGCGCCGTTGTAGTGAATACAATGCCCATGTTGCGTTCGGCTGAGTTGAAGAAATGTGTCCAAAAAGCTGAAATCACGCACGCGCTTTGCGACACGCGGCTGATGGACGAAATGGTAGCCTGTGCAAAGAATAGCGCGCATCTCAAGGCAGTGGTAGGATTTGATGGCACCGCTAACCACGATGCAGAGTTCGACCGTTTGGCACTTACAAAACCGGTTCAATTTGACTCAGTCGACACTGCGCAGGATGATGTGGCACTAATAGGATTTACCTCTGGTTCGACCGGAAACCCTAAGGCGACGATGCACTTTCACAGAGATCTTCTGGTTATAAGTGATGGATACGCACAAGAAGTGTTAAATGTTCAGCATGATGATGTCTTTGTAGGCTCGCCGCCTTTGGCGTTCACTTTTGGATTGGGGGGGCTTGCCATCTTTCCGTTGCGTTTCGGTGCGACGGCGGCGCTGCTAGAAACAGCAACACCCCAAAATATGATTGAGATCATAGAAACCTACAAGGCAACAGTCTGCTTCACCGCACCAACAGCTTATCGGATCATGTTGAGGGCGATGGATGAAGGGGCCGATCTTTCCTCCCTCCGTGCAGCTGTGTCCGCCGGCGAAACGCTGCCCGCACCTGTTTATGATGAATGGCAACAAAAAACTGGTAAGCCGATCCTTGATGGTATTGGTGCGACTGAGATGCTACACATCTTCATCTCAAATCGCTTTGATGATCACCGTCCAGCATGCACAGGCAAACCCGTAAACGGCTATATTGCAAAAGTTCTTGGTCCAAATTGGGAAGAAGTGGCTCGCGGTAAGGTTGGAAAACTTGCTCTCAGGGGGCCCACCGGGTGCAAATATTTACACGGTGAGCGCCAAGATGAATATGTCCGGAAAGGTTGGAACATCACTGGTGATGCATTTTTCCAAGACGAAGAAGGGTATTTTCACTTTGCAGCACGAAACGATGATATGATAATTTCGGCTGGCTACAATATAGCAGGGCCAGAAGTCGAAGCCGCTCTTTTAGCGCATGAAGCCGTTGCAGAATGTGCAGTAATTGGTGTTCCGGATGAAGAGCGTGGCCAAATTGTCGAGGCCCATGTTGTTCTGAACGAAAACTACATTTCATCCGAAACGCTGATCAAGCTGCTGCAGGATCACGTCAAGTCGAATATTGCGCCATATAAATATCCACGTTCTGTCATCTTCACGGAGGTGCTGCCCAAAACTGAAACGGGTAAAATTCAAAGATTTAAACTTTCCAAAAGTATCTAATAATTTCTGTTGCATTGTCAGATTGAAGCTCCTTTTCTAGGTTAGCACCGGCAAAGAGCCAAATTGCTATATCTCATTATTTATCCTGCTGCTATTTTAAAACCAGCTATGAAATTATCCGAATGGGGGCAATGCTTTATGAGAGCTTCCCAATCGCATTTAGAAATATTTAGAGATTGCCCCACTCTGGAGGGACGGATGTAGGCTATGAAGCTTAAAGTGACTGATGGCACAGGTTTAGTCTTAATTTCAAAGCCGCGACCAAAAAGTGAAGGCGTTTGGGCATGTTGCCAAGTAAAGCCCAAAAGGGAATCCGAAATTCTCACTAAGTCACTCAAGGATTTGCTTTTGGTTCTAAAAAACGCCATGAAAACAAAATGGTTCGATTTACGTTTGTTTCGGTTGTGAGTTCAAGATTTAGGTTTGTTTTGGCTTTTAAGTAAAGAATGCCTCGCTTATGCTTCGAAAAAAGGGAAATAAAGAGGTCCAAGATCAGGTGAGACATAGTGCGAGAAGATTTCAATGTCTTTTGTATCCAATGAAGAGCATTCCAAACAGAGTATTTAACGAATACTAAGTCCAATCTGGTTTTCTAATGTGGTGCTTTTAACAAATGGGAGACAGAATCATGAAACTGTTTATGGCCACACTGGGAACGGAAACCAATACTTTCTCTCCTATTCCCACTGCTAGGACAAGCTTTGCTGATACGCTTCTGAACTTGGAGCGAGATGCATCTTTTAAGCCACCAAGCCTTTTCACAGAGGCTCTCCATGTTTGGAGGCGAAAGGCGGAGGAAAAGGGCTGGGATGTAGTAGAAAGCATAGCTGCTTTTGCTCAGCCTGCAGGAATAACTGTTCAAACTGTTTGGGAAGAATTACGCGATATTGTCTTGGACGACCTTAAGGCTGCAGGTCCAGTTGATGTTATATTGATACAATGCCATGGCGCAATGGTAAGCGAGGCTTGTCTCGACTGCGAAGGAGAACTGATGTCAATGTTACGGGACGAAGCGCAGCAGGCAGTTATAGGTTTAGAACTTGACCCTCACAGTCACATGACAGACCGCATGCTAAAGTCCTGTGATTTGATTGTGAGCTTTAAGGAATATTCGCATATTGATGCATCCCCACGTGCTGAAGAACTATTTAATATGGCTGCTGATAAAGTGGAAGGCCGTACTCGGCCTGTTATGGCCATGTTTGATTGTCGAATGATCGGGTTATATCCGACCAATCCCGGGGGTGAGGGGCCAATGCGCGAATTTGTTGATGCGATGATAGCCGCTCCTGACAACGAGCCCGGTCTGTTGCATCTTACGCTTACGCACGGTTTCCCTTGGGGAGACGTCCCTGAGGTTGGAACTCGATTGATCTCTATCGTGGATGGAGATAGTGTTAAGGCTGCAAAGATAGCTGAAAAATGGGGACGTCGGTTTTGGGATTTGCGTGAATTGACAAAGATTCAAGCGCCGAACTTATTAGATGGTCTAACTAAGGCGACTGAACTAAACGGGGCGCCGATTGTTCTTGCTGACATGGCCGACAATGCGGGTGGGGGCGCACCTTCCGATTCAACTTTTGTTCTACAAGAAGTTTTAAACCGGGGTCTGAGTGGGGTTGCCATGGCGATCTTCTACGATCCGTCTGTTGTAAGGATGTGCACGGATGCCGGTATCAACGCCACACTCCAAGTAAGACTGGGTGGGAAACATGGTCCTGCTTCAGGGGACCCGGTGGATCTCGAAGTCACTGTACGAGGCCATGCTAAAGATCTCACTCAAACCTTTGGGGGTGGTGAGATGAGAATGGGAGAAGCTGTCTGGCTGGAAACCAACGGAATTGACCTCATCGTAAATGATATCCGAACCCAGTGTTTTAGCCCTGATGCTTTTGAGCGGTTGGGTTGCAAGTTAGCAGATCGCAAAATCGTTGTTGTAAAGTCTCAAAATCATTTTTACGCTGGTTTCGCTCCAATTGCAAAAGGCATCGTTTACTGCGCCACTCCTGGCACGCTGACACCAGATGCAACAACCGTCCCATATAAAAACCGTAAAGGGCTTTGGTGGCCAAAAGACGACGACCCGTGGATAAACCTTGGAAGCTGCTTGTCGTAGATTGATCAAGGGTGATATCCGGTTAACCCGTTTCTCTCAGATTAGGAATGCCAAATAGCTGTTTGGTCAAAAGCACTCTAACATTTAAATAATTAGTATCATTTCCCGAGGTCTATCAGGGATGGAGAATGCAAGGTTGATTATGCGTCAGTAGATCTCAATAAGTGGCTCAAAAACGACTTTTAGTGTCTTACAGCACATTGTTTCAGGCATATTTCTGGAGCTCGTCTTAGAGCTGTATAATGGCCAATAGACTGGATTGATGAAATAGGTGGATAGAATTCTTTCAGCTCAGCAGGGAATAGCAAAGGAAGATGTACCGGCTCGACAAAGTGAAAGTTCGAATTTGTCCAATACCCTCAGGAAACTAATCGCCACGGTCGAATTCGGCAAGACTTTCTAAGATATCTAAAGTTTCTGTCAGAAGCGGCTTTGCAAAATTTCGAAATCTATCCCAACTAAATCCATTAGTTAAGGAGCGCTCAAAAAATTTCACGGCTTCTTCCTTTTCTCCTCGCTTGGCAGCTAAAACGGCGTAAATGGCGAGAACTCTGTTATCCATATCGTCCGCGTTTATTTTTGTCCCAATAACTTTGTAAATCTCGTCATATTGCTCGACTTCGTAGAGTAAAGATACTAAGAAACCGGTCTGAAACCAACCGGGATCATTAGGCACGATTTCCAACAGTTGTTTGAGAGAAGTAATCGCTCGCTTATTATCTCCGCAGCGACGATAAACGCCAGCTCCAATTAGTAAAGTTTCCTGATTTTGACCATTTACTTCTGCTCGCTGCATATCTCTTAATGCATCCTCACAACTACCATCAAACATTGTGAGTTTTATCAAAGCGCGGGCATTAAATGCATCCGAACTATCAGGGTTAAACTCGGGGGCTCTATTTATTACAAACCTTAGCCTTTCCTGATCTTTTTCTGGGTTATTACTAAGTTGCATTCGTAACTTTTGGTAAAGCTGCCATGCCTCCATTACGTATAGGTTAGTATTCTCTTCTGGGTATTTCCTCTTAAGTTTCTCAAAGAGTTGCTGTGCCTCTTTATGGCCTTCTTTTGTATAACTCCGCCAAATTCTTATCCAATTTAGAAACGTGGTCAGATCTTCAACTGAATTAAAATGCTGGGCGAAAGTGTTTGCATATTTTCCGACGCCCAAATCAATTTGCATCAGTCCTAGCAATTCTGAGCTCATCTCATCTTGAACTGAAAAAATCTCGTTAAGTTTAAAGTCTCTTTTTTTTGTAGCTACCACTTCTGCTTTAGGGATATCGGTAACCTCGAGATTTAGTCGAGCGTTCTCACCCATAACCTGTATCGAGCCTCTGATAATAAACTTTACTCCGTATTGAGCTCGTATTTCCTCATCAGTCATTTTTTGTTCAATTGTGTGAAAGCTAGTATTGCTTGATAATACTTTTACGCCCTTAAATGTTGAAAATGCGGACACCATGCTTTCGGTAACACCGTCAGCAAATCCCTTCAGGTTAGATTCCAAGCCTGATGCTTTCAAAGGTGCCACAAGCACTATAGGACTAGACGTTTCTTGAAAAGCAATCTCTTCTGGGCTGTTTTCCTCAACAAGTTGCGCGTTGAAGATGTATCCTCCCACCAAAATGGCTAAAAAAATTATACCGGTAAAGATAAGAGATTTTGATCGATTGTTAGTCGTAGACTTCAATTTTCTTTTTTGTGATGGATTTAAGAGGATGTCGTAGGCATGAAATGAGTTTTGTTTAACTTTTTGCACACCAAGATCGTTGAACGTCATTT
>CAJXHI010000046.1 GCA_913051655.1 uncultured Alphaproteobacteria bacterium
TGGTCAGCGTGCGCCACATTACTTTGCCCGACCCGGATTTTGGTAAGGTCTCGACATACTCGATAACAGTTGGTGCTTTATAGGTGGCCATATTGCTACGACACCACTCTTTTATTTCTTGGGTGTCTGGGGGGTTCTTGGGGTCTCTGACCACGATAATGGCTTTCACAGCTTCGCCTTTGCGTGCATCTTTGGTGGCGATGATGCAGGCTTCGTCAATTTCAGGGTGAGCATGCATCATTGCCTCAACCTCCGCTGGCCAAACTTTGAAGCCTGAGGCATTGATCATCCGCTTAAGCCTATCAACCATATAGAAAAATCCATCCTTATCCACATAACCAATGTCACCCGTGCGGAAATATTCTATGCCTTCGAGCGTTACAAACGCCTCTGTCGTAGCTTCTGGCCTTTTCCAATATCCCAAAAAAATCTGTGGCCCAGAAATCAGAATTTCACCAACCTCATCGGGCGCGAGACATTTTCCTATCTCGGGTGACCAGATGCAAGACGTGACGCCGAAAACAGGGATCCCGAGGCATTGTGCCCGTGGTGCATCTGGCGGATTGAGATGGGTGGCAGCCATGGTTTCGGTCAGCCCGTAACCTTCAAGGTAATCAAGCCCAGTCATGTCCTTTAGCCGATGGGCAATGGGGGCAGGCATTGCAGCACCTCCACCCCCGATCGCCCTCAGCGAATGTAGATCATAATTCTCTAAATTTGGATCATTCACTAGATCTATGGCCATTGTGGAAATTGATCGCCATCTTGTGATTTCATATCGACGGATCAACTCTGCGGCGATTTCACGGTCCCATCGCACCATGATCACCAAGGTGCCGCCAGCATATATGGGTCCGTTCATCGCCCCTTGCATGCCAGTGACATGAAACATCGGGAGCGTGGCTAAAGAAATACTGTGTTCTTCAAATGCATGCCAAATCACGCCACCCACAGCCGTGGCCATTACAGTTGCATGGGAATGCATGCAGCCTTTGGGATTTCCAGTTGTGCCGGAACTATATGGAATGACTGCCAGATCATCATAATCACATTTAGCAGGGCTTGCTGGAAAAGAGGTGTGAATGACATCTTGCCAGATTTTGAAACCCGCATCGCGCATTACATCTAGATTGCGCGCTACCATAGATTTTGGCGGTTTGAGATCATAGCATGGATCACACATGTCTCCATAATTGGCAACGATGATCTGTTCTAAATTTCTACTTACCAATAGAGGCAGCGCATATTCGCAGACCTCGCTCCCACAAAGCATCACACGGGCATTGGTATCTGACTGAATGAATGCGACTTCTGAGTCTTTGGACATCGGGTTGATTGGGACAACAACCCCACCTGCATGCAAAATCGCGTAATACGATATAATGAACTGAGGCGAGTTTTGCATATACAGCAAAACAGGCTCTCCCCTAACTAAAGACAATTTATTTTGAAAATGACCACTCAACTGTTCCACTAGAGCAAGCATCTGAGAATAGGTGTATTCTGCCCCATAAAAGATAAGCGCAGACCGATCTGGAACTCGATTGGCTGAAGCAATAAGATTGTCTGTTAAAGTCTGGCGTGGAAATTCTACTGTGTGTGGAATTCCTGTGGGCCATGCTCTTGGTGGGTTCATAAAAGATGCTCCATAAATTTAAACCATGCAGATATTTTACATCTGATCAAGACGTATTCGTTTTATTGTGCCTGCTGAATTTTGCCGTTTTTGCGGCTAAAGCGTCAATGTGTTGCACCAATGGCAACGGCGCATTATGGCTAATGAAGGACGGACTCTAAAAGGGACAAACTGTGACATTATATCTTTACCAGAACGACCTTCCCGCTGATCTTGATCTTGGACCAATTGTGGCGATCGATTGCGAAACAATGGGTCTTAATCTTATGCGTGACAGGCTCTGTCTTGTGCAACTGTCCTCAGGCAATGGGGATGCTTATTTGATACAGATTGCGCAAGGTCAGACAGAGGCCCCCAATTTGGTGCGCATGATCCAAGACGAAAATGTGCTTAAACTATTTCATTTTGGTCGATTTGACATAGCCGCCATCGAAAATGCTTTTCAAGCCTTGGCCCAGCCCGTTTACTGCACAAAAATCGCCAGCAAACTCGTGCGCACCTTCACTGATCGGCATGGGTTAAAGAACCTGCTTCAGGAGCTTTTGGATATAGACATTTCCAAACATCAACAAACATCAGATTGGGGTGCTAAAAAGCTAAGCAAAGCGCAGTTGGAATATGCGGCCTCGGATGTTCTTTACTTACATCGATTACGTAAGCATCTCAACGAGATGCTTGAACGCGAAGGGAGAAGTGCGTTGGCGCAAATATGTTTTGATTTCCTGCCAACACGTGCGAGATTAGACTTAGCTGGCTGGCCGGATACAGATATTTTTGCCCATTAATGTATAAGAGTGACTCTGGATTTTGACCGTCTTTGAAAACATAAATCATTCCATCATGGTCAGGGCTTTGAAAGTGGTCTTGCCTATGGTCGCCATACTTTTGTTGGGTATGATGTTTATGATGACGAAAAATGTTCCGGAGCTTACGGAAATCCCGTTCGCAAGTGGTGCCCTTAAAGAACGCAGTAAAAGCGAACAGGTTGCAAAACCTAACTACATGGGCATGACCAAAGATGGTGATGTTTTAAACGTTTTTGCTGATACCTTAACGTCAGAGAATGAAGAGATGTCAGAATTGTTGGCAATGCGGCCAAAATCTGAAATCAAAACCAAAGACGGTCGGGTTATTCATTTGACATCTGACAGCGGTCTACTGCGAAATAAAACGGATTTATTTTCCATGGAGGGTGGTGTTGAGATCTTGACGTCTGATGGCTATCAATTCAACGCGCAGAAAGTAAATGTTAGGCTGGACCAAACATGGGCTTTTGCATTTGGGCCGGTAACAGGGTTAGGTCCTGGCGGGACGTTTAGTGCTGGATCTTTGGAGATTAAACGCTCTTCAGAAACAGATGCTCTGAAATTCTATTTAAAGGGACGTGTTAAAGTGTTATATATGCAAAATACGCAAGAAAAATAGAGGGTTTACGTGAAGAACTTATGCTTTTTTACAGGGATATTTTTGGCGATCAACGCGCCCATTATGATGGCTGAAGAGACACCATCCGGATTTGGAAATCTGTCTGAAAGCAGCGGAAAACAGATAGAAGCGTTGTCGGATGAAATGGTCGTGGACAATGATACGTCTGAGGCAGAACTAAGAGGAAATGTGGAAATTATTCAAGGGAACCTGCATCTTTATGCAGATTTTGTGCGTGTTACATACAATGACAGTCAATCAGATATTGAAACCCTCTATGCAAGAGATAACGTTGTTGTCATTAGCGGTGAAGATAAAGCGACCGCTGACGAAGCGGATTATAACCTAAAGCGCGGAACTATCATTATGACAGGAAACGCCTACATTTCACAGGCAGGAAATACAGCGCGCGCTCAACGTGCAGAGATTGATGTGGATACGGGTGCATCAACCTTATCTGGTCGCGTACGCACAGTGCTTCAGTCAGACGAAGACTAGGACGAGTATGCCTCACGTACAAGCTGTTCCAGAGCAGGTTTCCGAAGGTCTTTCGGTTTTAGGTCTGCGAAAAAGTTATCGTAAACGAAGTGTTATCCGAGATGTTTCTCTGAGCTTAAAACGGGGGGAAGTGGTCGCATTACTGGGGCCGAACGGATCAGGTAAAACAACGACTTTCTACGCCATCGCGGGTTTAATTGCCTCTGACGGGGGTCAAGTATTTCTGGATGGGCAGGATATATCACGGTTGCCAATGTATCGCAGAGCGCGTTTGGGCGTCGGGTATTTGCCACAAGAAATGTCTGTTTTTCGCGGTTTAAATGTAGAAGATAATATTCTTGCAATCTTGGATATTGCTGAACCTGATATTCATAAAAGGCGCGAAAAACTTGAAAGTCTCTTAGCGGAGTTTTCGATTGAACACCTTCGCCGTACAGCGGCTTTGGCTTTATCCGGTGGGGAAAGGCGCAGAGTTGAAATTGCACGGAGCTTGGCTTCCAATCCACGGTTTTTATTACTTGATGAACCTTTTGCAGGCGTTGACCCTATTTCTGTTGGTGATATTCGACAATTGGTTGCTGAGTTGAAAAAACGCTCTATCGGTGTTTTGATTACCGATCACAACGTGCGCGAAACACTGCATTTGGTTGATAGGGCTTATATCTTACATGATGGGCGAGTTTTAATGTCGGGAACGGCCGAACAGGTTATAGAAGATGATAACGTGAAGCGTGTTTACCTTGGGGACAGTTTTTCAATAGACTGACTGGTTTTTGGTATTTTCAGAGAATTGTAAAGAGTTGTTGACTCAGTAATGAGTAATTTCATTCAATAAAGGTATTGGTGTTAATATCCACTTACGAATTATCGCTTGGGTTTAATCACCAATGGTCGATAAAGCGATATTGATTATGATCGCTTAATGTGGCCTCGATGCCCTACGCAATATTTAAGCTGTCTGAGGCACCATCAGCTAAAGGAGATACAATGCGGTACCAAATTTCCGGACAACAAATTAAAATTGGAGATGCGCTCCAGGTCCATGTTAAAGAGGAACTTGGAGAAATAGTGAAAAAATACGCAAAACGTCCAACGGATGCGACTGTGATCTTTTCTCGAAATGCTCATGAATATATGTGTGAAATTACCATTCATTTGTCGACTGGATTAAAGGCGGCAGCTACGGCGAAAGAAAATGAAATCTACGCCGCTTTTGATAGCGGCCTAAACAAACTCGAAAAACAACTGCGCCGGTATAAAAGACGATTAAAAGATCATCATCGATTTCGTGCACAACCCGTGGAGCTGTCTGGCGCGTCCTCTTATGTTTTGTCTTCATTTGAGTTAGATGAGGATGCGGAACCTGATACATTACAGCCTGTTATCATAGCGGAAACCGAAGCTAAGATACCGTCTCTGTCTGTTGGAGAGGCTGTGATGCAAATGGAAATTTCCGGTGCGGCATTTCTTGTTTTCCGTAATGAAACAAAAAAGCATATAAATGTGGTCTATAAACGTGATGATGGGAATATTGGGTGGATTGAACCCCAGTAAAAATTCCAGTAAGTACGAGGTTTGAAAGTAAGGAAGTACCGTTTATGGACCTATATCGTCTTTTAACGCCTGAGGCGGTGAAAGTTGTTTCAAACGCCACAAGCAAAAAACGCCTTCTCCAAACCATTGGCGAATTGGCGAATACAGCTTATGGGCTTGATGTTTCAGTGACTGTAAAAGCATTACAGGAAAGAGAAAGCCTTGGCCCAACAGGAGTGGGCCATGGGGTGGCGCTTCCGCATGCGCGCGTTTCATCTATGGACCACGTGGTAGGCACATTTATCTTGCTCGAAAACCCGATTGAGTTCGGGGCTGTTGATCAACTCCCTGTGGACCTAATTTTTTCACTGTTCGCGCCCACGAATGCGGGCGTTGAACATCTGAAAGCTTTGGCACTTGTGTCGCGCACGCTGCGCGACAGTGCATTTTGCACAAAACTCAGATATAACCTTGATCCCACTACGCTTTACACGATCCTAACGGCTTACCATGATGCAGCCGTTGCCTAAACATCGCAGCACAAACAAATTGATAGCCCCTTTGCCAAGGGCAAACCGATAATTTTTCCTTCGGCTTCTTTAAAGGTCAGTTCTAGATAGGATGTTAAACATTTTTTAATTGCTAGCGTTGAACAGTTCGTGTGTTACTTAAAAGTTTTCCGGTTCATCAGTTCGGTGATCTTTTTTATATTATCTGCGGCAGACATTTTTTAACTATAAATGTTTAATCTCGGCCAATAGCTTTGTTATTGTTTTGTCACAAGGCAGTGCAAAAGGCGCGTTAACACCAAGTGGATCTTTTTAAAGTTGTGGAGAACCTCCACTGCTTGATTGTAATGAAAAGCGCATATGCTCAATTCGTCCTTAAAATCACTTGCACGTCTTTAATTCCACGCCGTCTGAAAAGGCAATGAAAAATGGGTTGGCATAACCGGATTTTCCGTAAAGGAGTGGCAGTTTTGCTGCAAAGTCTATGACGTGACCACCAGCCGTTCGAAGCAATGCGTCGCCTGCTGCCGTATCCCATTCCATTGTGCGTCCCAATCTTGGGTAAAAATCTGCCTCACCGTTTGCGAGAAGGCAAAATTTTAAAGAGGACCCTGCACTTTTGAAATTAGCGACTTGATATCTGGCAATATATTCATCTGTAGCCGCATCCCGATGAGATTTAGAAGCAACGACAATGAGTGCAGAGTTGTCAGGTTTAGACACCCGCACCGGCTTACATTCACCAATCGAGTTTTCATCAAAAGGCGCTAACTCTTCTACAGCAGATGATTTGCTATCGGTGTAAAATAATCTTTCCAACGCAGGAGCATAAACCACACCAAGAGTTGGGGCTCCTTTTTCAACAAGGGCAATATTTACTGTAAATTCACCACGCTTGTGAATAAATTCTTTTGTACCATCCAAAGGGTCTACAATAAGAAATCTGTCATGTGAAAAACTATGTGTTTGCGCTTGTTCCTCCGTTACCAAGGGTATGTCCCCAAATTTTTCTGTAAGCCCTGCGGATATTATAGCATCTGCAACTTCATCCGCCTTGGTTACCGGGCTTTCATCGATTTTGGTTTTGATCCCCAAATTATCTGAATGGTAAATCTTTAAAATTTCGGAGCCTGCGACGATCGCCAAACGGCGCATTTCCATTACAAGATCTGTTACGAAATCATTACTATCTGTCATTTCAATTATGCTTTGTAGTGTCCGTGTTCTATCAACATAGTATGAATTTAATGAAATGAGTATTTAAAGTGAATGCAGAACTTTACTACAATTGTTGAAGTTTTCTTCATATCTTTCACCGGAAAGGTCTACGGGCCGATTGTGAATGATTTAAGCAATCCACGTTTTATCTATCACAACATTGTGAAAGATGTACAAAAATTTCGCAAACATCCCCTGATATCATTGCTGTTCAAAATGTTGCATGCAGTGTTGTTCACAAGGGCTTTCATGTTCATGTTTCAATTAATTGGTTTGCGCAATGCTCACTTGTGCTGGGAATTCTTGCCTTACAACATTAGCGGCGTTTTCTCGTTAAGGAGCTATATTTACTCCGCTGGAGTAGTGTTTGGTGCAGACGGGCCAACTTTATCTAAGGTTTAGCATACGTAAGCAAATATGGTTGTCGCGATTAATTTGGCAACCCGTAGTTCGCATTACATTCAAACATCTCCGCGTTGCTCATCTTATTCCGCTATTCTGTTTTTACTTCATCTAAAATTTATTAGGCAACTGGTGCGTTTTCAATGTTTTTGTTGGCTTTGTTTTCTGGGTGTACAAATGGGATGGCCCTGTACTCCTTTAAATCTTGGGTGACTTCAATTTTTAATATCATTTAGATGTTGATTCAAAGGGCGAAAATAATTACGTCAAAAGAAATTTTTGTTACCAATATGTTACCAGCCTCGATGCTTTCGATATTGGATTGGAATCCTTTGTTGAATTGTATCGATCAGGCGCTTGGCTTTAAGTTTATGAATGACAATTCGCATAGCAACGATCCGTTTTTTCTTAGTGGGTGAAGCTTGCTATTTTGGTGATTGGATTGATTTGAGAACACTACACGCGCAAATGGGTCTCTTTCAGCTGGGCTGTTCAACGGATAATTAAATTAGGTGCTAAATGCATTAAGTTGGGTACATTTTCCTTCGATTTTTGAAGAATTTAAGGGTTCTGGCGCTTGCAGGGGGCGGAATGCCTCACTATATACACCCAGCGGAACCGATGTAACTTCGATAACCCGCTGACTTTGCGAGGCAAATGCCGGATTGGGTTTGGTTCGTCTAATATCGCCTTATATGTAAGAGGGATCTTTAAGAATGGCAAAAGTTATAGGAATTGACCTTGGAACGACAAACAGCTGTATCGCCATTATGGATGGCTCACAGCCGCGCGTCATTGAAAATTCAGAAGGCGCTCGTACGACGCCTTCAATTGTGGCCTTTGCTGATGATGAGCGTCTTGTAGGCCAACCGGCGAAGCGCCAAGCGGTAACCAATCCAGATAATACAATTTTTGGTGTGAAGCGTTTGATCGGACGTCGTAATGACGACGCGGATCTCGCAAAAGATAAAAAGAACCTTCCCTTCGCCGTTATTGATGGCGGTAATGGGGACGCATGGGTTGAGGCTCGGGGCGAAAAATATAGCCCAAGCCAAATCTCGGCCTTTATCCTTCAAAAGATGAAGGAGACGGCGGAAGGCTATCTCGGTGAAGATGTGACCCAAGCGGTCATTACAGTTCCAGCCTACTTCAATGATGCACAACGTCAGGCAACTAAAGATGCCGGCAAGATTGCCGGTCTTGAAGTTTTAAGGATTATAAACGAACCGACTGCAGCCGCATTGGCCTATGGTTTGGACAAGAAAGAAACCAAAACTATCGTCGTGTATGACCTTGGTGGGGGTACGTTTGACGTAACAATTTTGGAAATTGATGATGGCCTTTTCGAAGTCAAATCAACCAATGGGGACACATTTCTCGGTGGGGAAGACTTTGACATGCGGATTGTCAATTACTTAGCTGAGGAATTCAAAAAAGAAAATGCTGTGGACTTGACGCAGGACAAGATGGCGCTGCAGCGGCTTAAAGAAGCTGCAGAAAAAGCAAAGATTGAATTGTCTTCGTCCAGCCAAACAGAGATCAATCAACCGTTCATTTCGATGAATGGGTCGACAGGGCAACCTCTTCACCTTGTGATGAAGCTGACGCGCGCAAAACTGGAAAGTCTTGTCGGGGATTTGATCAAAGCGTCACTCAAACCTTGTAACGCCGCGATGAAAGACGCAGGTCTGACAACTGATGAAATCGACGAAGTTGTTCTCGTTGGTGGCATGACACGGATGCCAAAAGTAATTGCAGAGGTGACCAAATTCTTCGGCAAAGAGCCACATAAAGGCGTGAATCCTGACGAAGTGGTTGCCATGGGCGCAGCAATTCAGGCGGGTGTTCTTCAGGGTGACGTGAAGGACGTTGTGCTTTTGGACGTAACGCCTTTGTCTTTGGGTATTGAAACGCTTGGTGGTGTATTCACACGATTGATTGATCGCAATACTACTATTCCAACCAAGAAATCCCAAGTCTTCTCAACGGCTGAAGACAATCAAAGCGCAGTAACAATTCGTGTGTTCCAAGGTGAACGCGAAATCGCGGCGGATAACAAGATCTTGGGTCAGTTCAACCTTGAAGAAATCCCACCAGCGCCAAGAGGCCTTCCCCAAATTGAAGTCACATTTGATATTGATGCTAACGGTATCGTGTCAGTCTCAGCTAAAGATAAAGGTACTGGTAAAGAACAGGTCATCACAATTCAAGCTTCGGGCGGATTGTCAGAAGATGATATCGAAAGCATGGTGCGTGAAGCTGAAGAAAATGCCGAAGCCGATAAAGAGCGTCGCGATTTGATTGAAGCAACCAATCAGGCTGAAAGTTTGATCCATTCGACTGAAAAGTCTATGGAAGAACACGGTGACAAGGTTGATCCGACCACGATCGAGGCGATTGAACTGGCGATCGTTGCACTGAAAGATGAGCTTGAAACTCAAGACGCTGGTAAAATCAAGTCAGGAATCCAAAATGTGACAGAAGCGGCTATGAAGCTTGGCGAAGCGATCTACAAAGCCGGTCAGGAAGAAGAAGAGGGTTCTGCCCCTGTTGATGGCCATAACATGGAAGATGATATTCTTGATGCCGATTTTGAAGATTTGGACAGTGACAAACGGTCTTAATCCTTGTGATTTTTGACTAAAAAGACCGGCCCGTACTTTAGGGCCGGTCTAAGTATTTAAAGAGGAAGCGATCAATGTCGAAACGTGACTATTATGAGTTGCTGGGCCTGTCCAAAGGCGCTTCGGCGGATGAGATCAAAAAAGCGTATCGTGGCAAAGCTAAAGAACTTCACCCAGATAGAAACGCTGATAATCCCAATGCCGAAGCTCAATTCAAAGAAGTAAATGAAGCTTATGATGTCCTTAAGGACACTGAAAAAAAAGCGGCCTATGACCGCTTTGGGCATGCAGCTTTCGAAGCTGGCATGGGCGGGGGCGGTCGTCCAGGTGGGCAAGGTGATTTCACCAGTGCATTTTCAGATGTGTTTGATGATCTTTTTGGCGATTTCATGGGTGGAGGACGCCGTTCAAGCGGAAGCAATCGCGCTACTAGGGGGTCCGACCTTCGTTACAATCTGCGCGTTACCCTTGAAGAAGCCTATACTGGCTTACAAAAATCCATCAAAGTACCCACGTCGGTACAATGCGCGTCCTGTAATGGCACTGGTGCGGAAAGTGGATCAGAACCCACAGCCTGTCCCACCTGTTCTGGAATGGGTAAAGTGCGTGCAACCCAAGGCTTTTTTACCGTGGAGCGCACTTGTCCAACCTGTTCCGGTTTGGGGCAGATGATCAAAAACCCATGTCGGAACTGTAGTGGTGCTGGACGCATTGAAAAGGACCGATCGCTTAGCGTGAATGTGCCCGCGGGTGTCGAGACTGGCACGCGCATTCGCTTGACTGGCGAAGGCGAAGCCGGCATGCGCGGGGGGCCCGCTGGTGATCTTTATATCTTTATCGAAGTTGGAGATCATAAAATCTTCAGCCGCGATGGGTTGGATCTCTTTTGCCGTGTTCCGGTGTCTATGTCTTCTGCAGCATTGGGCGGAGATATCGAGGTGCCCACCATTGATGGTGGGCGAAGTCGTGTAAAGATCCCGCAAGGTAGCCAATCTGGCCGTCAAATGCGGTTACGTGGCAAGGGCATGCCAGCGATTAAATCGTCCCAAAGTGGAGACATGTTCATCGAACTTGCAGTGGAAACACCAGTAAACCTCACATCAGGACAAAAAGAACTATTGCGCGAGTTTGAAAAACTTTCGGAGGACAATAACCCAGAAAGCACAACCTTCTTCTCTAGTGTGAAATCCTTTTGGGATACAATGAAGAATTGATGAGCTCTATGGAATAATTATTCAAATTCTTGAGCTAGAGTTTGGCCTATGACTGATTTAGTTTTGCATAAACTATTCGACAAAATCTGTGGATTTTGGATTGTGTAAAAAGACCTAGATTTTGGCCATAAGGCCAAAAAATACACTGATGCTGCTCGCCCTCTAGATCAATCCGAGAGGCGAAAGTTATAATTTTCACAAAGTAGGCCTCTATTTTCTGCGTCGCCATCGACAATGCTTGCACCGTTTCAATAAAGATGGAAAAAGGCTTTCATGAGAAAATGTCATGAAGAAGTTTTATCAAAGAAATCGCAGCAATCATGCCTCTTGGGAGGGTTTTCTGTGTCAGATCAGATTTTAAGAAAGCCACTTATCCTTCTGAAACGTTTATTTCTTACCGTCTTTATTTTTATGCCCTCTATCAGTTCATCTGAGGTTTCGATTCTTGCGCTGGGAGATAGCCTTACGCAGGGATATGGGCTCGCTCAAAAAGAGGGGTTTGTGCAGCAATTAAATAATTGGTTTTCAGATCAAGGGGATGAGGTCAATATCATCAATAGTGGCGTATCAGGTGACACTAGTGCTGGTGGACTGGAACGTGTCGCTTGGGCATTGCAGGAGGAAGTCGATATCTTGATGATTGCTCTTGGGGGAAACGATTTTTTGCGCGGTATTGATCCTAAGTCAACTCGCACCAATCTTGATCAAATTTTGGCCATCGGTATGAAAAAGGGCGTGCGTCTTGTACTTATTGGCATGACAGCCCCAAATAACTTCGGTCCAGATTTTAAAGAAGAATTTGACGTAATTTATCCCGAACTGGCTCAAAAATATAACGCGGCTCTTGTGGAACGTTTCATGGCGCCACTTCTTGATAAAGTGGACGCCGGAGAGCGCTTGGAACCCTTTCTTCAGGAGGACATGCTCCACCCTAATGCACGTGGAGTCAATTTGATTGTTGATCATATTGGTCCCATTTTGCTACCAATTGTGCGCACAGTTGCTCAGGGCCGTTAAGCAAGTTTTTTTGCAAGTTCGACAATCACAGAATAGGCTGTTTGCACATCTTCGCGGGTGGTTTCAAATTGACCCGTTTGGAAACGAATTACAAATTTATCACCAAGTGTAGTCTGGGTCAGATAAATACGCCCATCATCATTTATTGCGTTAATCAAACGTTGGTTCAAATCCTCCAAATCCGCAATCCCTTTTGGCGCATAGCGGAAGGTGAATAGTGATAAGATTGGTTCTGATGTGATTTCAAAACCTTGGGTGTGGCGAACCTGCTCTGCGATCTCTCTGCTCCATAAAACATGGTTTCGGATGCGCATACGCAGATTTTCCAAGCCATAGCATCGGAATAAAAACCAGAGCTTAAGTGCGCGAAAGCGCCGCCCCAAAGGAATGGACCATTCCGAATAATTTATGACGCCTTCGCGCCCGAAAGTCTTGAGGTAATCGGGTCTTATTGCCAAAGTACGCACAAGATCGGCTGGATTTTTGAGAAAATGCGCGGAAAGATCGAATTGTACACCAAGCCATTTATGCGGATTTAAAACGACGCTATCTGCACCAGCGATCCCACACCAGAGGTATCTGAATTCATCACAAATCATGGCGGACCCCGCCCAAGCTGCATCTACGTGGACGTAAAGGTCAAACTCTTTGGCAACTGAGATCAACTTCTCAAGGTCATCGCATGCACCCATTCCTGTACCTCCAATCACGCCAACAAAACCAGCAGGAGTAAATCCAGCGGCGATATCGCTTTCAATAGCCGCCTTTAAAGCGCTAGGATCCGTACCACGCATTGGTCCAATTACAGGAAGGCGGACGATGTTTTCCGATCCAATCCCCGCAATCCAGACGGCCTTTTCTACTGAGCTATGCGCCTCATCGGAAACATAAACGCGTAGTCGATTATGACCAGAAAGGCCATGTTTATTTCCTTCCCAGTTTAAAACTGATTCGCGCATCGTCAAAATTGCAGCAAGCGTTGCGGTGGATGCGCTATCTTGTATTACTCCAGAATAGTCAGGCGGAAGCCCAACCGCATCTCGCATCCACCCCATCATAGCAGTTTCAAGCTCCGTCGCCGCTGGTGACATCTGCCAGAGAATGCCTTGAGAAGACAAAGTTGCGGAAAGGAAATCCGCTAGGATAGAGGGGGGAGTCGCATTTGAGGGAAAGTAAGCAAAAAATCGTGGGTGCTGCCAATGCGTCATCCCAGGCATGATGAATTGATCAAAATCCGCCATAATCTGCGCCATATCTTCCGGCTCCTCTGGCGCATAGGTCGGGATGGACTGGGACACTTGACCCGGGCTAACTTGCGACCTGACGGGCAGTTCTCTCAGTGATTTGTGATAGGCAGCCCCCCATCGAGCGATTTTTTGACCCCAGTCCTCATAATCGTCCCAATCCATCTTTTGGCCTTTCTCACTATCAAATCAGGTATAGCCGCCGCATAAACGCATGCTAGCACCTGAAATGTCAAAGAATTATATTCCCAGAGTATGCATCTTTTGTGACAGATAAACCGTGCAAATTTGAGACAAGGCTTGAAACCCATCGAAAAACGCGCCATTTAGTTGCGCAGTCTGCAAGAGCAGATCGTGAAATCAATATAGGAGTGACTATGGCCAAGGAAGATACGCTTGAATTTCCAGGTGTCGTGAAGGAACTTCTGCCAAATGCGACATTTCGGGTCGAGCTGGAAAACGGCCATGAGATCATCGCACACACGGCAGGAAAAATGCGCAAAAATCGGATTAGGGTTTTGGCAGGAGATAAGGTGCAGGTGGAAATGACCCCTTATGATCTGACCAAAGGGCGCATTAACTACCGGTTCAAATAACTCCATTGAAGTTGGTACTCGGATCGGCAAGCCCAAGGCGCAAAGAACTCTTGGCTCAAATCGGTTTTTTGCCTGATACTGTGCGGCCCTCTGACATCGACGAAACACCTCTTACCGGTGAAGCGCCGAGAGATTACTGTCGTCGGATCGCACGTGAAAAGGCCGTAGCCACCAACATAGCTGAGGGTGAAGTGGCGCTTTGTGGTGATACGACCGTCGCTGTTGGTCGTCGCATTCTTGGAAAACCAAATGGGCGTGATGAAGCGGCAAGATTTCTTAGGCTCCTTTCTGGTCGCCGCCACCGCGTGATCACCGCAATTGCCGTGAAACACACGGAGGGCATATTAGAGCGCGATGTACAAAGCCATGTACGCTTTAAGGCGCTCTCAGCCGGAGAAATTGATGCCTATCTTGAAACCGGTGATTGGGTCGGCAAGGCTGGAGGCTACGCCATTCAGGGACCAGCTTCTGCCTTTGTTCCATGGATGAGTGGGTCATATAGCGCGATCGTGGGTTTGCCTTTGGCAGAAACTTACGCTCTTTTGACATCGCTTGGTATTCCCTGTTTTGGAGAGACCGCATGAAAGGAACTCAGATATTTCTTGATCATATCGACGGTTGTGAGGCTGCCGCGTTGGTGGTGGATGGCCGTCTTACGGATCTGATTGTGGACAGCGATGCCTATGCGCCAGGAACAATTTTTAGAGCAAAGGTGGATCGCCCTGTCAAAGGGCAAGGCGGCGTTTTTGTCAGTTTCCCTGAAGGGAGGGGTTTTTTGCGCCAGATCAAAGGTGTTTCTGCTGGCCAGAATATGCTGGTGCAGGTGACGGGATATGCGGAAGAGGGAAAAGCAATTCCCTTAACTACAAAGCTTTTATTCAAAAGCCGCTATGTTATCATAACGCCTGATGCACCCGGTCTGAATTTGTCACGGAGCATTTGGGATGAAAAATTGCGGGATGCTTTGCTGAAATATATCCATGATGGACTCGCGCCACTCAGCTATGGGATTATTCTACGTTCAAGCTGTGCAGCTGCTGATTTCAAAGACGTTTTGGAAGATGCCAAAACCGTGTTAGGCGTGGTGAAGACCGTTCTTGAGGATGACACAACAGAAAGCTGTCAATTATTATCCGCAGATAGCCCCCATCACATGGCTTGGAGGGAATGGACGACGGAGGCTACAGTCGAACAGGAAGCGGGTTGTTTTTACTCAGGTGGCGTGCTTGATCTACTTGACGCTCTAAATTCCTCTAAGGTGTGCACCAATGCTGGAAGTTATTTTATCGAACAGACCCGTGCGCTTTGCGCCGTTGACGTAAACACTGGAATTGATAGATCCCTTTCCGTGGGCCTTAAGGCAAATATCGCCATGGCACGCGACTTACCGCGTCAATTACGTTTGAGAGGTATCGGCGGGCAGATTGTGATTGATCCCGCACCCATGCCGAAAAAAGACCGTAAATTATTGGACAGTGTGTTGAAGGCTGCATTTCGTCAGGACAATGTGCAAACACATATTCTTGGCTGGACGGCACTCGGCCTGATTGAAATGCAACGGGCGAGAACACGCCCGCCTCTCAGTTTGGCCAATCAAACCGCGGGGTCATAGCCACCAAGGGGAGGCATAGAAAATGCAACACCTAACGTCAAATCTTTCACTGTCACAAAAGGCCGGGTGGGGCCTAGCCGATATGGGGATTGTTGTTTTCGTCATCGTTAAACAGCTCCTTGTTTTGTCTTTTTTGACAAATTATCTTGGCATTCCAGTGGGTATCGCAGGGGTGGTGACGACCACGGTGTTGGTCTTTGACATTATCACAGATCCGCTTATTGGGTATTTTTCTGACCGCACAGAAACCCGGTGGGGGCGGCGTGTGCCGTGGATGGCTTCGGGTGCTTTGGTTCTTGTGGTAGGAATGATTGGGCTTTTCGGTGTACCTCAAGGTCTGAGCCAAAGTGGCACCCTCCTCTGGGTAGGTACATTTTTTGGGATTGCGACTATCGGCTTTACTATGCTGGCGATCCCCTATGGGGCAACTGCGGGCGAAATGACTCAAAATCCGAAAGAACGCTCTGCGATGACTGGCTTTCGTATGGCCTTTGCAAGTCTTGGCATTCTTTTGGGTGGAGCGGTGATCCCGCAGCTTGCCGGTGGTACAAGAGAGGGTCATCTGAGTGCTGCTATAATGGTCTCTCCTATAATTGTTTTTGCAATTTGGGGGTCTTTATGGACAACGCGCAAAGCACCCAAGATCATGCACCCAAGCCGGATTAACATTTTTTATATGGCTGGATTAGTATGGGGAAATCGTTCGTTTATTTCTTTAGTTGTGCTTTATGGCGTGATGACCCTTGCGATTGCGCTTATTACGGCGGGGTTACCTTTTGCAGCTCTCTATCTGATTTTGGACAGTGGTGATACGGCACTTTCTCCGATAGCTGCTACGCTCGGGACGCTGTCACTGATGTTCGCTGCATTTGTGCTTGGCTCGATTTTGAGTCAGGCCATTTGGGTTTGGGTGTCTGGACGATTTGGGAAGACCCCTGCGCTTGTCGGCGGGCTCATGTGTTATATCGTGCTTTTGGGCGTCATCTATCTTTCGCTTCCGTCTCTGAATGTGACGATGGTTGCAGGGCTGTTCCTTATTGCTGGCATAACCAATGGGGCGTATCAACAAATCCCTTGGGCAATGTATCCCGATTTGATGGATGAAACGCGTGCAAGTTCAGGAGAAGCTATAGAAGGTGCTTTTAGCGCCATATGGCTTTTCGGTCAGAAAGTTGCAAATGCTCTGGCACCATCTCTGCTGGCGTTCATCCTCGCTGTTTACGGATGGCAGGAAACGGATCAAGGCGTGACTAAGCAGACGCCAGAGGCCATTGGTGCGCTTCAAAATGCAATCACCCTTGTTCCGGCTGGCATACTTTGCCTCGCTGTGCTGGGCCTTTTATTTGTCTATAAGGCGCCCGTTCATAGTCGTGCTCGGGACTGAGAGGCGGGGTGCCTAAAGGGGCCAGAAAACAAGGATTAAGGGAGTAGATATTGCAACGATAAGGATCTCAAGCGGGAGGCCCATCCGCCAGTAATCGGAAAACCGATACCCGCCTGGACCAAGAATGATTGTATTGTTTTTGTGACCGATGGGAGTTAGGAACGCGGCACTTGCAGAAATGGCGACTGCCATGAGAAAGGGATCTGGGGAAACACCCAGTTGATTTGCCAGGTGCAATGCCACGGGTGCTGCCACAATTGTGGTGGCTGTGTTGTTTAAAATATCAGAGAGCGTCATTGTCATAATCATAAGAAGCAACAAGACAATCCAGTCTGGTTGGCCTTCCGTTACCCAAAGTAAAAGATCAGCTAAGACCGCCGTACCGCCAGAGGTTTCGAGTGCTGTACCAAGTGGTATCATCGAACCCAGAAGCACAATCACAGGCCATTCGATGCTGTGATAAAGCCTGTCAATTTCCAATACACCCAAGAGCACATATAAGATCACGACCATACTCAGCGCGATGGGTAGATAGACAATTCCAAAGGATGACAAAAGGATTGTTGCCGCAAAAAGTGTGATGGCGAGATTTGTTTTGTGGTTCGCTGTTAACTGAGTGCCGCGGTCCTCAAGTG
>CAJXHI010000047.1 GCA_913051655.1 uncultured Alphaproteobacteria bacterium
CCCCTCCGCTCTTTTTTATCGGTATCCCACCAGCAGTTGCCGTAGCGACGTAAGCCAATCAAATTGTAGCCTCCTCTTTTTCTGGAGCCCTTGCACATTTCCGAAAAAAAAAGCCAATTTTAAGATAGGTACCGTTCTTTTAAGCGGTGGACTAATTGGCGCGGCCCTTGGCGTTTTGGTCCTTAATTATCTCAGAAGCCTTGGCCAAGTGGATTTATTGGTGAGGCTTTTCTCTGTCGTATTCCTTAGCATAATCGGTGGATTGATGTTTATCGAAAGCCTAAGAGCAATAAAGCGTAAGGATAAAGCTGTGCGTAACAAAAGATCGTCCCATAGAAAATTAGGGGAAAGGCTTCCATTTAAAACACGGTTTCGGACATCAAGGCTTTTTATTTCAGTGGTTCTACCCTTTTTAGAGGGGATTTTGGCCGGTATTTTATCAGCTATTATGGGTGTTGGCGGCGGCTTTATAATTGTACCGGCGATGATCTACCTTTTATGCATGCCGACCAAGTAGTCGTTGGAAAGTCTCTTTTTCAGATAATTTTTGTCACTGCATTTACCACGCTCTTGCATGCCAAAACCAACTATACGGTCGATATTGTTTTAGCCGTATTATTACTCGTTGGCCATGTAATTGGTGCCCAAGTTGGGACGAGACCCGGCACGAGAATGAAAGCAGAACAGCTTCGCATTTTACTGGCTCTGATGGTTTTGGCGGTATGTAGAAAGCTTGGGCTATGGGATTTTGGCTTTGGCCATTGCCATCGCTGCCGGTTGGCTTGCCGCTACCGTATTTCAAGTTATCCGCACCCGATAGAAATGGTACTGGTTAGCGTGGCGCCATCCGAATGGCACCATCAAGGCGAATGACTTCGCCATTCAACATATCGTTATCGATAATTTGACAAACAAGATTTCCGTATTCGCTTGGATTGCCTAGGCGGGCAGGAAAGGGAACTTGTTGGCCCAAAGAGGCTTGCACCTCTTCTGGAAGGCTTTCAAGCAGCGGCGTCAGAAACAGTCCCGGTGCGATGGTACAAACTCTTACCCCACTGGCGGAAAGATCCCGTGCCATTGGCAGCGTCATTCCCACGACACCGCCTTTAGAAGCGGCATAAGCTACCTGACCAATTTGACCCTCATAGGCAGCAATGGAGGCTGTATTGATGATCACGCCACGGCCACCGTCCTGAGTTACGGGATCAGAACGTAGCATCGCCGCAGCGGCTTGTGACGCGCAATTGAACGACCCAATCAAGTTCACACCAATTACTTTGGCAAATATTTTTGGATCATGCGGTTCGCCCCGCGATACGGTTTTTGAAGCCGGCCCAATACCTGCGCAATTCACCAAGACACGGAGCCCTTTGTGTTTGTCCTCAACTGCTTTTACAGCTGCAGCCACCGCTACTGAATCAGATACATCAACTTTATAAAAGTCTCCCTCAATGGTGTCTGCCATAATCTCACCAAGCGATGGATTCATATCAAAGATGTTGATCTTTACACCTTTCGCCGCCAAAGCTTTGGCTGTCGCAGCCCCAAGGCCAGAGGCTCCACCAGTGACGATCGCCACAGTTTTTTCGTTGATCTCCATACGCTCCTCCCTTGCTAATACCCCTTTGAACGATAAAGCAGAAGGAAGGTCAATTGTTAAGGCACACCACATAACGTCACAACACAAGGCTTGCAATTTTTCAGTGCTTTGGCACAGTCTTGATTAGACAAAAGGACTGAACAAATGCCCCGAAAAGTTCGAGGACAAAGAGCAGATTATGTTTTCTTTGACCAACTGCCCACGCGTTGGATGGATAATGACCAATACGGGCATATGAACAACGTAATCCATTATTCATTGATTGATACGGCGGTGACTAATTGGCAAATTCAGCAGGGGCTCTTTGACGAAAGCGGCGCCGGTATCCGATTTATTGTTGTGGAAAGTGGTTGCATTTATCACGCAGAGGCAGGCTATCCCGACCTTATCCACGCAGGATTACGGGTTGGACATATTGGCAATTCATCTTGGAAATACGAAGTCGGCCTATTTCGAAACGCAGAAAGCAAAGCCTTTGCAGAAGGGTATTTCGCACAGGTTCTTGTTGACGCCACTACTGGCCGACCCAGCGCCTTACATGGCACATTTCGGTCCAATCTTGAAGCGCTCTTGATAACATCCGGCTAGACGGTATTTCGAGCGCATAATTGAATATTCGCAACATGCCACTTTCCTTGCAAGGCGTCTTCGGATTTATAGAGTGATTTCAAAAGATACTAGATCACGCATTTGGCACAGTTGTACAATTCTGCCTGTGTCAAACCCTAACATAAATTTACCTAAGGTCTCCTGTAAAACTCATTATCCACATTTTGAAAAACCGCAAGATGCACAGGTCATGCATCCTTCTAGCATCCGCATTTCATACTGACCGCAACTTGAACAGGGTTTCGAAACAGCGACGTCTAATAATCTTCCTTTGGGATCATTTTTTAGGCCGAGACCTTCTCCCTCAATAAAGCCTGTATCGATCATATGGGTCTCAACCGCTCCGCCAATTGCGGCTAGGATTGAGGGAATATACTTACCCTTGATCCATGCACCACCGCGCGGATCAAAAACAGCCTTGAGCTCTTCGACTACGAAAGACACATCTCCCCCACGCCGGAACACTGCGGAGATCATTCGGGTCAATCCGACAGTCCAAGCAAAATGCTCCATATTCTTTGAATTAATAAAAACTTCGAATGGTCGACGGTGACCATTCAGGATTACGTCATTAACAGTAAGGTAGATTGCGTGTTCGCTATCAGGCCATTTGAGCTTATAGGTGCGCCCTTCCAGGCTTTGTGGACGATCCAGAGGCTCGGACATGTAGATAACATCGGCACCTTTGTCGACCTCTGGTGTATCCTCACTTTTTTCAGAAACACTTAGGACAGAACCCGTTACAGCATTGGGACGATAGGTTGTGCATCCCTTACAACCTGTTTCATAGGCATCGAGATATACGTTTTTAAAGGTTTCAAAATCAATGTCTTCCGGGCAATTGATGGTTTTGGAAATGGAACTGTCTACCCATTTTTGTGCCGCCGCCTGCATTCGCACGTGATCAGCCGGCAAAAGTGTTTGTGCATTCACGAAATGTTCAGGCATTTCTTTGTCGCCAAATTTATCACGCCACATCTGCACAGCATAATCGGTGACTTCTTCTTCAGTGCGTGATCCATCTTTTTGTAGAACTTTACGCATGTAGGAATAAGCAAAGACCGGTTCAATCCCCGAACTGACATTGCCTGCATAAAGGCTGATTGTACCAGTTGGTGCAATCGAGGTCAAAAGAGCATTGCGAATACCATTGGCTTCAATCGCGTCCCGCACGTCTGTATCCATATTGCGCATCGTACCAGAGGCAAGATAAAGTTCTGCATCAAATAGAGGAAAGGCACCCTTTTCTTTAGCCAAATCCACAGAGGCAAGATAGGCCGCACGCGCCACCTGATGGAGCCATCTTTCAGTCAACTCTGCCGCCTCTTTTGATCCATAGCGCACCCCAACCATTAGCAACGCATCGGCAAGGCCCGTCACACCAAGGCCAATCCGACGTTTGTTTTCCGCTTCGCGTGCTTGTGATTCCAGAGGAAATTTGGAAGCGTCCACCGTATTGTCCATCATTCGCACTGCCGTTGCGACAAGGTTTTGCAAAAGCGCCTCATCCAGCTTTGCTGTTCCTTCAAATGGATCAACGACAAGACGTGCTAAATTGATCGAACCCAAAAGACAGGCCCCGTAGGGCGGCAAAGGTTGCTCTCCGCACGGATTGGTGGCCGCAATGGTTTCACAATAATTGAGGTTATTAGCCTTATTTATGCGGTCGATAAAAATAACGCCTGGTTCCGCATAATCATAGGTTGCCTGCATTATCTTATCCCATAGATCACGCGCTGAAACGGTTTTGAACTTTTCATCCTCAAAAACCAGATCCCAATCTGCATCCTCCTTCACGGCTTCCATAAATGAATCAGTGATTAATATCGACATGTTAAACATTCGCAACCGTGCCGAATCTGACTTGGCAGTGATGAAATCCTCGATGTCTGGATGGTCACAGCGTAAAGTCGCCATCATCGCTCCGCGACGGGAGCCCGCACTCATGATTGTTCGACACATCGCGTCCCAAACATCCATAAAGGATAAAGGACCAGATGCGTCTGCCGCAACACCGCGCACCAACGCGCCTTTAGGGCGGATCGTACTGAAATCATATCCAATCCCACCGCCTTGCTGCATGGTCAAGGCCGCCTCTTTTAGCATCTCAAAAATGCCACCCATATTATCAGGAATCGTACCCATTACAAAGCAGTTGAACAATGTAACCTGCCGTCCAGTGCCTGCTCCTGCGGTGATTCTACCGGCGGGCAGGAATTTAAACCCTTCTAGGGCTGCATAAAATTTCGCTTCCCAATGCTTTGGTTCGGACTCTACATTAGCAAGATCTTTGGCAATTCGCTGCCAAGTATCCTCGACATTGCGGTCAATCTCTGTCCCATCAGCCTCTTTCAGCCGGTATTTCATATCCCAGATTTGTTGGGCAATGGGCGCGGCAAATTGGGTCATAAAGGCGGCTCCCTGAATGTGACTCATTTAAATTCGTCAGAATGCGAGAATATGCATTTGCAACAATGAGGTCAACTTGCAAACCAGCCGATTTACACTAAAACTACCTGAACTCAAGGGAACCGTAATGAGTAAACACGTACATCTGGTAAAACTGAGCGTAGGAAGCGAGACAGTGGAGAGCCTGCAAGAGTGGCAAAATACGCTCCGCGCACAAGGTTCAGATGGATTGCCCCGTCACGTAACCCGCATGTGGCCAAAACGCCAGGGGGACTTACTTAAAGGCGGATCACTTTATTGGGTGATTAAGGGGTTTTTGCAATGTCGACAGCGGATCTTACGGTTGGATGAAGTTATTGGACAAGACGGCATCAGACGGTGCGCGATCGTACTTGACCCAGAAATTATCCGGACAACGAATGTGCGCAAAAGGCCCTTTCAGGGATGGCGTTACTTGGCTGTCGAAGACGCACCTATAGACTTACCAAAACGCACCTTTGAAGATGACCCCATTCCCCCAAGCCTCGCCGGTGCTCTCGCAGATATCGGTGTGATTTGAAAACTTAATCAAACCTCGATCTAGAGAATATTGACTGCCTACCAAAAACGATACCTAGACCAATTCGATCTTTCTCAAAAAAGCGTCAAAATATGCAAGGTCAACTTGATCGATGGATTCCCTGTGCAATCCGAACAAGGTCGCCTGTGATTGCAGGATAAATCCGTCACTCAGCGCTTTTAGATGGTTGGCCAAAAGAGTTTCACCGCTGGATGTGATATCGGCAATCGCTTCTGCAGTTTGATTTTTAACCGTACCTTCAGTGGCGCCCTGGCTGTCTACAATCTGGTAATCCGCAACGCCTGCATCTTTCAGAAATTCTCGCACCAGACGATGATATTTGGTTGCAATACGGAGACGAAACTTATGTTTTTTGCGAAACGCTGCGCAGACAGCATCAAAATCATCCAGCGTTTCCACATCAATCCAACATGTGGGAACCGCGATGATTAAATCGGCGTGACCAAATCCAAACTCGGCCAAACTATCCACTTGCTTGGGCCAGTTAACCAATTTTTCCCGTACTAAATCTGTGCCAGTGATCCCCAACTGGATGCGGCCAGCAGCCAATTCACGGGGCACTTCAGAAGCAGACATCAGAACAAGCTCAATACCTTCAACGCCTTCTATATCAGCAGAATATTCTCTTTCAGACCCCGTTCGTGAAAGATACACACCGCGGGCGTCAAACCAATCAAAGGTACTTTCCATCAGACGGCCTTTAGAAGGGATACCAAGCTTAATTGTCATGCCCCCTGCCCCTCAGCCTTGACCAAAAGATCGGGACGAATGACACCACCAACCGCCGGTAAATCAATCCCATTCCCTAAATGGCGCGTCAAAGCATCATAGCGTCCGCCAGTTGCAACTGGCGTTTCCATAACTTCTGTTGCACAGTAAAACCCGAAAACGAAGCCATCGTAATATTCCATAGAAGTCCGCCCGTAACTGGCCTCAAATGTGAGCGACCTTGTATCAATACCGCGTGAAGCGAGCGCCTCCAAACGGCGCTCAATCCGATTGATGGCCCCTGAAATGGAAGGCAAATCTCTCTCAAGATCCTGCAACGTCCCGAGCGCCTTCTCATATGTGTCGCTCAGTTTTGTTATCGCGCTTAAGACATCAAGCTCCGCTTCTGAAATTGGTGGCTCAGCCATATCATGTCGCAACCGTACAAGCCGATCTTCGATATCATCTCTATTTCGGATACCGACAAATGGAGCTGCATTGTCAAAAGGATTATCTGCCATCAAAAGCGCCTGACGCTCTGGGGATTTTTTAAGCTTTCCTGCGTAGCGCTCCAAAAGCGTGCGAAAACGGCGCGGTCGCCAGATGTGACGCAGAAGGGCGGACTTTCGATACTCAGAAGCACGAAGGCCACTTACCGCAGCCATTAATACATTCATGTCCCCGGTTTTTACTTCTGTCTCAACGCCTGAAAGTGCAGCAGAAATTGCTGTAAATACTTCAGCATCAGCCTCAGCAGGGTCGTCATCCCCGAAGCATTCATACCCGACCTGAATATATTCGCTCGCACGATCAGCATCCTGTTCCTGTTTTCGAAATACTTTCCCAGAATAGGTATATCGCGCGGGGTTTGCGCGACCTTCCATATGGATTTGAACAACGGGAACCGTATAATCCGGTCGCAACATTTGTTCACCGCGTAAAGCATCCGCAGCCAAATACGCACGCGCGCGAATATCTTCACCGTAAAGGTCAAGCAGAAGCTCTGCAGGCTGTAAAAGGTCAGGCTCTATACTAAGCGCACCACGATCCTGAAAAAACCTATGAAGCTTTTGAGAAAGACCATATATTTTTTGGTCTTGCTCCATCAGGCCTGACCATTGAGCATCGCTTGAACGCTCCTCACAAGCTCAGTGCGGGGCACCTCGCGTTGTGCTGGGTTTTCTTTCCATTCTTCCAAAGTGGCGCTTTGGGCAATTTTGCTTCCTAAAATTAAGTTTTTAATTTGAACAACGCCGCTGTCTTTTTCTCTCTGACCTTCGATAATCGCGATGGGAGCGTTACGCATATCCGCATATTTAAGCTGGTTGCCAAAATTTTTGGGATTGCCAAGATACACCTCGGCGCGAATACGGGCTGTACGCAATTCGCTGACCATCGCTTGATAGTCGCCCATTCTATCGCGATCCATGACCGTAACAATCACTGGCCCGACAGAAGTCGGCGAAATGCGGCCTTTCTGACCGACTGCAGCAAGCAGACGATCAACACCGATGGATACGCCAGTTGCGGGAACTGCTTGTCCGGTAAAGCGTTTGACAAGGTCATCATAACGTCCTCCGCCCGCAACGGAGCCAAACTGACGTCTACGCCCTTTCTCGTCCAGAATTTCGAATGTCAATTCCGCTTCGTAAACGGGCCCCGTATAATAACCCAACCCACGAACGACGGAAGGATCAATATCTATCTGCTGAACCCCATACCTGCCAGACTGAAACAAACCTGCCATCGTTTCAAGCTCATTAACACCGCTTTGCCCCACAGTCGACGCGCCAACTGCTGCGCGTAAGTTCGCAAGCGTTTCTTCTATGTCCTGTCCTTTTGATGTCAGGAACGCCATCACGGGATCGGCTTGCGCACTACTTAGCCCAACGCCGTCGATATAGGCGCCTGATGCATCTAGGCGACCTTTGCCCAATAGGTCTCGAACGCCCGGCTCACCAACTTTATCGAATTTGTCGATGGTGCGTAAAACAGCATCGCGCTGCACCTGATCGGTAAGCCCCATGATATCCAAAACACCATTCAGAACTTTACGATTGTTCACTTTGATTACAAAATCCCCGCGTTGAATGCCCACTTCTTCCAAAACATCAGCAAGCATCATGCAAATTTCCGCATCTGCGCCAATATTAGCCGCACCCACCGTATCAGCGTCGCATTGATAAAACTGCCTGTACCTGCCCGGGCCCGGTTTTTCATTGCGCCAGACGGGCCCCATCGAATAGCGGCGATAGGGCGTGGGCAGGTTATTTCTGTACTGTGCATATACACGGGCCAGAGGGGCTGTGAGATCGTACCTTAGCGCCACCCAATCACTATCATCTTCCTGCCAAGCGAATACGCCTTCATTCGGACGATCTACATCTGGAAGGAATTTGCCCAGCGCCTCAATCGTTTCAACAGCACTGGTTTCCAAAACATCAAACCCATAGCGATGATAGACGGATGAAATCGTTTTAAGCATATCGCTGCGCTCGCGAACTTCTGCCCCGAAATAATCGCGGAAACCTTTAGGCGTTTGCGCTTTTGGGCGCGGAGATTTCTTTACTTTGGCCATTGGTACGTCCTGCCATTTCTTACGGTGGCGGGTTTAGCCCACCGGTTTAAAATGAGCAAGCGTGGCAATGAACGTTTCACAAATTCTTGAACTTGCGGCATAGCCAAACTAAGTCATAGATCATGAAAAACATTCTCTTGATCGGTAATAGTGGTGGTGTGGGCAGCGCGCTTAATGCGGCGTGGCATATGCGCGGCGATAAAGTTATCGGCCTGTCGCGTCAATCGGATGGGTTTGATATCACGAATGAAGACACCGTTGAGCGGATGCTTCGGACTATAAAAGCTAGATTTGACATTGTGTTCATCGCAACAGGCGGGCTTGAAACAGAAAACAGCAGACCTGAAAAATCGCTCTTAGACCTCGGTAAAGGCGCGTTTCAAGAACAATTTTTACTTAACGCAATCGGTCCAGCCTTAGTATTAAAACATGTCCCCAAGTTGTTGCACAATGATCGCGCCACAATTATTGCTACGCTGTCGGCAAGGGTTGGGTCTATCGGCGACAATCGTTTGGGTGGTTGGTATTCCTATCGGGCTTCCAAAGCGGCTCTCAACCAGATTATCCATTCTGCTGCGATTGAGCTTTCGCGTACCCATCCGAAATCCATTTGCATCGCGCTGCATCCTGGTACTGTAAGAACTTCGCTCACACAAAAATATGTCGGCAAACACCCCGCAGTGTCACCAGCCGAGGCAGCAAACAATCTTCTCAAGGTCATGGATAGCCTTCGCCCTGAGGATACAGGATTGTTTTTCGACTGGGCTGGGCGACGGATCGACTGGTAAGCAATCTTAGATCAACGGCAGAAGCCGAGAGGTGACAAACCCTGTGTTCACACCGAAGCGCCCTAATTCACCCGAAAGACGTTGTAATTCCATTTTTGGGCAAAGGTCTTGGACAACTTCAAGTCCATGCGCGCGCGCTTTGGTGGCCGCCTCAGTATGGCGCACACCAAGTTGCATCCAAAGAGTTTTAAGTTTGGGAAAATGTTCCAGCGCAGCCTCTAAAATTGCCGGCACCGCCTCAGAACGGCGAAAAATCTGCACCATATCAACATGTTCTTTAATCTCATTGAGTTCACCGCGAGTAGTCTTGCCCCACATTTCCTGTCCTGCATAGGCAGGGTTCACAGGAATGATTGTGAAACCACGCAAAGATAGCCAACGTCCAACCAGAAAACTCGGCTTGATCGGATTAAGGCTCATCCCGATAGAGGCAATTACCTTATTTTCTCGCAAGACCTCTGCTATATACACAGGAGAATAAGTTTCGCGCGCCTCGGTTATCATTTATTTCACCTTAATGAAAATATTGCGCGAACTTATATATCAAATCTTTAAAATTAAAAGTGGCGCAGGAGCATTTTGTTCTCGTCTACACCATAAGAAAGGGAAGCTTAAATATCGAGCGTGTTTTCTTTTTCCCAGGAGCTAAGATGGGACATGTAGGAATTCCACTCTTTATGCTTTAGCTTGAGGTAGGCTTCCGAAAATTCCTCACCGAGCGCCGCTTTGAGATCTTTATCCTTATTGAATGTGCGCAAGGCATCCAAAAGATTAAGAGGCAGTTTTGGCGCTCCACGGACTTTGTGACCTTCGGCATACATGTCGATGTCATGACGCTTACCCGGATCGGCATTTGTTCGAATACCATCCAAGCCCGCAGCAATTATCACGGCTTGTAGCAAATAGGGGTTCACCGCCCCATCAGGAAGTCGTAATTCAAATCGGCCGGGCCCTGGCACACGGACCATATGTGTACGGTTGTTGCCGCTCCATGTAATTGTATTTGGTGCCCAAGTTGCCCCTGACATAGTGCGCGGCGCATTGATGCGTTTGTAGCTGTTGACCGTCGGGTTGGTAATAGCGGCCAATGCGCTTGCGTGTTTCATTATACCACCAAGAAATGCCCTTCCCTGATCAGAAAGTCCGAGTTCCCCAGTTTCTCCTTTGCCTTTATGCGTGGCAAAGACATTGGTTTTAGCTTTATCACCGAAGGCATCCCAGACGGAAATATGCGCATGACAGCCATTTCCTGTCAAATCTTCGACCGGTTTAGGCATGAAGGTCGCACGGAACCCATGATTTTCTGCAACAGATTTTGTCATGAATTTGAAGAAAGAGTGTTTGTCTGCCGTGTTCAAAACATCGTCAAATTCCCAGTTCATTTCAAACTGACCATTCGCGTCTTCGTGATCATTCTGATAGGGTCCCCACCCCAATGCGAGCATGTTATCACAAATTTCCCGCACTACATCATAACGGCGCATCACAGCCTGTTGGTCGTAACAGGGTTTTTCTGCAGTGTCGTATTCATCGCTCAATGCAGAACCGTCGCGCGTCAAAAGAAAATATTCCGCTTCAATACCTGTTTTTACATGCAACCCTTCGCCTGCAGCTTCATCAATTAACCTGCGCAAGACATTTCTGGGGGCTTGGGCGACATCTGCACCCTCCATCACTGGGTTTGCAGCGACCCAAGCAACTTCTGGTTTCCATGGTAGTTGGATCACAGACGACGGATCAGGAACTGCGAGCATATCTGGATGTGCTGGCGTCATATCAAGCCAAGTGGCAAATCCAGCAAAACCTGCGCCCTCTTCTTGCATATCCGCAATTGCCTGAGTCGGGACAAGTTTGGCCCGCTGTCCGCCAAACAAATCCGTGAATGAAATCATAAAATATTTAACGCCATTGTCTTTAGCGAATTTTTCCAAGTTTTTGCCCATGATTATCTCCCTATTTTATCCACGCTTCGCCGTATACTACCCAAACGCTTTAGTATTGCGTTCCGGGTTTCCCCGGGTACCATTCTGTTCCGGCCAAAGGCACCTGCGCCATTGCGGCAGCTTCAACTGTCAAGGCGCATAAATCCTCTGGTTCAAGATTGCGCAAATCATTGTGTCCGCAAGCTCGTGCAATTGTTTGTGCCTCCAGTGTCATGACTTTGAGATAGTTGCGCAGACGGCGACCTGCGTCAATCGGATCGAGACGTGCAGCCAGATTGGGATCTTGCGTTGTGATACCAGCCGGATCCTGCCCTTCGTGCCAATCATCATAGGCGCCTGCCGTTGTGCCGAGTTTCTGATACTCTGCTTCCCACTTAGGATCGTTATCTCCAAGCGCAATCAGCGCAGCCGTTCCAATTGCTGCCGCATCTGCGCCAAGCGCCAAAGCTTTGGCAACATCCGCACCATTGCGAATGCCACCTGAAACGATTAATTGGACTCTACGGTGCAAACCCAAATCTTGTAGCGCACG
The DNA here is from genome assembly GCA_913051655.1 of uncultured Alphaproteobacteria bacterium. Lineage (GTDB taxonomy): Bacteria > Pseudomonadota > Alphaproteobacteria > Rhodobacterales > Rhodobacteraceae > LFER01. Next base: position 11,748 of record CAJXHI010000047.1, read on the forward strand.
CACAGCAGGGCGAATAGCGGCTAGGATTGGAATGCCTACATGTTCGATAAAGACATCCTGCGTCGCCGCAGTTCCCCCTTGCATCCCGTCCAAGACGACAACATCGGCGCCAGATTTGACTGCAAGCGCTGTGTCATAATAGGGTCGCGTTGCACCAACTTTAACATAAATTGGGACTTCCCAATTGGTGATCTCGCGCAATTCCAAAAGTTTGATCTCAAGATCATCCGGCCCAGTCCAGTCAGGATGACGACATGCAGAGCGTTGATCAATCCCTTTGGGCAACGTTCGCATTTCAGCGACACGGCCAGAAATTTTCTGCCCCAAGAGCATTCCCCCACCGCCAGGTTTCGCCCCCTGCCCAACGACCACTTCAATGGCATCTGCTTTGCGCAAATCATCAGGGTTCATACCGTAACGTGATGGAAGGTATTGGTAGATCAGCTTTGAGGAATGCCCACGTTCTTCTAGTGTCATTCCGCCATCTCCCGTCGTGGTTGAAGTTCCAACGGCACTGGCTCCACGCCCGAGCGCTTCTTTGGCTTGACCTGAAAGCGCGCCAAAGCTCATCCCCGCAATAGTGATCGGAATATCAAGCTCAATTGGTTTTTTGGCGTATCGTGTTCCAAGGGTGACTTTGGTATTACAAGTTTCGCGATACCCTTCAAGAGGGTAGCGGGATACAGAAGCGCCTAGGAAAACCAGGTCATCAAAATGTGGTACTTTACGTTTTGCTCCCCCACCGCGAATATCGTAAATACCCGTGGCAGCAGCACGACGAATTTCGGCGTTCACCTCTTTAGTGAAAGTTGTGGATTGGATCGGGAGTGTGCGTGGTGTATTAGGTTCCATAAATTGTATCCCGCCTTAATATGAAGTGTTGCTGTCAACATCAAAATTGTACAGTTTGCGCGCAGATCCGTAGCGTTTGAATTCTTTAGGTTTTGCATCGCTTTCTGCCTGTGCCAAAAGATCGCTGAGAACCGCGATATGTTCTGGACGTATCTCCTTTTCCACGCAATCCGCACCAAGGCTTTTTACCGACCCACGTACAAAAAGATGCGCCTCATAAAGTGAATCGCCAAGCGCGTCGCCCGCGTCTCCGCAAACCACAAGATTTCCGGCCTGTGCCATAAATGCCGACATATGGCCAATATTGCCATGCACGACGATATTGATCCCCTTCATGGAAATTCCACAGCGTGAGCTTGCATTGCCTTTGATCACTAAAAGACCCCCATGACCGGTCGCACCTGCGTATTGACTGGCATCCCCTTCGATCACTACTTTGCCTGACATCATGTTTTCACAGACCCCCGGTCCAACTGAACCTTTGACGCGGATATTGGCCTGTTTATTCATTCCGCCACAGTAATATCCTGTTGATCCATGAACCGTCACGTCTATCGGTGCGTCCAAGCCGACTGCAATGGCGTGGCTTCCCTTGGGATTGATTACATCCCAATGGGCCTGATTGATATCTGCGCTTTGTGCCTGAAGCGCTTCGTTAAGGCCGCGCAATCCCTCTGCGGCAAGGTCATAACTCAACATTTTAATGGCTCCAAAAATAAACAGTTGCGGGTTCCGGCTCCCAGACCCGCGCATCTTCGATACTAGGAAGGTTCACCAAAGCGCGGTATTCGCTGCCAAAGGCGACAAATTGATCCGTCTCAGCCAAGACTGCAGGTTTGCAAGCGATCGGATCACGCAAGACGCCAAAGCCGTCTTTGGTCCCAACAACAAAAGTGAAAAAACCGTCTAGGTCTTTCAAAGAACTTTCCAATGCTTCACGGAGGCTATCTCCTTGCAACATTTTCCACGTCAGGTACGCAGCACCCACCTCTGTGTCATTTTCACTTTCAATCTTAATACCATTTCGGGTCAGTTTGCGCCGCAAAGCATTATGGTTTGAAAGAGATCCATTGTGCACAAGACATTGATCCGGTCCTGTCGAGTAAGGATGCGCGCCATCTGTTGTCACAGCGGACTCAGTAGCCATGCGCGTATGACCAATCCCGTGGCTTCCGGCCATAGACGGCACATGAAACCGTTCTAACACTTCACCAGGCAGTCCAACCTCTTTATAGATTTCGATACTTTCTCCTTGGCTCATAACACGAATATCTACATGCTTTTCAGACAAAAGTTCACGCAACTCTTGAGCCTGATCTTCTGCCACATCAATGACGGCATGTGTGTCATTTGCCGTAACTTTTATCTCGGACCCTAAGAAGGTGGCAAGATCACTCTGAAGACTTGCATAATCTGCAAGTCCACCTCCGGACTGCACGGTGAGCTTTTTACGACCTTTCTGAGCTTGACCATAAATAGCGATTCCGGCACTGTCGGGACCACGATCAGTCATGGTGATCAACATCCCACTGAGCATTTCACCAAGCTTAGGCTCCAACGCTTTGTCTTTGAGGAAAAGCCCAACAATTCCACACATCATTTTGCTCCTCTAAAAATTTTTTTTTGCTAAAAACATTACTGCTGTGAAAGAAAATCAACTAAGAGGAATATCTTTGCAACCCCCTTTTTTTAAAACACTCTTCAGTTTATTGTCAAAATGGCGAATATATACACGCAAGTGTAGTGCGCTGATCAGCCATATTAAATCTTTGGCCAAAATAAATCTCGGCCCTGCTGAGGCGCATGTCAAAAAAGGCTTTTAAGTGCTTTTGTAGGAAATCACAGACAAAAATTTAACCGGCAGCTCAATCAATACTTCGGGACCATGGGGTGCGTCTGCATCAAAAAACAAAGTGTCGCCGGGCGCCAAATGATAAAGCTTTGACCCGTGACGATATTTGACCTGTCCTTCTAAAACATAAAGCATTTCCAGCCCATCATGTTGAAAGGTCGGAAAAACATCTGATTCTCGACTTAACGTGATCAGGTAGGGTTCTGTAAAAACACCGCTGGCATTGGCGCCAATATGACCAAGTAGCCTATACTGGTGACCAGAACGCGTGCCTTGGCGGACGATTTCGACTCCTTCTCCAGCCTTTGTATGGACGGCTTCCCTATCTTCTTCGTAACGGCGGAACAGCGCTGTCACAGGTACGCCAAGGGCGTTGGCGAGCAATTGCAAAGTGGTCAGCGATGGGGATGTCACCCCATTTTCAATCTTGGATAACATGCCCATAGATAGGCCAGTCTGATCAGAAAGTTCTTTTACAGTGATTTTCTTGCTTTGGCGAAAATCGCGCACCTCTTTGCCGATAGCAGCTTCAAGATTTCTTTCTTTGTCTGCTCTGACGCTATGCGGATCCTGTGAAGGCAGTAATTTAATCTTACTGGTCTTAATTTTCGAAGATTTCATAAAGGTCAACCGTCAGAGAATTAGGCAGGAGATAACAAAAACCCTTACGCCACATCACAACAGTATTGTGGGCAATTACGCAAAGGTCAAACAAAGCTTTCTATCCTATTTGAGACGGCAAAATGCAGCCTGTCTGGAACGCTGGACACAATCAGATCTATCAACTCACATTTGAAAGTGTTAAAATCAGCAGAAAGGTGCGTTTGTCGATCTGAATTTCCAGTAGAAAGATTGACTTCGTTGCGTTTCAGCTGAACCAAAAATCATTTTTACGTATCTACACGAGCCATAATTTTGCTCCTAAAATAATCAAAATTGAGCTTTTTCAAAAATATCCACACCACCTAGAGTAATTGCTCACATCAAAACCAGAGTTGATTTAAGCCGTTGCAATAAACCAGTGACCATTATCATCAGTAATACGGCTTTCTCATCAGTGAAAAGTTATCTATTAAATAACGCAGAATGCGAACTTATGAGCAATGACTGATAATCAACTAATTTTATTTTCGCTTTTTGGCGCTATCTTTATCCTGTTGCTTTGGGGACGTATCCGTTACGATCTCGTAGCATTTTCTGCGTTAGTGATCGGTGTTTTGACCGGCGTTGTTCCAAGTTCAGACGCATTTTCCGGATTTGGTCATCCTGCAACCATCATTGTGGCCCTGGTTCTGGTGGTCTCTGCAGGCTTGGTACGCTCGGGGGCGGTTTATTTGATTACAAAAACCTTTATTGATGCGTCCCGATCATTGTCCATGCATATCGGTTTCATAGGCATAATTGGTGCGGTGATGTCCGCATTTATGAACAATGTAGCCGCTTTGGCGTTGTTGCTACCCGTAGATGTACAAACCGCGAAAAAAGCAAAACGTGCGGCGGCGCTGTCTCTTATGCCTCTCAGCTTTGCAACGATCTTAGGCGGAATGGCAACTTTGGTCGGGACACCCCCAAATATCATTATTTCGTCATTTCGCGAAAAGGCCCTCGGCAGCCCTTTTCAAATGTTTGATTTTGCGCCAGTCGGGGGCATAGTGGCCTTGGCGGGTATTACTTTCATCGGGCTCTTTGGATGGAAACTGATCCCTAAACGCGATAGCGCGTCGTTGTCCGAAAAGGCACAAGACCACTTTATCGCTGAACTTACCGTGCCGCTTGACAGTGATCTTGTTGGGACCCAACTGCGCGAATTGAATGGAGCAGCAAGCGATTGCGATGTCCAAATCCTTGGCCTGATCAGAGAGGGGAAAAGGCTTTATGGTGCTGCGCAAAACACCTCTCTTTTGGAACAAGATACGATTGTGCTTGATGCAGCGTCAAATGCCTTGGACGAATTTCGCACGCAACTGAAACTCGATTTTTGTGATGAAAAACGTGAAGCTCTTTTAACTGCAGATGGTAACGGGTTAAGCCTCAGCGAAGTTGTGGTGACAGAAACCTCTCGGTTGAACGGGAAATCTGTAGAAACCGTCGGGCTTGCGTGGCGTCAGGGTGCTATTCTGATGGGAGTATCGCGAAGCGGCAAAAAAATAAAGAGCCGTTTGCGTAAACTCACTTTATTGCCCGGGGATATTCTGTTGCTTCTGTCCCAAAAGGAAAAGACTGAGGATGTGATTGAATGGCTGAATGTCCTCCCACTTGAGGACCGCGGCACTCAGTTAACAGCGAACCGCAAAACAAATCTCGCCATCACACTTTTTGCGGCAACAATCCTTTTGTCATCGTTTGGAATTGTCTATCT
>CAJXHI010000048.1 GCA_913051655.1 uncultured Alphaproteobacteria bacterium
GCTTATGGAACTAGAAAAATCAGAAAAGTCGATAAAATTAGGATTAAGCCCAAGGGGTCACTGAGTGCTCAACGGGCTTTTTGCTATGTCGACGACATTATTAAGGGCATTCAAATAGCCTCAGAGAGAAATACAGGGGTAAATGTTTACAACATCGGGAATACTGAAATGTTAAGCATTCGAGAATTACTTGACAAAATTGCCAATAAATTCTCAGTCGACTATGTAATCGAGGATACAAAGGACACTCACGTTGGTGGCACTCAGGCACGTTGTCCTGACATTTCTAAAATTAAAGCTTTAGGATTTGCGCCAGCTATTGATATCAGTACTGGCCTAGACAAAACTATTGAGTGGTATAAGGACAATTTCAACGATTTGCTTAACAAAAAATCTGAAACGTATTAAAAACCACTCTTTGATTTTTTAAGGATGCGTAACCATCAATAAAATAAATGCAATGGCTAAGTCGTTTGTCAAGATTGTATGATAGGTGTTTGTTAGATTAATCCCCGATTAATTTCTTTCAAAAACTGACAACTGCGTCTTCTTTGTATCCCACTTTTTGGTAAAAATTTGTTGCTTTGGTGTTATCATTTATAATTTGAACATTAATTTTGGGCATCCTTTTTCTATCAACGCCATTTCACCAAATGTCATAAGTTGTTTGCCAAAACCTAATTTTTGAAAATTTGGCAGAACCACAAAATAATTCAACCACCCTCTGTGTCCATCATATCCAAACATGGCTGTTGCAATAATTTCATCATTCAACAATCCAACAAAGAACAACTCTTTTTGAAAATTTAATTTACGCTGTATATCAAAATTTGGATTATTCCAATTACGAACCAAGTCACATTGTTCCCAAATAAAGATAACTCTATTTGTATCATTAGGTACAAATTGTCTGATTGCAAAGTTGGATAAATTATTTTTGCTTCATTTTTGATTATTAATTTTCACAAGATGGATTTTATTAAAAAAAACTAGAAAAATATAATTTAATTTTACAATATAAGTTATTGTTTAATAGAAAATATGCATTGAATTTTATCTCATTCCCACTCAATCGTACCTGGTGGTTTTGACGTGATGTCGTATGTCACCCGGTTAATCCCCTTGACCTCATTAATAATGCGTGTTGCGGTCTCTCCGAGAAAGTCGTGGCTAAAGGAATAATAATCTGCGGTCATGCCATCCACAGATGTCACCGCGCGTAAGGCGCAGGCATAATCGTATGTTCGTCCATCACCCATTACGCCGACAGTTTTGACAGGTAGAATTAAAGCGAAAGCTTGCCAAATATCGTCATAAAGACCGTGCCTGCGGATTTGATCAATGAATACAGCATCTGCTTCGCGCAAAATTTCGAGCTTTACGCGTGTAATTTCCCCAGGGCAGCGAATGGCCAAACCTGGTCCTGGGAAGGGATGGCGCCCGATAAAGCTTTTTGGCAAACCAAGTTCACGCCCTAGAGCACGAACTTCGTCTTTGAACAATTCTCGTAGCGGTTCGATAAGTTTCAATCCCATTTTCTCAGGAAGACCGCCGACGTTATGGTGTGACTTAATCGTGACCGACGGACCTCCGTTAAATGAAACGGATTCAATCACATCAGGGTAAAGCGTACCTTGTGCTAGAAATTCGGCCTGATCAATATCATCTGCAATTTTTTGAAAAACGTCTATAAAAAGACTGCCTATGATTTTCCGTTTGGTTTCCGGTTCTGACTGGCCTTCCAATGCACCAAGAAATAATTCCTCTTCCTTTACGTGAATAAGAGGCATTTTGTAATGATCGCGGAACATGCTGACCACTTCCTCAGCCTCACCCTTGCGCAACATGCCGTGATCCACAAATACGCATATCAACTGGTCACCGATCGCTTCATGGATCAAAACTGCAGCTACAGAGCTGTCTACACCGCCAGATAATCCACATACGACTTTCTTATCACCAACTTGGGCGCGGATCGCGGCAATCGCCTGTTCACGGTAGGCACACATCGTCCAGTCGCCCGCAAAACCAGCTAAACGTGCGAAGTTTTCGTAAAACTTGGCACCATTGGGCGTATGATGAACTTCGGGATGAAACTGGACGGCATAGAATTGGCGCATGGGATCGGCAGTAATGGCGAAGGGTGCATTCGGAGAAGTTCCATAAACCTCAAAGCCTGGCGCAATTGCGCTCACGTGATCGCCGTGTGACATCCAAACTTGTTCTTTACCCTGTTCAAACCAACCCTCCAAAAGCGGGAGGACACCTGCAGAGGGTGTTACATAGACCCGGCCAAATTCTGCTGTCCCTTGCCCACGCTCTACCTTTCCACCCAGCATATTCATCATGATCTGCTGACCATAACAAATACCAAGAACAGGCACAGCCATTTTAAAAACCTGTTCTGGTGGTTGTGGTGCGCCTTCTTCAAACACAGAGCCTGGGCCTCCTGAAAGTATCACGGCTTTGGGATTAAATTCTTTCAAAAAATTGGCCGTGACATTCTGAAAAGGATGGATTTCACAATAAACATTAATCTCGCGCAAACGCCGCGCGATGAGCTGAGTCACTTGACTGCCAAAATCGATGATAAGAAGACGGTCATGAAAAAGCTTGGTCATGATCGCGTCGTAAGACGGAAATATGCCAAAGGCAAGGGTAACTCTGAGGATTATCAATTCATACAATAACAGAGTGAATGTCGCATTCCCCACCCAAAGGGCGTAAACAGCATTGGCGAAGAAGTGCTCAGCGCTTACCAAAGTCCTATGCCAATGCATAGGCATTGGGGAAGGGCAAAATATGAATGACCTAAAAACAAAGACGCGAAGACGAGGTGGCGGCGGCGCGGCACGCCGCGCGGAACGCACTTCTGTTAAAATTGAAACTGCACGATTCATCGAACGCAATATCCCAAATTTTGAAATTCTTTCCGAAGAAGCCCTCGAGATCATCGAAGCGAACGCAGAAAAGATCCTCGAAGAGGTTGGGGTGAATTTTGTGAACAATCCATCAGCACTTGCACTTTGGAAAGGTGTCGGCGCAGAAGTACAAGGTGAGCGCGTCCATATTCCGAGAGGTCTTGCGCGCAAACTCTGTGCAACAGCACCTTCACGGATCATACAACATGCGCGCAACCCAGAAAAAACCGTAGAAATCGGTGGTAAATCGCTTGTCTGCGCACCCGTTTACGGCCCGCCGTTTGTCAGAGACTTGGCCAGTGGTCGCCGCTACGCCACGATCACAGATTTTCAGAAATTTGTGAAGTTAGGTTATATGTCCAAGTGGCTTCATCATTCTGGCGGTACAGTGTGCGAGCCAACAGATATAGCTGTAAATAAACGCCATCTTGATATGTTACTGGCCCACATGACCTTTTCAGACAAGCCTTTTATGGGGTCAGTCACCGAACCCTCGCGGGCGCAAGACAGTGTAGAGATGTGTGATATCCTGTTTGGTAAGGAATTTGTTCAAAATAACACCGTTATGACATCCCTTATTAACATCAACTCTCCAATGACATTTGACGATGTGATGATGGGGGCGTTAGAAGTTTATGCGAAAAACAACCAAGCTTGCGTTGTATCGCCCTTTATTGTCGGCGGTGCGATGGCGCCTGTTTCTGTGGCGGGAACTTTGACGCAGGTCTTGGCCGAAGTCTTGACCGGAATTTCATATTCGCAGCTGATACGCCCTGGCGCGCCGGTGATCTTCGGCACTTTTGTGACATCCATTGATATGAATTCTGGCGCACCAACTTTCGGCACACCAGAAGCCAGCCAAATTCTATTTGGCGCAGGCCAATTGGCACGTCGTCTTGGGCTACCGTATCGCTCAGGTGGTGGGCTGTGTGGATCAAAATTACCAGATGCGCAGGCAGCTTACGAAAGTTCTAATACGCTCCAAGCTGCTCTGATGGGTGGTGTGAATTTTATGTTGCATTCCTGTGGCTGGCTCGAAGGCGGATTGGTCTCATCCTTTGAAAAATTTGCCATGGATGCAGATCAGCTTGGTATTTTGCACCATATTGCCAATGGAGTTCAAATCGATGAAAAAGCCCAGGCATTAGATGCCATCCGCGAGGTTGGGCCTGGCGGTCATTACTTGGGCTGCGCTCATACTCAGGAAAATTTCCAAACTGCCTTCTGGCGCACAGAACTTTTAGATTATAAACCCTTTGAAACTTGGCAAGAAGAGGGCGCACGCGACACGATTACGTTGGCAGCCGAGCGCGTGGAAAAAATGATCAATAACTACCAAAAACCGACAATTGATGTCGTGGTGGAAGAGGAACTGACTGACTATGTCGCTCGTAAGAAAGCTTCTATGCCGGACAGCTTCGCTTAAGAAGTTGATTTAAGGTAGGCTAAGACTTTTGAACGGGGCCTTTATTGTAAATCAAGATACGTTGTCGGTCTTAAAACCAAATTGGCAAGAACATAGTTGCATATTTTTTCAAACAACAAGAAACTCTTTAGTTACCTGCTCATCCTTATATACTACACCGGTCAAAAGGATTAATATGGTTACACGCCAACACAATTTTTAAACAGGTTTCGGGAAAATTTTCCTCGTATCCGTATTCCATCATAAAATGCATTTCCAACAACAAATCTAGAGACCGTAAGTAGGTAATTTGCAAGGTCCACAATAATTTCCTCGAACTGCAATTGGTTTTCGTACCGATGGATCCTAAAAAGATATGACATCAGGTTGGGAATATTCGCTTGTTCGCAAAAATGGCCAGCCAAATGACCGTTCGTTTCCTGCTCGTGCTAATCAACTTGGTGGTTTTGGCCGCCAATCGTCAAACAAGAGTATTATAATCATACTGAAGTTACTAAATGTGCTAGCCCTATTCATGAATATAGAGCCCTAAGCGGGGGCTAGTCATTGTCCTGCGCAAAAAATAAGGGAAAATTTGAACTTTGTTTTCACAAAAATTTCTTCCTTTAAATTAAGTTAGTTTTTCACAAAAATTTTTTCTTGAAATAACCTTTATAAAACAGCATTAATCAACACATGATATTTAACTTTGAATCTATGGGGACAAACCTTGGGTAAATACGTAACAGAATTCATTGGCACTTTTTTTCTAGTTTTTACAATCACGCTGTGTGTAATCGCACAGCAGCCTATGGCTCCACTGGCAATCGGTGGAACCTTAGCTGTTATGGTTTTCATGGGGGGCCATATATCAGGCGGTCACTACAATCCAGCTGTGTCTTTAGCAGCGTTTTTACGTGGCGCTTTACCCCGTTCTGAAGTATTACCATATATGATGTTTCAGACCTTAGGTGCGATCATTGCGTCTCTTCTTGGCAACTATATTAGCGAGGGATCTGTTCCTATAGCACCAAATCCAAATTTACCCTTGATTTCTTCTGCTTTGATTGAGTTCTTGTTCACTTTTGCGCTTGCCTTGACAGTCTTAAATGTTGCGACCGCCAAGGGTACGCAAAATAACTCTTTTTATGGATTAGCAATTGGTTTTATGGTTATGTGTGGCGCGTTTGCAGGCGGAGGTATTTCAGGTGCTGCGTTCAATCCAGCAGTCGGAATAGGATTATCCATTGGTGCTTTGCTAGATGGAACTGGTGGAGAATGGATGCCCTTGTATATAGTTGCCCCCCTTGTCGGTGGCGCCTTGGCTGCGTACGTATTTAAAATACAAGGAAACGACGATATCTAGCAGAATTTCTTAGAGCAAGTTCAATTTATTGACAATGAGATTTATCTCTGTTTCGCGTGTAATACTTCGCCTACAAGCTGCGCCCTCGTCATTATTTACTATTTTGTAAAAGTTTAAGACAGGTTTTTTAATCTGCTCTTTTCCAAGTCGAATAAGCCACGCGACCAACAAATGATTGCGGTGTGGGTTTATTTCTGAAAACCTTTTATAGTTACTTCTATTGGATTGATACATTATGTCTCAAAATCTTCGTCTTAGCCTTGCGCAAACAACGTCTGCTAAAACTCACGCATCTAATATAGAAAACTTATCCCAAATTGTTAAAGCAGCAGCTGATGCAGATGCCGAAATGCTCGCCTTGCCCGAAGTAGTGGGGCTCATGAATAAAAACACAGGCGAGCTTCGTCAAAGCATCACATCGCCAGATCAAGATCCTTTTATCCTTGCTTGTCAGGAACAGGCGAAAACTTATAAGATTTGGATTCAGGCTGGCTCCACCCCGGTCAAAGGTCCACAAACAAAATTCAGAAATCATGCAACGCTGATTTCCCCATCTGGAACGGTAGTCGCCAGCTATGATAAAATACATCTTTTCGACGTCTTTCTCGAAGGTAATAAACCAACTGGTGAATCAGAAAGATACAGCCCCGGTAACAGAGCTGTTTTGGTGGAAACACAATTTGGCCCTTTGGGAATGACCATCTGTTATGATCTCCGCTTTCCTATGCTTTATCGGGAATTGGCCCAGCAAGGTGCAGTTTTAACCTTTGCTCCTTCCGCCTTTACGGTTCCTACAGGCAAAGCCCATTGGGAGTTACTTTTACGCGCGCGTGCCGTAGAAAATGGGATGTGGATTGTCGCTGCCGCCCAAGTCGGCAGGCATGAAGACGAGCGCAAAACATGGGGGCATTCCATGATTGTGTCTCCTTGGGGGGACGTCATCGTGGATATGGGCGGTATAAAACCCGGCATTGTGACTGTTGATCTCGACCTAGAAGCCCCAGCAAAAGCACGTCGCCAAATCCCCTCTTTGCGTAATGATCGTCCCTATATTATGGATCGGATTAAACCCACTTAGGGGCGTATTAGCAGATATTTAGCAGATATAATGTGTCAAAAAATACGAAACACAGCATATCAAATCACTTACGGAAAAAACGTTCTGCAAACGAACCTATACTGGTAGATGCGCCGCCAGACATACACGGTTATCCACATTCAATTTGGAATAGATCGACTGCGTTTGGTTACGGATTGTGGAGGGTGCGACTCCAAGGATACGTGCCGTCTCTTTATGGCTTTTCCCTTGCGCCAAGACTGCGGCAACGGCTTGTTCCCGTTTGGTCAAAAGATCAAAACTTGTAAGTGGCCTCAATGTAAGCTTATGAAGTCCCATAGAGTTTTCTCCAGAAGCCGCCTCACTCACGACCATCAAATTAAGATCTCTGAGCATATGATGTCCCGGTTGGGTCACAATGTCTCTGAGCGGCTTGGGTAAGCGTTCCCCATCCCAATTAAATAAATGAGCACTGAGATGATTTTTGAGATTTTCTAAGCCTAGGATACCCCGTCCATTTTCATTCGCAAAAATGCTCACCGTTTTTGATGGAGATCGTGGCAAATGTTCATTCGTAGTCAACTCCATCGCAGTGGACAGTTGATCAATGGCACATTTCAGAAATACACGCTCATCTTCTGACCAGTTTTTTGCTAACTTCCCACCGCGGTAGCTGGAGAGATAGAAAGACGCCAGCCGACCGGGTTTAAAGTGCATGGCCGTTGCCATTTTACTGAGCCCATAGCCATCAGAAAGCGCCACCATCCCTTCCGTATGATCTGATGCCCCCCGATCATATGTTGCTACTCGATTCGGATTAGAAAGAACGGCTAGCGCCAGCAGGTCTTGCTCTGACATATCTTGCCAGTCACAGTAGTATTTTTTTTTGGCAGATTTAAGGTAGAATTTGCATAAATTTCGATATCATGCGCGCTCAGTTGTGCCCACCCATACCACGCGCAATCAAACCCAACGTCGTTAGAAAGGCGATTTACTGCCCAGCACGCCAGTTGTTGTGCGTCCTGCTGCGTTGCGCGCGCACTCACTTCTGAAACAAAGTCAGAAAAGATTTCCAGACTGCTGGCCAACGAATATGTCCCCCATCCGTTGAAGACCTGTTATCTCCATAGCTTTTCCTCCCCAGTATACCCAGAACCAGGTAATTTTCCATCCTTTTTAAAAGCGTTCAAAACATTGCGCATAATTGTCCCAACATTATTTTCCCCACCGTGATATGGAAGCGCCTGACTCCATGCAATCGATCCCGCCGCAAAAACCGCACCATCATTAGGTGTATTGAAATAAATCATATCTCCGCGCACCTGAGGATCTTGTGATCCACCACGCCCGGGAAACGCATAAGTGATTTCCTCAGAGACCAACGGGTAATTGTCAGTGTGACCGCAGCTTGACGCCAGCAGAAGTGTATTCGGCGGCGTACCAAGCGCAAGATCGTAGCGGTCAAGCTCTATCCCTGCAGCGCCACCTTGCGCGAGCCCAAAGTCACCAATCAACTCTTCTTCGCCTATACCTTCAAATATCCACGCCGCGCGTTTGTGAAAACTGTCGGGCATGCGTTCAAAGGCTTCGGACCGGTCCATACCTTCCGCTGTAAAGCCCAGACCTACAAGTTTTTGAGGCGCCCTCCCCCGAGACCGCCATAAGCCAGAGCGCTCCCCCGTGCTGGCGAGATAGCCTTCTCCGGCCTCTGCCTGCCATGCGCGTGATCCCGCATCAAGTTTGCGCACTTCTATGCAAGAGGGATCATCCTGACATGTAGAAGTCACCCAATAATATCCGTTTCCACCGATATAGAGAATGCGGCCCCCACTTGTAAGATAGCTTTCTGTGGCATCCAGCATGGTTTCAGAGTAATATTCTGGATGGGTGACATTGATAATTGCTTTATATGGGCTGAGCGCGTCTAGGCCTTCTTGGTGTACATCGTGATCAGTGATCAAATCATAATCAAAACCTGCGTGTTCCAGCCACCAAAGTAACGAAAGATCAGCAGGCAGCGCCCAAGGAAAAGTCATGCCCGCCATCCGATATCCGGGACGGATGTTTATAATCGGTCTTTTCCAAGACGAATAGCACACACCTGCCCCATCCGTGTGATGATCATAGGTGGAAAGCCCAAATTCCTGCAGCTTTTCATATTCGATATCATTGGCTGAAATAACCGGCGTATGGGCCACAATTGCCTGCGCAATTTGGGCCTCAAAACTTAAATGTTCATTGGCGTAAGCGAGATATGTAAAGGTGGACATCTGCACAGCAATACGTGCTCGCGGTTTATTGGGGCGTATAATTACGGGAATACGATCAACCTGATCGCCTGCCGTGACCTTAAGCGCATAAACCCCAGAGCGTAATTGCTCAGACGGTATCCAACTAATTGAGGTCTCCCATTTGCAGTCGGTCATAGCATCATCATGGAAGGCCACACCACCATATTGATCAGGGTTTAGTCGAAAACTGTCGTCACGCCCCGTCCAATTCCAGCCCGTCAAAGCACGCACGGGTCGGTTGACGCCGATGGCATTTAATTTATGAGGTCCTGTGTCGCAGATCACATTCCCAATCCCGTAATTTGTATATCCCACGGTCGTATCCCAATATGCCAATGCTTCAAAGGGTACAGAGCCTTGCGCGATAGTGGCCATATCAGCGGCCGATAAAGCACGCTCAACTATGCCTGATCGATCAATTTTTCCATTATAAAGCAATGAGACAAAGCAACCGCGTTCAGAATTATGTTCTTGTGCACCCGCCAGGTAAAAGTCTCCACTAGAAGCGACAGGTTTAACGCGCAGAGTTTCCACAATATGGCAATTATGGTCATAAGGCGTCACTGGCCCGATGTGCGAATTCCATGCGTTTTGCACGTTTATTTGCATTAAACGCGCTTCACCTGTGGCCAGTTCATAGCTTACCCCCGCCAGCACCCAGACCTTAGAAATAAGAGGAACATCCGCAGTCACCTGATCAACATTTTTTCCATCACCAACCCAAAATTCAAGTTTTCCCTGAGGATTGATCCCAAGAGCATAACCTTTGGACTCATTCACATTCCAAGAACCCATAATAGTTTGACGCACTTTGCCGGGCAAAGAAGGCCAAATAAATGCAAAGACGCTAAATGAGCCTTTTGGAGATAAAAGCCCGCGCTCATTTCCCACCCGTGCGAAGGAACCATTTTGCGTATATTGACGTTTAACAGCAATAGATTTGGGCAAATCAGTGCCGACTGGTTCTTCAATAAAACCCGGGCCCTTGGGATTATAATCCCCATGTACAAGACGGACGATTTCAACTGATGCTTCTGTTGTACCTTCAGCAGAAATTTTAAAATCGACAGTTTGTGTTAGCTTTGCAGCCAAAGGATCAGAATATCCAAAAAGGCGGATATCAGTCATTTTTAACTCTCCATAAGGTCATTTATGCGCAGAATAAATACAGCATGATAGGCATCATTGAGATCATAATATTCGCGATCATCTACAACGCGCGGGGGCAATCCGCGCACGCCTGAAACTGCCATAATACGATAATACTCTTCTCCGTCTTTGAGACGCATGATCACATACTTATCGGCCATCTCACCGCGCCGAAAATAGTTTAGAACCCGCGCGAGATTATCAGAATGGTGGCCAAGAGGATCAGCTTTATGTTCTGCAATCAGTTCTGGCGTGATGAGAGTTTTGAGACGCTCTCTGAGACGTTTGTTGAAACGGCGATAAAAAAGCTCTTATTTATCATGTACTTCAACGGCTTCTTCTGGCATTGCCTCTCCTCCTTTTTCAGTCCTCTGGGCACGACGTTCGCCAGATTTGCGTTTTCTGAAATCTCTGAATTGATCTCGCACACCGGTTAGACCTTCACGCGCAAAAATCGTCACGACCAACATTATGGCGGCCACAAGAATGATGCGCAGCGGTCCAATTTCGATAAAACCTTTATCAATCAATGTCACGATTGCAGCCCCAACAACGGCCCCTTCGGCACGCCCAAGCCCACCAATCACCATCATCGCAAAAAGCAAAAGTAATTGATCCAGCGAAAAGATGTTTGGCGAAATTGATTTGAAATACATCGCGTAAAATCCACCCACCAAACCAAGCGCGGATGACGATAAAACGAAGACCGTGAGACGCGCACGTCTGAAATCAATGCCAACAGCTTCGGCAAAGGCCTCATCCTCTCGGCCCGTTTTTGCAGTCCGCAACAACAGTCCTAGACGTTCAGAATTGATCAATCGCCACAACAGCAAAGAACCGAGCAAAAGGCAAAATGCGCCAGCGAAGCCCAAAAGCAACCCAGGTCTTTGTAAAAACCAGTCTTCGGGGATAAAGCTGTCGACTTGTGTGATGGCACCATTGGTTTGCGTGAGGCTACGTAATTGCGTGACAAAAACCCTGCATATCTCGGCAACGCCCATCGTCAAAAGTGCATAGTAAAGACCATCTAGGCGTGTGGATGGGGCGGCCAAAATACTTCCTGCAACAAATCCCACCATAGGCCCAACCAGCAAAATAAAAGGCCAAGGCAGTCCTAGAAAGACGTTCGAAGCCGCAGCAGCATAACCGGATACTCCAACAATTGCGAGCGTAGCAAGCGAAAAAATACCTGCCGTTCCCACGATCAACGTCCAGAGCAAATTTATGGAAGCATAAATACAAAAAATTGCAGCGATGGAAATCATAGAATTGGATAAGAACGGTGTCACAACTACAAAGGCTAAAAGCCCAATGGTCCACCACAATGGCTTTTTATCCGCCAAGCGCCGTTCGCGTTTTAACGACTTTGGATTATAGGCATCCCGCCATTTCAAAAAATGGCGGCGTGTGAAGGGCAACCGCAACCGATTGCGCGCCACCTTTCCATCTGGAGAAAGCTTGTATTCCCATGGACGTCGTCGGACTTTATAGTAGGTTTTCACGGTCATTCGCGTGTATTATCCAAAAGTCCACCAATCCCCCTTGGGCGAAAGATCAAAACCAGAATGATGAAAGAAAATGTGGCAAACATAACATAGCGTTGCCCAAGAAATGGGATCACTCCAACAATGGCTTCAAGAAAACCGATCAGGATGGCCGCTGCAACGGCACCTGATACAGAGCCAAGTCCGCCTAGAAGCGCAATCGTTAAACCTTTTACAAGAGGTATCACCCCCGCTGTCGGGCTGACAAAGATAGTCTGGCTCAAAAGCGCTGCCGCAACGCCTGCCAAAGCTCCGGTAAGCATCAGAACCGGCAAAGCCGTCGCCTGTCTAGAAATCCCTGAATAAGCTGCACCTTCGGCATTTTGCATCATCGCGCGCACTTCGAGACCTCGACGAGAATATCTTAGCCAAGCAAGTGTCAAAATCATGACAAGGCTCGCACCAACAATGGTACCAGCCTGATCATAACGGATTTTGGTATCCAAAAGCTCCCACCGGCCAAATCCAAAAACTTTGGGTAGCCCCCGATTACGTGGTCCGAAATACCACAAGAGCGATTGGACTACGCCAATATTAAGCGCGAGCGTAATGATCAGACTGCGCACCGAATAATTGGGTTTGTCATGGATAGGTAAGAACGCAAGCGCATAAATTACTGCCCCACAAAACGCACCAGCCAAGACAGCCGATAACATCACAACGCTCGCCATCATCACGCTGGCCATCACAGTTTTCCCAAAAGTTGCCGCAATCGCGGGCTTTAAGGCGCCACTTACAAACCAAGCCGCATAGCCAGAAGTGGCAAATGTTGCACCGTGGGCCATGTTGATCATGCCGACGCTCGACCACAAAATCGAAATTCCAATCGCCATCAGAGCATAGATCGATGCCAAATTAAGTGCATATATAATAAGCCCCAAATCCATCAGTTTAATTCCACATGTCCAATATCTCCCCGCATGCGACCCGCATGCATCCCCAGAATTCTATCGGCCCGACCGCTAAGGAGACTAACATTCTGCTCTGCGATGATCATCGCTCCTGTGACTGGCAGTGCCCAAAGTGCATCCATCACACGCTGCGATATCTTAGGGGCCAGTCCAAGCGAGGGTTCGTCGATAAGGTAGAGCCGCGCATCGCTCATCAACATGCGCCCTACGGACACCATGCGCCGCTCGCCGCCTGAGAGTTTTCCGACCAAGTTATGTTGCAAACTGCGCAGTGGTGGGAAGATTTGCAAAATCTCGTCGATACGCCTGCGTCTATTGCGCCAAGCCAATTTCGTATGTGCGCCACATTCAAGATGTTTGCGCACGCTCAAACCTGGAAATATTGCATCACCCTGGGGTGCCACAGCAATCCCCTTTTTGACCAAAGCAGCAGTGCGCCGACCTGCCCCAAGAGATCTTGTTCCCCCAATTTCTTCACCATCCAATTTAATTGATCCCTGTTGCCATCCCGTCATATGTGTAATGGCGCGAATTAAGGTAGTTTTTCCATGACCATTCAATCCCACTAGGCCAATACGTTCGCCTTCGCTTACAGTGAAATCAATTTCATGCAGAACACGCAGTGGCCCGTATCCCGCAGAGAGTTGTTTGATCCGAAGAATTTCAGGCATCTACATTCTCAAAATAGGCCGCTTTTACGCGCGGGTTCAAAAATACATCTTCCGGGGTCCCTTCCGCAATCACTTTCCCCAAATCTAAGACAACCGTACGATCTGCAACCGCTGCCAAAAGCTCAAGCCGGTGTTCAATGAGAACCACCCCCATGTGATATTCATCAACTAAGCGGCGGATGATTAGTTCCAGTTCATCAATCTCTGCATTAATCAGCCCTGAGGCCGGTTCATCCATCAAAATTACCTTGGGTCGACGCATCAGGATGCAAGCCAAGATCAATTTCCGACGATCAAACGCACCAAGCGTTGCAGCAGGAGTCTCCCAATTCACGGTAAGGTGGGCCAAACGTGCCGCCCATTCAGCATCATGACGGCTCAGGTAGGGCTTCCATGCTTTGCGTGTGGCCCGAAAGGTTTCTGCAACACTGAGCGACATCGGAACAATTGGGCTTTGAAAAGTGCGCCCAAGTCCGCTTTGTGTACGATTGTAAAATCCTTGCCGAGTGATGTCTTTTCCTTCGAGAAACACCGAACCACAATCACTTTTATACCGCCCGCAAAACACTTCGAACAACGATGTTTTTCCTGCACCATTCGGGCCAACCAAGCCAAGCAACTCCCCCGAGTTGAGTGATAGGCTCACACCACTCAAGATCTTTCGACCCGCAAAAGAGAGTTCAAGCCCCTTACACCCGAATAGCACATTGTCCATCGCTTCAAGTCACGGCCTCAGATTACATCCAAGGCGCAAGTCTGAAGTCCGTTTCCGCAAAGGGCGATGGCGCAATGATCCTGTGCTCATCATCCTGTACTTGGAAAAAGAGATGGGCCTGCCCAGCTTCTGGGTCATCCACCATATTGGGATAGCTTATGCCTGAATTGGTTTCTGGATCAATTTTGTAAAACCCATTTATCCCGCGATATTCGATATTTCGGATGTAATCTCCCACCGCATCAAAGTTTGATGGGTCTCCAACAGACTCCCACGCATCGGCAAGAATGTTTACAGCGTCATATCCCCCGCCTGTATACACCATGCCCATGGTACCGGGATATTTGTCCTTATATTTTTCGCGGAAAGCTGTGCCAGACTCATCGGCATATACGCCATATACCGTACCCCAAACCATACCTTCGCCTGCGCCTGCGGCAAGATCCAAAAATTCTGGCTGCGAGGGACCGTATTGCAGATAAACGAGCGCTCCAGGCACGGGATCGTAGGCATATTGCTGCGCGAATGCTGCAAGCTCTGCGGCAACCCAGTGATCAATCATAATGGCACCAGCATCCGTTTCCTGCAAAGCGCGAATGACAGGTGCCCAATCTTGGACTGGAAATTGAATATCGGTGATAGAGACAACTTCCCATTCACCATCGGTTTGAGCAACGGCTTCTTGCGTAGCTTGGGAGATTAGCTGCGTATAGCTGATCTGCCCTTGAACGATATGGACTTTGTTATTTTTAGGCTTCCACTGGCCTGACGCTTTGAGGTCAGACATGAACCGAACAAAGCCACTCCCATACCATTTTTCTGCCACATCAAGTTGAAATACATTCCGGTATTTATGTGGGTCACCCTTGTAGAGATCGACGTTAACCGTCGATGTATTTCCGTGCACATAGGGAATGCCCGATGGGGCAGCTGTATCCATAGCTGGCTGAGGAATAATGGTAAATGCCGAAGCGATGGCATGTGCCCCCGCCTCAATCAACGATTGAAAACCTGCTACATTGCCCTCCGGCGATAGCATATCAAGGTCAATGATCTTGGCCTCAAGCGGACGCCCCAAAACACCACCGTTGGCGTTTAATTCCTCAATGGCCATCATTGCACCGTTAGTCCAATCCTGATGATCGGCAACCCCGACTGGACCGGATTGCGCGGCTGGTATGCCAATAACAATTGGCTCGAGTGCCGCGGCAGCCGAGGCCACTGATAAAGCAACGCCCATCGCAGCACTGCTTCGCAAAAATAGTCGTCTAGATTGTTTAAACATAATACCTCCCAATTTTTATTTCAGGGAACAGTATCGAATTCCATCTGTCCATAATGCAAATGCACTATAGGCGTTTAAGGAATACGCTCTGAGAAGAAAAAGAGAGGTAATCAATTAAAATCTATAAGCCAAAGAGATGCTGCCTAGCGAGAGAAATATTTAATTTGCCCTGCGAGCACAAGCAGGAGCCAAAATGTCCGCTGCAAAATTAATTTCAGTTTTATTGCATATAGATCAATTATCGCCATTGAGAAATCTATCAGTATTTCTGAATGACATTCAGCTTGTTAGCCGAATATAGGTCAGAAATTTCACGTAATATTTTTCTAAATATAGCGCGAGAAAAGTCATCATATCCGTTCGCAATTTCAACGAAGGAAACGGCACCGCGTTTTACTTCTTCAATATAAAAATTAAGTGGATCAGGGTTGTCACCTCTAATCACCAGACCGTTGATTGTTACTCCGCTTCTGGCAATTAAATCAGCAGTTATACCCGTGTCACCTCCCTGATTTGCACGACCATCACCAGATAGATCAATTATTTTCCGTCTACAGGAACGGTGGTTTTGCTTAAACAAGGAAAATGCATGAATTAACGCTTCTGCCGGGGCAGTAAAGTCAAAGCGAAATGCACGTTTCATTGTTCGGATGTCATCTGAAAGTTTATCGAGCGATTTTTGGCTTTTCACATGTCGCCAAGGAACAGAAACCTTTTGCCTTCCGATACCGCTCCACTGAGTTACCGACACCATCATACCTTCGTCCATCCAAGCAATAACTTCCATAATCTCTGGATGGGAAAAGGCATTTGCAGCGCCGTTACGCAAAAGATCAAATTCATATTGATCAACTGAACGCGATACATCCATTGCTATCACTAACTCAATTTCGCAAGCGCTTGAACGCGTAGCAAAAAATACGGCAAACTGCATTGATAAAAAAAAAAATTTAAAAATGTACGATTTCAAATACAACTAATTGATCTCACTTTTGATTTTTCATT
>CAJXHI010000049.1 GCA_913051655.1 uncultured Alphaproteobacteria bacterium
ACCCTTTATCTTGCCAGTGATTGTTGCCATACTAGGACTAATATCCGTTTTTGGACAAAACGGCATTTTTAATTTTTTTTGGACAGCATTGGGCTTCGAACGCATCTCAATCTATGGTTTTCAGGGTGTCTTAGTAGCACATGTTTTTTTCAACTTGCCCCTGGCCACAAGAATGCTTCTTTTGGGTTGGGCCTCCATCCCCAGCGAACGCATGCGATTGGCGCAAAGTCTTGGGCTAAACAACAGGGCACGGTTTTGGTGCGTTGAATGGCCAATGTTGTTACAAGTTGTCCCATCTGCAGTTGCGGTGATTTTTGTGATTTGCCTATCAAGTTTTGCCGTTGCTTTAACGCTTGGGGGTGGGCCGAGTGCGACCACCATCGAATTGGCCATCTATCAAGCAGTTCGATTTGAGTTTGATTTTGCAACGGCAGCGATTCTGGGACTTGTCCAACTCGGCTTGTCGCTATTTGCAGTCCTTCTTACAGTGTTTTTAGGTATGCGGCACGGGTTTGGCTTTGGTCTTGATCGCCCAACGCTTATACTCTTGCGCCCCTTAGTTGAACGTCTCTGGGACAGTGGAATCATTGTATTTGCCATTTTGTTTTTGGCGCTTCCACTTTTGATGCTTTTCGCTAATGGTATCGCCGGTTTAGTACAACTTCCAATGCCGATTTGGGTGGCAGCAGTGCGCTCTGTCCTAATCGCGCTAGGGGCAAGCGCGCTTTGCCTTTTATTGGCACTACCTCTGACGACGCGGTCCGGAGAGTTAGTTGGAATCTTAGGTATCGCTGTATCACCTCTGGTTCTTGGAATAGGGATATTCCTCATCATACGGCCGCATGTGAACCCTTTTGATATGGCCTTGATCGTTACATTGTGCGTGAATGCGGTTTTGAGCCTACCCTTTGTGTTGCGTGTTTTGCGGCCGAATGTTGAACAGACGTTGCAGTCCTATTCCAAACTCTCGCAATCGCTTGGCCTAGAGCCATGGGCAGAATTTCGTTGGGTTATATGGCCACGGTTGCGTCGTCCATTGGGGTTCTCTGCGGGCCTCGTTTCTGCCCTGTCCATGGGGGATCTGGGTGTGATTACTCTTTTTGGAGACGCAGAGCTGGCAACGCTTCCGCTTAAGATATATCAACTTATGGGATCCTATCGCATGGAGCAGGCGGCCTCTGCCGCGGTTTTACTTTTGATCCTGAGCCTTGGTTTGTTTTGGTTGTTTGATAAATGGGGGCGCCGTGATGCTGCACATTAAAGATGTCACTTTAGAAAACGGGTCTCTCTTACTCTCTCTGGACTTGCCGCCTTTAGCGACTGGCATTTATGCGATGATTGGTCCGTCCGGTGGCGGGAAATCTACCGCGTTGGCAGCGATTGCAGGTTTTCAACCCTTGAATATGGGTAAAGTCCTCTGGCAGGGCAGAGATATCTCTACGGCTCCACCTGCAATGCGACCAGTTGCGATTTTATTTCAAGACAACAACCTTTTCCCCCACCTCAGTATTGAACGAAATGTTGCCCTTGCGCTGAGTCATCGCAAAAGTTTGACGCAAGACGAAAAAACCAAAGTATCAGTGGCTTTGGCGCATGTTGGCCTTGAAGCATACGGCACAAAAAAACCTGCTGAGCTTTCCGGTGGGGAACAAAGCCGCGCAGCATTAGCGCGTATTTTGTTGCAGGATAAGCCAATTCTGTTGCTTGATGAACCCTTTTCAGCGTTGGGGCCTGCGTTGAGGCATGACATGTTAGATTTGGTTTCTGAAATGGCCTCAGAAACGAAAACAACAGTGATAATGGTGACTCATATGGTATCAGATGCAAGACGTATCGCAAAAGAGACGATTTTTATCGACAATGGCAAAGCGGAGCTACCGATCCGAACGAGAGAATTGTTAGAAAACCCAACACCTGCGCTGAAAAAGTATTTAGGAAACGATTAAAGGGTGCCCTTAAAAAATACTAAGCGTGCGTGCCGGAAAAGCGTGTTTTCCATTCCTCGCGTTCATCATCGGTAATTTTACGGAAGGTCACTTCGGGCACTGCAAAAGCGTGACCGGGAGGCAACGTTTTAAGGTCGCTTTTAACGTCATTCGGCCAGCTGGTATCATCTGTCTTCATGGCGGCTAAAATTCTGGCACAGGCATCGGGAATGAAGGGCGATGATACAACTGCATAAAGTCGAATTAGGTTTAGCGCGAGCCGTACTTGTCCGGCCGCTTTTTCTGGATCTTGTTTGAACGTGCTCCAGGGCGCGGCAGCTTGCAAATATTCGTTTCCTGCAACCCAGATCGAACGCAACTCAGAGGCAGCTTTGCGCACTTCCGTAGCCTCCATAAAGCTCTCGTAAGCGCGCAATCGTTGATTAAGTTCTGCGATCAATGCTTCCTCTTGATAACCCCATGTACCGTTCTCTGGCACGATTTCTCCAAATTTTGAACGGCAAAATTTGGTGACTCGGCTAACGAAATTACCAAGCACATCAGCAAGGTCTTTATTTGTGTTGGACTGAAATAAATCCCACGTAAATTCGGCATCAGAGCTTTCTGGTGCATTTCTTAAAAGCCACCAACGCCAATAGTCGGAGGGCAGGATTTCAAGGGCTTGATCCATGAAAACGCCACGCCCGCGAGAGGTACTAAATTGCCCGCCATCATAATTGAGATAGTTGAAAGATTTAATGTAATCGACGAGTTTCCAAGGCTCCCCCGAGCCTAATATCGTTGCAGGGAAAGACAAAGTGTGAAATGGAACGTTATCTTTGCCCATAAATTGGGTGTAGATCACGTCTTCTGCGCCTTTATCAATACGCCACCAGCGCTCCCAATCTGTACCCTTTCCGGCATCGTGCCATTCCTGTGCAGAGGCGATATATTCGATTGGTGCATCAAACCAGACATAGAATACTTTGTCTTCCATGCCGGTCCATGGGTCCTGTCCCTTTTTTACAGGGATACCCCAAGCAAGGTCGCGTGTGATACCTCGATCTTGAAGCCCGTCACCGTCATTCAGCCATTTTTTAGCAATGGAAGTCGTGAGCACGGGCCAATCCGTTTTGCTATCAACCCAGGTCTGAAGTTGGTCGCGCATCTGGCTTTGTGCTAGATAAAGATGCCTGGTCTCCCGTTTTTCCAAATCCGTTGCGCCTGATATGGTCGAACGCGGATTGATCAGGTCGGTTGGGTCAAGCTGTTTGGTACAATTGTCACATTGATCACCCCGCGCATCTTCGAACCCACAATTAGGGCAGGTGCCTTCAATATATCGGTCAGGAAGATAGCGGCCATCTGCAAGTGAATACATCTGCTTTTCGCTGACCTCTCGGATCAAGCCAGCATCCGCCAACCGCCCAGCAAAATGTTGGGTCAAGGCATGGTTTTGTGGGCTGGACGAGCGGCCAAAATGATCAAAAGACAAACAAAATCCTTCGGCAATCTTGGACTGTACCTCGTGCATCTGAGCGCAATATTCTGCAACCGGTTGACCCGCTTTACTTGCCGCAAGCTCTGCAGGTGTGCCATGTTCATCGGTGGCGCAAAGAAACAAAACTTCGTTCCCGCGTGCACGCTGGTAGCGCGCAAATAAATCCGCAGGAAGTTGGCTTCCAACTAGATTTCCAAGATGTTTGATCCCGTTAATATAAGGGATTGCAGATGTAATCAGATGACGGGCCATATGTGATGATGCCTTTTGAACGAATTTGCCTGTCTCTAGCGTATGTCGCTGTCTCTTGGAAGACCTGCAAGTCCCAAAGTTTAACGAGATGATCTGCTAGGATTATTTTTCGTCTTTGGGCCGTTTTAACAAACGTCCTATGGTGAAACTGGTCCGCGGGGCGTAAATATAAGGCGTTTTGTCTTCCACAGTCGGACGCACACCCATACGGTAAAGCCCGTAAATCACGAGTGTGATATGCCCTGTCCCAATAAGAAGGAATAAAGCACTTGGACCATAGGCTTCGATTAGTGCAGAGGCCGTGTAAGGTGCAGCAATTGCACCAAGGGCAAAGAAAAACATCAATGCTGCAGACAGTTCTACTCGTTCATCTGCGTTTGCGAAATCATGGGCGTGGGCGGCTGCCACGGAAAAAATTGGAAAGGTGGTCAGCCCAAAAAATGCTGCATTGCACATGACAACAGTCGCATTTGTGCTTGGTAAAAAGGCGGTCAACAGACAGCTGAAAATCGCCGCAACCGAAAGCCAGATTAAAACCCATCTGCGGTCATATCGATCCGCAAGCCATCCTACTGGATATTGTGACAGTGCGCCCCCCAAAACAAAAATTGCAAGGAAAATAGCAATCTGATCGAAGCTTAGTCCGACTTCGGTACCATAGAGCGGTCCAACCATGCGAAACGACGCCCCAGACAAGGCAGCAACTACTACGCCTGCCGCGGCTAGGGGAGATCGCTTTATAGCCAGCATTGGGCGTAGCCTTGGAGCACCTGGCGTTTGGGGTTGGCTGATTTTGGTTAGCGCAATTGGAATGAGCGTCGCGCAGCATAAAAGTGCCAAAATATTATAAGAGACGTAGTTTGCAGGACTCAAAACGCCAATCAACAGTTGTGATGCAAAGGATCCGCCGATGTCGACAGCGCGGTAAATACTCATCATGCGGCCGCGGTTTTCATTTTTGACTTTGGCCTGAAGCCAAGCTTCGACAACGGTGTAACAGCCCGCGACACATAGTCCTGAAGCGACACGAAATATAGCCCAAAGATAGGGATCAATAAACAGCATATGGGCCAGAATTCCGATAGCCCCTGTTGCAGTAAAGGCGGCAAAAGCTCGCGAATGTCCGACCGTTCCCATGAGCCTTGGTGCCGACCAGCATCCGATAAAAAATCCGATGAAATGTGCGGATCCTAAAAGGCCGATTTGTTCGGTGGTGAAGGCAAGTTCAAACCCTGAAAGGACATCGAGTGGTCCAAGACCACCGTTAGACAATTGAAGAAGAACAACGGATAAATAAAGTGCTGCAAAAGATAATATTAGTCTCATGCTGCCTGTCGTAGCATCTGCATGTGATTGGGCAATGTGGTTTTGGACATTTGATGACGGTTTTGTCCCATTTGGGCTTGTTACGTGCTAAATTTCAAATATTTTTCTGATGTTTGCGTAACTTGCCAGCTTTGTGGTGGATCATGGCGTGATTTTGTGCGTGACAAACACCATGCTGCATGTAAGTTTTGGCTCTTTGGTTGTAGTGCCCATCGGGTTTCAACACCCTGTGCACCCCCGCCATCGGGAGTCAGCAGAAGCCCAAGTGGTGCGGATGCGCCGGCCCTGCATCCCGCCTCTGCCGCCAGATGCAGGCGTCTTACAGGGGTGAGCGCTGGAAAATCAGGCAAATCCACGATGACACATTCTACGGCACCACTGCGCAAGGTTTCTTCCATTGTCCAAAGAAGATCCTCTTTGCTTGGTGATTTGATGAATAGAAACCGCTCTGGATCCACAAAAGGTTTTATTCCTGATGGATTTATTGGATCGCTCTTAAAAGGCTGTGAAATCCAAATCACTGTGCCGGATGTTTTCGCTGCCAGCATAAGCGCAAAAGTCCGTCGCGCACGCCCCGCACATTCATGGACCCTCCCTTTTGCCAAGGTAACGTTGGCGGACAAAGTGAGCTGTTCGTATTTGGTCGTTTGATGTTTATTTATTAGAATTGAATCCATAGAAGTAATATATATGTTCTTTTTTTGTTCTCAATATTTATTTTTCAAATACGCATCTCAAAAAAGTAAGAAGTGGGATTTGCGTCCTAATATCAAAATTGGTAGGTTTGACTTAAATAGCCCGAATATGCCGTGAAATCAGACGAAGAAAAATACTGCACGAGGATAAGATGGATTATAATGAAATGGGACGCACAGGTGTGAAAGTGTCAAATCTCTGCCTTGGCACCATGACCTTTGGAACGCAGACCAGCGAAGCCGAAGGGCACGCGCAAATGGATTTTGCCCTAAACAATGGGATCAACTTTGTTGATACCGCAGAGATGTATCCAGTAAATCCGATCAGTGCAGAAACCATCGGTCGCACAGAGGAAATTCTTGGGAAGTGGAATGCTAAAAATCCATCAAAGCGCGGAGGATATATCCTTGCCACAAAACACTCTGGTGAAGGCATGCAGCACGTGCGAAACGGAGCGCCTATATCATCAAAAACAATTGGATCAACAATCGAAGGAAATCTACGTCGTTTGCAAACAGATTATATTGATTTGTATCAGTTCCACTGGCCCAATAGGGGGTCTTACATGTTTCGAAAAAACTGGGCCTATGAGCCAACCAACCTGAACGCCGAGGCAGTGCGTGCCGATCTTCTGGATTGCCTACAGGCGTTGCAGGTTCAAGTTGAGAAAGGTAATATTCGCTACTTTGGTCTTTCAAACGAAACTGCTTGGGGTACGTCTCAATGGCTGCACCTGTCAGAGGGTCTTGGATTGCCTCGCGTGGCAACAATCCAAAACGAATATTCGCTTTTGTGCCGTCTCTATGACACCGATCTCGCAGAGTTGAGCATCGCAGAGGATGTCGGGTTAATTGCCTTTTCCCCTCTGGCCGTTGGCCTTTTGAGCGGAAAGTACCAAAATGGTGCGGTTCCGGACGGGTCGCGGAAATCCATTGGTCCTGATCTTGGTGGGCGTGCCACAGAGCGTGTTTGGCCGGCAGTGGATGCCTATCTTGCAATTGCCCAGAAACACGGGCTAGATCTCGTACATATGGCGCTTTCGTGGTCTTTTACACGTCCCTTTCTGTGCTCAGCTATCTTTGGTGCTACAAAAATCTCTCAACTAGAACATATCCTCAAAGCATCTAATGTAACGCTTTCACAAGAGTGCCTAGACGACATTTCTCAAGTGCATAGAGCGCATCCAATGCCTTACTGATTAACCTTGACAGTTGACGGAATTACAGTTCCTTCTGAAGGTTCTCGTTATCCCCGAACACGAGAACTTTAATTTGCGCCAAGTTGCGGTTTTTATTGAATAGATCTGCCAGCGGAAATAAAAAGAATGCCAAAAAAAATATTTCAGCAGATATGTCTAACCCGAAACGCTCAACGATCTGGGCCAGTCTTATAAGATTGGAATTGACTGCGATGAAATTATTCTGTGCGCGATGCGCCAAGCGGGCTTGCCTGCCGAGCTAGAGCGGTTCCCCTCCAATTGCGATGATCGGCCTTACGCTGGTCTTTGCTGCGGGCATGGCGTGGAATTGGCTTTTTCACGCTATCGAAATCAAAACACCGACTGCTTTTTGCCAGACTGCGAAGTTGCCAGATTGTAAGTTTTGTTCTTGAGTAATGAAAAGAATATCAAAATTCCCTGCATCCCAGCCATTTTGCAATACCTCAAAGTAGGATTATCGCTATTGTTGTACTTATCCGGAACATTTGAAGTGTTTTGTAGGCTATCTTCTTGACCCCTAGAGTGACAATCGCTAGGCCAATGACTTGAAACAGAAAAAAATGAGGACGGCGCTATGACAAAGCCTTCGTTGTTGATTTTACCGGGGGATGGAATTGGACCTGAAGTTATGGTTCAAGTACGCAAAATAATTTCATGGTTTGGCAATTATAAAGGTCTCGACTTTGATATAAGCGAAGATTTGGTCGGCGGGGCAGCCTATGATGCCCATGGCATACCTTTGCATGATGAAACGATGGCCAAAGCACAAGAAGTTGACGCAGTCCTTCTTGGCGCAGTTGGTGGTCCAAAATACGATACGTTGGATTTCAGTTTAAAACCGGAGCGTGGTTTGTTGCGGTTGCGCAAGGAAATGGACCTCTTTGCAAACCTTCGCCCGGCGCAGTGTTTTGACGCGCTGGCGGATTTTTCGTCACTTAAAAAAAATGTGGTCTCTGGCCTTGACATCATGATAGTACGTGAATCCACCTCTGGCGTATATTTTGGTGAACCGCGTGGAATATTCGAAGAAGGTAATGAACGCTTTGGTATTAACACACAACGCTACACTGAAAGCGAGATCGACCGCGTTGCACGCAACGCTTTTGAATTAGCGCGTCGCCGGAACAACAAAGTCTGTTCAATGGAAAAAGCAAACGTTATGGAATCTGGCGTGCTTTGGCGCGAAATTGTTCAGAAAGTGCACGACGAAGATTATCCAGATGTGGAACTGAGCCATATGTATGCTGATGCCGGTGCGATGCAACTTTGCCGCTGGCCCAAACAGTTTGATGTGATAGTGACTGATAATCTTTTTGGTGATTTACTTTCTGATGCTGCGGCTATGCTGACTGGGAGTCTTGGCATGTTACCCTCAGCCACGCTTGGCCATGTTATGGCAAACGGGCGCCCCAAGGCTATGTATGAACCAGTTCATGGTTCTGCACCCGATATTGCTGGACAAGGTAAGGCCAACCCAATCGCCTGTATTCTCAGTTTTGCGATGGCGCTTCGGTATTCCTTTGATTGTGGTGCGGAAGCTGATTTGTTGGAAGGTGCGGTTCAAAAAGTGCTGGCAAGCGGTATGCGGACTGCTGATCTTATGGGTCCAGAAGGGGGCATACCGATCAGCACTTCTGACATGGGTGATGCGATAATTGCCGCCCTCGGGTAACGAACAAACGGAGTTTGAAATAGCCTGCACATGTGGATCCATATTTGGTGTTCAATAAAAAATTTTTGACACGATTTTTAGGTTAGTACACCGCCCGACCTTTTGAAAATTTGGTTTCTTTATAGTCGCAAAGACACTAAAGGCAAAAATCTGTTCTTTTTCAAGACTGCGTCTCCTATGATATTTGAACAGATGTTCCAAGGATCTTTTTGCAGTACTGGGTAAAAGGTCTCTTTGGGTACCGCCTATGCGGCATAACCATATTTTCTCACAAAATGGTAAGGACTGGAATCATCAGAATAACTCCACATCATCGCCGCTAAACAAGCACCTCTCTTTGTTCCTGAATACCGACGTTAAAAATACGTTTGTATCGCACTATTTCGCTTTCAGGCCCCATAGATTTGTTTGGGTTATCAGATAATTTTACGGTTGGGACACCACCCGCTGAGATGGCTTTACAGACGAGTGAAAACGCGTTCAATTCACCATTCGGGGCAAGACCGCGGAAATCATTTGTAAGATTCGTTCCCCAGCCAAAGCTAACTTTAACAAGATTTGAAAAGCGTTTGTGCAGATCTTCGATAACGTCAATGTCTAATCCGTCGGAGAAAATTATCAGTTTCTGTGACGGATCCTCTCCTTGAGAACGCCACCATTTTATTACATTTTCCGCACCTGCTACAGGATCGCCACTGTCAATGCGCATACCTGTCCAGCTTGACAGCCATGAAGGTGCATTTTTTAAAAATCCCTCGGTACCATATGTGTCCGGCAGAATGATGCGCAAATTACCATCATGTTCTTCCTGCCAATCATAGAGGACTTGGTAGGGTGCATTTGCAAGCATGTCGTCAGTTTGCGCAAGGGCTGCATAAACCATAGGAAGTTCATGGGCGTTCGTACCAATGGCCTCAATTTCGCGGTATCGAGCGATTGAACAGTTTGAGGTTCCTATAAATTTATCGCCTAAGCCTTCTATCATGGCCTGTACACACCAATCCTGCCATAAAAACGAATGCCGGCGTCGCGTTCCAAAATCGGCAATACGCAGGCTATCAATTTTGCGTAACCGCTCGATTTTCTGCCAAAGTTTGGTCATTGCCCGAGCGTACAGAACCTGAAGTTCAAATTTTCCCATACGATTAAGTGCTGCACGCCCACGGAGTTCCATTAACACAGAAAGAGCCGGTATTTCCCAAAGCATCACTTCAGGCCAGAGCCCTTCAAATGTCAACTCATATTGCCCATCTTTGCGCTCCAAATGATAATCTGGTAAACGCAGGTTTTCAAACCACTCCATAAAATCCGGTCGGAACATTTGACGTTTGCCGTAAAATGTGTTTCCGCGCAGCCATGTGCTTTCGCCGCGCGTAAGATGGAGGCTCTTTATGTGATCAAGCTGTTCGCGTAATTCACCTTCGTCGATGAGATCAGCAAGGCGTACATTTTTAGTACGATTGATGAGGCTAAATGTAACGCGCGTATTTCGCTTATTACGAAGGATCGACTGGCACATCAGAAGTTTGTAAAAATCTGTGTCAATCAAAGACCGCACAATCGGATCAATCTTCCACTTATGGTTCCACACGCGGGTTGCAATATCGACCATTTAAAACTCCAGCGTGATATTGGCTTCGCGCATTTCTGTGCGGGCCTTGTCTAGTGACCCATCGAGGTCAATAGCCCGACACGCGGCTTCGAGAACTCTAACTTCGTAGCCCAGTTTGGCGGCATCCAAAGCGGAATGTGCCACACAATAATCTGTCGCAAGACCCGCCAGATTGACTTCAGTAACACCAAGCGACTGAAGGTAGCCATGCAGACCTGTGGATGTTTTATGATCGTTTTCGAAAAACGCAGAATAACTGTCAACTGCGGGATTGATTCCTTTACGGACGATCATATTGGCATGGCCCGTTTCAAGATCAGGATGGAAAGCTGCTCCGTCGCTTCCAATAACACAATGATCAGGCCAAAGCATCTGCGCACCGTAAAACATTTCGGTTGCTTCAAAGGGCGCTTTGCCTTCATGACTACTGGCAAAAGAGGAATGCCCCTTTGGATGCCAATCCTGTGTCAAACATCTTATGTCGTGATTTTGCCACATGGAATTAATCAATGGAATGATCTCGTCACCACTATCTACCGCCAATGCTCCACCGGGGCAAAAATCGTTTTGTACGTCAATGATGATCAATGCATTTTTCATAATTGACCCTCTTAAATGGAATACTTTTAACTTTTGTCCCGAACGTCAAAAGAGCGCAAGCCCATTTCCTGATTTAGTAATTTGAGAAAGATGTGAAATTGAGACAAATGTCATGGTTTTCTATATCAATATGATACATTCTTTGATACAAATAGAAAGGTACAAATAGACGAGGCAGTTTGATACTTTTGTAATTATTTACGCGTGGTTTAATGATTTATGCTGAATTCAAATGAGCGAACGTATAAAGAAATAGAACTCAAATGTCTCTTTGTGGTAAGCAAGCTCACCGTTGTCATTTTTGTGTATCTTGCCTTGGCTTGGTTTTCCGCCTCTGCCATTTTGGGAGACAGAATGACTATGATCATCTGCGGCATTGTGGCGGCTGTTTACCTAATCTGCTTATCTTTTTTTTATTTTAAATTTCATCTTATTGCACGTGCAGTGTGGTTATTCAGTGCAACAGTGACAACTATTTTTGGATTGATTTTCGGACGGCCAGAAGCGGATATCGAACTTTTGTTTTTGCCTATTATAGCGTTACCCTTTTTATCATTGTCTTGGAAATACGAGCGTAAGGCCCTGCTAGCATTTTTTGCTTTACCCCTGATTTCATGGTGTCTAGTTGTTCAATACGATTTGATTGGTTCCTCAGAGCATTTTTTTAATATTCCATTTTTCTCAACTGATATTGACATAGAGATTATAAATTTTGCCTTGCGCGCAACTGTGACGATCCTACTGACGGCAGAGTTTTATTATTTCACTAGCCTCACAACGCGTACTCAGGCAGAGCTTTATGAGGCAAAAATCGTGGCAGAGGAAACAACACGAACAAAAGGCGCTTTTCTTGCAGATATGAGTCATGAGATCCGCACACCAATGACTGGAATCATTGGTATGGTGGAAGTTTTAGATACGATCAATTCTACCGATGAACAACGTAAAATGGTGGGAATTGTCCGAGACTCTGCCTTAACCCTATTGCGCATAATTGATGATATTTTGGTTGCATCAAAAATTGATGCGGGCAAAATGATTATCGAAAATACGAGAACTGATATCATTTCTTTAGTGGAAGACGTGGTAATCACGGAACAGTCTCTCGCGGAACAAATGGGTGTAAAAGTTGCCCTTTTAATTGATCCGAATGTCCCAAGATGGGTCATGGCTGATAGTGAGCGTTTACGACAATTGCTTTTAAACATCCTCAGCAATGTGATAAAATATTCGTCGAATTCTTTGACAGTTAGTGACTCAATCACTTCTTTTTCCATAAAGAAGGGCGAAAACAACGATATCCACTTTTCTGTGCGGGTTAATGGGATTGACGTGTCAAAACCGGTGCTTGACCATCTTTTAGAACCTTTGGTCCAAGGCGAAGGGCCGTCTAAAAGTCGGTTGGGGGGCACAGACCTTGGTTTGGTGGTTGCTCAACAATTGATACAGCAAATGGGCGGCACCATCGATATTTCAAGCGTCGTTGGCCAAGGCGCAAACGTCATCATTGGTCTGCCAATGCAGCAGGCTGAAGAAGAAGATGAAAGGATCGATCTTACCGGTGTCACGATTGAACTTCTTATAGAGATAGGTGTCGAAGTAACGCGCAACATAACACATCAATGTGAGGTTCTTGGTATGACATTTAGAAAGGTCGCTGTACAAAGGGATTTGTCCGACTACAGTCTCGAGAAAGACGAAGGGCAAATCTTTGTTCTGTGCCCCCACGATCCAGATACATCTGAAATTTGGAAAAACAAAATTGGCCAATTTGTCCAGAAACCCAAATTTTTGATTTTGTTGCTTGATCACGCCAAAACGTTAGGTCAAATTAGTCAGTCAGAATTCTGCATACAGCTTCATCCATTTTTGATAACGGACTTTGTTAATGCACTTAATGTTCTACGTGGTAATAAACCGCCTGACAGAACACAAGATCCTCTAGATAAAAACGAAGTATTTAAATCCGCCAAGAAAAAAAAACAAAAATTAACAAAATTACTTCTTGTTGAAGATAATGAAATTAACCGCGTAGTTTTGATGAGAAAAATAGAATTGCTCGGTTTTACAGTTGACGTTGCCAAAAATGGGGAAGAAGGGTTTCTAAAATGGCAAAGTGGCGGATTTCATCTTATCCTTTCGGATTGCTACATGCCAGTGGTTGATGGTTTCGAAATGGCACGCATGATCCGCCGCAAGGAAGATGAAACTGGAACGACACGCATTCCTATAATCGCGATCACTGCGAATGCTCTTAAGGGAGATGCAGAAAAATGTTTTGAAGTTGGAATGGATGGCTACATTTCAAAACCTGTCGAAACAAAAGAATTAGAAGCAAAAATAAGCGTATTATTGTGCTCTGAATCGGCCTGATCTGTGTTCATTTTGGATCAGGCTTACACGTTTGTGCAAAAAAATATAGCGCATTTCGACCAATTTAGCGCAAAAAAAGATATCTGGTTTACAGATGAGCCAGATTTATTTCGAACCCAATAAATTTGACTTATTGCGCATTGACCGCCAACAGAAGCATTGTAAGGAAAGATACAATCAGGTTTCTGGCAGATAAACTGGCAGCCGCTCACTTAATAATAGGCGAAATGGGGCATAGGTACTTCTGGTTTCTGCAATCCAACAGCTTCTGTAAAGTTAGAAAAAGCTGCCAAAGTCATGGTGGGGTTAATTTTTCATTTTTTTCCGTCTTGACGTCAAAACGTAGACAGTAGACTTGGAAGGCGCAAATCTAATCTTTATCTAAGATTTAAAATACAAAAAGATAAAACCATAATAAACTTTTGCATTAAATTTAAATATAAATTGTCATATTAGCAAAACTTGGGTTCCTACGTTGGTCATTTCGAAGAGCTCAGCCACATGTTCATTATATAGGCCAATACAGCCGTTTGATGAGCGGCGCCCAATTTTTCTGGTGTCATGGGTGCCATGAATTCGGTAATACTGCCAACTTAGATACAGCGCATGTGTCCCAAGAGGATTATCTGGGCCGGGTGGAATGAATTCTGGCCATTCCGGGTTTCGCTCCAACATCGAAGGCGTAGGCCGCCAGCTAGGGCCAACCACCTTTCGGGTGATCCTTGTACGTCCGCGGCGGGTCAGTTCTTCGCTTAGTGGCACGCTTGAAGGATAAAGTTTATAAGTCTCTTCATCTTCTGTCCAGAAATGCAATGCGCGAGAAGATATATCGACAAGTACGGCGCCATTTTTCAAATTCGAAAAATAAGGTTTCCAGTTCAAAGCTCGAAAACTGGATGCATTGTGGCGAACTGTCTGTGAAACGTCGTGCTCTATTTCTATTGTTGATGAATTATTTGGCTCTGCTTGACTAAATGTACGTGAAGCCAAACCGGCCGTGCCCATTGCAATAAAGGTTCTACGTGAGTACCTGCTCATGTGAATCTTCACCCCTTTACTCCGAACCCTAACATCGGGAATAAGTGCGTCCTTGCATCAATAACAAGACAACTTTAGATTACAAACATGTTTTTATGAAAACAGACTGGCAAGCAGACCCGCAAAGCGTTAATCACACTTGACTCACCGCTGATGGGGGGGAAATGGTCCGTTTTATATTCTTCGTTGTGGCATCAATCAGTCTCTTGGGCGCTTGTGGAAACGAAATACCGAAAATGGGCCCAGACGGTAAACCGTTGCCGAAGTTATACAGGTTAAGGCAGCAAACCACGGCGGAAGTCCAATTTCGCACTTTGGATGCAGTGAATGCGCTTCGCGTTTCTGCACAAAGATCGGCGTTGGTTTTGAACGCTTCTCTTAATGCAGCCGCTGCTACGCATGCGCGGGACATGTCTGCGCAAAATCGGCCCTGGCATTTCGGATCTGACGGATCATCGCCGCTGGATCGCGTTGCGCGCGCTGGGTACAAATATCAACTGATCACCGAGTTAATCTCCGAAACTTACGAAACGGAATTAGAAACTCTGTCGGTCTGGATGGAAAATCCGGATACACGACGTGATTTACTGGACAAGAGAGCCAATGAAATGGGTTTTTCTTGGTATCAGGAACTTTCAGGGAAAATATGGTGGACGTTGGTGTTAGGAAGTGGACCAGACGAAAAGGCGCTTACCGAAGATCTTGCCCTGATCATGGATGAATGAAAATGGGTGTACCGACGTCCACGAAAGTATAAATTTCGCGAATTTCTCTATTTTTTACGGCGATACAGCCTGCAGTCCAATCGCGTTTGAAAAAATTGGGTTTGGTGTCCTCGCCATGGATAAATATATCTCCGCCTGGAGGTTTTCCGAGCGCATTTGCCTCTGCTAAATCTGCTGTGTTAGGGTATGAAATCCCCAAGGATAGAAAATATTTGCTCTTTGGATTTTTGCGATCGATGTAATACAGACCTTCTGGTGTCTTTCCGTCGCCCTCAATCTTTTTATCACCTACCGGTTCCAATCCCAGACCGATCCGGTAGGATCGTATGATGTCATTTCCTTCAAAAAGATACATACGTCGCGCTTTTTTGCTTACAACAATGCTTGACACATTGGCGTGCTGAATGTCCGAAGATAAGCTGGAGGCACGGAAAAATGAAGGCGCAGAGCACCCAACTGTGCCCAAAGCTAAAACGACAGCCAGAATGTGCCTGACGAAATTCATATGAAAACTGCCCATTTTTTCTTTCAATTTAGCATGACGGGCCAGTCAAAAATAGTGAAAAATTGGTTATACCTTGGCTAAAGCGGCTACATTTACGAAAAGTTGACAAGGCTACAGGTCTAATAATCTTACTCTAATCATGGGCTATGTTTTTCAATTCCGTCTCATTGGATCTTTTAGTTAGATTGAAGTTACTCTTTTGAGAAGGCGCCAATAAGCTCCACATGCGGTGACTAGCGAAATTGTTCGACCATCTTTATATAGGTCAGATCATACTCCTTGCGCTTCAAAAGGGCACTATCGCGGGCGAAGCTCACTGGGTTGCAAATGACATAGGCAATCGTATTGATCCCACTCTCTGCCAATTCCCTTACCTGTGCCTTAGCATCTGCGCGCGGTGGATCAATGACGGCGGCGTCAAAGCGATCAAGTTCACCTAGCAAAATCGGACGACGATGCAAATCGCGTGCCTCATATGTAAGTTTTTTCAGTCCCTCTGTCTTGCGCCAGGCGGCGTCCATCGCTTGAACCATCGTTTTTTGCCTTTAAAGGCTCAGACCTCTTTGGTTTCTGCCTGAGGCAGGGAAAAAGTCCCGCAACCACTGAAATGATCTAGGGCGCAACGCGCTTCTTCCATGATTGAGCGAACGTAATACAACAGGCTGTCTTCACCTTCTTTTGTGGCCTGAAGGAATGTTTGGTGACACAACATTTTTGCGCCCAAACCTTTGAATGGGTGGGGCATGCATCGCGACAAACTTCTCT
>CAJXHI010000050.1 GCA_913051655.1 uncultured Alphaproteobacteria bacterium
TTTTTAACCTTTAGAAAGTCAAACTTTTTTCAGTTTACACTTTGGTTTGCAGAAATAATCGCAAACTAATGAGTCGGAGGCTGTAAAGAGGCCAGCAACGCGGCCTCTTTACATGTTAAGTGAGTCCGTCAAGAGGCATTTTTCTGCAATTTAATTAGAACATCAGCATTGTCTTCTGGATTCATCTGGCAGTTCTCCTCAATCATTTTTGAAGCATGTTGTGGCGACCAGCCCATAAACAATGCAATATTGTGAAGAGGCAAACCTGCTTGGAACAAACGCGTGGCTGCTGTATCTCTTGCATCTTGCAATCTTAAATCTTATCGAACAAAGGTTTTCTTTTTCCACAATGTAATAAGCTGACCTAAACGATTAGCATTACCATGAGGATGTCCTTTGGCATCAACAAGACATTGAAGTTGAGTAGGCGGCAATGTGTTTATCAATTCTTGCAACGGGAAAGAAACGGGTATCCATATTGGTCAGCGCTGCATCATGGGGATAACTTTTTGGCGTCACAGGGATGAGAACAATATCCTTTTTCTTCATTATGCAGACATAAATCGAGGCCTCGGTGGCGAAATGCGCAAAATCGCGGCACGGTTGCAAATTGAAATCGACGTGAGAGTCGTCTCGGATCTTGTCAAGGCAGAAGGTTTTGGTGCGATGAAAGTTCTAGTAGATACTTTAGTCCCTGTTGCGAAGGCAAATCTTTGGAAGAAAAAAGCGCAGTTTTTGTTGAATTGAAAATAGCCAATGGAAAAAGCGTTTAAGCCTAAAAAATCTAACACGTTTTGAAGCATTCTGCGCACCAAATGTCATCAGATTATATTGAAAGGCTTTTTACTAAAGCAGATAAATAAAATGATATGAAATGAAAACTTGTGGTTTTCTACGACTTTTGCTTTTAATATGATAATCTCAATAATAGGAGGAAATAGCCATGCGAAATCTATGCTATGTTGGCTCTGTTACTGTGCTGATTTTAACATTCATGGTCCATCAAGGCGCAATTGATTTTGACAGAGGGATCATCCCTTTCGGGTTTCTTTTATCGATCATTCTCTTGATTGTAGGCGCCATTGTGGCCGCAAGAGCCAGCCACAACATCGACTTCTTGTTTAACGACAAAGATGGTAAGCCTTGAGGAGCTTTGTCTGGTACGAGAGCCGTTACATGTGAGCGCACAGAGTTTGCAATGCCATTTGGGAACAGCACGTTCAAAAATAGCATGCACAGGAGGGTGGAAATAGTCTTAGGGCGGTAAATTAATAGACAATTATAGTGCAAGCTTTATCGTAGGAGTTGTGACAGGGTCTTTCTGCTGCGTCTTTCGTCTTTTTTATTTGGCTTTCTTAAAATTGCTAATGCCTAAGTATCAGGTTAAAAAGCAACTGCACTGGCTTTCCGAAGATTTGGTACCAATAGTTTTGACATACGTTTAGAAAATCTAATTGATTTATCGGATTTTGATTGTTTGTGTTCTTTTGTCGCCATATGTTTCTTGGCATTTGTGTGTTAAGGGCGTTCGTAAGCAATACTGTTGTTTTGCAGCTGTGTGGAAGTTGACTTTTACTTTATTTAACGTTCTTCTTAGTTAATAAAAGATCAATTATCCTTCTGGTCGATACGAAAGAAGACAGATTTTGATAAAAAAGTATATTTGGCCTTATATCGAACCGTTTTTCAAAGATAAACGAATGAAGCCTACCTTTATTATTTTCGGGGGAATTGCCATCACTTTTAGTGTATTCTACACGTTAGCACAGCTCTTTTTGGGATAAGGAAGAAAAAACTCTGCAAGTTTGTGGAAACTAAAATTTTTATTCAATTTTGCCTTTCAAAGTCAGTTTATTTGCGCGATTGTTTTTCAAAAGTTATGTAAAGTCAAAAGGAACCTAGAATGACAATTGAACGTTTTCATACTGGTGCAAGAATGAGCCAAATGGTCGTGCATCAGAATACGATTTATCTCGCAGGTCAAGTCGCACAAAACGCGGCTGGCGAAAGCGTTGCTAATCAAACAAAGGCTATATTGGATCAGATTGATGCATTGTTGGCGGAAGCGGGTACTGATAAAACCAGAATCCTATCCGCAACAATTTGGATTTGTTCTATGGATGATTTCGCTGAGATGAATTCAGTTTGGGATGCTTGGGCGCCCCAAGGGCACACTCCTTGCCGTGCGTGTGTTGAGTCACCGCGGTTGGCAAGCAGTGACTTTACGGTTGAAATTGGAATAATTGCTGCAAAATAGTAGAAAAGTGAAGCACTCTGATGTCGGAAGCGTTGGTGGCCTCGTCGTTAAAGAATTGCGTTGATTTGAGCGAAGCGCATGCCATGATATGCTTATTCCAATTAAACCTCGGAAGGTTATCAGCATGTTTTTCTGGGCGGAGTGCTTCGTTACGGGTTTAACCAGGACTTTTCTTTTTAGTTCTTGCGAAAAAGGGAACTTTGATATCCTCAAAATTCCCTTTTTTAAAATTATGATGTGCTCGAAAAATTTATTAGAGCTTGCCAGAAGATACAGGCTCAGCTGGTACCATTGTGTCAGTGGGTGCAGGAGCATCTGCACATGCGGACAACATAACGGCGCCAAAGAGCGCGACGACTGCAATTTTTACTTTGTTCATTCTGAACCCCTATTCATTGATATTTGCACACAGCGTGCCTTTAAATTGTATAGCACATTGAAAATTTATTCCAAAAAGAAAAGTGCATTTTTGAAAGAAAAATTAAATTTTTCCTTTAAGGTGAATTATCTTTGTGTATTAGTAATTAATAGGGCTATTTAACAAATTATTTCGCGGAACACACCAGCACTTTGTAGAGAACGACTATCGATATTTTTTATTTTTTTAAATACAAAATTACTCAATTATGTATTAAAATGTTAGTAAATTTTAAGAGTAGTTTCTCATTAATTTATTTTGCTGTAAAATTTATTTATCGTACACGGATAATAAGTATTGTGCAAAGCCTCAATACTTATCATATGAGGCTTTTCTCTAAGCGTAAGCTTGGCTTACACTCAATTTTACGATGATTTTCTATGCTTCGATACAGTCAAATAGGTGATTTTGTGTTTGGTAGAGTTGAAACACTAATGAAAAGAAAAGATCC
The DNA here is from genome assembly GCA_913051655.1 of uncultured Alphaproteobacteria bacterium. Taxonomy (GTDB): domain Bacteria; phylum Pseudomonadota; class Alphaproteobacteria; order Rhodobacterales; family Rhodobacteraceae; genus LFER01. The sequence continues at coordinate 3,127 of CAJXHI010000050.1, forward strand.
TGTTTAGTCTTATTTTGATTTATGGGCTTTAATGGGAAATGATGCATTTACCGTTATGCCTTATTGCGTGAGGTAAAGTTTGAAATCGTGACATATTTGTCGATCGGCACTATTTTAAAGCTATTTTTGTTTTGATCAACACCGAGTCATGTTGCATTCCAGTCGTAGAGGTTCGTGAAATGGCAGAAATGGCTATCCACTTGTGTCATAATTTTGAAAGAATACTTTAAAGCTGTCCAAGAGGTACCAAGGCCCGTCCCCTTTTAGACTGAGAGAACTGCGCCGATGCGAAGTAATGCTTAAATTATATGCAAAATATTCGCTAGCGGACGTTGCTAAAAGTCGCGGTGTTATTTGTTCGCCTGTTGGTTACCCATTACATCGGATCACGTAGTCCATAGTCGGTAAAAAACTTAAGTGTTGCATTCTCTAACAGCGAGGAAACCCTTGTCTATTATAGGGCGTTATCTTCTGGTGGTTTGACCAATTTTAATTTTGCCCCTAGCGGAGCGCTTGCCAAGTGCTATTTTCTGCAGAAGAGGCTATGCAGGCCTCAATGAAAAACATGCCTTCCATGCCATCATAAATACCGGGAAGCGCTTGATTTTCAATATTATCAATCAAGCAGTCTGCAATGTCACTGTAAAGCGTTGCAAAGCCTTCAAGGTATCCCTCAGGATGCCCCGCAGGAATACGGGTTGCTGCTATGGCATCAGCACTTAGCCTATCACTTCCCCGCGTAATACGTTGCCGAGGGCCACCTTTGGGTGTAATCCAGAGAATATTTGGATTTTCCTGTTGCCATTCTAATCCGCCATTTGAGCCGTAAACACGCAAACTCAGTGCGTTTTCATTGCCAATCGCAACCTGTGAGATCCATAGCTGCCCGCGAGCGCCGTTGGGGTAGCGTAGCCATATATGAGCATTGTCATCCACTTCGCGTCTAGAAGCAAAGCTGCTGAGATCAGCCGCTAATTCATTTGCTTTAAGGCCTGTCACAAAGTGGACAAGGTTATAAGCGTGCGTGCCGATATCGACAATCGCACCACCGCCGCCAGTAAATTTGGGGTCTGTACGCCAAGTAGCTTGCTTCTGACCGCTTTCCTCTATCGGATCGGCAAGCCAATCTTGGGCATATTCTGCCTGAACCAAGCGGATCTCGCCTAGCTGTCCAGCCATAATGCGATGGCGCGCCTCGCGGATCAGAGGGTAGCCTGTGTAGTTATGGGTCAAAAAGAAACTTGCGTTAGATACCTCTAGCGCTGTTTTTATACGACTGGCCTCTTGAGATGAAACAGTTAGGGGTTTATCGCAAATCACGTGAATACCAGCCTCTAAAAAGACGATCGCCGCGTCTGCGTGTAAGTGGTTTGGTGTGACAATGCTTACAGCTTGAATGCCTCCGCTGCGCTGTGCTTCGCTTCGGGCCATATCGGCGAAATTCACGTAAGTGCGCGATGGATCAATTTCCAGTGCTTGGGCTGATGCCAGCGCACGAGTCGGGTCGGAAGACAAAGCTCCCGCAACTAACTCAAAACGATCGTCAATGCGCGCAGCAATTCGGTGGACTGCGCCAATAAAGCTGCCATGCCCACCACCGACCATCCCTAGTCTAATGCGCGTCATGCCTTATCTCCTAAAAGGCCGAGCATGGCTGAAATTGCGTCTCCATCCCGTGCAGCGCCCGCAAAGTTATCAAAGGCTGAGTTCGGCGGCTCAATCAGATAGCTTTCGATAAATGTTGCACCTTCAGCTGCACCCTGTTCTGCGGATTTGATGCAGCATTCCCATTCTAGAACCGCCCAGTTATCATAGCCGTATTGCGTGAGTTTTGAAAAGATACCTCCAAAATCCACTTGTCCATCGCCAAGGCTGCGAAAGCGGCCAGCGCGGCTAACCCAAGGCTGATAGCCGGAATAGACACCCTGACGGCCGTCAGGGTTAAACTCCGCATCTTTTACGTGAAATGCATTGATACGGTCATGGTACAGGTCGATGAAGGCGAGGTAATCCATTTGCTGAAGCAAAAAATGGCTTGGATCATAATTGATTAACGCACAGTCATGATCTCCTGTGGCCGAAACAAACATTTCATATGTCGCACCGTCAAAGACGTCCTCTCCGGGGTGAATTTCAAACCCGATGCTCACGCCATAATCTTTATAATGATCAAGTATGGGGCGCCAACGACTGCCAAGTTCGGAAAACGTCTCTTCAATCAAACCCTCCGGGCGTTGTGGCCATGGATACAAGTATGGAAAAGCCAGGGAACCTGTGAACGACACAGATGTCGAAAGGCCAAGTTTTTGGGACGCAATGGCCGCTTTTTTAACTTGATCAACCGCCCATGCTTGTCGCTTTTCTGGATTATTTTTACAATGATCTGGCGCAAACGCGTCAAAGGCAAGGTCATAGGCGGGGTTCACAGCCACCAATTGGCCCTGCAAATGGGAAGAAAGTTCAGTAATTGTAACTTCTGCATCAGCACAAATGCCTTTGACTTCGTCACAATAAGCATCACTTGTCGCCGCGAGTTCAAGATTAAACAATCGTCCATCAAAGGTTGGGATTTGTATGCCCTTATATCCAAGATCTGCCGCCCATTTTGTTATGGATTGCAGAGAATTAAATGGTGCTTGATCGCTACAAAATTGTGCCAAAAATATCGCAGGGCCTTTGATTTGTGAAGGCATTAGAAACACTCCAATTTAAATATATCAATCTTTTCGTTCTCTTCATATTCTGGAGTTACAAGTAATTGAAGAGGTGGTTCTTTGGGGTGTTCAATCGCGTGAAGGGCGGCTTTGGCAAGAAAGCTACCAGCTTGGTTTAAGTCTTCTTTCACCGTTAAAATATCGGGACGAATGAGGCTAAAAAAGGTAAACCTCTCTTTTGCACAAAGATCTATGTCGGTACCAAGAGTCTTTCCGAATTGTCGGAGAATAGGAAGAAGATGGACAGTTGTCATCACCGTGCAACAAATGATCCCATCAATTGAAGAGGTGCCTGTAAGATAAACTTCTAATTTATTTTTTAGTACGTCTGGTGCATCTCTATTACTTGATTCTTCAATTATGGTAAAAGTGACATTGAGCTCCTTTGCCGCAGCTTTTGCCCCGCTTATCATGTTTTGAGCATAATTTTGGCTTTGATGTGGGGTTATCATCAAAAGTGAACGACGTTTTTTATTATAAAGTTTTCGTGCCGCCAACCGGATGAATTCAAAATTATCGAAGTCGAGATAAGGATGTTTATCAGACCATTTTGAACGGCCGTGGGTGACAAAGGGAAAGTCTTGTTCCATTAAATACTGAATACGAACGTCATTTTCACGTGTCTGGTTCATGATGATTGCATCTGCCGTTCGATTTCGCACAATGTTTTTTACCGCACGCATTGGGTCTTGATCAGGGAAAAATGGTTTCAAGATGAGGTTGTATTGTGTCTCCCGCAATGCCGCTGCTATAGACGCAACGTACCCGGAGGAATAATTCATTCCCTCAAGGTCACTTGGCAACAAGAGAGCGATGACGTTAGTTTTACCTGTCCGTAAACGAAGGCCCGCGCGATTGGGTACATATCCGATCTCATCTGCGATTTTACGAACACGCTCGCGGGTTTTTAATCCGATGTCACTGGCACCACTAAGCGCGCGTGACACGGTGGGTATGGCCAACCCAGAAAGCTGAGCGATGTCTTTCAGGGTAGGGGGTGCAGACTCACTATGCTGCATGTTGTTAAGTATCGATGTCGCTCCGGTTGATTTAGCCAAACTCTCATCCCCAATTAATATTTACGCCGTCTGTCCAACGTCAGCCTCGGATCAAGCCAGTCTAAGACTGCGTCGGCTCTACGCACTTGTTTGACATATTTTTGCTTGTTGAATCAATCTAAATCGTTATAGATACTTTTACTGAAAACTTTTAATTAGGAGGAATATCCTTTTAAATCATTTAAATACAGTGCGTTAGCTGCTTCGGCATTGGCCTTGACAACGACGGTAAATGCAGCCGACTTGGAAGTTGTACACTGGTGGACTTCTGGCGGCGAAGCTGCTGCTGTTGCCGAATTTGCAAAAGCGCTTGATGCTTCCGGTAAACATAAATGGATCGACGGTGCGATTGCCGGCGGTGGCGGAACCAACGCTATACCAGCGGTTGTATCCCGCATGCTCGGCGGAGACCCAGTGGGCGCAGCACAGTTTAACCACGGACGTCAGGCAGAGGAGCTTGTCGCAGAGGGTCTGTTCCTTGATTTGACCGATCTTGCCAAAAAAGAAGGTTGGCGTGATTTTGTATATCCGTCATCACTTCTTGATGCATGTACATTGGACGGACGCCTTTACTGCGTGCCTGTAAATATTCACTCATGGCAGTGGATCTGGCTCAACAATGGAGCTTTCGCAAAAGCAGGTGTGGACGTGCCAAGCAACTGGGGCGAATTCGTGGCTTCTGCAGATGCGCTGCGCTCGGCAGGTATCGCGCCTATGGCGACAGGCTCACAAGCTTGGCAATCCAGCGGTCTCGTCACCAACGTTCTCGCAGTGAGCCTAGTTGGTTCTGAAGCATGGGCACGAGTGAACGTGGATAAAGATGCAGAATTCGCAGCAGGTCCAGAATATGCAGCAGTTTTTGAGGCCGCTGAAGTTGCTCGTGATCTATCTGCAGATATTGAAGTAACCGACTGGAACTTGGCAACAGCAGCGGTGATTACAGGTCAGGCAGCAGCACAAATCATGGGTGACTGGGCGCAGGGTGAATTTGCCGTTGCAAATGCCACAGCTGGCGAAGATTATACATGCTTGCCAGGGTTGGGCGAAAACAAAGTCCTGCAGCTTGGCGGTGACGCTTTCTACTTCCCCAAGAACAAGGACGAAGACGTAGAATTAGCGCAGCTCGAACTGGCGTCATTGATGATTTCAAAACAGGTTCAGGTCGACTTTAATCTTAAAAAAGGCTCTTTGCCAGTGCGTGGCGACGTTGATCTTTCATCGGCAAACGATTGCATGCGTCAAGGTCTGGCTATACTTGCGGACGGAAACGTGCTTCCAGGCGGTGACATGGCGTTGACACGTGACACAGTTGAATCCATCAACGACCTGATGGTTCAATTCTGGAACAGCGACATGTCTGCAGCAGAAGTTCAAAAGAAATATGCAGCACTGATTGCCAGCGCTGACTAATTCTTGGCCAATGCCAAAGCGGGCGCATCCGTGCGCCCGGATAGCACTGATTATATTCAATCAAAACGTTGGATTCATAAATGAGCGCTTCCAAAAGACCAAATTTCTTGTTTCAAAATCTTGCCTCAAAAATTGCTTCAATCCCAATGATCCTGACTGCAACAGTTATTTTTGTTGGGTGTACACTGTGGACTGTGGCTTATTCCTTTACAAGCTCTCGCCTGTTGCCGCGCTGGCGCTGGGTAGGCCTGGATCAATATGAGCGGCTTTGGAACACAGATCGTTGGATGATTTCGATCAATAACCTGCTGCTCTATGGTACATTGATGATGATTTTTTCGCTAGCGCTTGGGTTTTTTCTGGCGGCTCTGCTAGATCAAAAGATAAGAGGTGAAAACGTATTTCGCACGATTTTTCTTTACCCCTACGCCCTAAGCTTTGTTGTGACCGGTCTGACATGGCAGTGGTTGTTAAACCCTGATTTTGGCATTCAAAAATTGGTCCGTGACATGGGGTGGACCACGTTTGAGTTTGCGCCATTGACCAATAACGAATGGGCAATTTACGGTGTTCTCCTTGCTGGTCTTTGGCAGGGATCAGGTCTGGTGATGGTTCTTATGCTGGCGGGTCTGCGCGGTATTGATCAGGATGTTTGGAAAGCTGCACGTGTCGACGGCATCCCAAATTGGAAGATCTATCTATACATCGTTCTACCGATGATGCGTCCTATTTTTGTGACGGCAGTAGTGCTCGTGGCAACGGGTATTATAAAAATTTTTGACCTCATTGTTGCGCAAACGGACGGTGGGCCCGGGTTGTCAACAGAAGTGCCGGCAAAGTATGTATATGATATGATGTTCAGTAGCCAAAACCTTGGTCAGGGGTTTGCCGCATCCACGACAATGCTATTAGTCGTGCTCGTGATCATTATCCCTTGGTCCTTTTACGAATTTGCAGGCCGACACAATGCAAAATGAATTTACAGGACCACGTGGCCCCAAACCAAGGTCAATCTTCAGACTGTCAAATTTGATTGTTTATGGCACAATTTTGCTTTTAGCGATTTACTATTTAGCCCCGCTATACGTGATGTTGGTCACCTCTATGAAATCGATGGCAGAAGTCCGCCTTAGCAACGTTTTTGCGCTGCCTATCAAAGTGACATTTGATCCTTGGTTCAAGGCTTGGTCATCTGCCTGCACCGGCCTTAAATGTGAAGGTCTCATGGGAGGATTCCTAAACTCATTATTCATAACAGTGCCATCGGTAATTGTATCCATCGCGGTCGCAAGCGTGAATGGCTACGCGTTGGCAAACTGGCCATACCGCGGTGCAAATATCTTTTTCACTATTCTGATTTTTGGCGCCTTTGTGCCCTATCAACTCATGCTCTATCCTATTGTGATTATTTTGCGTGAATTGGGGGTCTTCGGAGACTTGGCAGGACTGGTGATCGTACATTCTATTTTTGGGATGCCGATCCTGACACTCATCTTTCGGAATTACTTTAGTTCGTTACCTGCAGAATTGTTCAAAGCTGCGCGAATTGATGGGGCAGGCTTTTGGGGAATTTTCTTTAAGGTTATGATTCCGATGTCTTCGCCGATCCTTGTTGTTGCTATTATTTTGCAGGTGACAGGGATCTGGAACGATTTTCTCTTTGGTATCGTATACACCAGACCAGAGGCATACCCGATGACCGTACAACTAAATAATATCGTGAACTCAACTTACGGCGAAAAAGAATATAACGTAAATATGGCGGCTACGATCATCACAGGCTTGGTACCACTGACGATTTACTTCATCTCGGGAAAACTCTTTGTACGCGGCATCGCGGCGGGTGCGGTGAAAGGTTAAAGTTCATGGAAAGCGTTTCAATTAAAAATCTGGACCTGAAATTTGGGTCTGTGGAGGTTTTGAAAAATCTCAATCTGGATGTGCATCAGGGAGAATTTATCGTACTTCTGGGTTCTTCTGGTTGTGGAAAGTCCACATTGCTGAATTGTATTGCTGGTCTTCTGGACGTTTCTGACGGTCAGATTTTTATTAATGGCAACAACGTCACATGGCAGGAACCTTCACGACGCGGGATTGGTATGGTTTTTCAATCTTATGCGCTTTATCCACAAATGTCGGTTGCAGGAAATCTATCTTTCGGTTTGCGAAATGCAGGCGTTGCAAAAGCAGAGATTCGGAAGAAAGTGGCCCGTGCTGCAGAAATTCTGCAAATTGAGGCTTTGTTAAATCGTAAGCCAAGCGAACTTTCTGGGGGTCAGCGTCAAAGGGTGGCCATTGGGCGGGCATTGGTACGTGATGTTGATGTGTTCTTGTTTGATGAACCTTTGTCCAATCTAGACGCGAAACTGCGTACCGAATTGCGTGTCGAAATTAAACGGCTTCACCAACAGCTTAAAAATACGATGATCTATGTTACCCATGATCAGATCGAAGCTATGACGCTGGCGGACCGTATCGCCATTATGCGGGAAGGTAAAATTATGCAGCTTGCGTCGCCTACAGAAATCTATGGTAAGCCTGTGAATAAATATGTGGCCGATTTTATCGGATCACCCGCGATGAATTTTCTTGCAGGGCGTATTGAAAACGGTGCCTTCCATTTTGGTGGCGGTGTCATTTCACTTGATAAATATGATTTTGCAGAAGGAATGGCAGGGGACCGTGAAGCGTGGATCGGTATTCGTCCGGAACATGTCATTGTGGCGGAGGGGCTTTCAAAGGCAGATTTAACTGTAAAAGTTCGCGCAGATATTGTGGAACCGATGGGTGCTGATACGCTGCTTTGGTGCGTAATGGACGGACAATCTTTTCGTATTCGTCTGGACGGGCAGTTTGTGATCAAAGAAGGCGATATGATTGACGTTGGTTTTTCAAGCAACGCCGTTTCGCTGTTCGACAAATTCAGTGAAATACTTCTATGATGCGGCTGTAAACAATAAACGACTTATCTGGTTCTTTTCTCTTTTGCGAGGTGTGTGACATATGACGGATTTTTCTTATCAGCTCTATTCATCCCGAAATTTTGGGCCTGTTGATCAGACCATTTCGCTACTTGCGGAAGCTGGGTATAAGCAGGTTGAAGGTTTTGGCGGTATCTATGGCGATCCAGCGGCTTTGCGCGATCAATTGGATCAAGCCGGACTTACGATGCCTACGGGACATTTTGATTTAAAAATGATTGAACAAACACCAGAAAAGGCGATCAAGATCGCACAAAGTCTTGGAATAAAAGCGCTTTTCGTGCCTCATCTGGATGCAGCAGATCGTCCAAAAATGCCTGATGAATGGCTGCGTTTCGGTGGAAGGCTCGAGGAGGTTGGAAAGCCTATCAGAGATGCGGGCTTGCACTTTGGATGGCATAACCATGACTTCGAATTTCAAAGTCTGACTGGGGATACGTCGCCGATTGACCTGATCCTTGAGGCGGGAAAAGAACTGGCATTAGAGTTGGATTTGGCATGGGTTGCTGTCAGTGGACATCGTCCCTCTGATTGGGTGCGCAAATATAGCGATCGATTAATTGCCGTTCATTTGAAAGATATAGCACCAAAAGGAGATTGCTTGGATGAAGACGGCTGGCAGGATGTGGGCCATGGAACAATGGATTGGGAAGATATTATTAAGGCTGTGCGAGAAACGGATTGCCAGTTTTTCGTAATGGAGCACGATAATCCGAAGGATGATGCGCGGTTTGCGCGTCGTTCAATCGCATCTGCCAAAACATTTTGAGGGAACTTAGTATGTCAAATTTAGGAATAGGCATTATTGGATGCGGCAATATTTCAACGGCATATCTTGAACTGATCCCTCTTTTTAGAGGGATTGAAGTCCGCGCCGTTGCAGATATCAATAACTCAGCAGCCGTTCAAAAAGCAGAGGAATTTAACTTCCGCGCTGACAGCATAGAAGGGTTGCTTCGGGCGGGGGATATTGATGTGGTAGTTAACCTTACCGTTCCGGATGCGCACTTTGAGGTCACAAAAAACATTTTGAGTGCCGGTAAACACGTCTATACTGAAAAACCTATGGTCCTGAGCCTAGTTGAGGGGCAAGCACTTGCCGCTTTGGCAAAGACGCAAAGCCGGCGGATTGGTTCCGCACCGGACACTTTTTTGGGTGGTGCACACCAAAAAGCGCGTGCATTCCTTGACGAAGGCGCTGTTGGTGAGATCGTTGCAGGTACAGCGCATGTGATGAGCAAAGGGATGGAACATTGGCACCCAAATCCAGATTTCTTTTTCTTGCCCGGTGCCGGGCCAATGTTAGACATAGGACCATACTATGTAACAAACCTTGTACAGCTTTTGGGCCCCGTCAAACGGGTAGCTGCATTGACAACTTCAGCCGGCGACACGCGTACGATCCTTTCCGAACCGCGCAAAGGCGAAAAAATACCGGTCAAGACACCCACTAATATCCATGCTCTATTAGAATTTCATAAGGGAATGACCATCACGCTATCCACAAGTTGGGACGTACTGGCGCATCGGCATCCCAATATGGAGCTTTATGGTACTGAGGGATCGCTCTACATTCCTGATCCGAATTTCTTTGGCGGAGATGTGGAAATAGTTGGCAAGGATGGCGAAATTCGAAGTATGGCGCCCTATGAGCATCCTTTTGCTGTACTGAATAACGATGACAATGGGCAAATGCTGGCAAATTATCGCGCTGCTGGATTGGCGGATATGGCGGCCGCGATTTTAGAAGATCGACCTCATCGCTGTTCTATGGAGCTAGCCCTTCATACAGTAGATGTGATGACTGCCGTACTAACTTCAGGAAAGGAGGGGCGGTTTGTGGACATGCAAACTAGTTGCGCGCGCCCGGCGCCACTGACTCCTGAGCAGGCACAGGGGCTTTTAAAATAATCCCTGCTCAGTTACACTTGATTGCAATTTGAGAAAGGATTTATAATGCAACCTGTCCACTCGCTTCGTACTATTGCGAACGCATCTGAAGCAGCCTACGGGCGTATACAGGATTATGTGACGAAAACAATGTGTCTGCAGTCACGCGGTCAATTGGGGGTATATTTTAAAACAGAAAATTTTCAGAAAACGGGTTCGTTCAAATTTCGTGGCGCTACAGCGAAACTTTCGAGTCTTGGCGCTGATATGCCGGTGATCACGGCGTCATCAGGCAATCACGGAATCGCTTGTTCTCAGGCAGCTATTACAACGGGCCATGAATTAAGTGTTGTGTTACCGGATTCCGTAGCGCAGGCAAAACTTTCTAAAATTCAGAGCTTTGATGTAAAAACAATCCTTCACCCTGGTGACTCTGGACTAGCCGAGCGCCATGCGCGCGATTTGGCTGAAGAGGCGGGCTTTACCTATGTCTCCCCCTATAATGATGTAGAGATTATAGCGGGGCAGGGAACAATCGGGATAGAGTTGCTAGATCAGCTTCTTGAGATTGATAACATCTTTATTTCCTTAGGCGGTGGCGGTCTTGTGTCTGGTATTGGCGCGGTATTGAAAACTGCAAATCCCAAAATTCAGGTTTTTGGGGTGAGCGCCACCCATTCCGCGGCGCTTGCATCAAGCATACGCGCCGGTAAGGTAGTTGAGACAGAGCACCTTCAAACGCTGGCGGATGGATGTGCGGGCGGCGTTGACGATGATACAATCACTTTGTCCTTAGCTTGCGAGGTCATTGATGATCTTATCGATTGTAGCGAAGCAGAAATTGTTTCTGCGCTAAACTCCCTTGCATGGGAAGAACATATGATTGTGGAGGGGGCAGCAGCGCTGGCCTATGCCGGATATCTTAAACGGAAAGAAGATTTTAAGCAGCAAACCTCCGTTGTGCTACTTTGCGGGGGTAATTTTGATAAACCCACACTTCAACCTATCCTTTCGCAAAAATGTAACTAATTAAATCTGAGTGCGATTTAAGAGAATCTTAGGATGTTTTTTAACTTGCCTCTTGCACCTTTGCGACGCTTTGGCTATCTCACATTTCATTGGGTGATTAGCTCAGTTGGTAGAGCGCTTCGTTTACACCGAAGATGTCGGGAGTTCGAGTCTCTCATCACCCACCATGGAATCCCATAAAAATAACAAAAATCCCTGTTTTATTGACTTTCTCTTACTATTAGTAATACCATTTGTACTACCACGCATTTATTGACGAGATAATTTTTGGCTTATGATGAGGAAGAAGATGACCTAACATGGGATGATTACCCAGAATCTTATTTTAAGATTATAAGAGGCAAATACTGCGTTGTCGTAGCTATCCCTCGTAAGATTAGAAAGCTATTTGGTAATTCTCCTCTCAGACAAAAAGTAGCTGGTTCTACAGAAGCAGATTTTCACAGACGCCGCCGTAGCTTAACTCATAAAATCTATCAAGAGTTTGATGAACGCCAAGCTAATGCTGCTAAAGATCGTGAGAAGTTCAAAAATCTACTTAAAACGGAGCATTTGAACTTTGAGATATCCATAGAGTCAGGTAATGGCGAAGTTTTACAAAATATGATATCTATTTTTGATAAGGCCGTGCTCCCAAGGGGAAGCAGCTATAGCTTTTTTGCGCAAATCGATGAAAATAATTATTCACATTTTAGAGGCAATAGTCATGTTAAGCCTTTAACTGAGATAATACCTTATCAAGAGCTATTGCAGTTAAAAACACAAATGGACGCGATTGCTCACATGGTCTGGAGTGATCAGAAAAGGTTTACTGACATTGAAATAAGGACAGCACAAAGTTATTTACAGCCATCAGTTCGCAGTTACTTCGAGGATTTATTAGTCGAGGCAGCGAAAAAGCAAAAGTTCTCAATACCAAGCTTTTCTGATGCTACTTTGGGAGATTTCTGGTTTGAAGATAATGACGTAGAGAAGAATATTCATGCTCGTGTTCGCAAGAACGATATTCTTAAAATATCATCTGTAAGAGATGCTTATTTTGCGTGGATAGACAAGTATTTCGAAGTTCAAGATACACGTAACAAACTGAAGTTGGGATTAAATGAGTTCATTATTTACATGGGCGACTTGCGTCTAGATAAGTTAGATGCAGCTATGGCAGTTGGTTTTGCTGAAGCCCAATGTGAGCATCATGTTAATCGCTCAAAGGTTACGATTAAAAATCGCAATTGGGCAATGAACACCTTTTGCCAAGAGTTCTGTATTCCAAGAAGGTACATGTCATTTAATCCGTTTTATGGAGTAAGTTTAAAAAGATACGGTACTAAAGGTGGTAAGTGGCTAGAGTACACAGATGATGATCTAAACAAGATATTTGGATATTCATGGAGGTCACAAGAGTTGTTGCTATTACAATTAGCTTTGGCCACTGGCATGAGATTGGGTGAGCTTGCCTTATTAACTTGGGAAAGGGTGAAATCAACAAATACTTGCTCCTTCATTTCACTATTAGACGAAGGTGATGAAACAGTAACAGCCAAGAACCAAGGCTCAAAAAGAAGAATACCTCTGCATCCAAATCTAAAACTTCCGCCCAAAGGGACTGGACGGATCTTCGATTATGCGATTGATGGATACGGCAAAGCATCAACATCAGCAGGAAGAGCGGTTAATCCAACGCTTAAAGAGCTTATCGCCCATGAACGTAAAACATTTCATTCATTTCGAAGCTCGTTTATAATTAAACTTACGCAGGTGGGAACTCCTACTAATATTAATAAAATAATTACTGGGCATGGGGTCGGTGATGTAAATACTGACGTTTATGGCGGTGTCAGCGTTGAAGACCGTTTTGAGTGGATACGCAAAATAG
>CAJXHI010000051.1 GCA_913051655.1 uncultured Alphaproteobacteria bacterium
AGCTCAATAACCCCATGAGCCGGTGCAATTGTTGCAGAGCCAGATTTTTTCAGGGCAACCACCTGTCCACCGCCCGTGACTGCGTCCTGTACGCAGGCTTCAATCTGCTCTTTACTTAAGAACTGTCCCAATGCGCGTCCCTTGATCCGCGCAAGCGAAGGAATCGGCGTCATTTCTTCCCCATGACTGCCAAGCGTGATCGCTACCACATCTGAAGGGCTTCCCCCTGCCGCTGCGGCCAAAGAATTTCGAAAGCGTGACGAATCTAAGGTGCCAGCCATACCCAAAACCCTTTCCCGGGGAAACTGGGTCAACTTAAGCATTTCTAGAGTCATTTCATCCAAAGGGTTCGTGACGACGATTACAATCGCCTCCGGGGCGCGTGCGCGGATGACTTCAGCTGTAGAGTGAATGACCCGTTTATTGATATCTATCAGATCGGTACGTGTCATCCCCGGGCGGCGCGCCACCCCTGCAGTGACCACAATCACATCGGCGCCCGTTACATCAGCAAGATTATCGCTTCCAAAGCAGCGTGCGGGCACTCCCGTTATACCGCTTGAATGATTTAGGTCCATGGCTGTTGCCGCAGCTAGACCCGGCACGATGTCGATCAACATTATCTCATCAGCCATATTTTGCATGGCCGCTAGATGGGCAATATTGCCTCCAACCCCACCTATTCCCATAAGGGCTAGTTTACTGAATCGGCGCTGTTGGCGCGGTAACGACTTTTTGGGACTAATCCAACGAGAAGAGCGCCGATAAAGTCCGCGCGCCATTGCCCTCGCACCATCCGTTTTTACAACAGTAGGTTTTTCGAGTGGTCCATCGCTAAGACGAATGCCTAGACGCGCAGCCGTTTCCAAAGCAAGGTCCGTTACGATATCACCTGAAAGCACTTCAAAAACAATACGCCCACGCCGATAGGCGGCTTGAATATGCTCTGCCCCGATCACGCGTGACTGCGCCATTATTCGCTACGTCCCTCAACAGCTTCAACACCAATAGTTGCCGCCTCAATCGCAGTTTTCACGGAATTTTCAGATCCCGAAATAAATAAGCGGCCAAATCGACCCACGGCGCGCACTTCCACCATATCAATTTCAGCAGCTTTTTCCGCCTCATTCGCAGCAATGGAAATATAGGCCGCAGGCGCACACTCAATAATGCCCAAAGTTTGCCCAGGCACCAAAAGTGACCCTTTTCGCCATTTGTTAAGTAGCTGCGCCTGATACGGTTCCACGCTAGTAATAATCTGCGTATTAGTTATGGAAGGTTTCAGCCGGTCTGAGATCGATGCGCCAAGCTCTGCAAGCATCGCATCGCGCGCTGCCGTGACCTCCGCGTTGGAGGGAGAGCGCAAAATGAAAAATCCAAACTCACGTTCTACCATCTGCGTGGTGGCTTCAACGCTTGATGCTTTGAGCGCACGGTCGATGAGAGAGAAAACCCCGTTACCCGGGGCAAATTCGCCGATCAACACCGTATCGCCTGACAGGGGCACAGAGCCTTGCACAGTCGCTCCATTATAGGCTGCAAATTTTGGTTGTAGATTATCAATTTGCATCAAAGCCCGAATGGTGATCCCACTCATTCTGCATACTCCTCATAAATATCGCGCCAAGGCCGGTTTTGATAAGCCACACGTTTAATATTAATCAGATGAAGCGCTGTCACATTGTCAGAAGTGATAGAGCCCGACCAAGTGCCCGTTCCCAACATAAACGAAGGTTCAAGGTCCGTTGAATATCCCATGCCACCCATGATCGCAGGCGTATTGACCAAAACACGCCCCGTTGGAATGGAGGAAAATTTCGCCACGATGCTTGGGTCATGTGAATGAACAACGGAGGAATGACCCCAACCTTCAAAACGGGCGATTTGCTGTGCTAGTTCAAGGCCATGATCACTGTCACGCGCCTCATAAAAGGCAAGAACAGGGTTCAGTTTTTCGGCGCTTAAGGGCCTATTCCAACCAATTTCACTTTCGTCAGATACAAGACAACGGGTACGGGGCGGGATTGAAAATCCACTTTGCTCCGCTAAGACATAAGGTGATTGTCCAACTCTTTCAGGGTTCATCGCGCGTTTACCCAAAAAGATCGTCTCCGCCAGACGATCTGCCTCTGCCGCAGTGCAGAAATACGCACCTTTGAGTTTGAGTTCATGACGCAGTTCGCGCGCAATTTCGGGATCGGAAATCACAGCTTGTTCAGATACGCAAGCTGTTCCATAATCAAACGACTTTGACGTAACGATCATTTCAGCCACTTCGCCAAGTTCTTTTGACATGGATTTATGAACATAACAGGGGACGTTTCCTGCACCTACCGCGAGAGTTGGTTTACCGCTGGAGTAAGCGGCCTTTACCATTGCAGGCCCACCGGTTGCCATAACCACCGAAGTGCGGCGATGTTTCATCAACTCTGCTGTGCCTGCAATGGTGACCTGATCCAAACATTGGATCAGACCCTTTGGAGCGCCCATTTGTTCTGCTGCTCGTGCCATGATGGAAACAGTTTCCGAACCACAGCGAATGCCTCTTGGATGAGGGGCACAGACAATGGCGTTACCCGCTTTGACTGCAGAAAGAACTTTGTAAATAATCGTTGAGGTCGGGTTCGTAACAGGGATGAGTGCGGTCACAACACCCATGGGTTCGCCGAAAGCAGCCACTTTGGTGGCATCGTCACGCCATAACATCCCTAAAGTTGTCACATCACGCAGAAAATCAGCAACAGATAGCGCGTTAAAAAGATTTTTTACGCGCTTATCTTCGACATTGCCATACCCAGTTTCCTCAACTGCAATTTGGCCAAGCCGTCTGGCTTCAGGTTCAACGGCCCGCGCCATAGCATCAACGATACCATCAATATGTGCGGGATCGGTGCCTAGAAAATCCTGATAGGCTTGGAAAGCTTTCTCAGCGCAGCGGCGCGCTGACGCAATGGATTGAAGATCCTGATCCATATCAACGTTGTCCTGTCGCAATGGCGTCCATGGCCTGACGCACTGTATTTATATCTTTTGAGCGGATGCCAATCGTATCAAGCCTACGCCCCGCTGCCGCCACATCTGCCCCCAAAACACCGCTGGCAAGGGTGATCATACTATCGGTAACAGGTACTGGCACACCGGCGATGGCTGCAGCAGAAATCAAAGGAACAAAGGAGCCAATTACCCCATCACGCAAGATAGATTTTGCTTCAGTCTGATTTGGGATGGCGCGACGCGCATCTCCCTTCAGCACACCCGCATGTGTTGCGAGCCATACCTCAGAGTCCGGAAGTTTGCGTACGCCAAAAGCGCGGGCCACACTCCGCCGTTCGTCGGCTAGAAGAGTGATGATACCACGCTGCTCTTCACCGATAAGAGAGGCAAAATTCTGATGCTCGGGAAGCGGTGTTCCACCCATCGGAATCTGGATCGCCCCGCTACCAAGCGCCGGGCCGCTCATCAAAAGGGCGGGAAATTCGACAAGCGCAGAGCCATCCGCAAAACCAGATTCAAGCACACTGTGATGAGCTTTAAGATTCGGCAAATACCGCTTTAATCCTTCGATAACCTCCCCGCGATGGCTCGGCAGAGTCGCTGCTGCGATCTCTCCCACCGGAGAGATATTCAAAACCGCACCTTCTGCTTTGATCCAATACGGAAGCGCTTGCGTTTCTACGATGGTTATATCAGCCTTACAGCCCCCAATCCGTAGGAACCATGCCGTTTCCAACGCCCCAAGCGAACGACCTGGTGCCAAAACCAGAACCTGACCATCTTGCAAATGATCTGCCAGGACCATGGCATAAGTGCGCTGCTTGTGGACAGGACCACTTAGAAAGATAACCTCTGCCTCTGTAACAGCCTCGTCAAGCTCCGAGCATGTCTTGATCGAAGGCACACTGTCACGATCCACCTGATAGGTACCCACCGGCCCTGCCCCACGCAACGTCACCCCGGAGGAACTGCGCAGTGATTTCAATTCTGCTCCATAGGCTGAAAAGAGCGTCACCTTTGCCTCCTCTGAGAGGCATAGCGCCGCTATCAGGCGCGCGTCTTCTCCACCCCCTAAAACCGCCACCCTTTGATAAACAGGCGCATTTGGCGGGTTCTGCGAGGAGGAAGAGCTAGATATCGTATCTGCAAAGTCAGAAAAGGCATTTGTCATAACTTAGGTCCCTTAAAAGGCCTCTATGGGTTTCTATGAATTACCCAGCGATGCCTTCGATCAGAGCTTCAAGTTCGTCATGGGGACGTGCAATCACGTGAACTGATAGGACTTCTCCAACTTTATTAGCGGCCGTTGCACCAGCATCTGTTGCTGCTTTCACAGCCCCAACCTCACCGCGCACAAGCGTGCTGACCAGCCCACCGCCGGCTTTGGTTTGTGCTACAATGGTGACGCTGGCCGCTTTGACCATCGCATCTGCGGCTTCGATTGAGGCTACAAGCCCGCGCGTTTCAATCATTCCAAGGGCCGCTTGGCCTGCTGCTGGTTTTGCCATGAGTTTTCTCCTTAATGACGTTTATTTTTGTTTGACTGTAACGGTATCGACGATGGCAATGACCGCCGCATCTATTGGGGCAACATTGGCCTGAAGAGCCATGCGCGCCGCGGAGCCACGTACAACAAGCACCTGATCCCCCTCGCCAGCGCCAACCGTGTCTATGGCAATGCAGGCCGATTCGAGAATCTTGCCTTGCACATCTGTCAAATCACAGATAAGCATTTTTGCCCCTACAAGCTCTGCGGCCTTTACTGTGGCAGTGATGGTGCCTGTAACGCGTGCGAGTTGCATTAGAAATTACCCAGATACCGTTCGCGCTCGTGCTGGGTGACGCGGTTATTCATGTAATCGTTAAAGAATTCCAATTCACGCTCAGACTGCTGGCAGTACAATTCATGCATCAAATCCCCCATCACACCATTAAGCCAATTAGAATCGCGCGCAAGCGAAATCGCCGTTTCCAAATCCGTAGGAATGGCTTCTGCACTTTCGTCCTCATAGGCGTTTCCAGTTGTCATTTCAGAAGGCTCCAAACTCTGCTCTATCCCATCAAGGCCAGCGGCAATATCAGAGGCAAGCAAAAGATAGGGGTTACAATCTGCACCCGCATCGCGTTTTTCAATGCGAGTCGCGACTTCGGATCCTTCAATCACCCTGATGCCAACTGTTCGGTTATCCATGCCCCAGCACGTGTTGATTGGACAGAACGTGTAAGGCTGGCGACGTCGAAATCCGTTCATGGTGGCAGACCCGCAAAGGGCCGCTTCGGACATGCGTTTCTGCAGACCCGCAATATAATTACGCCCTTTTTCGCTGAGCTTTCCACCATCAGAGAAGACGTTTCTTCCATCTTGCCAGAGAGAGTAATGGGTATGGAAACCATTTCCGCTTGCCTCAAAGAACGGCTTTGCCATAAACGTTGCGCGATAACCATGATGCGCTGCCAATTGCTTTACCAAAGTGCGGAACATTACAACGCGGTCAGCCGCAATCATTGGAGCATCATAGCGGATATTTACCTCAACCTGCCCAGCGGCATATTCCGGGTTTGACTGCTCAATTGGAATACCAAATTCATTGATCTGCTGGCGGATCGGACCAAGTACGTGTTCCATTTCCGCTGCGCGATCGAGACCGTAAACGCCGATCCCCTTATCCCGTGGCTCATTGGTTTCAGGATCCAAGAGATAAAACTCTAGCTCTGTACCGACATTCAGCTCAAAGCCCATGGCGGCGGCACGTTCTATCTGACGTTTCAAAACATTGCGCGGATCGATCGGCACTTCATTGTGATCCGTGCCTTCTGCGCGGGCAAAACACATTGCAACGCCCGGCTCCCATGGAATTGACGCAGGCGTCATGAGAGGCATCATATGGAAATCTGGATAGCCATTGTCAAAATTCACATAAGGCGTGTCCCAGACATCACATGTCATATCATATGCGAAAAGAGCGACTGACAGCGCATTGCCTGATTTGCAAATACTCTCCCAATGGCTTGCAGGAATCCGTTTACCGCGCATGATCCCGTTCATATCACCCAGTCCCAACACGACGGTATGCGTACCCTCTGGTAATGAATAATCCGCTTTTGCCACTTTACCCTCCCCTTTGCCGTTTTACTATCGGCGCTTGAAATCGCACTGTATTCTGTATACAGTATCCATAAATACAGTTTCTGCAAGGGTTTTTTTATGAGTAAGGCAAACATAATCGTCGTTGGAGGCGGAATCGCCGGAGCAATGACGGCGTTAAACCTACAGAAGCGTGGGGAAAATGTAACGCTCATTGATCGTTGGGAACCAGGACATGCCAGAGCGGCCTCTTCAGACTATAACCGCTTGATTAGAGCGATTTCTGGCAGGGACGAGTTTTACACACGCTGGGCTCGGCAAAGCAGGCAAATGTGGCTAGAACTGCAGGCAGAAAGTGGACAAAACCTAATGTATGAATGCGGTGCCTTAATTCTGGCAACCGCGGGACATTGTGATTGGGAAGACGCAACAAGCGAAACTTTTGATCGGGTGGGTGTGCCCTACTACCGTTTTACAAAACGCGATATCCAAGATCGATTCCCTCAATTCAAAGTAGACGAGATTGATTATGCCCTCTTTGAACCCGAAGCAGGATTATTGATGGCACACCGCTGTGTCATCACAGCAAGTCAATTGTTCAAACGCGCCGGTGGCACGCTCAAACGGGGGGTTGTAACAACTGATGCATCTGAAAAGCCCATGCTGGACGGAAAGCCCATGGAGGCTGATGTTATTATCATCGCCACAGGGGCCTGGAAAGCAGAAATGTTTCCGCGTACAGTCAAACCCATTTCCGCGATTATGGGGATCAATGTGCTTTACACCTCAACGCCTGATGGTTCAGACGCCTTTGATATGGAAAATATGCCCTGCTGGATTGATCATGGACAGGGATCCTTTGGCATCCCATCCTCAGAAGGGTCCGGTGTGAAGGCCGCCGTAGTCATTCCCAACACACCAATTGACATCAATAACGATGAACGATTGATCGAGAAACAATCTTTGAATAAAACGCGTAGTTACATTCGGCACCGTTTACCGGGGCTCGAGGGCCAAAGGGTTGTAGACAGTAAATTTAATCAGGTAATTCTAACGCCGGATACACATTTTATCGTTGATTGGCACCCTGAGCATGAAAATGTGCTTTTGGCCGGTGGGTGTTCTGGGCATTTGTTTAAACATGGACCTGTTTTTGGCCAATTCACTGCCGGTGTCGCGACGCGCGATTACGGCACCGCAGATCGCTTTAAGATTGCAGGACGGCGCAAATTATCTCCAAAAGAAAGCCCAAGCGGACGGTGATTAAGGGTAACCTAACGAGTCTAGTTAGTTCTTCGCAGCGGGCGCTGGTGATTATATTTGGTTTTTTTTGAGAATTTGCCCCAAGAAAAAGCCAAAAGCCTAACGTTGATTGAGCATAAGCGAGGCGGTTTGAGGCCGGTGTTTTTGAACCATTAGCGTCTTGCAGAAAGCATCTGCAGGTTTGTGTTAGCTGAGGTATTTTCGGAAAAAAGTAGCCGTTTCTTGGGCCATCAGATCGGATTTGACGTCAGTTTTCGAAAAACTTTCGATCGCACCGTCAACCTCAGCTCCTGTCAGGAAATGATTGCGCGCCCTTGTAAAGATTTCGCAAAGTTGAAATTCTGAGTACTCGGGATGAAATTGTACACTGGCTGCAGGAAAATCGTATTCTAATGCACCTACCGGGCAGTAAGGGGCGCTGGCGGTGATAATCGCACCAGGTGGAATGATAGTTACTTGGTCCTTGTGCCAGACGTGGGCATCATGAGATACTTCCCCAAAATCGAACTTACGCGCACCAACAACGACACCAAATTTTGCGTTTTCGGCATGACCTCCAAAGGTGTCTGCCATCATTTGATGCCCAAAGCAGATTCCAAACACGGGTTTGCCAGCTGCTTTGCAGTTTAGCAAAAGGGTACGAACAGGTCCATTCCACGGGGTTGCATCATAGACGCCATGTTCCGAGCCCGACAAAATTAAACCATCAAAAGTTCCTAGATTAGGAAGATCTTCACCGTTTTCTTCGATATCGTACCACCTGAAGACACAATCAGGAAGTGCAGGGGAAAGCCATGAAATGATTTGCTCTCCCACGCGTGGTAATCCTTTGAGTAAGGGCAAAGGATGCCCCGTAACGTCAAGAACCGCTATTCTCACCAGTCAAAAGCCCGATCAATGCCAGCCATTTTAACACCTGTAAACGCGGAAGCTTCAAAAGATAGCGCTCTGAGGTCTTCAACTTCAAGGTTATGGACAGAAGATTTTCCACAGGCTTTTGCGAGCGCCGTGATTTCCATCGTCATTGCCGTAAGAAAACGGGCCACCCGTTCGCCACCCGCCTGCGGATTCATTCGCTTTTCAAGTTCTGCATCTTGCGTCGCAACGCCCACAGGGCACATTCCCGTATGGCAATGGTGGCAGGCGCCAGGTGAGGTGCCTAGTTTTTCATAATCCTCAACATAGCGCGGAGAATTACAGCCCATAGCAACCATTGCTGAGTTACCGATCATCACAGCATCCGCGCCGAGGGCCAAGGCTTTGGCTGCATCCACACCAGAGCGGATCCCACCTGCGGCGACCAAAGAGACCGTGCCCGACATACCACAATCATCTAGGCTTTCGCGTGCCGCGCGGATTGCACTCATCGTGGGAATACCAGTATGATTGAGAAGCAGTTCGGGTGACGCACCAGTGCCCCCTTCTGCGCCGTCCACCACAACGATATCGGCCCCTGCTTTGGCGGCAACAGCCACGTCATAGCGCGGACGCGTCGCCCCCATTTTCAACGAAATTGGTACTTTGTAATTGGTAGCTATCCGCAGTTCTTCAATTTTGACTGCCAAATCATCCGCACCTAAAAAATCCGGATGGCGGATGGTGGAACGTTGATCCACACCTTCCGGAAGCGTGCGCATTTCAGAGACACGTGGGGACACTTTCATGCCAAGTAATAA
Source organism: uncultured Alphaproteobacteria bacterium (assembly GCA_913051655.1). GTDB lineage: Bacteria > Pseudomonadota > Alphaproteobacteria > Rhodobacterales > Rhodobacteraceae > LFER01. Next base: position 9,019 of record CAJXHI010000051.1, read on the forward strand.
TCCCCCTGTGCCCGGCTTTGCCCCCTGCCCCACAACAATTTCCAGGCCATCGGCACGTCTGAGATGATCGAGGTCAATACCGTAGCGCGCCGGCGACATCTGATAGACAAGTCTTTGTGAGGCCTGACGTTCTTCTTCAAGCATGCCACCTTCGCCTGTACAGGTCATGGTACCAACTTTGGACGCGCCATAGCCAAGAGAGGCTTTTGCAGAAGCACTAAGCGCTCCAAAGGACATCGATGCAATGTAAATTGGGATTTTCAACTCAAGTGGTTTTTCCACAATCCCACGCCCACCGCCGAGGATCGTAGTGGTATTACAACTTTCTCGATAACCCTCCAAAGGGAGCCGGGTCATAGTTGCTGGAACAAATGTAAGATCGTCGAAAGTCGGTAATCTTTTGTTGAAGGTATTATACCCACGCACCTGACAGCGTCCCAATTGGGCTAGAGCGTGGACCTCTGAAATCGCCTCAGGTGTCCAGCGGGTTGACCCGCCCTCATCGTAGGAACTTGGTACTCCCGCCGGTCGGCCCTCTACGGCGCCTGCATCCTGAAATCTGATTTCTTCTTCTGCCGGAAGTTCAAAAGGATACTCAAAAGGTTTGTTCAAATCATGAGCCATGCGCTTGCGTCCCTGCTTTCAAAATACCACAGACGTTGTCCTGAGACCATTTTTCGCCAATTGCGCGAACTGTCTGCAAGACCAAGAGGGTCTAAAATCGCGTCTACTTCAACTACTTCCTCAGCGGTAGGTTCCACCACATTTACATCTATGCCGAGACTTTCTACGTCCCCCGCAACCCAGACTTCGCCCTGCCAAAGTGCATCGGCACAGCTTTCACCAGCACCACCCAAAGAAATGATGCGGCCCGAATGGGCCATAAACCCGGACTAATAGCCTATCTTTCCCTCGACCACAATATTACCACCTTTCATAGCAACACCGCAACGCGGGCCTGCATCACCTTTTACGTGTATCGTACCGCCCATCATGGCGGCACCACAGGACATACCACAGTAACCACCAACCGTAATCAGACCTTTTGACATCCCCTCTCCACAGGCCCAACCGGCGTTGCGCTCAATATCGATTATCGCACCCACGTTCAAACCGCCGCAGTAATAGCCGACGGATCCTTCAAAAACGATTTTGGTCTCATCGGGCAGGCCCACACCCAAATTATGGCGCGATAAGGTATTAACCACGCGTATGTCTCTGCCATGACCCGCCGCCTCTTGGATTTCTTCGTTAATCTCTTTAATATGCCGTTAGCCTACGTCCACAATGTATTCACTCATGCGGCGAACCTCCTATTACCCACACCCCACAAGGCGGTCATTGATGGTCCATCAAAGTTGATCACATCTCCTTCGTCTTCAAAAACGCATCTGACCGCTTGCTCTTCGGTCGCCATAGCTAAATCTCCGTTGCGATTCATGACCACCAAAGGCTTCATCGCAAAACGGTCTTTGGCAAATCCAATACCCTCTGCATTAGCAATCATATAGGTAAAAACACCATCAATCGAAGAGATAGAGTTGGTCAGCGCCTGTTGCATGGTCAGGCCTGATTTCATCTGATCACTAACCCAAACAGCAATCAATTCGCTGTCGTTTCCGGTCAAAAAGCGATATCCCTTGCGCTCAAGCTTTTCCCGCCAAGTAAAGTAATCCGTGATCTGCCCGTTATGCACTATGGCAACGTCGGTAAAGGGCCGCGCCCAAAACGGGTGGCTCGCGTTGGGAAGAACACTTGACTCTGTTGCCAAGCGTGCATGCCCTAATCCATGTGTGCCAACCATATCACGTACGCCATGCTTATCTGCCACAGCAGCGGCGCCACCTATGTCTTTGATAATCTCAAGAGATCTGCCGCAAGATTGCACTTCGATCCGATCTGTCAATGTATCGGCATCTTCGACCCAAGCGGCAATATCTTTTGGGTCCTTGATTTCGATTCGAAAGCAATAATGCGCATTGCCATCGCTGATCACTTTCGGGTCTTTCAGAAAATCACTGTCATGATCGCGCAATATATTATGAAAATCACTCAGATCAGCATCAATTGTTTTTTTATCAAATCCCATGCCTCTAACCACATAACCGTCATCGCGCATTGGGCTATAAATGGCAAATCCCGTACTATCTGCACCGCGATGTTCTTGGGCTTCCATCAGTTCCACGAGGTTACGACCAAGCAGCGCTCCGCCTGTCACAATCCGGCCTGCAATCCCACACATGTATGATACCTCCTTATCTGAGTTTATGCTGTATACAGTATTCAGTTGTGAGCAAGCGTTTTTTAACTTTCATCGGACCCTTGCAACTGTATTCATGGATTCTGTATACTGGCGACGGAAATACAAAGGAACACCTATGGCGTTTAAAAGTATTCAACCAGCGCGCAGGCGGCTTGCGGATGAGGTTTACGACGAATTGGTTGAAGCCATCATTCGGCGCGACATTGGACTTGATGACACTTTGGTTCAGGAAAAACTCGCCAGCGAAATGCAAATCAGCCGCACGCCTGTGCGCGAAGCGCTGATGCGTTTGGCGCAAGAAGGTGTGCTGGAAGTGTCCAGCAGAGGAAGCTTTAAAATATACAAACTGGATGCGGATGAAGTCAAAGAACTATATCAATCACGGGCTGCGATCGAAGGCCAATGTGCGCGCATTTTGGCAGTAAATCACAGCGCTGAAGACATCGCATTACTACGCAAAACTGTAGAAAAAGAAGAAAATATGGCCAGCCCCACAGTACGTGCCTATTTTGAAGCAAACCGCAATATTCACCGCGCCTTTGTGGAACGTGCAAATAACAGGTTTTTATTGGACATGTTCAACATGATTTGGGGAAAGGCACAGGTCTTTCCGCTATTTGCGACCATCGAAAAAGTAGATCTTGCCCAATCACTTGGCGATCACATCACACTGGTCGATGTGATCGCCACCGGTGATCGTGTAGAAGCCTCAGAAATATTCACCGCACACATCCAAGACGGATTTAGCTTACAAATGCAGGGGATTGAAGCCAGTGAAAGCGACACTAGTGTCACCTAGAATGCTCTGCAATTGTCAAGAGCTAACTGAATAAAGGGCTGATTGAATAGGCATATTTACTTTTCGCTAAGTATCAACCTGTTTGCGCAACGCCAGTTATCGTTTTAAGCTAATTGAACGATATGGCATCCATAAAATACGCTAGGGAAAATATCATCACATTTTGTTGATTGTTTGATCTAAGATCAGAATACTTCAACTCTTGAAAAGGTCGCATTCCTACATGGAACATACAAAAATCTTCTATATTACTTTCACTTTGACCAAACACAGGTAAAGCGTAAATGCTGCGAGCTATCCCACGTTTCCTAATGTCATTGTTACTCGGCCTTTGCCTCGGTATCGCAGCTTTGGCATTAGCAGGATATTTGAACATCTGGAAACAGACATGGCAAGCCAGCTTTACGATTGTCGAAGAGGTTTTTGACCAACAAAACAACCAGCCCGTCACTGGGCTAACGGCCCCACTTGCCTTGCTTCCAATCCCTTATACCTCTTCCCCCAAAAGATTGTATTTAGATCACCAAAGCTCTTCCGATGATCGCTACATTCCAACAGAAACATTTGTTAAAACCACAACTGATGTAATGTCTGCTATTGTAAATAGTTCAACTGACCAAGCCAAACAGGCTCACCCCCTTTTACAAAAACTGAAAGCCACAACATTAGCCTGCCCCGACGTTGAAACCGTTTATTGGGATGATTGCTATGGCACCTTTAAAGCACCTTGGAATGTCACCTATGAAGGAATTTGGAAGGAAGACAAATTGACTGGTTTTGGAACCTCCATCAATCTCACATCAGGTGAAATTTATATCGGCGAATTTATCAACAATATGTATGACGGCTGTGGAAAGTTAACTTCAGAAAACGGTGTTGTGGAGCTTGGGATCTGGAAGAAAAATGTATTGAGGCGATCCGATGATGCCTGCCTGCCAGCTGAGCGTGAGTAAACCTTCAGCCCCAATTCAAAACTTTAAAATAGTAAGTGCAAGACCAACCAAACCTTTCATGCCGCATGAAAAAGATCGTTATAATGTTCACGCAAGATATTTTTTTGGATCTTTCCCATTGTGTTACGAGGCAGTTCATCCAGAATGATCAACTTCCTTGGATGTTTGAAACTTGCCAATTGTTCTGCGATGACTGTGTCAATCTTTGATAAATCAACGCTGGCGCCTTTTTTTAGCACCAAAAAGGCTACGGGCGTTTCACCAAAATCAGAATGGGGCAATCCGACAACGGCACTTTCTTCGACGCCTACCTGTTCATCCAGGAGTGTTTCAATTTCTTTAGGGTAAATGTTGTATCCCCCCGAAATAATCAAATCTTTGTTGCGTCCAACAATATGGATATATCCTTCTTCGTCCTTGCGCCCAAGGTCTCCAGTGATAAAAAACCCATCTTCACGCAATTCTTCTCGGGTTTTTTCAGGCATTTGCCAATATCCTTGAAAAACATTTGCACCCCGTACCTCGATCTGTCCGATCTCCCCATTCTCCAAAAGGTCACCAGTTTTTGGATCAGTGATCTTTAATTCGACATCTGGCAAGGGAAACCCAACAGTGCCGGGCCGCCTTTCACCTGCGTAAGGGTTGGAGGTGTTCATGTTGGTTTCTGTCATACCATAGCGTTCCAATATGGCATGACCTGTACGTTCCCGAAATTGCACATGGGTCTCATTTAAAAGCGGAGCACTTCCTGACACGAACAGACGCATGTGGGCACAAGAGCCCTTTATCAGGCGCTTGTCGCTGAGCAACCGCGTGTAAAAAGTGGGCACTCCCATCATCGTCGTGGCGCGTGGCAAATGGGCGAAAATCGCATCAAGATCAAACTTTGGCAGAAAAATCATCGCCCCCCCCGCTAGCAACAAAATATTGGTCGCAACAAAAAGCCCATGCGTATGAAAAACGGGCAAAGCATGGAGTAAAACATCCGTTTCATCAAAACACCATGCGACTTTGAGAGAACGGGCATTCGAAAGCAAATTTTTGTGGCTGATCATTGCACCTTTAGAACGTCCTGTCGTTCCCGATGTATAAAGAATAGCGACAAGATCGTCTGGCCCACGCTGCACGGGAACAAAATGCTCTGATGCGTGTTGTGCGACCTCTTGCAACCGTCCCTGACCCGTTGGACCGAGCGTGCTTAAAACAACGCCAAGCCGCCGTACAAGCGGGGTCAATGTGTCTGATTTTGCCTCATCACAGATGAGCACCGTAGCTCCACTATTTTCGATGAAATACTCAAGTTCTTGCACCGTGTAGGCCGTGTTTAATGGCAAATATACAATCCCAGCTTGCACACAAGCCGCGTAAAGCGCCAAGCCATATTCTGACTTTTCCACCTGAACAGCAAGGCGATCACCAACCTCAAGCCCCAAATCAATCAACACATTAGCAAAGCGTGCTGCCAATTTCACAAATCCCGAATAAGTTATGCTGTCCCCAGATGATAGATGAAGAAACACATTTTCTTTTTGCGCATGCGGAGCGAAGAGGCTGTCGAAAAGGTAATTGGGCATGTCACAATCTCACACGTTAATTCTAAGGTGTATGCAGGCATAAACAACTTTGATGTCTTCGCAAGGGGCGATCTCACATTTCAAACACGCCGCGTAGCTGCTGACTTAAAACAACACACGATATTATCAAATGAGCACACATCTAAGTTTTCTCGATTACCATGATTACATACATGATCACATAAATGTAATCTATCACATGGCCCTCTCGATTTTCAGCAACCTCCGCTTCAGAGGCTTAATAAAATTCGTCCAAGGATGAGAAAGGCGGCATATTCGCTTGAGGACATAGCCCAATCCGCATTATCAAAAGCCTGCTGATAGGGACATGGCGTTAATAATCTGCGAGTAGACTTAGGCCTGAGGCCAGATTTAACAACGCGACTGTCGTTTTCTTCAAACGGGGCTTTGAATTCTCTCAGAGTGCGATAATGCGATACAAATGTGGCCCCACTGAATTCATCTGACGTGATTGTGCCCGCATCCAAAAGTGCTCGCCAATGCACTTTGAATTTGTCAAACATGAAATGCTCACC
>CAJXHI010000052.1 GCA_913051655.1 uncultured Alphaproteobacteria bacterium
ATCTATTCGACAAGCTTTACAAATTGCCATACAAAATAAGGCTTTTTTTGAGTTTTGTTATGAGGAAAAAGTGAACGTCGCCGAAAATCTTCATGTTTGCCCAATACACCTAAAATATAACAAGATGGAGACACTAGCATTTAATCTTCGAGAAGCTAAGCTACTACTAGACTAGGCCGAAGCTAGAAAAGTGGTGTTTGGATTGCATAGACTCGACGATAAATTTAACCGTAACACAAGTTCGGTTTCCTTGGCACTTCTGAGAAACGCAGTCTTTAAAGTAATACAAACTTTAGCCGCGTAACCAAAATATCCGCAAAATTGGTCTAATTACGAATTCTCGATTACCGAATGCAATCACATTGCCCTATTGATTAAATTTATGTCTTTAGCCTATCGCATTATTCAAACGTAAAATGAAACAGGATATTTGAACCGGATTCTTGACAAGCTCGAAAACCAAGCGCTGATTACTATTGATTTAAGTAATTGAAAATTATTCATGGCAGAAATTGAAGAGTTTATGCTACGAGACGCCGTCAATATTCAGCCATATTGGCGTATACTAATTCGACCTGCTAATCCGAATTTAATTTACGCCGATATACATTCCATCTCACAGATTCATCCGCATAAAGGTGGTTGTCGTCAATAACCTAAACAAACCGACGACGATCCTTTGAACGCTAAAAATATCATGCTAATTCTGTCAGTATAAAGAAAGGCTAGATTGAGATACTTATTGATGCTTTGTTTTGCGACGTTGATCTTTGAATTGCAGGAAATGTATCCTTCAATCAGATGAAGGTGCAAAATATTTTATCGTGATCAGAAAATCTTAACGTTAATTGCAGCTGAAGCGATAATAGGCAGTTCAACTTTGACACAATCAATTGGACGCATTAGACTTTCCTTAACCAGTTGACAGTGCTCTAAAAGCAGATATGCACAAAAACAGATTCGACAGGAGATTGCACATGGCCGGTTCCGTTAACAAAGTCATCTTAATAGGGAATTTGGGTGCGGATCCGGAAGTTCGCAATTTTCCGAACGGTGGAAAAGTATGTAATATTAGTATCGCGACCTCCGAAAACTGGAAAGATCGAAATAGCGGCGAAAGACGAGAAAAAACTGAATGGCATCGTATAGCGATTTTCGCGGAACCTTTAGTGCGGGTGGCAGAACAATATTTACGCAAAGGTTCCAAAGTCTATATTGAAGGTCAATTGGAAACCCGAAAATGGCAGGATCAATCTGGTGCCGATCGCTTTTCAACCGAAGTTGTTCTCAGACCATACCGCTCTGAACTGACCATGCTGGATGGTCGCGGGGAAGGTGGCAGTGGAAGCGTTGGCGTTTCAAATGACGCCGAGAGCGGTGTATACAATGATTACGCAAATACGTCTCCTGCGCCTGTTATACCATCTTCCTCCCGTGACTTGGACGACGAGATTCCATTCTAACGTCCTTCAAGCGGAAGCATAACACGATTTTTTTAATCTCAGGCACTGATCGATAAAGCATGGCTCAAAACTTTTATAACGTCTGACTTGTTAACATCAGAGGTCACAAAACTTTCTCCAATATCCTTCGCCAAAATAAAGCGCAGCTTGCCATCTACAACCTTTTTGTCCTGTTCCATCAATTCCAAAAGCGCCTTTGCAGAGGGAAGATCGCCTTCAATATCTGACAGATCCGTTTTAATACCCATCGTTTTGAGGTGGGCACGCAAACGGCTGGGATGCTCTTGCGCACAAAGCCCTATGCGTGCAGAAAGATCAAAGGCCAATGTGCATCCGATCGCCACCCCCTCCCCGTGCAAGAGACGATCTGAATAACCGGTGGCTGCCTCCAGCGCATGGCAAAATGTATGCCCTAGGTTTAAAATAGCGCGATTCCCTTGTTCTGTTTCATCACTTGCCACGATTTCAGCCTTCATTTGACACGACATGTGCACCGCCTCTGCGCGCTTTTCCTTGTCCCCTTGGGCAAGAGCCAGACCATTTACTTCGAGCCATTCAAAGAAATCTGCATTACCCAGCAAACCGTATTTAACCACTTCGCCGTAGCCTGCCAAAAAGTCACGCTTACTAAGCGTGTCAAGTGCGGAAATATCCGCCAAAACAAGGCTTGGTTGATGAAAAGCACCGATCAAATTTTTCCCATGCGGCGCGTTGATCCCCGTTTTGCCGCCCACAGAACTGTCTACTTGGGCCAACAACGACGTGGGCATTTGAATAAAGCGGACTCCACGTCTTAAAATTGCTGCAGCAAAACCCACGATGTCACCGATCACACCACCTCCAAGGGCAATGACGATATCATGTCGCTCAATTTTTTTTTCGAGCAACCATTCAACAGATTGAGTAAGATAGGGCCAAGATTTTGTGGCTTCCCCAGCGGGTAAAGTGAGCGTATCAGAATTGATACCTGCTTTTGAAAGGGCATCGTTCAATGTGTCAAGATACAAGCCGCCAACATTTTCGTCAGTTATAACCGCCACTCTTGGGCGGCTCAACAAAGGCACAATATACTGCGCGCTATTCTCAATCAGCCCCTCTGAAATCAAAATGTCATAAGAGCGTTTTCCAAGGTTTACGCGCACGTTATGATTCATCTACAAACTCCAATATATTTTCACACTCGCGCATCGCAGCAATAACGCGCTCCGCCATCTCGTCTATACTCAAATCCTTTTTGGCCTCTACTATTAGATCCGCGAGCGCATATGTGTCTTTGCGCGCCTCAAAAATGGAATTGAGTGTCCGATAAGGGTCGACGGTTTGAAGCAAAGGTCGCGTCTCTTTGTTTTTCACACGGGACCAAAGCAGATCTAGATCCGCATTAATCCAAAGAGATAATCCCGAGCCTGTCATAATCTCACGCACTTTTTGATTCATAAAAGCCCCGCCACCTGTCGAAAGAATGCAGATTTCATTTTCAAACAACCGTCGGATCACCTGCGCTTCGCGGTCACGGAAGAACGCCTCTCCGTCTCGGGCAAAAATCTCTGCTACACTCATATTAGCGGCCTGTTCTATTTCCTGATCTGAATCCAGAAAAGGTACATTAAGTTTTTCTGCCACGGCACGTCCTACAGCCGTTTTACCGGCTCCCATCATGCCCACAAAAGCCACAGATTTTTTTAATCGAAGAATCATGGTTCCGTTATTGGCGATCCTTTGATAAATTTCAATTCATGCCCGCTAGTGTGCCTAAGGAACTTTGCGAAAACTTAGTAAGACTAGCGCAATAAAAAGAGGCAGGTCATGAAAATAATATTTAAATTTTCGGTATATCTGGTGTTGACTGGTAGTATTGGATTGATTTTATACGCCTATTTAGGCCCATTCTTTGGCGTCTCTTTTGAACCAGTACAAATTATGGAACGGATCCCGGTGGTTTTGAATGAAAGCTAGGCTACTCATAGTCCTAATGATATTCGCAAATATCGCATACGCCGAAGCACCCCTATCGGCAATAGACTGGCTAAATAAAAAACGCAGCACAGTCGATCGCTCAAATGAAACCCATTTTTTTAAAGCAGAACCGCCGACGACGTCAGGTGCTGAAGCTCCAAGTGTGGCCGTTTCAAAACTTAGGGAGACACGGTTGGATGCTGTGGGATTACTTCCAGCACAGATAACAGGGTTTCCCGTCAATATCTGGCATGAGAGTACATCGTCTAATTTGGTACGCTTGCTTAGAAACATAGATGTGAGCCCCAATCCGGCAATTCAAAGTTTGTTGTTTCGCCTTCTCTTGGCGGAAGGCCACGCGCCTTTTGATAGTGATGATACCTATGAATTTTTTCAAGCTCGCCTAAAAAAGCTGGTCCAATACGGGGCGATCGAACCTGCGCTAGCGCTTTTAGAGCGCGCAGCCCCATTACCTGCGCAACTTGTGCCAACCTTATTTGATCTCAGCATGTTAAGCGAAGCCATGCTACCAGCCTGTGAGCAGGTTCTCGAACTTGGAAGCGCCTATGAACGCGATGCAGAACGTATTTTTTGCACCGCACGGACAGGTGACTGGATGACAGCTCATCTCATGCTCGAGGCAATCACCGCGCTAGATGTGCTTGAGCAACGGCAAAATACTTTGCTGGCGCGTTTTTTAGATGCTTATGAATATGAAGATACGATCGAAGAACTACCGCCACCTCTCAACCCAACCGCTTTAGATATCCGCCTTTATGAAGCTGTTGGCGAACCGCTGGCTACAAGGAGGCTTCCTTTAGCCTTTGCGGTAAATGATCTCACCGGTGATCATGGCTGGAAAGCGCAGCTTGAAGCGGCAGAGCGGTTGAAAAATAGTGGTGCTTTGGCCGATAATCGTTTCTTGGGCATATTCACAGAACGCCTGCCCTCCGCGTCAGGTGGTATATGGGACAAGGTGAACTTAATTCAAAGGTTTGAACAAGCAGTTCAGCAAAAAGATCCAATTTTTGCTGGCGAAGTACTTAAAGATGTGTTTACAAATCCAGAGTTCAGAAATCTGATCGCCCCAACGAGCCGTCTTTTTTCCAATGATCTACTTGTGTTAGACCTATCGACAGAAGACCTTAAGATGGCCCAAAGGTTTGCACTTTTATCGAGTGAGTTTGAAGCTGTCGCTGCTCTGATGTACGCAGAAACACCACGAGAAGCTTTGCTAAAGGCTATTGCGTTAAATGATTTTTCAAACCTGCCTACATTCAGCACGCGTGACAGTGTCATATCAGAGGCGTTTCGCGCAGGTCGTGTGCCCTTTGTAGTAAGCAACCTTATGGAGCAGCATAAGCTTGGCGAAGCTATTTTGACAGCCCTCATTCAATTCGAAAAAGGAAGCTCGGGTGATTTACAAGATCTGATGGATAGTCTCTCAACACTGCGGTTCTTGGGTCTGGATGAAACCGCCCGCCGCGCAGCACTATATCTGCTGATTGTGGGGGACAATGAACCTTGATCTGAGCGATATTGCACTCTTTTTGGAAACTAAAGCAGCGGAGGCTGGCGCAGCTGAAAATACGCTCTCTGCCTACGCAAGGGATTTGAAAGATGTCTCGTCTTGGTGCGCATTACGGTCAGTATCGCTGAAAGCGCTCAAGCGTGAAGATATTGAAAACTACCTAATAGACTTAGGTAATGAAGGGCTGTCACCCGCAACCAAAAGTCGGCGTCTATCAGCAATCAAACAATTCTTTCAATTCTGCGTCGAAGAAGGATGGAGGTCCGATAATCCCTCACTCAAAATACGCGGTGGCTTCAAAACCAAAAAGCTCCCAAAAACTCTAAGCCTTGAAGAGGTCGATCATTTGTTGGAAGTTGCAATGTGGTCGGGTAACACAGTTCAAGAACGTTTGCGGGATACCTGTTTAATGAATCTCTTATATGCAACGGGCATGCGGGTAAGTGAATTAATGGCCCTTCCCGTTTCCGCAGCGCGGGGAAATCCGAGTTTGATCCTTGTCAAGGGAAAAGGATCAAAAGAACGTCTTGTCCCACTGTCCCAACCCGCGCGTAGTGCTCTTGCTGATTGGTTGGTGGAAAGAGATTTGAAAGAAGAGCAGTCATTAAAATCTGGACGTAGCATATCGCCCTTTCTTTTTCCCTCATCTGGGCGTTTTGGGCATCTTACAAGACATTGGTTTTATAATAAACTCAAACATTGGGCACTTTTGGCGGGCATTGATAAGAATACAATATCACCCCACACTGTGCGCCATGCTTTTGCCAGTCACCTACTCGCAAATGGTGCAGATTTAAGGGTTATCCAAACGCTTTTGGGTCATGCAGATGTGGCGACAACGGAAATATACACTCATGTTCTGAATGAAAAACTCCAAAGCCTCGTAGAAGATCACCACCCGCTTGCTAGGTCAAATGAGGCAGCCGATTGATCCCTTGTTTTGGATAATCCATGTCACTCTGACTTGATTACATATCGAATTCGCGGCATATAACCACACTATCTAGCAACAGACAGGACCATGAAAGACTATATCCTCCTTTTAGACGCCGAATTTTGGATTTCGGTTTCTGGCATTGCCGCACTTCTTATCCTTTCTGGATTTTTCTCAGGAAGCGAAACAGCGCTCACAGCGGCTTCACGCGGCAAACTGCGGGCACAAGCGGATAAAGGTTCGCGTGGCGCGCAGCGTGCGCTTGATGTTACTGAGGATAGCGAAAGGTTGATAGGTTCTGTTCTTTTGGGTAACAACCTCGTTAACATTCTAGCCACTTCTTTAACCACAGCTTTACTAGCAAGAAGCTTCGGAGAAAGCGCAGTCGTTATGGCCACTTTGGTGATGACGATTTTGGTGCTTATCTTTGCGGAAGTCCTGCCAAAAACCTATGCAATAACAAACGCAGAAAGCGCCGCGTCACTGGTTAGTAGGCCGATCCAAATTGTAACGCTTGTCTTTAGTCCGATTGTTTCCGCTGTTCGCTGGGTGGTACGGGCAATGTTACGCTTATTTGGAGTTCAAACGGATCCTGATACGAATGTCCTGGCAGTTCGTGAGGAAATTGCAGGCGCACTAAAAATTGGGCACTCTGAAGGCATCGTTGAAAAAGAAGATAGAGACCGCATTCTGGGCGCGCTCGATCTTGCCGATCGCACCGTTGATGAAATCATGCTTCATAGATCGGATATAGAAATGGTAAATGCAGAGGCGGACCCGATGCAGATGCTGGATCAATGTCTAGAAAGCAACCATACGCGGCTTCCCGTGTTCAAAGACAATCAGGAAAACATTACTGGAGTCTTGCATGCCAAAGATCTGGCGCGCACGATTTACCGTATCATTAGTGGAAGCAAGGAACCAAAGACAGCCTTGCAAAATTTTGATATCACTGAGGTGGCAAAAAAACCCTATTTTGTTCCGGACACGACAGCTTTGGACGATCAAATGAGGGAATTTTTACGCCTGCATACTCATTTTGCATTGGTCGTGGATGAATACGGTAGCCTCCAAGGCCTTATCACCCTGGAAGACATTCTCGAGGAAATTGTGGGCGAAATTACGGACGAATTTGACGAAGTCGAAGACAGCACTTTGGAACGCACTTCTGATGGTCATTTCATCGTCGAGGGCGGCATGACAATACGTGATTTTAACCGCGCCACAGATTGTAGGCTCCCCGATGAAGAAGCTAATACTGTTGCTGGGTTGGTCATTCATGAAAGCCAAATGATCCCAACGGTGGGACAGGTGTTCAGCTTCCACGGATTTCGCTTTGAAGTGACAGGGCGCGAAGGCAATCGCATAACCGAACTGAAAATGCGCACCTTACCGAGGAGCATCTAAGGCTCAATTGACTCAAGCGCGCAGTTTTTCACCTTTCGCATCAAAGGGCGGTTCGCGTAGGATTTTGGCTTTGTGGGGTTTACCCAACACCATAACATCTACCTCATCCCCAGGTCTGACTCCTTTGACCATCGCTAGTGCAAGCGACATACCTACAGTGTAGCCATAGGTACCGGAGGTCACTCGTCCCACGCCTTCGCCATCTTTAAAGATCGGTTCGCCACCGCTGGCATCTGCGTTTGATGCACTGACGGCCCCCTCATCAAGTTGTAGAAGAACCATCTGTTCGCGTGCATCTTGGGCGAGCACCTTTTCTAAGGCTCCTTTGTTGAGGAAATCCTTATCTAATTTACACAGACGTTCCATGCCCTGTTCATGTGGCCAATATTCGGGGCTGTATTCACGTGACCAGCTGCCATATCCTTTTTCCAAACGCATAGACATAAGCGCGCGGCTGCCTACTGGTCCTGCATCAAATTCTTTGGCCGTTTCAACCAATGCTGTGTAAAGCGCTGTTTGATCTTTGCTCTTACAATGGACCTCCCAACCCAAATCACCAGTGAAAGAGACGCGCAGTGCCAAAACTTCAATGCCAGCAAGCTCAATGCTTTTTGAGCGCATAAATCTGAAATCTTCAGTGTTCAGCGAAGCACTGGTCAAGAGCTGCAAAATATCACGCGAACTTGGACCGGCAACGTTGAAACCGCAAATATTCTCTGTCCTACTTTCAAATGTCACGTCCTCGGTCAATGGAACTGCATTAAAGAAACGCTTATGATACCGTTCCGCCATACCTGAACCAAAAAGCCAATACTCATTTTCATTGAGTAATGTTACTGTAAATTCTCCAGCAAGCCCGCCACGTACAGAGATAAGAGGTGTCAGGCAAGAGTGTCCAACTTCTTTGGGCATTTTGTTGGCAAAAATCGCATCAAGCCATTCGCGCGCCTTTTCACCGCGCACCACATATTTTGCAAAGTTCGAAATATCGATAATGCCTGCGTGCTTGCGCAGCATTTTACATTCTTCGCCAACAGGTCCCCACCAATTTTGACGCGTAAATCCATTCGAATCCACGACACCCTGCTTCTCAGCAAACCACAGCGGATGTTCCCAACCGTAATTCAACCCCATCACTGCGCCCATTTGTTTTTGCATCTCATAAATTGGGCGTGTGCGCACGGGGCGACCGGCTGCGCGTTCTTCGTTAGGAAAATGTATGCTGAAACGATGAGCGTATTGATCGCCAACACGCGACTTTGTGAACTCTTTGCTCGCCCATGTACCAAAACGCGCCAAATCCCAAGCGAACATATCAAATTTAGTTTCACCTTCGATAATCCACTCAGCAGCCAGAAGACCTATGCCGCCCGATTGGCTAAAGCCCGGAATAATACCATTACAGCAGAAATAATTTTTAAGTTCTGGAGCAGGACCAAAAAGAACGTTACTGTCAGGTGACCAAATCATCGGGCCATTTATGACCCGTTTGATCCCTACTTCGGCAACCGCAGGGACGCGTTTGATTGCTCGCATTATGTTTTCTTCAATACGTTCGAGATCATCATCGAATAGCTCATGTCCAAAGCCTGAAGGCGTTTCAATCTCTGCCCAAAAGCGAACATCGCGCTCATAGGCCCCAACCAGTAGGCCCTGACCTTCTTGGCGCAGATAATATTCCCCATCACGGTCAGCCACAGATGGCAAACGACGATCCATTCCAGCAATCTCAGCAATCGTTTCGGTCACAAAATACTGATGTTCCGTTGGCTGCAGCGGCAATTCCAAGCCAGCCAGACGTGCAACTTCACGCCCCCAAAGACCTGCCGCGTTGACGACCCATTGCGTGTAAATATTGCCTTTAGGCGTTTCAACAATCCAGCTGCCATCTTGCTGCTGTACAGTAGCCGTCACAGGAGTGAAACGGTATACTTCAGCACCTTTCTGACGAGCACCTGCAGCGTAAGCTGCCGTCACACCAGAGGGGTCAACGTTGCCCCCATCTGGTTCCCACATCATCGTACGAATACCGTCAAAATTGACTAGGGGGTGCAATTCTTCTGCTTCAGCACGCGAGACCTCACTAAAATTCATTCCGTATAATCTGGCTTTTGAGGCCTGTAATTGCAGCTGATGCGACCGATTTTCTGTTTGAGCAAGATACAGAGACCCCGGCTGGAAAACTCCACAACCTTGCCCTGTCTCTGCCTCCAATTCCTTGTAAAGGTTCATGGTGTAATGCTGGATTCTGCTCACATTGGTGCTGTCGTGAAGCCCATGGATATTGGCCGCGGCATGCCAAGTAGATCCAGATGTCAATTCATCGCGCTCAAGAAGCACTACATCTGACCATCCCAGTTTTGTAAGGTGATACAGGATGGAACATCCAATAACGCCTCCACCAATAACGACGGCTTGCGTGTGGGTTTTCACGGCTAAGTCCTTTTTTTTGTTATACCAATCAAAGTTTAGCTAGGCGGAAGATTACCGATTTTATAGCTATACTCAAAACATAATGCCGACAACGGGCGTATAGTTTCCGACAAATTGTGTAATTGTAATCATTGTGAATTAATACAGAATAATGTCAGACGACGGCAGGGAAAAAAGTATGTAAGCGTGAACACGAGGGTCGTGTTTGCTGGTGACGGAGTTGAGGGGTTCCATGTGCTCTAACATCTAACTAACTTGGAATAGTCCGACGTGATGCTCTTAAAAAAAACAGCGCTAACCGCTAAACCAATATGGCATGTGGCAGGCGGATTCGATACATTGAATAGGGCGCCAATACGCCGGCCCTTCAACGATATACCGGTCGTTTGCAAAAAGCACACTTAGACATTACTGGAATGCCCTGCAGGGATCACGGGCGGTGTAACGCTCCAGAAAAATCAAGGGCGATTTGACATGCTACCCGCCGAATTTACTAAATATCGGTACATGGCGCTAGAAACTGAAATTATCGACCTCGAAAAAGTTGCCAAAATTGTGTCTGTCACAAATATCGATGCGATTATTGGCGGGCTTTACGATCGATTGGACAAAAATCTTGATCCTCTAACACCATCTATGGCTATGTAAAAGCCGCCCGAATTTGGGGGGGCCACTATTGAAATCAGTACAAAGGTGATGGAAACCAATTAGCGTTGCGATAGCAGCTGAGATGTGGTGATGGATCGGCGCACAATGCAAACAACACAAGTTGTTAACACCGCCGTACTTTTGGTCCGTAAAGTGCGGGCAATAGCGGTCGTCTATTTATCGCTCCAATCGATGGAGCGCCAATTTAGTGAATAAAACTTTCGCCCTCGGGTGGTTGACGGCACGCGACAGAATTTTGGTCATAAGCTTCTGTACTATGATTTTAAAAAATAAACGAGAGTATTGAGCTGGCATACAAATGTTTTTCCACACTGAAAAGTGTCGGGATTAAAAGTATTATTCATGGCCTCTTTACGGTTGTCCCAAACGAAAACTTTTTTAGGATCGGTGTCAGTGAAACAAGACTATTGGTCTGCCTGCTGTGTCATGATAGCCTTCCGTAAGGAGAAGCTGTTTCGTATTGACGCTGGCCCAGTGGATGATCGAAAGGAAAACCGAACGCGACAGAATGTGCATGGACTTGGTCTGGTTTGGGTATTGGATTAATCCTTGTTACTGGCTGCCAAAGGTTATCAAAATAATTACTAGAAGCGGTTTTCAGTTTCTTTTCCGAATGAAGAACTTTCTTTGACCCGTCCCTTTCGTGCTACACCAATGTCAAGTATTTGCTAGACTATGCCTGCCATTTGATGGGCAAAATGGTCTTAATCTTAAACCAATTTACACAAGGCGATGAGCCCCGTTTTGAAGCCCCTGTTTTGTATCGCTCCGATGCCTTTGAAGCAATACGCAGAGAATCAATGGGTGTCCGCAAAAATAGAAGGATAACTGACGAGCAGATTTTAGAAAACATAAGATTATCGATAACGGCACGCCTGCCAAATTTAATTAAATCATGAAAGGGCGCTTCTTAGAACGAAGGCGTTTGACCACCAGTGTAATGCTTTCCGTAAACGGACTCGTGACTAGAGATCTTACCGTCTCTAGTCTTGAAGAAAACAAATTTTAATTAAAAGCAGACTATGGAAGCCAGGCCTGTCGCAACCGCTATTTTAAAATTTTAAAGTAAATGGTGTGCAGGTTAAAGACATTTGCGACAACTTTACGGGATTTCAAATTGCGGGACCCAATGTAACGACACTGTTGCAAAAAGTAATGCGCGATACCGCTAAAACGATACAATTTTAGATATGTGCTGGATGGTGATTAGCCGGTTTAAGTGCCTATTGCGGCTAGTCAATTAAATGGGAGATCTTGGTTATGAAATTTTCTAACAACGCGCAGATCAAGTAGCACTCTGGGAAAGCTTGTGGAGTGCGGGTAAACGTCTTTGGTATGCACAACATTATGCGTTCACGTTTTTGTTATTTTTTGATCTTGGATGCGTTAAAAATCACCAGATTTCACAATGCCTGAAACAGTACTTTACCATCTCATCGCTTTGGAGAAAGGTGTAGACTTTATTGGTAAAATTATGAATTTTTCGAATACTTAGAGGGCGCACACCCTATACCGATAGTGTTTGACGTTTATGTCGATGCCGCTGAAGCGGTCGCTCATCAACCCGTCTGCATTGATGAAAAGGTAAAGGGTTTTCGCACATTGGGTATTATTCACACCTAACACAGAAGACTATCGCGATGAAGTTATTATCCAGTAAGCACGCCACAGAGACCATCAAAGCCTAAATGCAAGCCCCACAGAAATCATATCGCGCTTAAAGAATTACAAAATCTATTTTATAAGTTTACTTGGGTTGCTGGAAAAACCACATTGGAAGTTGATCCTATAATGTAGCTTCCCACAAAAATGGTTTTGCCACTGATGGAGATGCGGTAGGTTACAGTATGAGTGCCTTAGCAATCATAATCTTAGCTGCTGGAAAATCATCTCGCATGCAAGGCAAAGACAAGCTCACGCAATTGGTACGCGGTGAATCACAGATACGGCGGATTGTGCTAGCAGCGTGCGAAACATGCGCAAATGTCTTTATCACCCTTCCAGATGCAACCCATCCGCGTGCGAGCCTGCTTTCGGGCTTGAACTTAAAAATTGTTCCAGTGCCAGAAGCCCACTTGGGCATGGGGCATTCTATTGCGACGGCCATAATAGCTTTAAAAGATCCATCCATTAAAGGTGCGATGATTGTACCAGCCGATATGCCAGAGCTGACGCAAATGGATCTTAAGACGATCGCGCAGGCATTTGACGCAAAGCCTGATGCCATAATACAGGCCACGACCCCGACTGGAAGCAGCGGACACCCGGTTGTTTTTCCTCAAAGCACATTTGAACAGCTCAAATCATTGAACGGAGATCAGGGTGCGCGTAGCGTGATCAGCGACAACGCGCTATTACGTCACGCAGTACCCCTTCCCTATTCGCACGCGAAAACAGATCTCGACACACCTGACGAATGGCAGGAATGGCTATCTTCTAACAATTGATAAACCGAATTTTGATGGCCTGAAGAATTCACAAAAAATTATACTAGGCTTTTCGTTTTGTAATCCGGAAGCGATTCAGCTAAAGTTAAGAGAGTTAATCGCGGCTCCTTAGCTCAACTGGATAGAGCGGCCGACTTCTAATCGGCAGGTTGAGGGTTCGAGTCCTTCAGGGGCCGCCAGTGAACTTTTTGATAATAAAATCAGTCACTGACATTACTCTCTCATAAAATTTACACGTAGTTTTATACGTAGGTTTGACGTGACAAAAAGAAAAGGCCCCAACCGAAGTAAGGGCTTTATCAAGTATTGATTCTGTAAGCCTAACTTATTGAATTATCGTCCTGAGTAATCGTAAAGCTTCCAGAGAAGTCATAATTTCCGTCTGTATAAAATGACATCCGGATTGGACCGTTACCATCATGCCTGTCTATGGTTTCTTGCAGATGCTGAACCATAACCTGCGCATCATAACGTTCTTTGTCCATGGAAAAAGTGGTTATTGCTCAATCGCAATTCCTTTCAACATTAGACAACGCTTCAAGATCGACTATCGTATCGGCGCCGTCGTGTTCCCAGAAGTGGTGATGCGTATATTTCATTGAGTCTGCCCGCCGGCCCGCTCTTACCAGTGTGCCGTACAGCGAGGCTGTTGAGAAGATTGGCGAAGAGTTCGACGAACATGTCGAAACGCACGACATCTGAGATATCAACGGCACCGGTGGTACTTTTGGCGTTTAAAGAAAAAGGCTGGGGAGTTAACCCAGCCAGTCTGTTAGGGAGGAAAAAATTTGAGGCATGATTATGAAACCTTTCTTCCCTGCAGAAAAACCGTGCCAGGTTGGCTGGAACTGCGCCTTCTTGAGTAATCAGGAGAGACGCTTTGCTTAAGCATTTTGAAGAAGAGCATCACGCAATCCACGATGCTGAAGCAAAGGAAGAAGTTCGACAATTCTGGCTCAAACTCGGATACGACTGCATTGAAAATCCGGACGAGTTCGGGGTTGATTTATTGGTCGATGGCAAAGGCAGGGAATTTGGATGCGAGGTTAAAACTAAAACCGGCTGGCATGGGCCTGAGTTTGAATTTCCCACCCTTCGTATTCCGTTTCACAAACAAAAGTTGACAGACGATTGTTTCACCTTCTTTGTTCTCAATTCGGGGCACACCCATGCCGCGGTGGTTAGCCGTCAGAAGCTCCTGAAGAGCCCTTTGGTGCAGATAAAGAATAAAATGGTGCCGATGGGTGATTTCTTCTACGAAATCGATCTGAAGGACGTTGAGTTTGTGAACCTGTTTGCAAAAAATATTTACTAAAGTGGAAGGAATTTAGATGCAAAATTACAATTTCTTGAATAAAATTACTGGAGAGATGTTATGATGAAATTCAAAAGCCACAAACAGGTTGAAAACTTTCTCCAAACGAAAAAACAATTGGGAAGTATTGTATAAGATCTGCAAAACCTGCCCATCAGACGAACATGGCAGATAAGTTAAAATGTTTTAACAACGTGAGAAAAATGGATAATGTACAAAGTTTAGAGCGTTTTAAGATCTCTGATAATGAAAGGCTTGTTGATTTCTTTAGGCCTAATATCTTTAGCTGCAATTTATTATAGGGATGGAAAAATTCAGATAGCGGAAAACGGAAACGTAATAATAGAAGAACTTTTCTCTGGATTAATATTTCTCTATCTCTTTTTTACCGTTTTTCTAATTATGCAGCAGAAAAACCGACTAATATGCTACGCCTTAATTTCGTCACTATCGTCGCTTTCATTTACCTATGCGAAAGTATGGACTACGACAATGATAGCCTATGATGAAAGAAAAATTGAAAATTTTAGTCGCACGCCATTATTTTATAAAGATTACATAATCCCCTTTCATGCGATAAAAAGTGTAAAAAAAGATGATACTGGATAAGGGAAATATCGAATGGACCTGATGAACAGGGAGTACATTACGGATGATGGAGAAAAGCAAGAGATCGAAGTATATTCTGAACAGCTCTTTAATTTCTTTACTAGGCAAAATCAGCAGAGAAGATATGAGATGTTTTCTCGTGCGCTGATAAAATTAAAAATTCCAACCTGGGGTGATAGGCGAGGCCCTCCTCCCAAAAAATCTTGCCGTATCCTCAAGTTTGTTCCCAATTGGCTACAGCGAGAATACGGAGTCTTATCATTACGCCACGTAAACGCAAAATATATTATT
>CAJXHI010000053.1 GCA_913051655.1 uncultured Alphaproteobacteria bacterium
TCTAATGGTCGGACAACGACCTTTGATTTCTTATTTCACCTATCCGATCATGAATGCCTTTGAAAACTCATTTAAAGAGCCAGAATAGTTTTCCAAAATGCATAAATTGTCTGCAATAACTACATTGATATTAGGTAAAAGCTTTCCTCAGCGCTAAATCACCGTAACTTAAGTAGTCGTGTATTACAAAATTAGCCAAAAGTAATAGTTAAGAAGTAGATTGAGATATAGTAATAAAAATAGATATTTGATCTTTAAAATGTATTTTTATTTCTGGTGCGGCCATGAATAAACATGTGGTAGTGATTGTTTACAAGACTGCTTGCTTCTGACATAAACACGCAAACATCACCCATGGCGGCGTATCGCAAGAGGAACGCGAAGTGAGAATATTTGGAAGGCCGTTAAAGAAGAAGCGTGAAAAGAACCCTATAACAAAAGACGAGCGACTAATGATAGCGCGCTGTCTTCGCGACGGAGACATCGCCCTTGACGTAGGGGCACATCACGGAAAATGGTCCGAAGCAGTACTGGCCAACTGCAAAGCAGAAATCCACGCGTTTGAGGCTTCAACTGAAGCCTATTCAGTGCTGACCAATACTTTTAGCGACGACCTTACGTTGAACTGGAATGCAGTTACAAATCGCAACGCAGATCAGGTCTTTACCGTCTACCGAGATGACGCCAGGCTCAGTTCTCTTCACCGCCGCCACAGTGTCGAAAGCTCGCTGTTGCCCCTTGGGTATGACGAAATTACTGTGCCAGGGATTACGCTTGATACATACTGGATGCACAGGAAAGACCAGATTAGATTCCTAAAAATGGACGTCGAAGGGGCGGAATACGATGCACTTCGTGGTACAGTTGGTTTACTGCGACGTGGCCAAATAGACTTTCTACAATTTGAATACGGGGGCACCTTCCTAGATGCGGGAACCACCCTTCGCAACGTCTGGGCTCTTTTGCGTCGCTATGGCTACCGTGTATTGAGAGTAAACAAGGGACGCTTCTCCGAGCTTAAGACTTTCTCTTCACGCCATGAAAACTACCAATACTCGAATTACCTGGCTATTCATGAACGGCTGGCACCAGTTTTTCTAAAGGAAAAAGTTGGTATATCTCTCGAATTTGAACGCATGTTAGAATATGGCATTCGGCCAAGTGGCGTTTTACATGTTGGCGCACACCAAGGAAATGAAATCTCCACGTACCGGAAAAATGGAATAAAAAACGTAGTATTCATTGAGGCCAATCCAAATCTAGCCTCTGGACTTAAGGACCGCTTCACGGATCAACCTGATGTAAAGGTTATCGAGGCAGCCGCATCGGAAACGGAGGGACGTGCAACTTTTAATATTACTAGTTTTGACCAGTCCAGTTCGCTGCTACCCCTGAAAGAACATGCCCGCCTTTACCCAAAAATAAAAGTAGATCACTCTATTGAGGTACGGACGGCTCGGGTAGATGATCTATTGGTAGAAGAGGGTGTTGATTTCCAAGCCATTGACTTCATCGCTATGGACATTCAGGGCGCAGAGCTTATGGCTCTACGGGGCGCAACGAGTTGTCTAAACAATGTTAAAGCGCTCCAGATCGAGATTAACTACGAGCAGCTTTATGAGGGCTGTGCACTGATCACTGAAATCGATGAGTTCCTAGCCAAACATGATTTCATCCGCGTTCATACCCAAACACCCTACAGTGAAGCTTGGGGAGATGCACTTTATGTACGCCGTCCTATGGTGGGTTGTACGTCGCTAGGTAAGATGGGACGCTTTGCCAATAGCCTATTTCAGTACATGTTCATCCACACCTATGCGCGTGACATGGACTATACCCCGGTTCACCAAATGTGGAGCGGTGACGATATCTTCAATGTGATACCTGGAACAGCAAGCCCGCCCATACTACCGAACAAGTTTGAGGAAAGCGGCTACGAGTTCAAAGACAGTTCTATTACTGGAGATCCTAAGCCGCGCCCAGCTTGTGATTTTTCTGGATTCTTTCAATATCAAACTCGCTACTATCTCCCGCACCAGGAAATGATACGGGATCACATGACCTTTAAAGGGATATATGCCGAGCGCTGCGACCAGATAAGTGCACTTTTCGACGCTCAGCCTGGCCCCGTCATCACAGCTCATCTGCGTAGGGGCGATTTCGGAACAGGAGTATTTTTCATAGCACCAGAAGGCTGGTATCTAGACTGGTTGAGTACTTTACGAGAAGAGCATCCCAAGCTTTCCGTCTACATCGCGTCGGATGATATAAATGCGGTCAAATCTGCGTTTTCGGATTATCCGTTGTTGACAGAGGCTGATTTGCCAAAGTCCGAATTAACTCACAACTTCGCAACTGATTTCATTGCCCTAACACAAGGTGATGCGATCGCGATATCGAATAGCTCATTTTCCTTTGCCGCTTCTATGTTGAATACTAGATCAAAACTTTTTGTCCGCCCAGTTCTTGAGCGGGAGCGTCTCGAACCTTTCGACCCTTGGAATTCATCCGTTCTATTACGTGGTAGTGAGGCTGAAGATATTGGTGAACATGTAATGAGCAAAAAAGCTATGGGCAAGTCAAAATACAGAAAGGCCAAACTCAAGAAAATTTTTAAATGGCGATGAAGCTTTATTTTATAAACCTCGACAGGGCACTCGAACGCGCCGCCTTTTTCGTGAAGGAGTGCAATAAGGCCAGCATTGATAACATTATTCGGGTATCCGCAATAGATGCTCAAAAAAGAAACATGAAAGTTATAGCTAACTATCGGCCAGAAAGCTGGAGGCAGTATTGGCAATTGACAGATACTGAGATCGCAGTTTTTGAAAGCCATCGGGCTATCTGGGAACGCATTGCTGTGCTGGATAATCCTGCTGCCGTCCTGGAAGACGATGTGATTTTGTCACGGCAGCTTGGCCAGTCCCTAACGGTACTCGAGGGCTTGCGTGATTTTGAATTTATCAAACTCGACGCAGCCCCAGGACTGGCTCGGCTGGGTTCACCCCACGTGTTTAGTGGTTTTGCGCTCAGGCCAATACTGCAAACCCTTCCGAGTGCGGCGGCCTACGTTTTGTCACCAAAAGGCGCACGTAACCTACTTGATCGGTCCATACAGTATTGTGACCACGTGGACGACTTTTTAACTCGTCCAAACAGAGGGTTTTCCGCATTCCAGCTTTGCCCGGCTATGGCTATTCAAGGCATGTTTTGTGAAATAAATAATGGACTAAGCGTTCCGCCAGAAGTTGGCGAAAGCGACCGTATTGCTAGCGATCAGAAAGCAGCCCCTCTCGCACGCGGACCTGCTGTTTACCGCGTTTACAAGGAGCTGCGCCGGGTAATTCGCCGGGCACGTCATAAACTGGGGGGCGACGCGCTAAACTATGCTAGAGGAGGGTTAAATGAGCCCGTTCCATTAGCACCAGACCTGCCCCCATATCGCCAAAGATAAAGCACTCTTGATCGGCTTTTCAAAATATAGATTTAGAATGGTGGATTTAAAAATATAAATGTTAGCAATATACTGATTCTTAGCACTTTATTTATAAAAATGGTGCGGCCGAGAAGACTCGAACTTCCACTCCGATTAAAGAACAGCGACCTCAACGCTGCGCGTCTACCAATTCCGCCACGACCGCAATATCACGGGTGTTGCATACCCAAAACCAAAAGCCTTGTGAAGAGCTGACAGAGATTTTTTTTGCTCAGGCTGATTAAACATACTCTCTTGCCTTAGTTTCCGCTAAGATCGCAATGAGTGACAAGTCCAAATCTTAGATAGGGGTACTTCTTGAATAAACCCGTCTTAATCGGATCTGAGATATATCGCAGATCGTCTTTTGGTGGTGCGCATCCTTTGGCGATTGCGCGGGTTTCTACCGTAATGGATATGGTCATGGCATTGGACCTTTGCGCCAAAGATGACTTTCAGGTCGCCCCAACGGCAAAGCCCGCACTTTTGCGTCAATTCCATGATTCCGAGTATATAGGCGCTCTGCAACGCATCGAACGTGATCAACAGGCCACAGGCCGCGATAGGAATAAATTCAACATCGGTACGCTCAGCAATCCTATTTTTCGTCACATGTACAAAAGGCCGGCAACTTCGGTAGGATCCTCCTTAATAGGGGCAGAGTATGTTGCGACGAGGGGAGGGAGGGCGTACGCTTTGGGTGGAGGGCTGCACCATGGTATGGCGGGCTATGCCAACGGATTTTGTTTTTTGAACGATCTCGTTTTTGCAATCCGGCGGTTACGTGCTCTTGGGCTGCGCCGCGTAGCCTATGTGGATTTTGATGCACATCACCCAGATGGGGTGGAGGCGGCCTTTCCGGATGAAAAAGATCTTTTGATCATTTCAACCCATGAAGAAAATCGTTGGCCCTTTCTTGGGACACTCAGTGATAATTGTAAGGAGAGGATTATGAATATTCCCCTTCCCGCGGGCTGCCATGACAGCGAGTATAATCTATTCTTTGATGAGCTCATCCTTCCTGCTTTGCTACAATTCGCACCAGAAGTGATTGTTGTTCAAGGGGGGGCAGATGCGCTGCTCAATGATCCGCTTTCGCGTCTAGCGTTGTCCAACAATTCGCTGTGGCGGGCGCTAAGAGGATTGCTTGGCTGCTCTAAGCGGATTTTGTTGACAGGCGGTGGAGGATACAATCCTTGGACCGTTGCACGGCTCTGGACAGGTTTCTGGGCGATCCTAAACGATCAACCCGTCCCTCAGCAGATTACCCCCAGTGCTAAAGAGATCCTTCAAAGTCTTACTTGGAATAGAAAATGCCATCTGCCTGTGCGTATGTTTGAAACGCTTCATGATCCCCCGACAGGGGGACCAATACGGCCAGATATTTACAGTAGCATACAGCATTTGAAAAAGCTACATGGATTGTAAAACAAGATATAAAAATTGTCGGGCTGTAAAACTGGCCCGACCGAAAATGTTAGTGGCTAATCTTGACCGAAGCGTGCCGATTTGGGAGCCACCCCAGCCAACATAGAAGGGAAACTATGCCGAATTACGAGGACGATGTGACATTGTATCAATGTGGGAGATATTTTTTTTGTTTCGACGTTATTACCGACACGATGATTAGAAGTGACACGCTTCCAAAGGACACCTATTGTTTTTTCTACTTTTTTGGACCAGCTTAAAGGTGACCAGTATTGACTCAAGACTAACTTGAAAATATTTTTAGTTTTGCGCATTTGACGGCGATATCTGAAACCCGCCTTTTCATTTTTGATATGTTCAGCTTAGTGGTAGCCGACGCTCCACGACGCGTGCCATAATGGACGCACCTACTGGGAGTATTTCTTGGCCCAAGACAAAGGCCGGATTGTGAAGTCCGACGGTGCCGGTATGGCCTAAACGGCAATAGGCTCCGGGCACAATTTTGAGCATATCTGCGAAATCTTCGGACCCTGTAGCAGGGGCTGCCTCGCTTGATACATTTTCCGCGCCCACAATATCAGCAGCGGCTTCTAGGTAGGCATCAGAGAGTTCACTGTCATTATTTAATACGTCAAAAACAGTACGTGCATCCAAGCTGATTTTGACACCATAGGCCTCTGCCATACCCTTACAAAGCACCTCCATCCGACTGCGGGCGGTTTCATACGCTTCATCTTTAAAATAACGGACGGTTCCGCATAATTTTGCTGTTTCCGGCAACACATTATAGGCCGCGCCTGCGTGAATCTGCGTGACGGATAAGACGCAGGAGTCCAGTGGGGGAATATTGCGGCTAACGATCGTTTGCAGTTGGCCGACCAATGCAGAGGCAATCACGACGGTGTCTTTTGAATTTTCCGGCATTGCGGCATGGCTTCCCACCCCTGTTATATCTATGTCAAAAAAGGCAGCACCAGCCATCGCCACCCCTTTGCAAATATCCATTTGGCCGGGCTTTCCATTAGGAAAATTGTGCATACCATAGATTTCGTCACAGGGGAATTGTTCAAACAGTCCATCCTTAATCATTTCACACGCACCGCCGAGCCCCTCTTCGGCGGGCTGAAAAATCATCACCGCTGTGCCGTCAAACTCGCGCGTTTCCGCCAAATACTTTGCCGCCCCTAAGAGCATAGTGGTATGTGCGTCATGGCCACATGCATGCATTACGCCTTGGTTTTGTGAGCTGAAAGGAACGCCACTGATTTCATCAATCGGCAAAGCATCCATATCTGCACGGATGCCAACACGTTTATTGCCCCTGGATTTTCCATGGATCAGACCTACAACTCCGGTCTTACCAAAGCCTGTGTGCACCTCATCCACGCCGTATTCTTTGAGCTTTTCAACAACAATGCCCGATGTACGGCTTTCTTCAAACCCAATTTCAGGATGCTTATGTAAATCTTCATAAATCGCTTTCAATTCCGCTTCTGCGGCATGAATGATCGGTAAAACTGGCATTTCTTTCTCCCACTCTGATATTTAAAATATCACGTTCTATGCTTACCCATGTGCGCAGATAATCAGATTAGCGCGCGTTCTGCCACTGAATTATTTTGTCGGTTATTAGACTTGCATAACGACACACATGCGGATCCACTGCGATGAACAGAGAAAAGCAGCGAGTTGGTATGTTTTTATTCCTTTAAGAGATTACAGATGCCCTGCATGCAAAATGCGACGGCCTGAGCTAAAGCGGTATCGCAGAAAGATGGCTAGCACATTTGATAGCGGCTCCAACCAAAAGTCAAGTTGAGGGGCATAGAGATAATTTGCACTCATACCTGAGCGATACCATTTCCCCGCTCTTAAACGCAATTGGTTTAGCGCAGGCTATTTTTGATAACCCCTTAGACGGGCACACCCTCATTCTTAATCGCCAAATGGCATGAGGGGCCAGTTTGCCAACCATTCTGATCTATGGTCATGGGGATGTGATCCATGGACAAGAGCATGTGTGGCACGTGGGATTAGAACCATTTCGGACTATCAAACGGGACCGTATAATTTTTGGCCGTTGTCTTGCAAACAATAAGGTACAGCAGCTGATTAATCTTCTTGCTCGTCAAACTGTCTTGGAAGTAAAGGGTAGGCTTGGCTTTAACGTGACCCTTCTTCTCGAAATGGGTGAAGAAGTTGGATCACCTGGATTGGCTGAATTTTCAAATCACAGAAAGATCTTTTAGCAGAAGACGTGTTGATTGCGTCTGACGGTCCGCGCCTAATAGCCGATGTTCCGACTGTTTTTCTCGGATCTAGACGGGCGCTAAATTTCGATTCAAAAATTGAATTGCGTGAGGGTGCGCTGCATTCTGGGAATTGGGGGGGCTTGGTTGCATATCCGACAATTTTCTTGGCTTATGTGCTCGCAACACTCACAGATGTGCGTGGACAAATTCAAGTACCTGCCTCGCGTCCGACAAGACTTACAAAAGACGTACGCGCCATGATCGCAAAACTACCCCATGTAGAAGAGCAAGAAAACCTGATTGATATTAATTGGGGTGAAGAAGACCTTAGCCCAAACGAAAGGATTTTTGTTTGGAATTCTTTCGCAATTTTGGCTACGACATCTGGCGTACTCGAAAATCTGATAAAAGCCATAGCTGGATCCGCGCGGGCCAAGTGTCAATTGCGCTATGTTGTTGGCGCGGAGGTTGATGAGATCCTGCCGGCCTTGCGCAACCATCTGGATTCACATGGATTTAAGGAGATCGAAAATTGTGTCGATAATCAGGTGCAGTTTGCCGCGACCCGTCAGGATGTGGATAATATCTGGGTAGAACGCGTACTGACCTCTTTGGAAAAAAGTGTGGGTCAAACTGTGAATTTATTGCCTAATCTCAGGGGTTCGGTACCCAATGAATGCTTTGCGAATATTTTGGATCTGGCGACTATCTGGGTGCCGCACAGTTATCGACAATGCTCACAGCATGAGCTTAACGAAAATATGCGTAAAACGCTTTTTAAGAGGTGATCCGAACTATGACTGATCTGTTTAACGACTTGGATTTAGGGCCGAGTTAATCATTGCAGATAAAGGCAAATTGATAATTTCAAATTTTTTCAGGATCTGTTATCTTTAGAGTTGTAGGCAATTTAAAGGGTGGTCACAATGCAATGACATCGAAAATAATAAAAAAAACACTTGTGAGCCTGATCGCGATGTCTATCTTTGGGGCTGGGATATATTTTATCACTCCCTACCTCAAAACAAATACAAAACCTAAAAATTGGTCGGGTGGTTCCCCAACCTATGTCCCTGCGCGTCTGAAAAATACAATGAATGGAATGAAGAAAGGGTTCTAAGCACAATTCATGGCGATAGATCATTGTTTATCGAAATGATCGTCCATCCTTCGGTTGAATTCTTAGAGCCAATTGGCCGGTTTTTGTCAAACCAAATCAAACCACGACCGAGCATGTAACCTTTCACGCCGACGGGGCTGCAGTCCGGTTCAATTGACAAAATTGTATTGCTCCAGTTGCGGCTAAATAGATCATCAAACTCTCGATCTGTGAGTGTTTTTTTTGCAGGCCCGTTGATAAGGGGCAGTTTGACGTTGTCATAAAGTGACTCTAGATCTCTGCTTCGAACCAATTCCTGTAGATAGAGACCAAATGCGTAGGC
Source organism: uncultured Alphaproteobacteria bacterium (assembly GCA_913051655.1). Classification (GTDB taxonomy): domain Bacteria; phylum Pseudomonadota; class Alphaproteobacteria; order Rhodobacterales; family Rhodobacteraceae; genus LFER01. The sequence continues at coordinate 8,598 of CAJXHI010000053.1, forward strand.
TTCTTCTTGCAAAGCGCTGTCTTCACTTCCTTTTTCACAAGGTGAGAAAAATTCCCCAAGCTGATATGCTTCATAAGGAAAGACTGGGCCGTCCACATAGCGAGACCAGCCGCCTTCTTTCTGGCAAGTCCCCCATCGTTCATCGTAATAATCCCAACAGCTACCTACCATTTCCAACAAGTTGGAAGCTTCAGATATACCACTTCGGATGCTTTCAATATCGCACGTGAGACTTGCGATGATTCGATTTGACACAATGACGTCTATTCCGGCCTGAAGTTCAAGATCTTCGCTCAAACGGTCCAAAGATGTATAGACGCGATAGCTGACATCTTTGTCCGCAAACGTGATATTTTCGCTCATGTAGCGCCCAACACCCATCCAAGGTACATAAATATCTTTCAGATTGCTTTGCAAGATTAAATCCGGAAGCTTACTTTTGCGACCGAAACGGTAGCGTGCCTTTCCCTGAGCGCCACACACGGTTGCAATTTTCGTTCCCTTTTCAAAGGTACATTGGAAAAGCTCTGTCCAATGCGCCGCAGGGCATTGATAGGCGGAGGCAACAAAACTCAGCAAGGCTGCGCAGCTGCCGTCAAGCTGTTGCGCTTTTGCGATTTGATAGCTTTCGATTAAAAAGGCCTGCGCAGAGGGCGTTAATGTGATCTCTTTATTTTGTCCTAAACAGGTATTCAGCGCTCCAATAGCTTCGCGCGTTCTGCGCCCCCAAACGCCATCAGGTGCTCCTGCTTGAAACCCAAAATAATTTAACGCTTCTTGAAATGTCACACGGTTGTCTGCATCTTTGTCTGCAGCAAGACCTGTTTGTGCTAGTAACAATGGCAAACCTAGCACCATGACTTTAAAAAATTTTGTCAGTAACCACGTTACATTTGAACAATAATTTTTGGGCATCGCGATCACCAAGTCATTAGAAACGGGTGTGTATCCGGCATGTCACACGTTTAAACTGTGCCACTCACTGTGCTGTTTGTCAAAAATTCAGAAGTTTACGCAGCAAGTCAAAAGGATCGGTTTGCTTCGGAGCGATTAAATCATTGGGACGAATGGTACATCGCAGGCTGTTAGCAACAGAAGGCTACCTAAAATCAGAATATTGGACATCATCTTCCTCTTTATTGTAAGAAATACTATTCTGTGATTTTACTGTAAAGCGGAAAAGCTCATTAGTTGGCTTCATGCAGATCCTTTGACGGGATGATTGGAAAAAATTCCCTCTTAGAATACAAGCCAAACCATTCCAATCCATCGATTTTTTCATGATCACATAGATCCACGAGACGGTAGAAACTTTTCCGATCAATCAGGGCCTCGAGTCCCGCGCGGACATGCACGTAGGGCGAGGGTTCTCCCGTCTTGGAATCCCTTTCAAAGCGGATCGGGTTATTGCTACTAGCTTCGACAAAATCACCGACATGAGTTTCAAAGATTAGGGTTTGATCTTTGTACTTGCCCTGAACAGAAAAATCCACGGCGACAAACGGGGCATCGTCTACGGTGATCCCTACTTTTTCTTCGGGCGTTACAAGGTAATATCTATCTTTTTCTTTCCGCAAAATAGAGGAAAAAAGTTTCACCAATTCAAAACGACCTATGGGCGTTCCGAGGTAAAACCATGTTCCATCTCTCGCAATCCGCATGTCCAGATTACCACAAAACGGTGGGTTCCATAAATCTATTGGTGGTAATCCACGCCCTTTCGTCGCCGCACGGGCGGCTGTCGCAATACCTTCTGCTGATGAAGCTTTCATATTTTGTGCACTCATTAGACTTTGCCATTTCGGTTCGCAGCAATACAATCTAATGTGTGTAGCAATTTTGCAAGGGAGAGTTTTGATGGCCAGTAATGCTTCTACTGATACTACGGTTTCTGGAAAAGCAGAAGTTGTTATGGCTGCGTTAGATACTGCAAAAACTGAAATTTCCAGAAGGTTTATTGGACAAAAGACAGTCGTTGATCTGTCAATTGGGGCGATTTTATCAGGTGGGCATGCGCTGCTCGTCGGTGTTCCCGGACTTGGCAAAACCCGTCTAGTCGAAACACTTGGGACTGTGATGGGGCTCAAATCCAACCGTGTTCAATTCACTCCCGACCTAATGCCGGCTGATATTTTGGGCTCTGAGGTGCTTGAAACAGCGGAGTCTGGCAGCCGACAATTTAAATTTATACAAGGGCCGATTTTCTGCAGTCTTTTAATGGCTGATGAAATCAATCGTGCCAGTCCGCGTACGCAATCTGCATTACTTCAAGCGATGCAGGAACGCCAGGTCAGTATTGCGGGTGAAACACGCGCTTTGTCTACACCATTTCATGTTTTGGCAACCCAAAACCCACTTGAACAAGAAGGCACATACCCTCTGCCCGAAGCTCAGTTAGATCGATTTTTAGTGCAAATTGACATTGGTTATCCTGACCTGAGTACAGAGCAGGATATTCTGTTGGCCACCACCGGACAAGGTGACTTGGAGATAAAGCAGGTTTTTGACCCAGAGCAGATTTTGGCCATGCAAGATTTTACTAGGCGGATGCCGGTTGGTCAGAATACGATTGACTTTATTCTGCATTTGGTTCGAGCTTTGCGCCCTGATGATGCCTCTGCCTCTGATACCGTCAAGGACGGGGTCGCATGGGGACCTGGAACACGTGCTGCACAGGCGCTCATCTTGATGTGTCGTGCAAACGCGCTTTTGAACGGGCATCTGGCCCCGTCAATCACGGATGTGATTACTGTGTCTAAGGCAGTGCTAGCCCATCGTATGTCATTACGGTTTTCCGCGCAGGCACAAGGTTTGACATTGCAGGACCTCATTCGTGAGGCCATTGATAGGTTGGATCACAAAGGTGCAGCTGCGTGAACCAATCCCTTATCATCCAAAGGAAAGCTTCGCATCTCGCACAAACTGCTGGAGACCTGTTGTTGCAGGCAGAGCATCTGGTGTGTGCGATGACCTTTGGCGAGCATGGGCGGCGAAAGGCTGGGCTCGGGGATCATTTCTGGCAATACCGACCCTTTCAAAACGGGCTAGATAATCCAAGATCCATTGATCATCGGCGCTCCGCGAAACAGGATCAGGATTTTGTGCGTGAATTGGAGTGGAAAACGCCACAGGTGCTACATCTTTGGGTGGATGCGACGGCCTCTATGCGGTTTGGTTCGAAAGGACAGAGTCAAAAGCATCATCGTGCGGCGGTACTAGCCCTTGCACTAGCTATCGCCGCGGAAAAAGCTGGTGAGCGCGTAGGATTAAGCGATCGGAGCCTTCCGCCGTCACGTTCAAAGGCACAAATTTTCCGCATGGCAGAACGCTTTGCTACTGAAGGGGCTGAAGATTACGATAAAAACACCCCTAGCGAATTTGTGAAAGGCGGCTCTGCCGTTCTGTTGTCGGACTTCTTTGCCGATTTAGAGCAGACGCAACGCGTACTTTCTCGCGCCGCCGATCAAGGCGTTAGCGGTGTTTTATTACAGGTCCTTGACCCGATGGAACAGAGTTTTCCATTTCGCGGCCGGGCTATATTTCAAAGCGTCTTAGGGCAGCTTAAACATGATACTAAAGAGGCCAGTGATTTGCGTGAAGCCTACCTTGATCGGTTGAGGTTAAGGCAAGCGCAGTTGAAAGACCTCGCACGATTGGCGGGTTGGTCGTTTTACTGCGATGACTGCTCACAGAACCGAATAGAGGTTGCGAGCCGGTTGTATTTCCTTCTCTCGCGAGGGCAGTTTAAATGATCGCTGTTCTTGCTTCTCTCAGCTTTAACGCACCATGGGTTTTGTTGGGGCTTCTTGTGATTCCTTTGATCTGGATCCTCCTACGCTCGATCCCCCCTGCACCCATGCGCCGTATTTTTCCTGCGGTAGTTCTTCTGATAGGATTAAAAGATAGGAAACAGACAAGCGATCGTACGCCTTGGTGGTTGTTGCTTTTACGCTCTTTGGCCCTGGCAGCGTTGATTATTGGTATGGCAGGGCCGGGTTTCAATCGACAAAGCTACTCCCCTGCAAGTTCAGATATTCTAATGGTAATTGACGGGTCGTGGGCGGCAGGACAAGCATGGCCGCAGGTACCTGAACAGGTCGAGAGAGAAGTTGTGCAGGCCATGCGTCGGGGTGTCAATGTCGCGTTTCTAAACCTGACGGCGCCTTCAGAGATACTGTTTCGCCCGGCAGCTCTTTTTGAAGGGAGCGCGCTTGCATTTGCACCAAAACCCTTTGACCCTGATTGGGCCAAAGCAAAAGAGGCGATCGCCAATCTTGGCAATATCCAATTTGATACGATCTGGTTTTCGGATGGCTTGGCACACGAAGAACAAAAGGAAGCCCTTCTCTCACAACTGCAGTCAAGAGGGACAGTTTCTGTCTATGAGGTGGAAAAAAACCTTATCACAATATCATCCGTTGCCTTGCTCGAGCAAAGCTTTGAGGTAAGGCTCCATCGTCTTGGCGTTTTAGGTGAAAAAGAGGTGACCCTTCATGCGGAGGGTGTTACACCAAACGGCCGGCCTACGCGTATTGCAGCCTTTGATCATTTATTTCAGAATGACGCAAGCGATGGAAATATAGAAATTGTCTTACCGCCGGAGTTGCGTAAGCGCATCACGCATTTTTCTGTGAAGGGCCAATCCCATGCAGGTGCGCGTTACGTGCTTGCTGATCAGTTGAACCGTCCCGAAGCAGCCATTGTTGCGCCACGCGGTGAAATGGAGTTGAGTGAACTGCTGAAACCGTCTTACTATGTGGGACGTGCTTTGTTCGAGCGCGCAGATTTTTTGGATGGGGCAATAGGTGACATCCTACCGGCAAATCCAGATATCATCATCATGCCGGACGTAGTTCAAGTTGAAGCGGCAAAGGATGTTCTAAGCTGGGTGAAAAAAGGCGGCACCTTGGTGCGTTTTGCGGGTCCAAGGCTTGCAGGTGCGCAGCGTAGCAGCTTTTTGGATGATCCTTTGATGCCTGTCACGATTCGCCAAGGGGGGCGGCGTCTGGATGGCGCAATGACATGGGGACAGCCCAAAAAAGTGGCAGACTTTCCAGACGACAGTCCATTTTTTGGACTCTCCATTCCAGACGACCTACGCGTTTATGCCCAAATCCTCGCCGAGCCTGGACCGCAGTTGTCAGACAGGGTTATTGCAAACCTGCAAGATGGAACTCCTCTTGTTACACGTAGCCGCATCGGCCTTGGACAGGTTGTATTGATCCATGTCACTGCCAATGCGGAATGGTCTAACCTGTCCTTATCTGGTCTATTCCCTGCAATGTTGGAGCGCCTCTCTCGACGCGGTGCAGATTTGAGGGACGTTGCCGATTTAGAAGGTCAGACTTGGGTGCCAGTCAAGATCTTAGACGGCTTTGGATCTTTACAAAACGCCGATAGCCTTGTGGGAGTTGCTGGGAAAACTCTTGTTGAAGGGCGTTTTGATGCAGACATGCCCCCTGGGATTTATCAGTCTGGCGAACGTGTTGTGTCGCGTAATTTGTCGAAAACATCCAAGGATCTTTTGGCAATGGCTTGGCCGTTGGGCGTTGTGATGAAACAAAGTGATAATGAAGAAAGGGATTATTCTGGACACATGCTAACCATTGCTATCTGTTTTATGATGTTTGATGTTATTGCAAGTCTCTGGATCAGCGGCCGGCTGCGGTCAATGGCGGCGCCAATCGTCGCCTGCTTTCTTCTGGCGGAAATACCTGAAGCCTGCGCGGAAATGTCAGATCAAGATTTGATCCTTTTTACAGGAGAAATTGCGCTGGGCTACGTGCTAACGGGTAATCAAAGGATCGATCAAATCTCTGCGGAGGGGCTTGAGGGTCTTTCAAAGGTGTTGACTGCGCGTACCTCTGTTGAACCAGCTTCGCCCTTTGGAATTAATCTTGAAGAGGACAAACTGTCTTTATTTCCGCTACTTTACTGGCCCATTACGGAAGGGCAGCCTATCCCTAGTCCCGCGGCATATGTTGAGCTGAACACCTATCT
>CAJXHI010000054.1 GCA_913051655.1 uncultured Alphaproteobacteria bacterium
GGGTAAAGCTATCATAGTTATCAATCAGTAATAACATCAAAATTCATCCAATTAACCGACTTTCATACTAGCCCAATGGCAACCTCACTCGCTATAAGAAAGCATAGTTTCTAAGCGGGCAGTCTTAGTTATAAACAAAAGACTAAGAAGGGACAATTGAGTGACAGGCAAATTTTTTTTTGGTGTATTGTCCGGTATCATTTTAGGCGTAATTGCCATTTTCGGGACTTCTTTTTTTTATTATATAAACGGCGATCTTGCACCAACTTTAAGGTCCGTTCAGGCCGATCATGCGGATACAGATCCCCACCAACAAATGGACTTAGAGGCAAAGATAGACAACGAAAAAGTCGCGGTGTCACCTCAGACTTTTGAGCAAACGGTAGATAGCACCGCTCTTAAAGAAGAAATCGCAAGTGTTGACTTAGACGATGTGATTGTCGCTGATACAGAAATTCCGCCGCGCGACGAATCTCCTCTAGAAGAAATTAAACAAAATGATTATTCAAAAGAGGCAGTTGAAAATACCCCTGAAAGTGCAGTTGAGATAGAACAGAAACAAATACAGACGCCCGATGCTGAAACAGCTCCATTTATTGCCGAAGTCCAAAAAGACGAAAAGTCAGAACCAGGAATTAAAACATACGTTCCTATTCAAGACATAGAGATTACTAATAAAACTGAAGCCGCAACAGCAAATAATAATACACGTTCTGATCCAGACCTGAACCAACAAGATTACCCCTCAAATCAGAATGATGCTGCGGAAATTCTAATAGAGAAGTTGGCGCAGGACCTAAACGAGCCCTCCAAAAACGAAGAGACCGAAACTGAAGATAAAGGGGAAAGCAAAGAGCTTACGCTTAAGACAGAAGTCTTTGAGGAGGCGATGATCGAAAAAGAGGCTTTTGAAGAAAAGGCTTATAAGGATACCCCAACCACAGCTTCTGGGCCCGCAATCGAGATATTTGCCGTGCCCCCCTTACTCGCAGAGTTTCAGCAGTTTATGGCGGTTGTTATTATCGACAACGGCAATATGCCCTTGGAACCAGAAGTTTTGAGCAGCTTGCCATTTCCCGTCACAATTGCTGTACCCGGCCAGACTGAAGCGCATCGCGCTTTGATGCAGACGTACCGCGACGAAGGATTTGAAGTTGCGCTGATCTTGGATCTTCCAGATGATCCCGGGGTTCAAGAGGCGATCGAAACACTTCAGGGCGCGCTGACTATTGTTTCAGAGGCGACCAGCATTTTGGAACGCAAATCAGGTGTATTGCAAAATGATCGAAGGGTTTCGTCTGCAGTTGTGGATCTCTTGGTATCTTCTGGACACGGACTGTTGGTGTACGACACCGATGTCAACCCCGCGTTGGAAATGGCAAAATCACTTGGGGTACCTGCAAAAAAAATTTATCGAAACCTTGATCAGGATAATGGCAACGAACGTGCGATGCGCCGGTTTTTAGACGGAGCTGTGCGGCGCGCGCAGCAAGAGGGCAGCGTCATTATTGTTGCAAGCCTAAGCCCTAGCGTAATTTCAGCGTTGACGTTCTGGAACCTGCAAGAACGCTCCAGCTCGGTTATAATAACAACACTGTCTCAGGCAATTCAGGCAGTCGTTCCTTAATTGAAGTTCTGTGGCTAATCTGGATGACGTTTTATTTCTCCTGTAATCACTTCCGCCTAAATATCGGAACTATTGCTTGACTGAACGCAGAGCTGCGGTTTGGGAATTTAAGAGGTACCTGCCTCATCTAATATTTCCGCCTCAGCAATCAGATTTGCAAAAGATGCACCGTGCATATCACGGTCATAACGCGTACCTTGAACGATTGGGCGGGGTAGGCTAAATTTTATGACATTCAAATCCGGCAAATCATAACGCTGTATCTGTTCCTTCGGAATTCCTAGAATATGCGCAACCTGTTCATTGCTTAAAGATTGCTCAATACGCGCATAGCTTTCTTTGGTTGAACAGAATATGTCTATTGTTATCCAAAATGGCCCGGCATTTTTAGACCGTATTTTTTGCGCGATGTCGGCGAGAATAGTCATTGTGGCACATCTTCCACAGTCAAATAAAATGCCTCCATTGGATCTTTCAAAATCATAACATGATTCAAGCAAAATTCATAAAATTCACCGCGAAACATCTCATTGGGCGAAAAAGGAAATGCAAAAGTTGGCATTTCTTCCTGCTCAGATAGAGGGTGATGAAGCAGATAGGGATTCAGAATTTTAGCAACTTCTTGGGCAGTACCTTCTGTGTCTGCAGTGACTATGGCTAAGATACCAACTTCGGTTCCTATTTTTGCGGTTTTATCCAGATGTCCCAAAGTCGCGTTCAATCCAATGATCCGCAATTCCAATGTAAAGTTTCCGTCGACTTCTTCCTGCGCCTCTGTCTTACAGGCTGTTTCAACATCTGCGACCCAAGTTTGTATATTATTTGTATAACGTTTTTCGCGGATGAGGGTTAGAGAAACGGATTGATATCCGCCAATGCGCGCACCTTCTAATTTAACCGTGTATATATCACTAGGCACCCAATTGCTGCCCGTTACACGTACGCGTCGATCATCCAACGCAGTATATGTGGCCCGAGTTACATCAAGATGACCGCCTGGTTCATAAAGTTGCAGCGGATTCGAGTTTTCGTACAACATATGGGCTGAAACCGTATATGGCGTTGCGCGTGCCGTTTCTGCCATTGGTTCAACGGTAAAACCATGGGTATCAAAGGTAATCATGATCGTCCCAGAATTTGGTTTTGTGGTCGCTAAGGCTCCACATTCGCCAATTTTGGCTCCATGCCATGCCCCACCAAAATGACATCCGCGTGCAAGAGGGAGTGCTGCAATGATTGCGGTATCCGTTGTGCGCCCTGCGATTACTATATCCGCGCCGGTTTCAAGTGCCTTTTGAATTTGTTCCACGCCGGCGAGCGCCACGATATTTGTGCAGGCCTCAATACATGTTTCGTTTATGTCGAGGACAGGCTCAAGCGGCTTGATTTGGTCGTTTTCGAGCGCAGTTTTGATCCTCGAGACCGGTTGACTAGATTTTAAAATCGCAAGTCTTATATCCTGATCAACATCTTGGGCAATTTCACGGGTGATTTCGGCAAGCCAGTCGACTGCATCATCCGCGCCGCAAGTTCCAGCAGTTCCGATGACAAGGGGCACATTTGCCTCCGCTCTGGCCAGCATCAATTCACGCCATTGCGCTTTAATGGTACTGCGCGAATATTTTGATGTACCCGTGCCCAAATAGTGGGGACCGCTGTCTGTGGATCCTCCGTCGATGGCGATTATGTTAGGGTTTCGGGAAATTCCTGCATGAAGGGCGGCGCGATCATAGCTTAGTCCAAGCGCGCCGGAAGGGATCAGCACCTTGGTAGTGATGTTTTTTTTCATTTCATTTCGCTCAAATTTTTAGAAACATACTCAAACTAAGGTCCTCACCTGACATCTGCCTGACAGACGTAGTTTGGATTATTCTTGCAAAATGGCGTTTTCCCATTCCTCCATGAAATGTTTCTTTTTAAAATAGTCGAGATATACCAAAAGACCCGGCCCCAATGATATGCGTGTCAGTGTGCTTTGTTTCGCTTGGCGAAGTGATTTTGTCTGCAACATAGTCGAAGTCTCTGTGGGATGGGTTTGAGAAAGCGCAAAATTCAAAAAGCTGGTAGCCAGTTCAGGGTTTTTGGATGTTGATGGAATAAGCATCGTTCGCAACATTACCGTCGAAAAATCCGAAGGCAGTACAATCGTAAATGCATCTATGTACGGGCTTTGTTCGGCGTAACTTGCAAGGACATTATAGGCGATAGCCAAGGTACCATCGACAACATCGGCAATCATATCAGAAGCACAGCAGTATAATCTTGGATCAAGTGTCCCCATAACTTCGGTGAGGCGCCAATACGTATCTGATGCGCGTGCGTCTTGTGTGGCGAAAAGATAACCCGCACCAGATTTGCGAATATCATATGTTCCAACACGGCCCTCAAACTTTTTTGGGTTTTGGCGCAGTGTGTTGATTAATTCTTGGCGGTTTTTGGGAATAGCATATCCCTCAAACAGTTTATTTGAAATAACAAAACCAGCGGGTTCTTGTGTGAAGGCAAAAACCATATCATTCCAAACTGCCCAATTAGGTAAATCTTGCGCGGAATAAGATGTGTGCTTGCGCGCATAGCCATCGTTTGCAAGTTTGATCTGCAAATCCATGGCACTTGAAATCGCTAAGTCAAAGGGTTGCTTTTCTTCGTAAATTGCCTGCATAACTTGGGTTGAACTGGCGACCGTATAATCGATTGTAACATCGGGACGCGTCGCACGAAATGAGTTGATCATGGGTGCAAAATAGCTGATGTCAGCCGTAGAAATGATCCGCAAAACAGGTTCACCATCATGCCCTTTAAATACTTTTCGGTCTTCGACGTCGAAGGCATGCGCGCTGCCGCTTATGATCAACATTATAGTGGAAATGATAAATGCACGCATGCGCCACCCTCTTGATTGTTGGATAAAGAAATCGCACCACCGTGGGCGCCCATGATATCGTCGACTATAGTCAATCCCAATCCTGATCCGATTACCTGTTGTGCATTTTGACCACGTTTGAAACGTTTCAACAGGTCCCGCATTTCCGCATTATCAAATCCGTAACCGCGATCTTTAACGATTATATTTGCTTTGTCATTTTTGCAGATCAATAAAATTGATATTTCAGTATCCACATCGCTGTATTTGATAGCATTATCCAGCACATTTTGAATCGCATTTTGAACGAGAATTTGATCACCGACGATTTTAAGTTTCTCAGGCGTATTCAAAGTAATTGTAACGTCGCGAAGCTCTGAGAGAGGAGCTAAGCGATCAACAATCTCTGCCAATAATGCGTCTAGTTGAATGATCTCTTTAGCCAAATCATCAGTACGGAATGACACCATGGCATAATCCAACAATTGTCCAGCTGTGCGAGAGCTTTCATCTATTGCGCGGATCATTTCACGTACCGTTTGTCGATTTTCCTCTTTTTCAACGCGCCGCAAAGTCACTTCGGCCTGTGTACGTACAATGGCCATAGGCGTGCGTACGCGGTGCGCGGCTTCGGCAATGAAATCCTCCGAACGCGAAAGTGAATTTTGTAGGCGGATCATGAGCGAATTTAGGGAAGCCACCAGGGGTGTCATTTCGGTGGGAACGGGTGCAGTGACAGGGCGCAGATCGCTTGGTCCACGGCGCGAAACTGCTTCGGTCAAGCTGTGTAATGGGCGAATTGTGCTCTGTGCAATGAGAAGGGCAACGATCATGGACACTAAGAAGAAGCCGAACCCAATCGCCAAAGACAAGCGAGAGACGCGAGAAATAGATTGGTTCAACCCTGTCAGGGTTTGTGCGACGGATACTTCCAAAAAGGCTTGACCCTCAAGCGTCGAATAACTTCGCCGAGTAGAGGCAATGCGAATATCTTCGCCCAAATAAGCCGATGATTGGAATGTGGGAATGTCAGAAAGATTTTTGATACGCGGCAGATCCGCATAACCAGATAGAAATTCGTCATTCAAGTGAATTGCATAAAAGGCGCGTTCATCGGTGACACTGTCGAGCATGGAAAGCGATGAATAAGGTAGGTCAATTGAAATTTCACCATCAATAACCCGCGCACTGTCAAGAATCGAAATTGCCGAGGCTGCGAGGATATTGTCTTGGCTTTCTTGGGTAATTTGTTCGGCAACGGATTGGACAACAACATAGAGCAGTATTGCAATCGCAGCTGTGCTTAATAGTAACATAAATAATAGACGCTGTCGGATCGATCCTTTCACATTGGGCCGCATCAGACGCACTCCAACTTATAGCCAAGTCCGCGCACGGTAGTTATGGAAACATTTGAGTCCCCTAGATGCTTGCGCAACCGCCCGACATAGACTTCAATAGCGTTTTCTGAGGCCTCGACGTCAAAGGGAAATAGTCTGTTTAGCAGATGAGATTTTGCAAATATTTGTTGCGGAGCATTGACGAATATTTCAAGGAGGCGCAATTCTTTGGTACGTAATTTAATCTCATTGTCATTAATTTTCAGCGTACCGGCAAGTGCGTCAAATTCAATGTCACCAAAACTCATGGTGTTGCGTGCGGCACCAGCTCGGCGCCTTAGCACTGCTCGGCAGCGTGCTTCAAGTTCAGAAAAATCGATTGGTTTTATCATATAATCATCGGCACCAAGATCCAAAATCCCGACACGATCTGATACCTCTGATCGCGCGGTCAAAACAATTATAGGGGTTCGTGATTTACCCATTCGGTGCTGTTCCAAAAATTTCCGACCATCCCCATCTGGCAGCATAATATCCAATAAAATCATATCGTAAGATGAGGTTGCAGTATAATCCCACGCGGTCGATAAATCATTTGCGTGATCGATAATATGCCCATCCAAACTCAACCGTTCAGTCACGGCATTCGCAAGGAGTTCATTATCCTCAATCAACAAAAAGCGCATCTTTGGATATAGCCTTGTTTTAACGTGTCAGGTTTGTGTCAGTTTGACTGTTCAAACAATTGAACATGTGCGGAATGTTCCGTGAATGTCAAATAGGAGGAAAATTAAATGACATTAAAAATCGGTCGTCGTGCCATTATCGCAGCTGCAGCTGCTATCGGCCTTTCTGGTCCAGTTGCTGCAGGTGGCCACCAAGTTGTGGAGAGCATCCACTTTTTGATCCCTGGCGGTGCTGGCGGTGGCTGGGACGGGACGGCGCGGGGCACGGGTGAAGCCCTGACCGCTGCAGGCTTGGTCGGCTCAGCATCCTACGAAAATATGTCAGGTGGTGGAGGCGGTAAAGCTATCGGTTATTTGATTGAAAACGCAGACAGTCAACACGGAACGTTGATGGTTAATTCAACGCCAATCGTGATCCGGTCATTGACAGGTGTGTTTCCACATAACTTCCGTGACTTGACATTGGTTGCTGGAACCATTGGTGATTATGCCGCAATGGTGGTGGATGCAGATAGCTCCATCAACAATATGTCAGATTTGGTTGCGGCATACGATGCTAACCCATCAGGTACTGCGATCGGGGGTGGTTCGGTTCCTGGCGGTATGGATCATTTGGTCGCTGCAATGGTGATGGAAGCTGCAGGTAAAGATGCCTTGAATGTAAAATACATTCCATATGACGCTGGCGGTAAAGCGATGGCGGCTCTATTGTCAGGTGAAATCAAAGCTCTTTCTACTGGCTTTTCAGAGGCTGTTGCTTTGGCCCAAGCAGGGGAAGTCAAAATCATTGGAGTCACATCAGATGAACGTGTTGCTGCGATGGAAAGTGCGATGACCATGAAAGAGCAGGGTATAGACACGTCCTTTGTGAACTGGCGTGGATTTTTTGCAGCGCCGGGTTTACCAGAAGACAAATTGGCAATGTACCAAGATGCGATCGCGAAAATGTATGAAACCCCGGAATGGGAAACAGTGCGTGCGCGCAATGGTTGGGTAAACATCCACAATTCTGGCGATGACTTTATGACATTCCTTCAGAGCCAAGAGAAAGTCATCGGTGATCTTATGAAAAAACTGGGCTTTCTTTAAGTCTTCATAACAAGGTAGGGTTGCTAGCTATCAAGAAAGGCCGGTCAACTGATCGGCCTTTCCATTCACGGCAGGTTATAAAATGGCATTAGATCGTTGGGTTGCATTGGTGTTGTTGGGCGTTTGCCTCGCCTACGGTTATACCGCTTGGTTTACTATGGATGAGGCTTTGCCACCAATTATGAAACGCTTGGCTGTTTGGCCATCATCCTTCCCTAAAGTGTTGTCAGTTGTCGGGATCATCCTGTGTTTGATTGTTCTTAGCGGGATTGAAAAAGGCGAAGAAAAATTGGGCGACATCGATTACCGCCGCTTGTATGAATATAAAATAGGGCAGGCACTGGCCATACTAGCGCTGATGGTGGCCTACGCATTATTATTGCGCACAGCTGGATTTTTGCTAGCAACTTCAGGTTTTTTAATTGGCGGATCGCTGATTTTAGGCGAAAGACGTTGGATCGTGATGATTCTCGTAGCGTCCATTACAACCCTTGGGATCTGGTATCTTGTCCAAGAAATTTTGGGTATTTTTCTGCGTCCACTTCCATATATTCTGGGGACTTGATCAATGCTTGACGGAATTTTCTTAGGCCTTTCTACTGCTCTCTCTTTACAGAATATGTTGATGGTAGTTGCAGGTTGTTTGATTGGTACATTTATTGGCATGTTGCCCGGTTTGGGGCCAATGTCTATCATTGCAATTATGATCCCGGTTGCTATCAACATTGGTGATCCTGCAACGGCGCTGATTTTGCTTGCAGGCGTGTATTATGGTGCGATCTTTGGCGGTTCGACCTCGTCTATTTTGCTAAACGCGCCTGGTGTTGCCGGTACTGTTGCCACGAGTTTTGATGGCTATCCAATGGCGAGACAGGGTAAAGCGGGAAAAGCCCTGACGATTGCGGCGATCGCCTCTTTTACAGGCGGTACGATTGGAGCGATCCTATTGATTATTTTCGCTCCAATGTTGTCCTCTGTTGCGCTTCTTTTTCATTCGGCTGAATATTTCTCGCTGATGATTGTCGGCCTTTCCGCCATTGCTGCCTTTGCAGGTACAGGACAAGTTTCCAAAGCCCTTCTCATGACGGTGTTGGGTTTGATAATGGCAACTGTTGGAGAAACGGCTCAGTTTAATGCTCCCCGTTTTACGATGGGATTGATGGATCTTCAGTCCGGATTTGGTTTTATCACTTTGGCTATGGCCATGTTTGCTTTGCCAGAAGCGCTTTATTTGGTGTTAAAGCCATCTCGTTCAGCGCAAGGCAATGGGGGTGTAATCAAAGATTTGCGGATCACAGGGGATGAAGCAAAGAAAATTGCTCCTGTCATTACACGTCAGTCTTTACAGGGTTTTTTTATTGGAGTTTTACCTGGCGCTGGTGCGACGATTGCCTCCTTCCTTGGGTATGCCGTAGAACGCAATATCGCCAAGTCAGCAGAGCAAAAAGAATTTGGTAATGGATCTGTCAAAGGCTTAGCGGCACCTGAGACAGCAAATAACGCAGCTTGCACTGGGTCATTTGTGCCTTTGTTGACCTTGGGTATCCCAGGTTCGGGAACAACCGCCATTTTGCTCGGTGCACTGATTGCTTTGAATGTAACGCCGGGGCCAAGGCTTATGGTGGATGATCCTCAGATTTTCTGGTCAGTGATCATTTCAATGTACATCGGTAATGTGGTTCTGTTGATCCTCAACTTGCCATTGATACCTTACATTGCCAAAGTTTTGGCTGTGCCGCGTAATTTTCTGATTCCATTCATTTTGTTCTTTACTTTGATGGGTGCCTACATTGGTCAAAATAACGCGACAGAGCTGTTAATACTGGTTGGATTCGGCATCTTTGCTACAATCCTAAAGTTTGCAAATTATCCTTTGGCACCTCTATTGATAGGCTTTATTCTGGGAACAATGCTCGAGGATAATTTTGCTCGTTCAATGAACCTTTACGATGGCGCTGCATTTGTTTGGGAACGTCCAATGACGCTCGGGTTGCTTATTGTATCGTTGCTTCTTGTCGTGCTGCCGTCTTACCGCGCACGTCGTGCGCGTCTTCTTTTGAGCAGGGGCGCAAATGGCGTCTAAGTTCCTCAAAGGCATCCGTGTTCTGGACCTCACAAATGTTTTGGCCGGACCATATTGTTGTTACCAACTGGCACTTATGGGGGCTGAGGTTATTAAGGTGGAACGCCCAGGTAAAGGGGATCTTGCCCGCGTATTAGGCGCGGACATCGGGAGGAACGCAGAGAACCGAGGGATTAGCTTTCTTGCGCAAAATGCTGGTAAAAAGTCCGTTACGCTTGATATGAAATCCGAGCGTGGAAAGGAATTGCTTAAATCGCTTGTTAAAAGAGCGGATGTTCTGGTCGAGAACTTTCGCCCGGGTGTGATGGCGCGGTTAGGCTTAGATTTTGCGGTTTTGAAAGAACAAAACGCAAGTCTCATTTACTGCGCGATCACTGGATTTGGACAAACGGGACCGCGGGCACATGATCCAGCTTATGATCAGATTATTCAAGGGTTTTCAGGGGTTATGTCTATAACGGGATCACCTAACGAACAGCCATATCGCGTCGGTTATCCGATCGCGGATACGTCCGGTGGTATGGCAGCGGCGATGTCGATTTGCGCTGCATTAAACGCAGAACCAAGAGGCGCGTTTTTAGATATCTCGATGACGGACGCAGTTTTGTCGAGCATGGGCTGGGCTGTGTCAAATTACCTCATCGGGGGTGTGGAACCTACTGCCCACGGCAATGAAAACATGACATCTGCACCCTCTGGGACTTTCTTGACAGCCGATAGACCCATCAACATCGCGGCCAACCGTGACGTGCAATGGGAATCATTGGCTTCTCACATTAACCGTGAGGATTTGTTAGAGCATCCTGATTTCAATACACGAGAGCAAAGGAAAAAAAATCGTTATTGTTTGCGTTTGGAGATCGAAAAAGTCCTGGTGACAAGACCCGCCAAAGATTGGGTGCAAGAGTTTAACGCCAGAGGGGTGCCAGCTGGCCTAGTGTTAAGCGTGCCAGAGAGCTTGGCCGATGCCCAAGTGGAAAAACGCAAGATGATTGCGACGTTGAAGGCAGATGGTGACGCAATCAAAGTTGTGACAGGACCTGTAAAAATAGACGGCACTAAACCACTACCGACGTCTTATCCTCCCGACCTTGGCCAGCAAAATTATGAAATCTGGGGCGCACTTGGTCTGAGCCGCGCTGAGATCGACAAACTGAAGAAAGAAGGTGTGATATGAGTGATGTTTCAGATTGGTGGAAAACTTCGATCATTGATATGGAACCTGGCCGCATTGATCTGCGCTCCACGCCCATTCAGGATTTGATTGGAAACATCAGTTTTCCAGAGGCAATCTGGCTGATGGTCCGTGGTGATCGCCCGACACCAGCTCAGGCCAAGTTATTTGAAGCCGCCCTTGTATCTTCTGTTGACCATGGACCGCAGGCTCCGTCAATTGCGACGGCACGTATGGCGGTGACATGTGGGCTGCCTTTAAACAACGCAATGGCAAGCGCGATCAACATGCTGGGGGATGTACATGGTGGGGCAGGTGAACAGGCAGTTGAATTATTCCACCATGTTCAGGCGTTTGATGGAGATATCAATGAGGCACTTGAGGCTTGGGCTGCGAAAAGTGGCAAAATTATACCGGGGTTTGGTCACAGGTTTCACAAGCCGGTTGATCCCCGTGCGCCCCGCTTGTTAGCACTGGTTGCCGAGGCCGTTGAGGATGGGCACTGTTCTGGTTATTATGGCAACATTGCGCAGTCTATTGAGGCGGAATTAACTGAGATTAAAGGGCAACCCATTCCTATGAATATCGATGGCGCGACTGCCGTCATTTATGCCGAGTTGGGCTTTGCCCCGCCTCTTGCGCGCGGATTGTTTTGTCTGTCTCGCTCCGTCGGGATTTTGGCACATGCTTGGGAACAAATGAAACAAGGGGGCCGAAACAAAGGCCCAACACCGCCGCATTATCGGTGGACCTACGCCGGTTGATTCTCGCAAAAAAACTGTGCCTATTTCTATTATTGAGCTTGAATAGTATCATCCGCAGATTACGGCATTAAATCAAGTTCGAACCAGTTCCAAGGGTGCGGAGCTTCACAGGCTATCAAATTTTTGACGCAGTTTTGCTATTGTCGCGTAATTGCGTCGCTGTTACGAGGGGGTCTAGAAAATAAATCTTACGAGTTTGCGCCCACAAACACCGGTTTAGAAAATAATCAACAACACTTCTAGGCCTAGAAAAGCTATGGAACTGGTTGAAAAATAACATCAAAGTTGTCCCACCCTTTTTACAAATTAACAAAAAATTTAAAATTGGGTTCCCGCAATTAAGTTTGATTTTTGGTGGCTTTACAGCGTAAGTAACCAGACGATAGATGCGTTTGCTCTTGTCTAAGAAGACCTTCATGTCGGCAAGTTTTGGTTTGCATTAAGCGTTGGTTATAAAAGATGTTTTCACAACCATTTAGTCACAACTCGTTATGATAGGGGTTATACAGACCCACGCTACAGCGACAAAACTCACATCATCCAATCCTTTATCATAGCGGCGACAAAGCCGATTGTGTTAGCGGCCCCCAAGCCCCAAGCTTTTCGAGGAAAGACACACGTTTATCCAGATCGTCCATCTTACGGGCACCATCGGAAATTTCTTTCAGTTTTTCTTTTTAGAACCTAAACTTTAAAGCTAGTACGTTATACAACTGGAAAGTTGCAAGAAATGTCTAGTGACGTTCCTTCAAATACGTCGACAAACTCTTCGGTTATGTTGAGCGGTTATATCGTAGGAGAGATAGAAACCAGCGGCGATACGGACTGGCACGCGGTCTCTCTTGCGGCGGGCGAGACGTATCTGATTGATCTTAAAGGCGCAGACGGTGACTGGGGCACGCTCGAGGATCCATTGCTCAGGAACGTTTACGATGCTTCAGGATCTGTTATCAGTGGAACCTATGATGATGACTCGGGCGCTGGAAAAAACAGCTACCTTGAGTATCGACCTCAGGCGAGTGGTACCTATTACATAAATGCTGCGGCTTACGGAGGCCTTGGGACGTATACTTTATCGGTTCAAACCTTTGCCGACAGTGGCGATGATTTTCTTGCAAGTGAATTGACCACCTCTGTTGTGACGGTGGGTGGGTCTGTAACTGGGGAGATAGAAACCAGCGGCGATACGGATTGGCACGCGGTCTCGCTTGTGGCGGGAGAGACTTATGTTATCGATCTCAAAGGCGCAGACGGTGACTGGGGTACGCTCGCTGACCCTTATATCTATTACATCTATGATGCTTCAGGATCGCTTATCAGCGGAACACATGATGATGACTCGGGCGCTGGAAAAAACAGCTACCTTGAGTATCGACCTGAGGCAAGCGGAACTTATTATATAAATGCTGCGGCTTACGAAGGCATTGGGACTTATACTCTTTCGGTCCAAACACTTGCCGACAGTGGCGATGATTTTCAAGCGAGTGCATTGACCACCTCTGTTGTGACTGTGGGTGGGTCTGTAACTGGGGAGATAGAACGCAGCGGAGACAGAGATTGGCATTCCGTGTCACTCGTGGCGGGAGAGACGTATCTGATTGACCTTAAAGGGGCCGATGGTG
>CAJXHI010000055.1 GCA_913051655.1 uncultured Alphaproteobacteria bacterium
CATTTCTGAAGAACCTGTTTGTGTTCTAGGGACCGCTGTTGCTAGACCAGACAGAACGGATCGTGCGCCACCTTCAGCATCTAAACTGTCTGTTTTACCTTGGGTATAACAGAGCTGGCGTTTTGGCCGCGTGACCTCGATCACATTGTGACCTTGGGCGAGCAAAGACCGGGAAAGGCCTGCGCCATACGAACCAGTTCCTTCGATCCCGAATGCCAGAACGTAACCGAAAGATCGCGCCCAACGTTCCAGCTCCAAATATCCCTTCGGATTGGTCGGAACAGAAAGTGATTATACATTAACATAAAACATGGACCACTTAATCGGGCATTCCACTGACCTGCAGAGGGTGATGCCTTACAATCAGCTTTGCCAAATTAGCTTAAGACCAAGGGTTTCAATTCTATAGTCACGTTGCGATTGATTTGTGGGCGCTAATCGTGAGTAATAAAATGTAAATAGTTAAAAAGATGCTTATTCGCGCTTATTCAAGTTAATTTGAACTTTTTTTCTATATATTTTCGCGCAATACTTTGCGCAAATGTGCGCACAACTAAGTTTAGGTCTAGCAAAAACCTAAATTGCAAAGATCTCCGCATTCGATATGAAAAGGTGTCACGATAATGTTTGAGTCCTTTTTTCCAAAACCAAAGGTGTTTTTCTTTTCCCTCGCTATTTGGGTCGTCTTTTTAATAGCGCTTTGGTATTCTGTTGGTGAGAGGCTTGGTCAGGTAATTGGATTTGATTTGAGCGTCAGCGAACCGGTAATTGGTTTAGGTCATTTTATCACACCGGAATTTTTATGGTTCGATACCTATTATCTTCTTGGAACCTTGGGGTTTTACTTTTTTTGGCGTCGTCATTCAGCGCATGTTTGGCAAAATTGGTCCGTTCTGGGTTCGGCCTTATTGATTTATCTGTCCTATGCGTCTGTGCAGGTGTCTGTGGTAATTAATGCATGGTACGGACCATTTTATGATGACATTCAAAAAGCGCTTTCAGGAAATGGAGCAATCCCGGCTAGTCAGATTTACGGCCATTTCATTGTTTTCTGTACAATAGCTTTTCCTTATATTGCGTTTATAATCGCAAACAGGTTTTTCACGTCACATTTTATCTTCCGTTGGCGCACAGCAATGAATGATTTTTATGTAAAACGCTGGAAACGAGTGCGCCATATTGAGGGGGCATCCCAACGGATACAAGAAGATACAATGCGCTTTGCAGCCATAATGGAGGGCTTAGGTGTCGCCTTTGTAGACTCGATCATGACTTTGATCGCATTCTTGCCGGTGTTGGCTGCATTATCTGTGCATGTTGAAACCTTACCAGTTTTAGGGTCAATCCCTTACCCTCTGGTAACCATATCGATTGTTTGGTCGATTTTTGGCACTTTACTGCTTCTTCTGGCCGGCATCCAATTGCCTGGTTTGGAGTTTAGGAACCAGCGCGTGGAAGCCGCCTTTCGCAAAGAATTGGTTTTGGGCGAAGATAACGAGGATAAGGCCAAGCCAATGACATTGCATGATTTGTTTGCAAACGTGCGCAAAAACTATTTTAGGATTTATCTGCATTACACGTACTTCAACCTATTTCGGTATATGTATATTCAAGCCGATAACGTTATTGCCTATATTTTCTTGGTACCAACTATTATTTCAGGACGCATCACACTTGGGATCATGAACCAGATCCTGCGGGCGTTTGGACAAGTTGCATCTTCGTTTCAGTTTTTGGTCTCGTCATGGACCACGATCATTGAGTTGATTTCAATTTATAAGCGCTTGCAGGCCTTTGAAGCCGCAATAAATGATCAACCCTTGCCACAAATAGATCAGAACTTTGTCGAGAGCGGGCATCAGGAGGATTGAAGAGAAAAAATGTGCCGATTTCCCCAAAATACGTGATCAAGGCATCGTTTTTTAGAACTAAAATGTCACACAACATCCGCTGATCAGAACATAGTCGGGCCGATTTTGATACACAGATTGAGGACGCAGCCACCCGTTGGGCGCAAATACCCAAAAGTGCGAGTAGATAAGCCCGGAGTTTCACATTTATACTACGATTGGAATTGAAACGCGGGTCAGATCCGACTTAAGCTTTGCCGGCTAAGACCGCACAAAAATAGATATGAAAAAGAGAGATAGCCATGAAAATTGATACATTTGGTGTAGAAATGTGGATGAACGAATGGGAGACGAAATGCGAACTGAACTTAGCTGAAACTTGTGTTGAAAGCCTAACCATAGAGCAGCTCCTAGAAATCACAGGGAGGAATGAAGCCGACCTTTCGGCGCTGTTGCATTTGAAAATGACATATGGGGAAATCAAAGGATCTGACCGTCTAAGGGCTGCGGTTGCATCCCTTTACAGCAAACAGAATGACACCAACATTTTAATCACTCACGGTACAATTGGGGCCAATATGTTGGTTCATAAAACTTTGATCGAGCGTGGAGATCGGGTGATTTCAATTGTTCCGACCTATCAACAACATTATTCAATTCCCAAAAGTATAGGGGCTGAAATGGAGCTCTTACACCTTCGCGAAGAGACGGGGTGGTTGCCAGATCTTGAAAAGTTGAAAAAACTCGCGGGATCCGGCGTTAAGCTTATTGCGCTTACCAATCCAAACAATCCAACAGGCGCACTCATCCCACGAGAGATGCTGGAGGAAATCGCCGCAATTGCACGCAGTGTTGGGGCTTGGATCCTTTGTGACGAGGTGTACCGTGGCACAGACCAGCAGGGTCAAGGAATGACCGCATCAATGGCTGATATCTACGAAAAAGGGATAAGCACTGCTGGCATGTCCAAGGCTTATAGTCTAGCGGGTCTGCGGCTTGGTTGGATCACTGCGCCAGATAATTTTATTGAAGATGTGATGATCCATCGTGACTACGACACAATCAGCGTTGGCATGATAGATGATCATTTCGCAACCCTTGCTCTCGAAAATAGTGTGCGTTTGCTTGAACGCTCGCGCCATATAACGCGGGGCAACTTGAAAACTCTCTCCGATTGGATGGCAACGCAACCCAAACTTTCTTGGGTCGAACCAAGGTCAGGGACAACGGCGCTGGTGAAGTTTGACTTGGATATGAGTTCCTACGAGTTTTGCATTTCACTATTGAAACAGACGGGTGTGATGTTCACCCCAGGATCATCGTTCGATATGGAGGGCTATGTTCGTATTGGGTATGCTAACAACCCCAAAATCTTACAAACAGGATTAGAGCGGGTCTCAGACTTCTTATTGCGTCACTAATATTTGGGGATTTTCGATCAGCATGACAGTGCATTTACCTTTTTTGCGCCGCTATCTGTTGAGATCAGAGATCTGCGGCACACTGCAGCAATTTTGGTGCTTTAGCATCCCAGCCGTCATGGGCGTGGGCTTAGTAAGCCCACGCATATTGAGCGATGTGAAAAATCATTGGAAAGCAAAATAATCTGGAATAAAAATTACTAGGTGTGATTGTCTTTGCAGCCACAATGGCAAGCTCATTATTTTTGCGAAATAAAAGAGATTTTTCGTGGTATGGGATCGCATTTTCTAACGTTATTTTCGGCATAATTTCATATTGGTAGTGCTATTATACAATTATCCCTCTCCGAGTATCACCGAGGCAAGCCAAAGAGAGGTGAACGGGTATTGTAGATAAAGCTGCTAGAGACAAAGTATGTGTTTGGGTCCCACTGAAGCGCTCAGCCATGAGGGTTCTCTACACGTGGCCAGATCTTCCGCATCAGGTTGTGATATGCATTGGTTTCAGGCTGGCTGGGATAGGGCCCGTCAACTGCTGCGTACAGGATATCATCAGATATTCGTGAGAATGCATCGTAGAAATGATTTGTAGACTTAACGACCAGAATTTTCTTTTTCTTCAGGTCAATACCAAAATTGGAAAATGCGTCTGGGTTGAATACTTGGCTTCGCACAGAGTTCAGGATTACGTCAATACCACCGACCTCAATCCAGACCGCGTCACCTAAGGGAACAACGCTTTGGCCAAAGCTTTGCACGGCCTCACGCATCGTTTGCCTAACAATGACGTCTGCATCCAGCGGTTCACCTGCAAATTCGGAGAGTTTTGCACCAAAGCGGAGCCGAAAGGTTGCTCCCACTCCGGCAGAAAAGCAGGTGCGGACTGCGATTGGGTCCCAAATAGTTGCCAGAGCCGCATCCTTGATACCGCGCTTCAACATTTCCCGAAGCAAAATCGTGGAATCTCCCGGTACACCCCCGCCGGGATTGTCCCAAACATCAGCGATTACAACGGTTGATGCAGTTGAGACCTCTGCTGTATCAAAGGCCACCTTTGCGGTCAAAAACTCTGGTCGAGTCTTGCCACGCATCGAAAAAAGCTCAAAACCGAGCTCAGCGGCCAGACGATCACCTTCAGATTTTGCATTGTCAGTAATCACCAAAATCCGAGATCCGAGATCCGGCACGTCCCCGGCCATAAACCCGTGAATAACCGAAATAGAGAGGATGTTTTTTTGCGTCTCTAGCAACTTTATTTTGTCAATAAAACTGCGCATTGGCTCGCGGCTTGTTGGAAGAACTTCAATCATTTTGCAGTCAAAGGTGCTGATCACAGGTTTGACCTTTCCAAGCGATGCGAGATGCGTCAATTCCACCAAAACTTCTGCTACCTGAACAAAATCAGTATGTGGAAACTCCTTGAAGACAGTGATCAAATTGAGATTTTTAGTCCGCAGCTCCGAGAGGTGGCTGTGCGGATCAAAGGTCGCTCCGATAATTGCAGACGGCCCTACAATTTCCCGAACGGCAGACACAAGCTCGCCTTCGCAATCCAGACAATCTTGCGAAACCATTGCGCCATGCAGACCTAGTAAGACGATATCAACCGGCATCGCTGCCTTCAGTTCATTCACTAGTTGATCACGCAGAAATTCCCAAGTCTGTTGGTTCACGATGCCGCCTGGCTCAGCCCAAGATGCGGTGCCTTCAATTATCTGCCAGTTTAATTCATCAGCGCGAGCCCGGGCCGCTGGATAGATAGCGCTACATAAGGTTGGGGTTTTGGGATGTTGACCGGGCGAAGCATAAAAGCTTTCTTTGAAATCTAATATGTCTGTTCGCAAGGGAGAAAACGTATTGGTCTCTGTCGCAATAGAACCAAGGAAGACGCGCTTAGGGTTTTGCATCATCAGGCCTCTTTTCCGATAGCAATCCGTGGAATTGAATTTAGTAGCTTGCGCGTATACTCATGTTGAGGCGCTTCAAATATCTGATGCTTATCCCCAATTTCTACGATTTTACCTGCAAGCATTACGGCGACGCGATCGCTGATATGCCGCACGACTCCCAGATCATGGCTAATGAACAGCATTGACATACCGCTGTCGCGCTGCAGCTTTTTGATCAAGTTGAGAAATTGCGCTTGAATTGAAACATCCAGTGCCGAGACAGCTTCGTCTGCAATGACCAGTTTCGGCTGCAAGATCATAACGCGCGCAATGCCAATCCGTTGCCGTTGACCACCTGAGAATTCATGCGGATGTCTCGACATGATTTTTGGGTCCATTCCGACGCGTTCAAGTGTTGCTGCAATTTTGCTTCTTGCTTCGTTCCAGGTTTTGCAAAGACCGTGGATAAAGAGCGGTTCCCCCAAAGTTTGTTCAATTTTGAGGCGGGGGTTGAGAGATGCAAACGGGTCTTGAAAAATCATCTGAATTTCCCGACGCAATGGCCGGAATTTATGTGGGGTCATAGACAAGAATTCTCGACCTTCAAAAAACGCCTGTCCCGAAGTCGTCTTTTCTAGGTGTGTCAATGTACGCCCTACCGTTGATTTGCCGCAGCCAGACTCACCCACGAGACCGAGCACTTCACCCTGAGCGATGTCGAAGGATACCCCGTCAACGGCCTTTAATACCTTTTTCTCACCAAAAAGCCCCACCCCCTTTGTCTGGAAGTGGGTCTTGAGATCAACAAGGCGTAACAAAGGGTCCGTCATGACCGATCCTGCCCAGCAAAATGGCACTGCACGCTGTGACCTGGCTTGAACTGGGTTGTCTGTGGCGCCTCACAAGCGCACAGCTCTGTTGCCAGCTCGCACCGTGGCTGAAAGGCGCACCCGGTCAGAGTTTCTTCCAAAGTTGGCACGCGTCCCGGTATCGCCTCAAGCCATTCAACGTCGCGGTCTACCACAGGAATCGAGTTCAGCAGGCCGCGCGTATAAGGATGGAGCAATTCCGCGAATAAGTCTGCTGTTGAAGCCGCTTCAGCAATTTTACCGCGATACATCACAGCAACTTTGTCGCAAGTTTCCGCAATGACGCCCAGATCATGGCTGATTAGAACAATGGCCGTGCCCATGCGAGATTGTAGGTCCGCCATCAAGTCAAGAACTTCTTTTTGGACAGTGACATCAAGGGCGGTCGTCGGTTCGTCTGCGATCAAGAGTTTGGGGTCACACGAAAGGGCCATCGCAATCATGACCCGTTGTCGTTGACCGCCAGACATTTGGTGGGGAAAGCTATCAATCCGTTCGGACGGATCCGGAATCCGAACGAGGCTTAAAAGTTCAACAGAGCGATCACGGGCTGCGGCATGCGACAGGTTTTGATGCTGACGGAGATTTTCAACGATCTGATCTCCGATCCGGTAAACAGGATTTAGGCTCGTCATCGGCTCTTGAAAAATCATGGCCATGCGATTGCCCATAATCGCACGCCGCTCTCTTTCCGAAAGTGCGAGCAAGTTCATCCCGTCAAAATGAATGCTCCCACCCGTAATACGCACAGGAGATGTCCCCAATAGTCCCATAATCGCAAGGGATGTCAGACTCTTGCCACACCCGCTTTCGCCAACAATTCCGAGAGTTTCATTTTCGTCAACTGTAAAAGATACACCCTGAACGACCGGCAAAAGGTTTCTCTGGGTGCTCACAGCGATTTCAAGGTTCTCCACTTCCAGCAATGCCATGGTCAGACCCCCGCGATGTCGTCTTTGAAGCGGGGATCGATACTGTCGCGTAACGCATCACCCACAAGGTTCATCGAAAATACCGACACCACAATGAGCATACCGGGATAGATCAGCAGCCAAGGCGCGCGGGTTATATAAATACGCTCTTCTGACAGCATATTGCCCCAACTTGGCACCTCTGGAGGAAGACCGAGGCCAAGAAAATCAAGTGCGGCCGCCTGAAGCTGGGCGAAAGCAAAAATGAAACTGGCCTGCACCAACAAGGGAGAGAGAAGGTTGGGCAAGATGTGCCGAAAGAGGATAGAAGAGTTCCCTGCGCCGGAACAAACAGCGGCATCAATAAATGTCTCGCCCTTCAATTTCAACGTCATACCGAAGAGTATACGGGCAGTTGTTGTGGCGTAGACGATACCTATCACAAGGACCGTATTGACCACGCTTCGTTCAAGCAGTGTAATCAAAACAAGCGCCATCAGCAGGGCAGGAAAAGCCATCAAGACATCGACTGCCCGCATCAAAAAATGACCTAGGCGGGTAAAGTAGGCTGAAATCATACCGATCAATCCGCCACAAAAAAGAGCGACTAGGACGCTACCAACCCCAATAATTACTGTCATTCGCGCACCATAAATCGCGCGCGAAAAGGTGTCGCGTCCAAAGTGATCAGTACCAAACAGATTTGGCCAACCTGGCTCAGTCAAACGACCAACCGGGTCAATCTCAAGCGGATCAAAAGGTGCAACAAGCGGCGCAATGATTGCAGCCACCACAATGAGGCAAAGCCAGAGGAAACCAGCCGTGGCAAGCTTGCGGCCAGCAAATGCATCGCGAAGAAAAATCAAAGTATTCATTTCAGTGACACCCTGGGGTCCAAGCGCGCATAGGCAAGGTCCACCAAAAGATTAATGATCATGTAAAGGACGACGATTACAAGAATCACACCCTGAATTACAGGATAGTCGCGGCGTAAAATCGACTGGACAACCAGACGCCCGATCCCCGGCAGCGAAAACACCGTTTCAGTTACCACGGCCTCCGAGATCAGTGCCGCAAATGTAAAGCCAAATGCCGCCGCAACAGCGATAAGCGCATTCCTGAAGACGTGTTTTATAGTTACACGGGCAGGGTGCAAGCCTTTGGCACGCGCCGTGCGAACGTGGTCTTCGCGAGCAACGTCCAACATAGATGCGCGTACCAAGCGGACGATTAGAGCAGCGTTTGGGGCGGCTAAAGTAAGGCTTGGAAGAATTAGGTAGCGCAAATTAGTTATGCCGCCATCGTCTGACAGCGATGGAAATCCCGAGCTTGGGAACCACCCCAGCGTCACTGAAAAAATCATGATTAGGTAGAGGCCCAGCCAGAATGTTGGCATGGAGGCGGCGAGCATGGCGCCACTCGAGGTGATTTGATCAACCCAAGTGCCGTGTTTTGTGGCGGATAGAACTCCTATAGGTAAACCTATCAAGATGATCCAAAACATCGTCATTGACGCAAGCAAAATAGATGTTTCGGCTCCGCTTCCTATGACTGCTAAAACTGGCTCACGAAAAAATATGGAAATGCCAAGATCACCCTGCAAGACATTGCCGAGCCACAAAAAGTATTGAATCCAAAGTGGACGATCAAACCCCATTTCAGCAGAAAGCTGTGCGATTTCTTCAGGTGTAGCCGTATCCCCCAACAGGATCGCGGCAGGATCGCCCGGGATTAAGTGAACAAAAAGGAACACCAAAATCGAGGCTGCCAGAAGTGTCGGGATAAGTGTGAAGAGGCGCTTGACGGTGTAAGCGAGCATGTCAACCTCAATAAAAGAAAGTCAGCAGTCTAGCCCCCGCCATGCAACATGGCGAGGGACAGGGAGTGGTTTTATTTAGAGACATTCCAGAAGCTTGGCCAGATTAAAGTCTGTTCACCAAGTCCACTCAGTTTTGGAGAGGCGATATTGTAAGTATAGACATCGCCTGTTTTCATTGTTGGCACCTGCTCATAGATCAGAGCTTGAATCTCACCCCAGATTGCCTGCCGTTCTGCAGGGTCCGAAGACGCCGTGAAACGATCTTTCAGCGCCTTCTTTTCTGGTGTTGCCCACCAGCCAGGATAGTTATCGTTCATGACCGAGATCAGGATTGGATCCGGTACAAAACCGTGATGTGTAAAGAACAAATCCCACTGGTCAGGCTGTGCACGTTTCTCGATCAGGGTCGCCCAATCATAGACTTGTAGGTCAATATTAAATCCAGCCTGCGCAAGTTGTTTGGTGTAAACAATCGCACTGTCATAATGGAACGGATAGTTGGTTGAGACCATAAACTTGATCGGTTGACCATCATAGCCGGCCGCTGCTGCCATTGACTTGGCGGCTTCGGCGTCCCCTTTGCTGTAGTTTTCTGTACCAGAAGTCGTGGCCCAAACGCTGCCTTGAGGGGCGAACGACCCATTTGCACGCCATAGGCCTTCAGGGCCAATCGCGACTTGTAAGGCGGGTGTTTTGTCGATTGCAGTTTGAATAGCGCGACGCAAAGCGAAGTTTTCTTTTAACGGACCGTCACTGGAGTTAAGAAAAACCAGACCAAAAATCGGCCCGCCATTCAGCATTGTTTTCACACCCGCGTCGGCATCCAATTCAGCAAACAAATCACCAGGAATGCTTTCGGCATAGTCATAATCACCGGCGCGAACACCCGCAACACGCGTGCCAACATCAGGCACTGGGATGAAACGCAACGTATCAAAGTCAGCTACGCGGGCGCCGCCATAGCCGTCGGCCTTGCCGTCGGGTGACGCGTAACCGTCAAAGCTCACTAGCTCGACGTAGCGGTTCGCTTCCCATGCATTAAATTTGTAAGGACCAGTCCCAATATAATTTTCCGGAGCGATTGGTTCTTTTGTAGCACCTGTCACAACACTGGCCGGATAGATCGCTGGCCCGCCGTTGATAAAGGCCATCAAGTTTTTCCAAGGGCCAAATGGTTCCTTCAGTTTTAGCGTAATCTCATAATCGCCTGTAGCTTCGACGCTATCAACGTGATCAAAGATCAAGCTGCCTCGAGAACCAAACTCGCCCCAACGCTGCAACGAGGCCAGAACATCGGCGGATGTCATTGCTTGACCGTTGTGAAACTGCACGCCTTTGCGCAATCCAATCACGATGGTCTTTCCGTCCTCGGACACTGTTTCACCAGATGCCAGTAACGGGACCGGTGCATTTGATCCGTTAAAGGTATACAAGCCCTCAAACATATGATGAGCAATGGTGGTGGCCAAATCAGAGGTAACCACCTGCTGGTCAAGGCTAGGTGGCTCGCCTACAGTCGCATATCGCAACATTCCATCAGCCAGCGCGCCCGTGGTTAGGGACATCAGCGCCCCTACCGCAAGGGCTGATTTCATCCATGTCTTCAGTTTCATTTCGTTATCCTCCACTGTCAGATTTTAGGGTTAAGTATTGCCTTAATGTAAGTTTCTTCCATTTTAATGCCTTTTTGTCAAATTTTATTGAAAATAATACCATATTATTGTATAAATTATGTAAATAACTTACATTTAGGAAGAAATATGAGCAATACCCCTATTGGAATCACCCGCTTCGATGGTGCAGATGCAGCGGCGGGCGGAACACCGCGACCCTTCGCTAAAGCGGTTCGCGCAGGCGATTTTATTTACGTTTCAGGGCAGGTACCCACTGTCGAAGGCGAGGTTGTCTCAGGTGGCATCATCGCACAAACTGAAGCTGTTATGGAAAACATTATATCAGTTTTGAGCCTTGCTGATTGTGGCCTTGAGCATGTCGTAAAGGTCAGTGTGTGGCTTGATGATACCCGGGATTTCTCAAGCTTCAATTCTGTTTTTGCCAAATATTTTACGGCTCATCCACCTGCCCGCTCAACTGTACAAAGTGCGATCATGGTTGACGCAAAGGTCGAAATGGACGTTGTTGCCTACAAACCTGAGTAAGAGACGAGCAAGCCCAATGCCAAAAGTCATTGATATCATTTCACACATGCGCACGCTTGAAGGTATATTCCCCAAGCGCGAGCAGTTGGTTGCTGACTTTGTGCTGGCAAATCTTGAGGAGATTTCGTTTTTGTCACAGTACGAAATCGCGGGAGCTACTAAAGTTTCAGTGGCAACAGTAAACCGGTTTTGCACTACAATTGGGTGTGACGGGTTTCGCGACTTCCAGATTCGACTGGCGCAGAGCGTGGCCGTAAGCCTTCAATATCTTGGAGGGGCAAATGGCGATCGGTCTGAATCTGGCCAATTGGTTACGCAGGTTTTCAGCACGTTAGTTGACACGCTTACTCTGGCACGCAGACAGCTTGATGGAAAACTTATCGAAGCTGCAACAGACGCACTTGCCAATGCTCGACGCATCGCTTTTCTTGGTGTTGGAGGTGGTTCTGCTAACGTCGCTCGCGAAGGGGCCAATCGTTTTTTTCGACTCGGCATTCCTTCTGAGGCGCATGCCGACGGCTATTTGCAGCGGATGTTGGCGTCAACTTTTGCCGAGGGTGACGTGATTGTGGCGATTTCATCTAGCGGTCAACCAGACGAGCTATTGGACAGTGTTGCAATCGCCAAACAATATGGTGCTGTGACTATCAGCCTGACAAAAACGAACTCTGACCTTGCCAAGCTTGCTGATATTTCAATCCAGATTGATATTCCCGAAGATCAGGACATTTACAAACCCTCTGCATCCCGCCTTGTCTACATAGCGATTGTCGACGTGTTAGCGGCAGGTGCCGCAAGAAAACGACCTGAACGCGTCAAGGAAAACCTTCGACGCATTCGAACGTCTCTCGTCACTTTGTCTAAGGATTCAGGGCCGAAACCAATTGGCGATTGATGGTTGCCCCCAACATCTTCTTTGAGACAATTCCAGCCTTGGCTATATTTTCTTCGAACCTTTGCAAGCAGCCTCACGGGCGGCGGCGCAAAGACGCGCCAGCTGGATTGGTCGTGTAACGCTGAGCCTTTGATTGCAGGAAGGCTATTCATCGGGTTAAATCTCCTCGTCGGTACTTATTAGCCGCTAATTATCTTTGAGCAGAAAACGTCAGTCAAAATCAATGCTAGGCTCTGCAGTCCACAACCGACCACTGGCTTTGATCACATCGTTACTTTAGATTGGGAAATTTCATATCGTACTTGTTAAAATCATCGATCTTTCGGTTAACTAATTA
>CAJXHI010000056.1 GCA_913051655.1 uncultured Alphaproteobacteria bacterium
GAGCTATTGGGCGAAATACACGCTCTCGCGTTGGAGCTTTCCATGCCATAACTACATATTTATGTTGTTGCAATGCATTTTTTCGATCCGTGGGACCGCCACGCTAATCCCGCTTTCCCTTGCCCAGTCGGATAGAATTTTGCTATAAACTGCTGCGCGCGGGTTTGCGTGAACCGCCTAAATATTGACCTACTTGCCTTAGAAATCGCTCAGTTGGGCTACACCCCTTTTCAAATATAACCGAATACGATGCTGGGCCTTTTTTGTTCGAGAAGAGTTTAGGAGCACCCGTCATATCGGCCTTGATCAATTGAAAGGTCATTAACGGGTTGTTTAAAAACCCAGTTTTGCGCTAACCAATTCGTTTACGGTTTTTGGATTGGCTTTGCCGCCTGTGGCCTTCATCACCTGTCCGACGAACCAGCCAACAAGTTTTGGATTGGCTTTTGCCCTTTCTACTTGGGCGGGGTTTGCGGCGATGACCTCATCCACAGTGGTCTCAATCGCGCTGGTGTCGGTTACCTGTTTCATGCCGCGCGCTTCGACGATCTCAGCCGGATCACCGCCTTCGTTATAGACAATCTCAAACAGGGCTTTGGCAATTTTACCATTGATTTCACCTTTGGTGATCAGATCAATCACGCCACCCAGTTGTTCGGGGGTGACGGGGCTTTCGGTAATATCCGTATCGTGTTTTTTCAGCCGTCCAAAGAGTTCGTTGAACACCCAGTTTGCTGCAAGTTTACCGTCGCGTCCCGCTGCGACAGCCTCAAAATAACTGGCGGTATCCAGTTCCGCTGTCAGCACGTTGGCGTCATATTCGGACAGTCCAAATTCGTCCATGAAACGCGCCTTTTTCTGATCGGGCAATTCGGGAAGTTTGGCGGCAATATCATCGACCCAAGTCTGCTCTATTTCAAGAGGGAGTAGATCGGGATCAGGGAAGTAGCGGTAGTCATGCGCTTCTTCTTTAGAGCGCATGGAGCGCGTTTCGCCTTTGTCTGCATCATAGAGCCGGGTTTCTTGTTTTACGAAACCTTCGGCTTCCAAAATAGCGATTTGGCGACGCGCCTCTACATAAATTGCTTGTTGGATAAAGCGCATTGAATTCATATTTTTTATCTCACATCTTGTACCCAGATGCTTGAAATCACCACTTTCGACGTATTTTTCATACTGTCCTGGCAAGCAGACAGAGACATTTACATCTGCGCGCAGGTTGCCGTTTTGCATATTCCCATCGCATGTCCCAAGGTAGCGTAAGATTTGGCGAAGTTTGCCGACATAGGCAGCGGCCTCTTCAGGTCCGCGGATATCAGGGCGGCTCACTATTTCCATGAGCGCTACGCCGGTGCGGTTCAGATCCACAAAAGACATATTAGGGTCCATATCATGGATTGATTTACCGGCATCCTGTTCCATATGGATGCGTTCAATCCGAACCCGCCGCGCAATCCCCGGTTCTGTGTAAACGATCACTTCGCCTTCGCCCACGATAGGGTGATAGAGCTGTGAAATTTGGTAACCTTGGGGCAGATCAGGGTAAAAATAATTCTTTCGGTCAAATGCCGACCAAAGATTGATCTCTGCGTTGAGGCCTAGTCCGGTACGAACTGCTTGTTCCACACAAAATTCGTTTATCACTGGAAGCATTCCAGGCATTGCAGCATCCACAAAGGCCACGTTTGCGTTGGGTTCATTGCCAAATTTGGTGGAAGCACCCGAAAAAAGTTTCGCGTTTGAGGAGATTTGGGCATGTACCTCCATTCCGATAACCAATTCCCAGTCGTGCTTTGCGCCTGCGATGGTTTCTGGTCTTGGGGTCTGATAAGAAAGGTCAAGCACGCCTATCTCCTCATTGTATCGTCTTACGTAAGGTGTAGCCAAAGGCAAAAGGATTTTCAATCGTCTTTGCGCCATATGAACTGAAATGCATTTTGGAACTGGTGCTACCGCGCCCTTTATTCGCTTACATGACATGCAGAGAAAACGCTTCTCAAAGGGCTGATTGTCTTACATAGGCTAAATCTTGGCTT
This sequence comes from uncultured Alphaproteobacteria bacterium, assembly GCA_913051655.1. Lineage (GTDB taxonomy): Bacteria > Pseudomonadota > Alphaproteobacteria > Rhodobacterales > Rhodobacteraceae > LFER01. Next base: position 2,037 of record CAJXHI010000056.1, read on the forward strand.
TCCAAAAACAGTAAATGTGCGCCTTTAAGCCAGCGCAGTCTATTTTGCACGGATTTGTAATAATAATCCAATCAGCCGTTTTGTGAGAGTATAACTGATTTTGCCCTGATTTGACCGTTTCGATAGTGGAGACGGGTGCGCACAGTGATAATGCTGTAGAAGCAACGAAACGTTCGCTGTAGATTGTTCTGCGCAGCATTGAAAATTGTCGAGCTGTGCCCCCATCAATTGGTTGCTGTCAAGGTTTTCAATTGCAGCGCTTGTTATGTTGAGAGAGTCTAAATACATCCGAACGTAAGAGCCTTTTCCCGTGATAGCCGTGGTCTTTAAAGATTTCACTGCCTAATAGTTAAGAAGGTTTATGACAATTTCTGGATGCTGGCTTTTGTGCGCCAGTGCATCTTTCATCAAATTAAAAACCGAATTTCTTTAGAAATTATTGTGCAGGAGCGCTGTACCCATCTATTTGCAAGAGAGACTAGCAAAAAAAGTGGCGAAGAGTGGCAGTATTAAGATATATGATGAAAGTTATGATCATTTTCATACCATTCGGGACCGCTAGCACTCTTGCGCCTGCCAAATCGCAAGTCACTACAATTCAGACAGAATGCGTGTGACCATCTCAGAAGTGTTTGTGCTGGCATTTTCATTTAATCGCTTCAGAGCGGCGATAAGGTGTAATTTACCCTCCTGATCAAACGGCCCTTCCTGAAAAGTGCTACTAAGACGTGCGGTGAGATTTGGGTTTAGGGCATCAGATTTGATCAACCAATCTGCAACAAATTTGTAACCCGCGCCCGAAGACTGGTGGAAACCTGCGAAATTCTGTGCAAATGTTGCTATTACGGCTCTAAAGCGGTTGGGGTTTTTGATGGAAAAATCTGCGTGCTCTGTTAAATTTTCTGCGATCATCAACAGAGTTTCGGGCGATGCTGTGCCAATTTGCAGAGCAAACCAGCGATCGATGACCAGACGTTCCCCTTTCCATTGCTTGTAAAAAGCCTCTAATTCTGGATTTCCGGACCCAATGCAGAGCAAGCTGGTCAGCGCACTGGCCTGAAGCGTCATATTTTCTGCGTTTTTAAATTGTTTTGCAGCCAGCGTGCCGCCGTCTTTGTGCGAGATATAGGACAGCGCAGCATTTGTCAGTTTACGGGCCGCACTTTGTTTTGCGTCGGGCCGATAGGGCTCAGAAACCAAGTGGCGATGATACAGTTCCGTCAGAAGTTCGAAAAGCTGATCTGCTAATACATTTGAAAAGCTTTGGCGCGCCTTGTAGAGTTTTATCGGATCGACAGGCTGCCCTTTGGCAATCAGTGTGCTGGCCATTTCGCTTTCACTTGGGAGCGACATTATCAGTGCACGAAACGCTGGATCAATCGATTCATCAGATATGATCGCCGCCATTGCATCAATCAAGGCATCGTTAGAAGGCGCATTCTCTGCAGACATATCTAGAAGCGATTGCATTTGAAGTGATTTGCTTGCCTCCCAACGATTAAAGGGATCGGTGTCATGTACCATAAGAAAGGATCGTTTTTCATTTGTCAGCGACTGATCCAAATAGACTGGTGCTGAAAACCCGCGCAAAATTGATGCTGTCGGGCGCGATACGAGATCCTTAAATTGAAAGCTTTGTCTTTCTTTCGTCATCTCAAGCAAGGTTGTGGGGAGGATTTCATCGCCGTTATCGTTCAACAGCCCTACGTTGATTGGAATTACTTGCGCATTCTTATCGGTTTGATCCGGGGTGGCAGGCGTGGATTGCGTGAAAGTCAGCGTGAGTGTTCCCTCTTCATAGACTTCTTCGACATACAAGTTTGGCGTCCCTGATTGTGTATACCAGCGTTTAAATTGGCTGAGGTCCCGTTCTGTGACATCTTCAAAAACCTTGAGCCAATCTTCGATTGTCGCAGCATCGCCATCGTGGCGCTCAAAATAAAGGTTAAGTGCCTTTTCATAAGCCTCGTTCCCTACGAGCTGTTTGAGCATACCGATGACCTCGGCACCTTTTTCGTAGACGGTTGCAGTATAAAAATTGTCGATTGCGACATAGCTTTCGGGCCTGACGGGATGGGCCAAAGCACCCCTGTCTTCGGGAAACTGGCGGCGACGCAGGGCTATGACATCTTCGATTCGCTTCACTGATTCACTGCGTATGTCGGATGTAAATTGCGCATCGCGAAAAACTGTTAGCCCCTCTTTCAGACTCAGTTGAAACCAATCGCGACACGTGACGCGGTTGCCCGTCCAATTATGGAAATATTCATGTGCTACAATACCTTCAACCCGTTCAAATGCTGCATCGACGGAGGTTCTTGGATGTACTAACACGCACGAACTGTTAAAAATATTTAGCCCCTTATTTTCCATAGCACCAGCGTTGAAGTCATCTACGGCAACAATATTAAACACATCAAGGTCGTATTCACGACCATAGACATCTTCATCCCATTTCATGGATTTGATTAGCGCCTCCATACCAAAATCGCATTTATCCTCATCCCCTGCGCGCATGTAAATGCTGAGATCAACATGGCGACCTGATTTTGTTATGAAATGTTCAGAATGACGTTTTAGGTTTCCCGCAACTAGGGCGAAAAGGTAAGAGGGTTTTGGCCAAGGATCATGCCATTCTGCCCAACCCGGCCCTTGCGCCGTGAGATTGCCGTTGGAAAGAAGAACTGGCAATGTATTGCTTGGGTCTTCAATTCGCGCGTGAAAGATGCTCATCACATCAGGCCGGTCCGGGTAAAAGGTAATCCTGCGGAAACCTTCCGCTTCGCATTGGGTGCAGTACATTCCATTTGACATGTACAGTCCTTCAAGGGCTGTGTTGCCTTCAGGATCAATCTCTACTTCGGTTTCAAGTACGAAGGCTGTATTTGAGGCTTCGATCAAAAGTCCGCTTTTGGTCTGCTTTGGTGTGACAGATGCGCCGTTTACTTGACAATTGATAAGTTTTAACTCTTCGCCATTGAGAAACATTTCTTTGCTGTCACCGCCGAGCGGTTTGACATTCAGGCGTGCCAGAACTCGACATTTTTTTGGATGCAGCTGAAAGGTTAAATGAACCGAGGTAATATCAAACGGGTAGGGGGCGTAATCTTTCAGTAATGTTTTTTCCTTTGCTGACTTCATTTTGATTTGCCCTTTTGAGATAATGTCTTATTTTCCAACCATCGATTTTTTGCAGGCGCTCATTTCGACCCCTTGCCTTCATTACCGTCACAAAATATCGTGCAATGAAGAAAACTCAATAGTCCGGTGTGGATGTTGCGCGCGGTTTGATAGACGAACACTGATGAGAAGTGTAATGAACATTTTTGCGAGAAGCAGTGCAAAGAGGGTAACCAAATGCGTCCGATAATTGGTGTTATAGGCAATCACTATTTGATCAATGATCAGTACAGCGTTCAGACCGGTGGAACTATGAATTTTGATGCGTTGGCAAGTGTCGCGAGGTGCATGCCGCTTATTATACCGTCAAACCCAGATCATGTCAGTGTTGAGGAATTACTAGCCTGCTTTGATGGCTTTGTATTTACTGGTGGACGCGCCAACGTGCACCCCGAAGAATATGGTGAACCAGAGACAGATGCGCATGGTAGCTTTGACCGAGGGCGGGACACCATTTCTCTCAACTTAATCCGCGCCTGTGTCGCCAGTGGTCAGCCGTTTTTGGGCATTTGCCGCGGCTTCCAGGAAGTTGCCGTTGCCATGGGAAGTTCCCTTCATCCGGAAATTCGCGATCTTCCTGGTCGTGAAAACCACCGCATGCCGCCTGATGGTACTATCGAAGAAAAATTTGCGCTCCGTCATAAAGTTACTGTTAACGAAGGTGGCCCGTTTCATCGGGTCTTTGGCGCTACGGAAGTCATAACGAATACGCTTCATGGTCAGGGGATCAAAGTGGCGGGCCCCCGTGTCGTTGTGGATGGGCAAGCCCCTGATGGAACCATAGAAGCGATTTACATCAAAGACGCGCCAGGGTTCACTATGTCTGTGCAATGGCATCCGGAGTATAATGCTGCAAGGGATCCCGCATCGCGGCCTTTGTTTGAAGCCTTTGGTGAAGCTGCACGGACGTGGAACATTCGCCGCGCTGGACTTGCTCAATTGCGCGTATCATAATCACGGATCAACAGCGTATTTCTCTAGTACCTCAAGGGGCACAATTTCCAGGGCGCTTTGATGGGTGGCGCGTAAGTTGACATTAGGGGCGCATCCTTCATTGTGAGCTTGCAAAAATCGCCCTGCGCAAAGGCACCAACTGTCCCCTGGATTTAACCCGTTAAAGCCATAAGTGGGCATAGGTGTGGTCAAGTCATTTCCCACGTATTTTGAAAAGGCTAGGAACTCTTTGTTCATCACTGCACAGATTGTATGGCTTCCCTGATCTTCTCTACAGGTGTTGCAGTGCCCATCTCGGAAAAAGCCGGTGACGGGGGAAAAAGAACAACATGCAATAGGATCGCCGTACACATTCAGTTCTGGATCCTTTATCATCATATCTCAGGTCCTTTATTTCATATAATTTGAAGTGCATCTACAAAACATTTGATCTATCATCCATGAAAGTCAACCAGATCCAGGTCAATCAACTCATCCCCTGGCCAGCGGCGTAGCTGCATCACGTTCGAGGTGGTTTATCAGCTGCAACCTTGGACAAATGGGCCAACGGATCTGTCAGCATACTGGTGGCTTCTAGAGCTTTGGTATAAGTTGTTTGAACGACGGAAAGAAAATCATGCCAAGTAATCGTGTGTAAACACGGTGAAGGGCGTTCTTTCTCTTTTTCTCCAAGCGGTCCGGCAACCAAATTCTCTCATCTGTTTTGGTAATCTGTGTGTTTTGTTCGAGTGCATAAGGCATAAAGCGTGACATGCGATCTATATGGTCTGGCCATATGCATGCCATCAGCCGTATAAAATCTTTTGGGTCCATTGGTTAAAGAAGATTGAGATCGATAACGGCTCTTTTAGTATTTTTTTTAAGCGGCGGGTGGCATCGGCTCCATCTACTCTGTTGTCATGTTTAAACGCGGACGTCCTGCGCTGGAAGCCTGCCCATTCACCTTGAGCCAATGCAGTCCATAAATAAGGTTGAGCCCCGCAGTTATGTCAAGTTATATAATCATTTGAGAATGGCGGTACCGTGCTAATAAACAATGCCAGATGGCGTTGATAACAGCGCTTTGGTGGATCTCATTTGTTTGTGTTGCGTGACTCAACCAGTCCAATATTAAATATTTTTTGGCTTTAAACGCGATACGTATTGCAGGAATAGGGCTTTGTGAGTATCACTATTTGGCAGATAGAGTTAGATGAATTCTTTAATTTTGCCGGATAATAGAAGCGCTTGTAAAACGCCTGCGATAGGTAAATTTATAGTAAGTTGAGGTAGAGATCTAGACTTCTCAGGTTATCAGAAACGCCTACATATCGCTATCGTCGTTCAAATTGTTGATGAGAGTATTCATTTTTTGACTCACAAGGGACGCGATCAGGTCTTTTTATGCCTCTGCCTAAAAAGCAAAACTTTCTTATATATTACTTAAATTTATCAATTAATTTCTGAATAGGACTTCTTTTGTGCCGCATTTCTATATCCGAAACTACTGATGATGACGATTTGGTAGACACTTTCTTGGCTGTTGCGACAGGCTCCTTTTTCTCCACACCGAGTATAACTGCCAACTTGTTCATAAACCCAGACCGATCTCCTTGTGCCAGCAGAGATGCGGCATCAGAAATTCCGTCCAAGAGCGGGTCTAGCCAGTCTTGGTCCGTTTTCGCAAAATCATGTAAAACATAATACGACACAAGCTTTTTGTCCCCGGGATGGCCTACCCCAAGCCGAATTCGATTATAGCCTGAGCCGATGTGCTGGTGAATAGATCTTAACCCGTTGTGGCCAGCATGCCCGCCCCCTGTTTTGGCTCGGCACTTACCAGGGGGCAGATCTAATTCGTCATGAAATACGGTCACCTCAGAAGGGGTAAGCTTGTAAAACCGCATGGCTTCGCCAACTGATTGTCCCGACAGGTTCATAAACGTTTGCGGTTTTAGTAAAAAAACCTTCTCTCCACCGAGGCGAACCTCGCCGATCTGAGCCTGAAATTTATCTTTCCAAGATGTACCACCGGCTTTTTCCCAAACACGGTCCAATGCCATAAATCCAATGTTATGGCGCGTGTTAAGATATTTCTCGCCTGGATTTCCCAGTCCTACAAAAAGCTGCATGATTTCACCCAGAGCCCATTCAATTGTTTTTATTTCTGGTTTAAACAAAAAAAATGCGGGGCGCAAAAGCCCCGCATAATATTCATGATCACAATGCTATTTACTCTTCTGCTGCAGTTACTTCTGCTGTTGAATCCGTGCCTTCTATCGTTTCTTCTTCATCACTTGAGTCCGACAATCCTCGAGGGGCAGAGATATTTGCAATCACGAAGTCCCGGTCAATGGTTGGGCGCACTCCCGACGGAAGCTCCACCGAAGAAATGGTAATCACTTCGCCAATGGTCAGACCGGACAGATCAACAGTAATTTTCTCAGGAATTTCGCCGGCTGTGACGCGTAGCTCGACTTCTGGACGAACAACGGTCAAAACACCGCCTCGTTTGATACCAGTACACCTTTCTTCGTTGATAAATTCAACTGGAATAAATAGGCTCACACGCGACGTTCGGCGCAAACGCATCAGATCCAAATGCGTTGGCATGTCTTTAACAACGTGACGCTGGACATCGCGGCAAATGACCCTCACGTCTTTATGACCATCTACTTTCAGGTTAAACAACTTGGACAAAAAACGCCCCTCTTTCAGTTTTTTCAAAAGGACGTTTCGTGGGATTTGGATCGGAAGCGGAGATACGCCCCCACCATATACCACTCCGGGCACCATGCCATCGCGACGAGCTTGACGAGCGGCGCCCTTGCCTGTCCCCGTGCGTTCTATCGCTTCAAGATTTGGAATCTCTCCGGCCATAATAATCTCCATAATTTAGCTATGCGGAGCTCCTCCAAGGCTGTGGCTCCACCGAAGTCGCTTTGATAGAGGAGTTTGGAAAAATAAGAAAGGGTTATTTTGTTATCTAAGTTGTATGGCAAGCATCACACGCCGTGAGCCCAATTGCCGCTAAAATCGGATGGAATACGAAGAATATCGCGGGATAGTTCGTCCACCGATCGGCAGCCACACAGCGCCATACTGGTTTCCAATTCTTTTTGTATTATTTCGAGTACTTTTGTCACGCCTTTTTGCCCCATGGCGCCCAACCCATAGACAAAGGACCGCCCGATATATGTTCCTTTCGCTCCAAGCGCTAAAACTTTCAGAACGTCCTGACCAGAGCGAATACCACCGTCCATGTGCACTTCGAGTTTTTCACCCACGGCATCAAGAATCTTTGGTAATATCCGGATTGAACTTTCTGCACCATCCAGTTGTCGCCCTCCATGATTTGAAACTATTATCGCGTCTGCCCCCACGTTTAGCGCAAGTTTCGCATCCTCCTCGTCCAAGATACCCTTCAATATGACCTTGCCATCCCACATGTCTCGAATCTCTTTGACATCCTTCCAGTCCAATTGCGGGTCAAATTGCTCTGCCGTCCAGGAAGAAAGGCTTGTACTGTCCGAAACGCCTTTTACATGGCCTACGATATTGCCGAAGTCACGCCTTTGCGCGCTCAGCATTTCAATTCCCCAAGCCCATTTGGTCGCCATATCCAAAAAATTGGCAGGTGTGATTTTTGGTGGGGCGGAGAGCCCGTTTTTGAGATCCTTGTGTCGTTGTCCCAAAACCTGCAAATCTAGCGTGATCACCAAAGCAGAGCAGCCTGCATCTTTAGCACGTTGCATCAGGCGCTTCATAAAGTCCCGATCACGCATCACATACAGCTGAAACCAAAAAGGTTTGGCGGTTTTTGCAGCAACTTCTTCAATAGAACAGATCGACATCGTTGAAAGGGTAAAAGGTATACCAAAAGCTTCCGCTGCTCGCGCTGCTTTGATTTCCCCATCTGCGCATTGCAAGCCAGTCAAGCCAACAGGCGCAAGTGCGACGGGCATAGCGACGTCGTATCCGATCATCTGAGAACGCGAATGACGCCCGCTCATGTCAACAGCAACGCGTTGGCGTAATCGGATATCGGCGAAGTCTTTCACATTGTCGCGAAATGTTTGTTCTGTCCAGCTTCCCGATTCCGCGTAATCAAAAAACATCTTCGGTACGCGACGGCGATAAATCTGTTTCAAGTCGTCTGTATTGGTAATGACAGGCATAAGTGGCTCACAAATTTGGAACGTTTGATATCATTAGAGCATGCGTGACGCGCTTGATCAATTGTCTTTCACGCAGTGCGAGTGCAAAGTTGCTTATGCGGTATGTACACCTTCGGCGAGTGAGGCTACAAATTCAAGGACTTTGGCAACTGACTTTCCCGAATTGAGTTCTGTTATAATTGCAGAGCCTACAACAGCACCATCGGCTATTTTTGCTATTGCATTAGAAGCTTCCGGCGTTTTGATCCCAAAACCTACCACGACGGGCAATCCAGTTTTTGCTTTGATACGTGCAACTTCTGGGGCAACGTCAGTGGTTTGCGCTTCGGCAACGCCGGTGATGCCAGTGATGGAAACGTAATAAACAAACCCAGAGGTATTTGCCAACACAGCCGGCAGGCGCGCATCATCCGTTGTGGGTGTTGCAAGGCGAACGAAGTTCAAACCTGCAGCTTGGGCGGGGATACAGAGTTCGTGATCCTCTTCTGGTGGAAGATCAACGATGATCAGGCCGTCAATGCCTGCTTCTTTAGCTTTGGGGAGAAACTGCTCCACACCATGACTATAGATTGGGTTATAGTATCCCATTAATACAATAGGTGTATCACTGTCTCTTGTGCGGAATTCTCGTACCATATCCAGCGTCTTGTCCAAGGTCATGCCTGCATCAAGCGCTCTTTGACCTGCAAGTTGAATGGTTGGCCCGTCGGCCATCGGATCGGTGAAGGGAAGACCAACTTCTATGATATCCACTCCAGCTTCTGGAAGTCCCGCCATAAGATCGGAAGACAAGTCATAAGTTGGATCTCCCGCCATTATGTAGGCTACGAAGGCTTTTTTATTTTCCTTTGCGAGGCGTTCAAATGTGGCGTCAATCCGTGTCATCGAGAACCCTTTTAAAAATTTGTTCTGACTTGCCTAAAACAAACAAGAAAATCAATGACTCTTTTGCATTCTCTACCTTATGTGAGAGCGTTAAGTGCGAATGATCTTGTTAAAGGCCGCTTCAGAGACTAGAAGCGCGCTCATCAACCGCAAGGAGTAGGTCTATGGGTTTTAAGATGGGAATCATTGGACTCCCAAATGTTGGTAAATCCACATTATTTAATGCGCTGACGAAAACTGCTGCAGCACAGGCAGAGAATTTCCCCTTTTGTACGATTGAACCAAATGTTGGAGAAGTGGCGGTGCCCGATGCAAGGTTAAAGAATCTCTCTGCTATTGCTGCGTCTAAACGGATTATTCCAACGCGTATGACCTTTGTTGATATTGCTGGTCTGGTAAAGGGTGCGTCTAACGGTGAGGGGCTCGGTAATCAGTTTCTGGCCAATATTCGTG
>CAJXHI010000057.1 GCA_913051655.1 uncultured Alphaproteobacteria bacterium
TGAGGGTCACGCGGAAGGCACGAGCCTTTACACGAAAGCTCAACGAGAGCGCAGATTTGGCTCTGTGCCAATGATTGAGCCTGAGTATTTGGGAAGCATTCTAGGCGCAGCCTCTGACATAGCGCTTTTTGTAAAGCTTGATGGTGGTATTCTCTCGATACTCGTGAATGAAACAGAGAAAAGCCTTGGCAACTTGTCCCATTGGGAGGGCAGGTCTATTCGTGATTTTTTAACAAGCGAAAGCATTGAAAAGCTGGATATTGTGATCAACCAAATCACTTCCGGTCAGAGTGTGATGCATTCAATTGAATTAAATCATCAGGACAATGCCATCTGGCAGTTCCCTGTACGATACAGCATTCACCGTCTTGGCGTGCAGGATACGATCCTAATGTTAGGACGTGATCTACGCACGATCGCAGAAACACAACAACAACTGATCAAAGCCCAAGTCGCGGTAGAGCGCGGTTATGAACAAAGCCGTAAACTGGACGCACGATTCAGAATGCTAATGGCTAATACGCGCGATGCTGTGATTTTTGTTTCGATCATTGATGAAAAAATCACCGATGCGAATGGAAGCGCCGCCGATACAATCTGCCTGAGCGCCGAGGCATTGACCAACACACACTTCTCTTCACACTTCCATAATCATGGCCAGGGTAGCCTAATCAGTCAGCTGGTCGCAGCCACCGAAGAAGATGCAAACGCCCAAATTCACGCAGCCCTGAACGCAAATGGAAAATCCATTCGAATTTATCCCTCTTTGTTTCGTTCTTCAGGTCAAAGATACCTTATGTGCCGCCTGGAGACGGATCAGGGCAAAGTTGTCAGAGATGATGAGCTCTCCAAAAACCTTTTGTCTCTGTATCAATCTGGTCCAGATGCAATCGTGTTTACGCAGTCAAATGGCATCATAGAAGCAGCGAATGAAGGCTTTCTCGATTTAATCAATGCACCAAGCTTGCCAAAGGTGAAAGGGCGCAGCCTTGCGAATTTCCTGACACGGGGTCAAATTGACCTTGCTGTAATGCTTGATAATGTTGTGCGATCTGGACAAGTTCGGATTTATGCAACCGAATTACAAAACGAATTTGGTGCTAAATTAGGAGTTGAGGTATCCGTTGCGAAACTTGGCAGTGCAGCCAAACCATTGGCTGCTTTTGTGATCCGCGACTCTAACCGAGCACAAACCTTGCGCCCACAAACCGATGATAATAGATCGCACGGCGGGTCTAGCGTCTCTGAACTTGTTGGGTCCGCGACACTGAAAGAAATCGTAGGAGAGACCAACGATATGATCGAAAAGATCTGTATCGAAACGGCCCTAGAAATGACCAAAAACAATCGCGCTGCAGCTGCGGAAATGCTTGGTTTATCGCGCCAAAGCCTTTATGTTAAGTTACGGAAATTTGGTCTTGTCTTCAAAGATCAAGAAGATTGATTAGCTTAAATGCGTAATAATTGATTTTCCTTAAAACCAGCAGGTCTTCGCAACGCTCGGTTTTGCTTGCTTAATTTAAACTTGTCATGCAAACTAGACGCATGACTGTCTTACAAAATTTACACTCGCACAGAGAGCCGAGTTTTTTTGCGGCGTTGGAGTTGATAAAACCAATTACATGGTTTCCTCCAATGTGGGCATACGCTTGTGGTGCTGTTTCAGCTGGTGTTGGATTTGACAATCGCCTTTGGCTCGTCGCGCTTGGTATTTTTTTAGCAGGTCCAATTGTTTGTGGGATGAGCCAAGCTGCAAATGATTGGTGCGACAGGCATGTAGATGCCATCAATCAGCCAGAGCGCCCTATACCTTCTGGCCGTATTCCCGGAAAATGGGGGCTATGGATTGCCTTTGGCATGTCTGTCCTTTCATTGGTCATTGGATATCAGCTCGGAATTTGGGGATTTGTTGCAACCGTCCTCGGGGTCGTTGCTGCATGGGCGTATTCTGCTGAACCACTGCGATTAAAAAAGTCAGGATGGTGGGGTCCTGGTCTTGTTGCGCTATGCTATGAAGGGCTTCCTTGGTTTACTGGTGCAGCTGTGATTTCCTCCGCGATGCCAAACCCAAAAATCATCATAATTGCCTTTCTCTATGCAGCTGGGGCGCATGGCATTATGACGCTAAATGATTTTAAGGCGCTCAAGGGGGACAAGGAAACGGGAGTACAATCGTTGCCCGTAATGCTTGGTCCTCAGCTTGCCGCCTTTGTTGCTTGTGTCACAATGGCATTACCACAATTCATCGTCATCATCATTCTATACATATGGATAGGCCCGTCCATATATGGAATTTTGATTTCAGTTCTTGTTCTTGGTCAAATTTGGGCCATGCAAATAATGTTGCGTGATCCCAAAGCAAAAGCGCCTTGGTATAACGCGACAGGCGTCATGATGTATGTTAGTGGCATGATGGTGAGCGCCTTCGCATTGCGTGAACTGGGTGCGATGTGATGAATTTAGGATGGTTTTCAATTGTGAGATTGGGTACTGTTCAAATGGCCATTGGCGCAATCGTTGTGCTAATGACATCAACGCTCAACCGATTAATGATCGTTGAATTGGCTATGCCAGCGGTTCTGCCAGGATTTCTTGTAGCATTGCATTACGGTATTCAGATCACGCGGCCCAACTGGGGATTCCACTCGGACACAGGGGGAAGAAGGGCTACTTGGGTCATTGGTGGTATGGCAATCCTAGGCTCTGGCGCATTTTTGGCCGCTCTGGCGATTCCTGTTTTGGAAACGAACTTTACAGAAGGGCTTTTGATATCCGTGGTTGCCTATGCCCTCATCGGGCTGGGTGTCGGTGCATCGGGTACTTCGCTTCTGGCACTTTTGGCAACATTAACTGCTCCTAGACGGCGGGCTGCAGCCGCAACAATCACATGGCTTATGATGATCGCTGGAATTGCACTCACTGCTGGTGCTTCTGGCGCAATGCTAGATCCCTATTCCCATGCACTTTTGTTAAAAGTCGTAGGCTTTGTAGTTTTGATTGCGTTTGTTCTTACCGTCATTGCGATTTTTGGCATTGAAAAACAACCATTAGAGACAGAAGACACGGAAACCATGTCCTTTGCAGAGGGAATTAAAGAAATCTGGGCAGAATCAGGCGCGCGCAATTTTTCCATATTCGTCTTTTTGTCTATGACCGCATATTTCATGCAAGAATTAATCCTTGAGCCCTATGCTGGATTAGTTTTTGGATTTACGCCCGGTGATTCAACATCCCTATCAGGTGCCCAGAATGGTGGTGTGTTTTTAGGTATGATCAGCGTCGGAATTTTATGTACTGGACTTAACCTCGGCAGCCTAAGGTCTTGGGTGGTTGCGGGATGCACTGGCTCTGCGTTGAGCCTCACGTTTATTGCTGCACTCGGTCTTGGTGGCACAGCAACACAATTGTATATCGCGGTCGTGTCCCTTGGGTTTTTCAACGGGATGTTTGCTGTAGGCGCAATCGGTTCAATGATGTCGCTGGCCGGAGAGGGACGCTCAGATCGTGAGGGTACCCGTGTAGGAATTTGGGGTGCAGCACAAGCCATCGCCGCAGGATTTGGCGGCCTGGTTGGCGCGGCCATGGTAGATATACTGCGCATAGCCCTAAAAGAAGAAGCCGCGGCTTATGGTACCGTATTTTTGTTGGAGGCGGCTTTGTTCATCGTCTCATCCACACTTGCCCTTCGTATTATATCTACCCGACCGGTATCGGCCGGGCTTGTACCTGGAGAATAGATATGTTTGATGTTGTCGTTATTGGTGGTGGTCCCTCTGGCTCAACGGCCGCAAAGGATCTTGCGCAAAGTGGGAATAAAGTTGCCCTTTTGGATCGGAACGGGAGGATCAAACCTTGTGGTGGAGCCATTCCACCAAGACTGGTTTCCGATTTTATAATCCCAGACGAACAGCTTGTCGCGCGGATCAAAACAGCGCGAATGATATCTCCAACAGGGCGTTCCGTCGATATTCCAATAGAAAATGGATATGTTGGGATGGTAGATCGAGAACATTTTGATGAATTCCTCCGCTGCCGCGCTCAAACGGCAGGAGCGACACGCATCAACGGCACTTTTCGAAAAATTGAGCGGGTGAACGGAAAGACCTTTGTTCTTTACAAAAATAAAAAAACTTTGAAGGACGAAAAAATTGAAACAAAGTTGATCATTGGAGCAGATGGCGCACGTTCGACTGTTGCACGTGCTGAGGTGCCCGGTGGGGATAAAATTCCTTATGTTATCGCTTATCACGAGATCATCGAAGCTCCAGAAAACGGCGCGGCCTACGATTCAAGTCGTTGTGACGTCATATATGACGGTGAAATTTCGCCAGATTTCTACGGCTGGGTGTTTCCTCATGGTACATCGGCGAGCGTTGGAATGGGCACAGGTGAGGATGGTGTGGACTTAAAAAACGCCACTGCAAAGCTTCGAAAGTCATCTGGACTTGATGAATGCAAAACAATTCGCAAAGAGGGGGCGCCAATTCCTCTGAAACCATTGGATCGCTGGGACAACGGGCGTGATATTGTGCTTGCTGGAGACGCGGCAGGTGTTGTAGCGCCAAGTTCTGGCGAAGGGATTTATTATGCAATGGTTGGGGGGCGCGTGGCCGCAACTGCGGCATCTGCTTGCCTTGCCTCTGGCCGAGTTCGCGACCTACGTCTTGCGCGGAGCCTCTTTATGAAAGAACATAAAACTGTCTTTCGCGTGCTCGCTTCCATGCAAAATGCCTATTACAGATCAGACGATCGGCGCGAGCGCTTTGTTTCATTATGTCACGACATCGATGTTCAAAGATTAACCTTTGAAGCATATATGAATAAGAAACTAGTAAAAGCGCGCCCCATGGCCCATATCAAAATCGGGCTGAAAAACGTTGCCCACCTGATGGGGATCGTTTCAGCGGAGCGAATATGACGATCATGATCCCGGCCTGGGTCAAAGGTGAAATAACACCCGTTGAAAAGCTCGAGGCCCATATCAAAGGACTCCGGCACAAGGCAGTTTCTGTCTTCATGTTGCAAGGACAGAATATTTTAATCCAGAGAAGGGCTTTGGAAAAATACCACACCCCCGGACTGTGGGCCAATACCTGCTGCACACATCCAAATTGGGATGAACGCCCCGAAATTTGCGCACGCCGCAGGATGAACGAAGAGCTCGGGCTGAAAGATACGCAGCCGGTCTACCGAGATACAATCGAATATCGCGCAAGCGTTGGAAACGGCCTGATTGAACACGAGGTCGTCGATTTGTTTCTGATCCACGTATCAGAAAAACCATACGTGAAAGGTAATCCCCAAGAAGTTATGGATACACGGTGGATTGATTACCACGATCTTAAAGCCGAAGTACAAAGATGGCCAGAACGCTTTACTCCTTGGCTTCGTATCTATCTTGAAGAACATGCTTCAAAGATTTTCAATGAGCGCATGCTGAATATCTCAGCAGCCTGAATTAGTTATTCAAAGACAATGTTCCATCATCTCGTCATAATCGTCGAGTGCCTGCTGTTCCAAAGACCGCAGTTTGACTGGAAGATCCGGAAGGGGTCCTTCTGGTCCGGAAAATCCAGTTGACCGATGCACAGCACCATACCAATGTTTAGCCCAAACCCCATCATAGCTTGAACCGCCCGTTTCCCAACAAAGCATTGTTGGGTCAAAATCAAGCGATAGATGCAAGCAAAGCTTTTTCAGTGTTTGCTCTGGAAAACGACGAATATCATAGCTATCAACCACAATTGGGCTTTGACCCATATCACGCAAAAAACGGAAAAGCTCTTTCTGTTTTTGAAATCCAATGTCATGCAGCATCGGATTTTCATATTTTTTGGAAAAACTTGAAATCACACGCGCTGGGTGACGAAGCAAAAACACATTGGTGATCGTTTCCATCCAATCACGGGAAATAGCCTCAATCATATGCTGGGTCATGTGTTTTTGGTACATATGCGCCGCACCTTCAGAAGGCCGCTCCGTTAGTGTGCGAATAACCACATCGGGGTCTGTAGGCTGGGATGCGATTACTTCTTCCCGCATAGGATGATTCAATCCAGTCAAGGTAAGATAGGCGGCGTAAAAAGGTTCATCTATTGCAACAAAATCTTTACGTTGGGCAAAAGAATACATCAACGCGGTGGAAATATTGCGTGGACCAGACCAAACAGCCAACTGCATTAGACGCACTCTTTAGCGATGAGGTTTATATAGAGAGACTGAATTTTTTCTGTCACGGGTCCAATTTGTCCTGTCCCAATCATACGTCCATCAATCTCGCCAACTGGTGTTTGGGCTCCAAAAGTACCGGTCAAAAACGCCTCTTCGGCTCCATAGGTATCCACTAAGGAAAAATTTCGTTCAAATACAGGAATGCCATGCGCATTACATAGATCTATAACTTTTTGTCGAGTGATCCCATTCATGCAGTAATCACCTGTACTTGTCCAAACTTCACCATTTCGGACAATAAAGAAATTGCAGGCATTGGTTGTATTTACAAAGCCATGAGTATCCAACATCAGGGCCTCATCAGCACCCGCCTTTTCAGCAGCAATGCAGGCGAGAATGCAGTTGAGTTTTGAATGTGAATTTAATTTTGGATCTTGCGTCATCGGCAATCCGCGAAGATGGGGAACTGTTGCCAAACGTACGGGGCGGGGTACATTAGGCCGAGAATGTTCCATTATAATCACTAATGTGGGACCAGAGCGCGAAAGGGACGGATGCTGGAAAGGTCGTATTTTAACGCCACGTGTAATCATCAAACGGGCATGTGCATCTGTAGTCATATTGTTGGCTTTTTGAGTATCCAAAAGCGCATTTTTAATCTCTTCGGCGGTCTTTACCATATCAAGATCGATAGCCTTTGCTGCCTCTTGAAGCCGCAAAAGATGTTCGTCAGCAAATGCCCAACTCCCGTTATAAAGTCGCAAGCCCTCCCAGACGCCATCACCTAACATGAAACCGCTGTCATAGACACTTACTACTGCTTCTCTGCGCGGTTTTAGCTTACCATTTACATATATCAGGATTTCTTGGTTTCTGGCATCATCCTCTGCCTGATGCGTCGTAACTATATCGCTCATTTATTTACCTCGCGTTGTAAAAGTAGGCTAGATTGCTTTGATCAGAGTGCAAGAGGTAAACTTACATTACCACTACGTGATTTACGACTGCGCTGCTTTCGAAAATTGTCTGTATTCAAATTAATGAGGACTGAAGTAAATGTTCGTTAAGTAAAAATTTTGTTTCTTTTTCCAAAAGTTTTCGCTGGTCTTTTCGGTAGTTGCCAATCCTTTATACGACTTTGGGCACTCATATTTCGTTGGTGGCTGTTGCTGATGTGTGAAAACAGAATTTAAAAAGTTGCCGGTGTCATTGA
The DNA here is from genome assembly GCA_913051655.1 of uncultured Alphaproteobacteria bacterium. Taxonomy (GTDB): domain Bacteria; phylum Pseudomonadota; class Alphaproteobacteria; order Rhodobacterales; family Rhodobacteraceae; genus LFER01. Next base: position 7,385 of record CAJXHI010000057.1, read on the forward strand.
AGTCCGATCAAGTTTTAGCCGTGAGTCAAAAAAGAATCCCACTGTAAGGGATTCGTCAAGGTCAAGATAGATCATAAAGAGGCTGCAGAAATTGAGTTTGGCCCTAAAAAATATCTATTCACGACTTGCTGTTTAAATTCTTGCGCTCTGTGGATGTAATAGATAGATACCACGAATTTTATGATCGGGGGAAAATAATTAAACTGCCATTTTCCCGAAAAATTAAGCACAACAACGTCCGGCTAACAAACGTTAAACGGCGAATCTTGAAGTGGTTCAGCCCCTAAAAACGCCAATGCTGCCTTTCACGGGTTTTTACGAAGCAAATACTTATCATCAGGATTATTACAAAAGCAAAACCTTGTATTGACCAGATTTGGGCCAAAAACAAAGGTGACAGCTTATAAATTATACAGTAAATATTGTCGGCGCGGTGAAAGATTAAATTCGCTTTGAAGAACTGCCGCTTTTTTGAAATCAAATACCCTTCTAAGTTTATCCAACCTTACAGGCCGCCAAAACCGCCATATTCAGAATATCTGTTGCGGTTGCGACGTTTGAGCACAGTTGTATTGAATGCCCAGCGCCTGACAGGATCGGACCAATCACCGTTGCACCGGCCATCTCCTGCATCAATTTCACTGATATGCTTGAAGAATGCCGCGCAGGGACAATCAAAACATTGGCAGGTCCACTGAGGCGATTAAACGGATATTTTGCCATAACTTGCGAGTTCAAAGCCACGTCAACTGCCATTTCTCCTTCGTATTCAAAATCAACGCCGCGCTGATCTAAAACCTCTGGTGCCAATTTCATTTTTTCTGCGCGTTCAGATATCGGATATCCAAAGGTTGAGAAACTTACAAAAGCTACCCTTGGTTCGATCCCAAGGTCCCGCGCTACACCTGCAGCACGTTCTGCAATATTGGCAAGATCTTCAGGTTCGGGCCACTCATGGACTAATGTATCTGCGATCAATATAATACGCCCGTTATGCAACAGAGCGGTAACGCCTGCTGCCCCATGTTTTGCGTCTGCATCAAAGACGTAATTTATTGACTGCATTACATGGGCAGATTTGCGGGTCGCGCCAGTTACCAAACCATCACCATCCCCATGTGCGAGCATTAATGCTGAAAACACATGACGGTCACGAGCTGCTAGGCGGTGGATATCAACATGATCATAACCTCTGCGATTGAGGCGGCCATAAAGAAACGCCTTATATTGTTCAAGCATATCTGTTTTTGCAGCGTTTACGACTTCTAACTCTGAAACAGCATCCGCAAGTCCCGCAGCTTCTAGCTTTTCCTTGACATCAGCCTCACGCCCCACGACGAGCGCTTCTCCAAAACCAGATCTTTGATACATCACCGCCGCACGAAGTGTGCGTGGATCATCGCCTTCAGCAAAAATCATGCGCGCCTGCGCGGCACGTGCTCTTTCGGTAAGACCGCGAAGAATGCTCGCGGTTGGGTCCATCCTAGTCTTTAGAGTCAGTTCATAAGATTCCATATCTAAAATTGGACGTCGCGCAGCACCTGTTTCCATACCCGCTTTAGCCACTGCTGGCGGAATGCGATGAATGAGGCGGGGGTCAAACGGTGTTGGAATAATATAATTCTTCCCAAATGTGAGCTCTTTGCCATAAGCCATGGCAACCTCATCTGGCACATCTTCTCGTGCAAGTTCTGCCAAAGCTTCAGCGCAAGAAATTTTCATATGGTCATTTATGGCGCGTGCATGAATGTCGAGCGCACCACGAAACAAATAAGGAAAACCAAGAACATTATTTACCTGGTTGGGGTAATCGCTTCGTCCTGTGGCAATGATAACGTCATCGCGAACAGCGCGCGCTTCCTCTGGGGTGATTTCAGGATCAGGATTTGCCATGGCAAAAATCACCGGATCAGTCGCCATAGATTTCACCATATCAGCCGTGACCGCCCCTTTTACCGAAACGCCTAAAAAAACATCCGCATCCTTCATAGCTTCTGTCAGAGTACGAAGATCCGTTTTAACCGCATGAGCTGACTTCCATTGGTTCATTCCTTCAGTTCGGCCCTGATAAATGACGCCTTTCGTGTCGCAAACTATACAGTTTTTATGCTGCGCACCCATAGATTTTAAGAGTTCTATGCAGGCAATTCCTGCTGCTCCGGCGCCATTTAATACAATTTTAACGTCTTGGATATTTTTATCACTCAGATGTAAGGCGTTTATCAATCCAGCCGCGCAGATCACAGCAGTCCCATGCTGATCGTCGTGAAAGACCGGTATGTCCATTTCCTCTTTTAGCCGCTGCTCGATCACGAAACATTCCGGCGCTTTGATGTCTTCTAGATTTATGCCACCAAAGGTTGGACCCATAAGCTTTACCGCTTTGCAAAACTCATCTGTATCTTCGGTATCTAATTCAATATCGACGCTGTTCACATCAGCAAAACGTTTAAAAAGAACCGATTTCCCTTCCATTACCGGTTTACTGCCAAGAGCGCCGAGGTTGCCCAAACCCAAGACAGCAGTGCCGTTAGAAATTACCGCAACAAGGTTGCCTTTATTCGTATAATCATACACCCGTTCTGGTTCTTGTGCGATTTCTTCGCAAGGAACAGCAACACCCGGGGAATAAGCCAGTGACAAATCTCTTTGCGTCGTCATTGGAACAGTAGCGGTGACTTCCCATTTTCCAGGTTCGGGTTCTAAATGGAAGTGCAACGCCTCTTCGCGGGTGATTTTATTGTCTGACATTTGGTTTCCTTCATTGGCTTATTTCGTTCTAGCGAAGTGGTCGGGCGTCGACAAGAAATCGTTTTCGGCTTTCGTCTGGTTCCTGTCTTCGCTAACTATTGTAAGCAGGAGGAGACGCATTGACCCCGATGATGGAACAATATTTGGCCCTGAAGTCCCAATATCAGAATGCGCTTCTATTTTATCGAATGGGAGACTTCTATGAGCTCTTCTTTGATGATGCCGTTGCGGCAGCAGAGGCTTTAGATATCGCTCTTACCAAACGTGGCAAACATCTAGGCCAAGACATAGCCATGTGTGGCGTCCCGCATCATGCGGCAGAAGGGTATCTTTTAACTTTGATTCGCAAAGGGTTTCGCGTTGCCGTTTGTGAACAAATGGAAAGTCCAGCGCAAGCCAAACAAAGAGGGAGCAAATCGGTTGTTAAGCGTGATGTTGTTCGGCTTGTAACACCCGGAACATTGACAGAAGAAACTCTGCTAGAGGCACGCCAGCACAATTTTCTCGCTTCTTTCGTTAAAACGCGAAACGATTATGCATTGGCTTGGGTCGATATTTCAACCGGAGAGTTATGGGTCGAGAAGATTCCTTTTATTAAGCTTGGTCCAGAATTGGCACGGATCAAGCCGAGTGAAATGTTAGTTCCTGAA
>CAJXHI010000058.1 GCA_913051655.1 uncultured Alphaproteobacteria bacterium
GGATGAATATTTGAGCTGCCATGATTTCTGTACTCTCCGGCGTCATAAGCTGAATCCCTACTGCAATTACAGTTTGGATGGTGGTGAAACTAACAGTCTTTGTAGTCTAACTCACCTAGGGCATTGTTTGGGTTACCGTGATTAAGCTGATTTAGAAAATGATTTTGTAAATTTATCGGTCCGTTACGAAACCGCGAGGGCATCAAGCCCAGCGCGATTTTCTTTTACTCAAAAAAGCATTGATGCCTTCTTCAGCTTCTTCGCCCTCCCATACATCGCACAGACGTGTGATCGTTTCATCAATCACTTGATCGTCGATGCGCGGACCAAGCATACGCGCTAAGGCTTTGGACGCGGCAACTGCCTCCGGTGCTACGCTGAGATAGGGGATGATTTCTGCTTCTGTACGCGATTCAAGCGTTTCGCTGGAAACATGATCTACGATAAGATCAAGCGCTTTGGCCTCTTGCGCCGAGAAAATTCGCGCGGACATAAAGATCTGACGCGCTTTGCCTTCCCCCATACGCGCGATCACATAGGGGCTTATCGTCGCTGGGATCAGACCTAATCGGGTTTCGGTTAGTCCAAATTTTGTTTTGGTCTCCGCAATGGCAATGTCGCAAACGCAGGCCAAACCAACCCCACCCCCGAATGCGCCCCCATGAATCACGCCGATGAGCGGCACCCGCAATTCGTTTAAGGCGCGCAACATATCCGCAAGTTTACGGGCCTCTAACATGCGCCCCTCGCGGTCAGCCTCAATTTGCTGGCGCATCCAGCCAAGGTCACCACCTGCACAAAACACATCCCCCGCCCCACGCAAGACAGCAACTCGAATATCACTATCCGCTTCGATTTCAGCGCTCAGCCGGATCAAATCAGCAATCATTTCGCCGGAGAGTGCATTTTTCTTTTCTGGCCGATTAAGAGTGATGGACAATACACCACGTTGATCACGTTCGAGACGTAGAGCTTCGTAACGTTCCATAATTACCTCCTAAGACCGCGTGCAAAGACCGCCACATCGCCCAGTTTTTCAACATCGAGCCCAGTGTAATAACCAAGCTTTGTAACATGATCCACGACAGCCTCTGTTGCCACATTACCCGTGGCACCGGGCGCATAAGGACATCCTCCCAATCCCCCAATAGCACTGTCAAAAAGGCGGATACCTTTATCCAAAGACACTTCAATATTATCCAACGCACATCCGTTTGTATCGTGATAATGCCCTGACAGCAGCTCGGCTGGAAGCTCTTGAAGAACCGCATCCAAAACTTTTTCAATTTTTTCAGGTGTGGCCACCCCAATTGTATCGGCCAATCCCACTTCATGACAGCCCATCTCAGCCAAAGCCTTGGCCACATGCACTACTGAGGTCGGATCAACGGCACCATCATAAGGGCAATCAGTAATGACCGACACACAGCCACGCACCGAAATGCCTGCGGCTTTAGCAGCTTTGACCACAGGTTTGAAGCGCGTGAGACTCTCATCGATTGAACAATTGATATTGGCTTCGCTGAACCCTTCTGTTGCGGCAGCAAAAATTGCAACCTCATCAGCGAGCGCATGCTTTGCGCGATCAAATCCCTTGAGATTAGGTGTCAGTGCCGAATAAGTAACACCATTTGCACGATCAATGCCTTCCAAAACCTCCAAAGCATCCGCCATTTGCGGCACCCATTTTGGGCTTACAAAGCTCGTCACTTCGATTTTCTGAAATCCGCAAGCTGTAAGATCATTCACCAACAGGATCTTATCCTCTGTGGCAATCAGTGTCTTTTCATTTTGCAGACCATCCCGCGGTCCAACTTCGTAAATTGTGACACGATTACTCATCTGTTAGCTACTCCTCTCTAGATATAGGCTTGTTTTTGAAACTTAGTAGCCTTCAACCGGATTTAAAAGCATTGTTGCGCTTACTTTAATGCACACATTCTTTCTGGGTTGTCAGTGCCATAAGCAAATCCTAAAATATTATCACGATTTTACTATCATTTCTGCATAGAAAGCCTGAACATGTTGGAACAGTCCCCAGACCTGATGGTGCAAATCCGAGATAAATTTGCCCATGTTGAGCAATGTCCTTTTGACGGATCACGTATTTTTTTTGAAAACGCAGGTGGCGCTTTGACGCTTAAATCAGTGGTAGAGACCTCCGCAAAATTCGCAGCAATTCCTGACAATCAGGGACGTGACAACCCTGCAAGCCAAGCTTTGATGTCCATCATAAATCGAGCCAAATACGATATGCGCGATTTGTTCAATGCCCCAAAAGGTCAATTTTTTGTTGGGGAAAGCGGAACAGAGTTATTGTTCCGCCTAATCCGCAATGCGATATCAGGATGCCCCAAAGGCGGACAGATTATGGGCAGCACGCTGGAACATCCCGCGTCCCGTAGCGCCGCAATGCATTGGGCCGAGCTCCTTGATAAATCTTACGTGCCCGTCCCGCATAATAGCGACACAGGGTCCGTGGATGCGGAAGCTTATGCCGCGCTTGTGAGCCCAGATACGCACGTTGCAACGATTCTACACACCTCACCTGTGACCGGTATGGGCGTCGATGTCGCGGCGGTCTCCAAAGCCATTCGGGCTGTCGTACCGGATTGTTTCATCATTGTTGATGGTATCCAACACGCAGCGCATGGGCTTTTGGACATTAAAAGTTACGATATCGATGGGTACGTCATCTCACCCTATAAAATGTTCTCACGCCACGGCTATGGAGTGGCATGGGTGTCTGATCGACTTACTTCTCTTGCCCATGAAAAACTGGTCAATGGCCCAAGTGAGGCCTGGGAGTTTGGAACCCGCGACACGGGCTCATACGCGACAATGTCAGATGTCGTGTCTTATCTCGACTGGCTTGGCACTGAAGTGTCAAGAAAGGATGGATCAAAGGAAAACAATCGCCGCAAAAGACTTGTAGCGGCAGGCCAGGCGATCAAAGCGCATGAGAAAATGCTCACAGACGCGATGCTATATGGCAGAGACAATCTGAAAGGTGTGAGTGAGCTCAATGGGGTTGAAATCGTCGGCGGCTTTGATAATCCATTGCGGGAAGGCCTAGTGTCTCTTCGTGTGCGGGGCATTGCCTCATCCGATTTGGTTAGTGCGCTGCGCGATCAAAATATTCGCGTCCATGTTCGCAAAGACGACCATTATTCGGGTAACATTTTGAACCCACTTGGATGGACCGATTGCGTGCGCATTTCGCTTTGCCACTATAATACTGTCGCAGAAGTGACGAGATTGCTCAGCGCATTGAACAAAATTGTTACACAGTGATCGGCCATAATATCGGATTTCTTCCAATGATTCCTTTAAAGCCGGTCGTCTCGCTGGTAAGTCTTTATTCGACATAAAGCTTCAGTTCTGGCCAACGGTTTTTCAGTCGGTCATAGATCTGGTCACGGGTTTGGCGGTAGGCACGCAATTTTTCTTCTCTATTTTCCGCAAGGCCTGTTGGGTCGAGGATTGGCCAATATTCTACGGTCAAATGAAACAACCGCGTAAGATCTAAGGCACGACGTTGACTGGCCGGAGACAAAGCGACAATTAAATCAAAAGAAGACAGGTCATCGCCAAGTTTGTCCATTTCATCAAAACTGCGAGCGCGGTGACAGGATAATTCCACTTTTATTTCTTGGCAAACGGTGATCGCAAACCCATCAATCTCAAGATCATTCTCCACGCCCGCAGACTGGACATAAATTCCTGCGCCATATAGCTTTTTCATGATCCCTTCTGCCATTGGAGACCGCACCGCGTTATGATCGCAGCAAAACAAGACTGATTGTGGATGAGTTACAGCCATCTATATCAACCCCCAAAATGCAAGACGCACATTAGGGTGAACAGACGTCGCGCTGTGTCTGTGTCGACCTCTGCCTTGCCGCCCAACCGTTCTTCTAAAATCCGCGCGCCTTCATTGTGGATGCCACGTCGCGCCATATCAATGGTTTCAATTTGGCTTGGCGGCATGTTTTTGACTGCATCGTAATAACTTTCACAAATCGCCCAATAATCTTTGACAACCTGCCTGAAGGGCGTCAACGAAAGATGAAACTCTGCCGCTTTTTGACTTTCGTTTGTTTCAATGTCGAAAACCAGCCGTTTATCTTTGATCGACAAGCCCAGCCGATAAGGCCCGTGCGGCATGTCCACTTCGCCGCGTTCAGCGAGGCGAAAGGTATTGTTTTCTAATATATCAAACATAGCCACTTTGCGTTCCTGTTCAATTTCAGGTGTCGCCGGAGGCAGCGCAGAATCGTCAATTTCTATGTGGACAATATATGTCATCGTAAACTCACCACTTACGCTCATCTTGCTAGACAAGCTGACTAGATAAGGCAATGCTTTCGGAAAAATTCCAGCCTCAGAGACAGGTAAACTTGGATGTTCAATTCAATTTTCTAAGCCGCGCGGTGACGGAAAGCCCATGTGCCTGAAGGCTTTCAGAACGTGCCAAAGTTTCCGCAGCCGGTCCAATCTCCCGCAAGGCCTTTGCACTCATTGAAGCAAGCGTTGTTCTTTTCATAAAATCGAGTACTGAAAGACCACTTGAAAAGCGAGCCGATCGAGCTGTCGGCAGCACGTGGTTCGGGCCGCAGACATAATCACCTATCGCTTCGGGTGTCAAAGCACCGAGGAAAATAGCGCCTGCATGTGTGATTTTGTGAGCTAATGCATCAGGGTCAGCGACGCATAGCTCGAGATGTTCTGGTGCAATTCGATCTGATAATTGCGCGGCCATATCAAGCGAAGGCACTGTGATGACCGCACCAAAATTTTCCCAGCTTGCTTTTGCAATCGAAGCGCGTTCAAGAGTTTTGAGCCTTGAATCAATGGCGTCACAAACGGATGATGCAAACGCAGCATCAGTGGTGATCAATATTGATTGTGCGCTTTCGTCATGTTCAGCTTGTGACAACAAATCAAGCGCGATCCAGTCGGGGTCGTTCTCGCCTTCAGCAATCACAAGGATTTCTGATGGACCAGCGATTAGGTCAATACCCACTTTGCCGAACACGCGGCGCTTTGCAGCAGCAACATAGGCATTGCCCGGACCTGTAATCTTATCAACCGGCTTAATGGTTTCCGTCCCATAAGCAAGGGCCGCCACCGCCTGAGCACCGCCAATCCGATAAATTTCGCTTACACCAGAGAGACGCGCCGCCAAAAGCACAAGGGGATTGATCAACCCTTCGGGTGTTGGAACAGTGATAACAAGCCGTTCAACACCTGCAACATTCGCTGGGATTGCATTCATCAAGACAGAGGATGGATAACTTGCCAATCCCCCCGGAACATAAAGTCCTGCCGCCGAAACGGGCGTCCAGCGCCATCCAAGCTCTGCACCATTCGCTTCGCGCCATCTGCAATCTTCAGGCAGCTGTTTTTCGTGGTAAGAGCGAATCCGTTCCGCTGCAAGAGCAAGCGCGCTTCGTTCAGAATCGCTGACCTTTGCGATCTGCGTGTCTACTTCAACGTCTGAGATCCGTAGTGTTTGGGCTGTGACGCCAAATCGATCAAAGCGTTCTGTGAAATCCACGACCGCAGAATCACCATACGCTCTGACATCTGCGATAATACCTGCGACAATCTGATCTATATCTGGGCTGTCTTCGCGTTTCATGGACAAAAGGGTGCGAAAACTAGCTTCAAAATTTGCATCTTTGCTATCTAAAAAAACGGGCATTAGCCTCTCCTTTGTATGTGCAGGACGTAGCGCTTCTTCCTGGCGGTCTCAAGCGGGGGATATAATTAAATCACTTGTTAAACATGTAAAAATTTAAGTTTTTTGCAAAAATTATAAACACAGACACAATTCACGCGCGCGAGACGTAGTTGACCGCTTATACAGGGTGCTGTGGCGTTTTTTTCGACAGGGCAAGATAAGGGCGCGTGACATCTTTTAAGGTCACCTCAATTGCATCACAAGTGATGCGAATTACACCGTCGCCGGCCAGAGTGATTACCAAATTTTCCGCTGCTTCAGCTTCTTCTGCCTCGAGGGACAGTACTGATAAAACCATATTTTTTTGCGTGCGGTCCACGCCCCGTGAAGCAACTTTAATCACATTTTCGAACACCAAAAGCGATTGAACCCGTTCAACATCCTGCCCTTGGCGTTTTGCCTTTTCATTGTACTCCCATCGGAAACGATTCAGCAGTAGCACCAAACGACGACACGCGGCATCCCATTTTATCTCTGTCACTGGAAATACAGAGTCCTGAACCATCGCGGACAGAATTTTTATATCTTCTTGATCCAAGGCCCCTAGGTTGATCGGCGCTTCCTCCGCATCTTCGAAACGCGCATCTTCTGCCATTATTCGCTTATCCTTTCAACTTTTGCTCCGACAGCTTTGAATTTTCTCGCAACCTGTTCATAACCGCGATCAAGGTGATAGACACGGCTGACTTTGGTTTCTCCCTCCGCCGCCAATCCCGCAAGAATAAGCGAGACGGACGCACGTAGATCCGTAGCCATTACAGGTGCGCCTTTCAGTTTAGGCACGCCCGTTACTTTGGCAAGCCCGCCTTTGACCTCAATATTCGCACCCATGCGGATCAGTTCAGGGGCGTGCATGAAGCGGTTTTCAAAAATCGTTTCTTCAAGATTACATACCCCCTGTGCGGTGCACATAAGCGCCATCATCTGTGCTTGAAGATCGGTAGGAAAGCCTGGAAATACTTCTGTCGCGACATCCACTGCGCGGACCGAACCGTTTTTACGCGTCACCGTAATCCCATCTGCTGCCTCCGAAACATCAATACCTGCTTCGTGAAGCTTTTCACAAAAGGCGGTTAAGAGGCCTAACTGCCCATTAACAAGCGTTACTTCACCGCCGGCGATAGCTGGCGCGAGCATGTAGGTGCCGAGTTCAATCCGGTCGCAAACCACTTTGTGTGTCGCACCGTGAAGCCGCTCCACCCCTTCTATTGTGATTATGGATGAACCCTCCCCTTCAATTAAAGCCCCCATCTTGCGTAGACAGTGGACAAGATCTACGATTTCAGGTTCCCGCGCTGCGTTTTCGAGCACAGAAGTACCGTTGGCTAAGGTCGCTGCCATTACGAAATTCTCTGTTGCCCCGACAGATGCAAAGCGCATTTTATGCCGCTCCCCTTGCAAACCTTTCAGTGGAGCACGCGCATGGAGATATCCTTCTTTCAGCTCGATAGTGGCACCGAGGGCTTCGAGAGCAGCGATGTGAATATCCATAGGACGCGCGCCTATAGCACAACCACCGGGCAGCGATACCACCGCCTCACCCGCACGTGCCAAAAGTGGCCCAAGCACCAGATTTGAGGCACGCATTTTCCGAACAATATCATAATCCGCACGAACCGTACCCAAACTATGGGAAGACATCGCAATTACTAGGCCTTCCTTTAGTAAACTGACCTCTGCTCCAAACGAGCGAAGCAAATTAGACATTGTTTTGATATCCGACAATCGAGGCGCATTTGTTAACGTTAGCGGCTCCTCTGTCAAAAGAGTGGCAGGCATCAATGCTAGACAGGCGTTTTTCGCACCTGCAATTGGAATATTTCCAGACAATGGCCCGTTGCCTTTAACTAAAATTGAATCCATTTGCCCTTATCCTCAATCTTTCTCTATCACCTCTTGCTCCGCCGGGTTATTTACCTGTGCATGTGCGCGTTGGCGGGCCTGTGCTTTACGCTTTGCCATGTTGGACTTCAACGCCACCGAGAGGCGTTTTTTGCGAGAAGCGGTAGAATTATCCTGAGTTGATTTTTCTGATTTTTTACTCATAGACACAATGCTACAGTATAGTGGGTGTAGCGTCCACATATCCCTTGCCACTTGGCGAATTTCCGTCTAACCACGCGACGACGAATGTGCCGCAGTAGCTCAGTGGTAGAGCGCACCCTTGGTAAGGGTGAGGTCGGGAGTTCAATCCTCCCCTGCGGCACCATTATTTCGTATCATTTTCAATAATTGAGATAAATATTGTTACTAAGCATTAAAATTTTGTTAATGCTGTTGTCAATCCTTCATGATCAAGAGCCAACTTTCAAAGCCAATGAAACCACCAATTCTGTTAGGCAATTAAGAATATCCACCTCCTAAAATGATTATGCTTAGCGGTGGATGGGTCGTGAAAGTAAGTATGCCAGCACATATGCGACATCTTTTCGGAAACGGCTCAGGTACTACCAGAGATAGACGCAAATCAACAAAGACCTCCAATTTTAAGGTTGCCAAATCAAGAGAGCATATTCTTGCTAAATTGATTTACGATGAATTCAACGAAAGACTGAGACTACATTCAGAAACTCAAGACAAGATTTCCGAAAGATTTGCAATCGACGTTATCAAAGGTTTAGCGGAATCATTTAAATACAAAAATATTCCTTATTCGTCCCCTACTACCGATTTCTCGTCTTTAGAAAAACTAGAGACTGCCTGCGACGTGTACGCCGAGATGATCTTCAATGATGTCCACAAGGATCACGCCAAAAGAATTGTGAAACTACTGTCATCGGATTTGAAAGCAGAAATTCTGGTTTAGGAGTCTAAGAATCTCATGCCCAAAAATACTTTTACATTAAAACAGCTAGGATTTGCTGTACGTTACAAGACGCCGATAGTCTATAATTTTTGGCAGGATTTACTTATATCTGCCCCAAAGCTCTAAAGTTTGCCTCAGCCAAAATTAGACGAACCCATTTCACGAAATTTACCATTCGGTGTTGTAGCAGGACAGATATTACCCAATGTTCCCATAGTTAAAGATCTGACAGAAAAACTATATCATAAACCGATGCAGGCGCTCGATCGATCAATCAGAGTGATGCCCGCAAGGGTAATAACAATCAGTGCCGCTTTACCTAGTTACCCTTAGGATGTGCATCTTAAGCAAAAAAATATTGGAACACAGTGCAACTCAAACGTTGGATAGAACAATTACAGACCGTAATGTGTCTTAAGATAACCGATATAAAACCAAAACACGGGTATGACTATGTGAGATCTATTTTGAAGGATAATCCAAATCGATCTAATAAAACCCAAAAACTATATTTGAGGAGTGCAAAATTTTCGTAATTACTGCGTTGAAAATGGTGTGATAGTACTAAACCCATTTACAGGTCTAGACCTATCTGAATAAGGAAAAGCACCAGCAGAAACTTATGTCTTTAGCAACAAAGACCTAAGGACCATATTCACTCACTGCTGGATGCCACAGGAGCGTTTATTCTTGTCTTTGTTGGCAACTACGGAAATGCGGCCGTCAGAAATAGGAAACTTAACATGGGAACGATTCAACAATACTAAATACAAGGATATCAGGTATTTCATACTTTTTTTTACTGTAGACGAAATCGTCCAACTAAAAAATCAATCTTCAAGGAGAGAAGTTCCTATGCATCCAGAATTACACTTACCACACAAATCATCAGGCCGACTATTCGATTACAGGAAGGATGAAGAGGGCCTATCTGCAACAGCCGCCGGACACATAATCAATCCAGTTCTTGGAAGATAAGTTAAACATCCAAACAAGAATATACGAAGCTTTAGGAGGACATTTAAAACCTTGTTGATAGATTTGAATGTGGCATAAGAAGTAAACGACGCCATAACTGTGCATTCTTCGCCCCGTGCAAGTAGGAAGAATTACGGCGGAATGGGAATACAAGTGAAATTTAATGCAATCGCTAAGAGTGATCTTTCGCTCTTACGAAAAACAAACATAAAAATGTCGTAATTATTGAAGGTCTGCATTAGTTTACATTTTTGCAGGAGCGTGTCGTGGGTATGCGTTAAGTACAAAAATTCAGTAATAAAATTATGAAAATCATGAGCTTTAAGCAACTTCTGCTGTTTATTTAAAATCTTTTTGCCAGTTTTTCCACCAGCCACGCCGCCACCCGACGACTGCTATGCCCTTCGTCAAGGTGATCAAGAGCAGTTTCCGCCCAGCTAGTAACTTCAGGAGCGGGGACAAGAACTA
>CAJXHI010000059.1 GCA_913051655.1 uncultured Alphaproteobacteria bacterium
TTGCTGTAGCGCCTAAAACATCAGTGTGCAACGTATCACCACACATTACAATCTCATGAGCTGATAAGTTTGGTAGGCTGTCTTGTACTAACCGATAGACCTCAGGAAACGGCTTTCCAAAAAATCTTACGTTTGTAATGCCGCGGTCAAGCAAAAGATGCCCAAAATAACCAGGCTCAAGCGAAAAGCCAGTTTCTCTCGGGGCCACCAAATCAGCATTTGCAATCAATACAGGGCGTTCATGCGCGATTAGAGATGCTTCTAAAAGCTTTTGTTTTTTTGCCGACCAGTTGGCTGAAGATAGGAATAGAAACGCTTTAACTGAGTCATAATCGGCAGCGTTCTGCTCAAGCCGGGTATGCGGAAATTTAATATCGCTCAATGTGTCATTGTAATCAGTGATTATCCCCCAGTGTTTTTCTGTAAGCGCAGATAGAGTAGCATCACGACTTGTAATGATTTCTACAGCTTCAATTGTTAGGCCCAACCGATCAAATTTTTCCAATACACGGGTGCGATCATAGCTGGCGGCATTGGTGAGTATACGTATTTCACAGCCTTGCTTGCGCAACTGCGTTAAACGTTGATCCGCCCCTTCAATAAGGTTATCTCCGACATTCAATACGCCAAAAGCATCAAAGACAAACGCACCTGTGTCGATAGAAATATCGGTAAGATCTTCAATATCCAACATAGTTTTGTTTTGTGGGGCGGTTGGTAGCTTATGTCGGATTTCTTGGTAACGTTGAAAGACGGTGGCCGTTGATAGCATATAAAAGTCACTTTTTGATCATTTAAGGCCAGAATTTCCTTCAGGCTGCTTCAAGTTTACCTGAAGCTGCTTGGGAAAAAAAGGAAAAGCGCCGTATTTTGTTACTTTGTAACTAAGCAATTCTATTATTATTTTGACTAATTTTATAGTATTTTAATATGTTTTTAACATTAGTATTTTCAAAAATATTTCAAATTTTTGTTGTTTTGTAGTTTTTTATCCGCCATGTTTTGTGCAAAGAAGCAGCAATGGTTCTGCAATGACGTGTAGCCGTCACATTAGGCTTCCAGAGCTAAGTAAATGTAGGCATCATATGCTGGTGTATCAGTGGAAAATGAAAAGCCAATTAGATAATAGGTATCGTGCTATTCCCAGCAGTTACATCTATTTTGGTGCAGACCCAAGCCGAATAAATGAGAATTTCTGCGCAGAGAATGTTCCGCTTTTCTGGATTACTTGATGCGGTCTATCAATTAAAAGGCGATGAAGATTATTTTTACGATGGAATATATGGAATATAATTTGACTGGGGCTGACCAGGATAATGCAAGGCGACAGATTTGCCAATTTTTGCCAGTTTCTTTGTATGAGTGGCAGATTTTGTTATGAGTGGGGGGTCTGTAAGCTTAAAAGGCGTTACCAAAAGCTGGGGTGTGAATACGGCTCTAAACAATGTCTCACTTGATGTTCCCGCAGGTCAATTCACCGCCCTTCTTGGACCATCAGGCTGTGGGAAATCTACGGCATTGCGAATTGTTTCGGGATTGGACGATCCGACATCAGGTCAGGTGTTTATTGATGGTGAAGATGTTACTGACGCTGCGCCGGCGGCACGCGATATTGCGATGGTGTTTCAATCGTATGCTTTGTTTCCTCATCTAAGTGTGGCCGAAAATATTGTATTCGGTCTTCGTGTGCGCGGGTTGTCGCGTAACGAACGCGATCAAAAGCTGGCATCTGCGGCAGAGCTGCTTGGTTTAAGGCGTTTATTAGACCGCAAGCCAAGCCAATTGTCAGGTGGACAGCAGCAGCGCGTTGCTTTAGGGCGCGCGATTGTTGCTGATAAGTCAATATTCTTGATGGATGAACCGCTGTCAAATCTTGATGCGAAATTGCGCGCTGAAATGCGAGAAGAAATCCGTGATCTGCAGCGCCGGCTTGGGGTGACAATGCTCTATGTAACCCATGATCAAGTTGAAGCAGTGACGATGGCAGACCAAGTGGTGTTGATGAACCATGGTCAAATTGAGCAAATGGCTTCACCGCGTGTAATGTATGAAGCGCCTGCAACGTTATTTGCGGCAAAATTTATCGGTACACCGCCCATGGTTACCTTTTCAATTAAGCTGTTGGCAAGTGCCCTCACATCCGAGTTTTTGCAGAAATGCCAGAATTTTACATTTGGCATTCGGCCTGAGGCATTGGTGCCGGATGATAATGGCGCAATTGCTGGACAGGTGGCCCATATCGAATATTTAGGCGCCGATACGATGGTTGAATGTAAGGTTGGAGAAGAAACTCTGCTCTGCCGAGTATCAGGCAAAACACGCTTGGCAAGCGGAATGGAGATCAGACTCGCCTTAAATGCAAATGATTTGCACGTATTTGAAACGGCTTCGGGCCGGCGTGAGGATACGATGCTTAAAGAGATTGAGATGGCTTTGTCATCCCAAACCGCCGGCTCTGTTTCGGCATTTCAAACTCAAACCCAGAGGTAAATCATGTTTTCTAAAATGCTAAAGATAGCCAGTGTCACATCCCTGACATCGCTTGCAGCCGTTGGTACGGCCTGCGCAGTTGATCTGGAATTTTATTTTCCAGTGGCCGTAGGCGGCGCCGCCGCGACAACAATTGAAAAATTAACAGCTGATTATGTGGCCGCAAACCCTGGCGTAAATATTGAAGCTATTTACGCGGGCAGTTATTCTGATGCTGGCGTAAAGGCTCTGACGGCGGCGCGTGGTGGTAAACCACCACAATTATCGGTTCTTTTGTCAACACAAATGTTCACATTAATTGACGAAGACGTGATTGTTCCGTTTGACGATTTTGTGTCAGCAGAAGAGCAAGAAAGTTGGATTAATGGTTTTTATCCTTCATTCATGGAAAATAGCCAAACTGGCGGAAAAACCTACGGTATTCCTTTCCAGCGCTCAACACCAGTTTTGTATTGGAATAAAGAAGCCTTTGCAGAAGCCGGACTCAATCGTGATGTGGCGCCAGCGAATTGGGATGAAATGGTCGAATTTGGTAAAAAGCTGACCAAGAAAGATGCTAGTGGCAATGTCACCCAGTGGGGTGTTCGTATTCCATCGGCTGGGTTTCCCTACTGGTTGTTTCAAGGCCTTTCAACGCCTGCTGGTGCCATCTTAGCGAATTCAGATGGCAATAAGACCAATTTCAATGATCCTAAAGTGGTTGAGGCTTTGGAATATTTGGTTGACCTTTCGACCAAGCACGGCGTGATGCAGCCCGGCTCTATTGAATGGGGACCAACGCCAAAAGCCTTCTTTGAAAGAGAAACAGCAATGATGTGGACCACAACAGGCAACCTCGCGAATGTTCGTAAAAATGCTCCGTTTGATTTTGGTGTTGCAATGCTTCCCGCTAAAGAACGCCGGGGCGCCCCAACTGGCGGTGGTAACTTCTATCTCTTCAAAGACTCGACCGACGAGCAAAAAGATGCTGCGGTTGATTTTGTTCAGTGGATTACAAGCCCGGAGCAGGCGGCGGTTTGGTCTATTGCAACAGGCTATGTTGCGCCACGTCCAGATGCTTGGGACACTGACGAGATGAAAGCGTATGCCGCTGATTTCCCACCTGCATTGGTGGCTCGTGACCAATTGGAATTTGCAGTTGCTGAATTGTCTACATATGAAAACGGCAAAGTAACTCAAGCTTTCAATGACGCTTTAGCTTCCGCAATCGCGGGCGAAAAAAGTGCTCAGGAAGCGCTTGATCAGGCACAGGCGACAGCGGACCGGATTCTGAAACCTTATCGGTAGGATATTAATATTCTATGCCTGTCCAGCTTGCTGGGCAGGTTCACTACTTAAAGGCGCTTCAAATAAATGCGAAACTCTGCCCGATACCAATGGATATATGCTTGGATGCTGCTTAGCCCGGCGATGATCTTCTTGATCACTTTCACACATTATCCCGCGGTGCAAACTGTGGTGAGTTCATTTTTTTCAACCGCACGTGGACGGCGTAAGTCTATTTTTATCGGATGGGATAATTACACTACGTTAATGGCCGATGAGGTATTCTGGAAGGTGCTTGTAAACAATTTTTGGTATGCTGTGTGGACTATTCCACTTTCTATTATATTGTCCTTGGCGATGGCCCTCTGGGTAAATGAAAAGCTGCGCGGGCGCGGGTTTCTGCGTATGGCTTATTTTACGCCTACGGTTCTGCCTTTGATTGCAGTTGCCAATATCTGGTTATTTTTTTATACCCCTGGCTTTGGGCTTATTGATCAGATCCGCGGTTTGTTAAGCTATCCTGAACAAAACTGGATGGGATCGCCCGATACGGCGCTTTATTCAATGATTGCAGTTGCAATCTGGAAAGAAGCTGGATTTTTTATGATTTTTTACTTGGCGGCCTTACAAACTATTCCGCCCTCTTTGCGCGAAGCGGCTGCGATTGAAGGTGCGGGTAAGTTCTACTATTTCCGGCGCGTCGCATTCCCGCTGTTGATGCCCACGACCTTGTTTGTTTCCGTAAATGCAGTGATCAATTCTTTTCGTCTAGTAGATCATATATTTGTCATGACTGAAGGCGGCCCGAATAACGCGTCGAGTCTTTTGCTATTCTATATTTACGAAGTTGCATTTGATTATTGGGATACGGCTTATGCTGCAACTTTGACGGTCATCATGCTTACGATATTGACCACGGTTGCCATTGGGCAATTTTTTTTCCTTGATAAAAAGGTGCATTATAAATGACCCAAACTACGTCAACAGCGCCCCAGTCCGTGTCGAAACGCAAGCCTTTTGATTTCGATCGCTCTTTGAACACATTTGCAGCTTGGTGTTTAGCTATTTTATGGTTGATGCCCTTGCTCTACGCAGTTTGGACAGCATTCCACCCCAGCGAGTTTGAAACACGGTTCAGTCTATTTGCTCCCTTGACGTTGCAAAATTTTTTACAAGCTTGGAATGAAGCTCCATTTGCGCGGTACTTTTTAAACACTGTAATACTTGTTACGGGAATCGTGTCAGCGCAATTTCTATTATGTACGCTGGCGGCCTATGCCTTCGCGCGCTTTACATTCCCAGGACGAAACTTACTTTTCACATTGGTTTTGCTGCAGCTCTTGGTGATGCCAGATATTTTGATTGTTCAGAATTATCAAACCATGCGATCCTTTGGCCTGATTGATACAATTGCGGCGATCGGCTTGCCTTATATTGCGTCTGGCTTTGGCATATTTCTTTTGCGCCAGACGTTTATGACGGTTCCCAAAGAATTAGACGAGGCTGCGCGGGTTGAGGGCTGTTCATTTTTGGGCGTGCTCTGGCGCGTATACATACCACTCGCGAAACCAACCTATCTGGCGTACGGGCTTGTCTCGGTAAGCCATCATTGGAATAATTTCGTTTGGCCATTAATCGTTACCAACTCAGTGGAAACGCGCCCGCTTACAGTTGGTTTATCGATTTTTGCCGTAACGGATTCGGGCATTCAATGGTCTGTGATAAACGCGGCCACGTTGATGACATCGGGCCCTTTACTGATCGCCTTTCTTTTATTCCAAAGACAGTTTGTGCAAAGTTTCATTCGCGCGGGTATCAAATAGGTAGAAGTCATGACACTTTCCACAATCGGTGCAGCCGTCACATTCACTAATATAGATACGGTGTTTGAATGGTTATGTGAGCAGAATAGGCCGATCGAAATTCAGGACTTTACACTTCCAAACATATTAGAAGGCGATGTTGTGGAATTGATATCTCGCTATCAAGAAAAGCTAAAGGCTCATAAAGGGCCGCGCGTTCTGCACGGTCCATTTTTTGGATTAGATCTCGGTAATTTAGAAGTTGCATTTCAGAAATTGATTTCTGAGCGATTGCTTGCTGCGCTTAAGGTTTGCGAAGATTTACAAGGGCAACATATGGTTATTCATAGTCCATTTAATGATTGGGTAAAGTTGAACCAGTGGCAATATCCGTCCGTGCAAGCTGGGATAATCGCGGCGATGGGCGATATCTTAGAGGCACCTTTGAGACGTGCAGCAGATATCGGGTGCACGCTGGTTCTAGAAAATTGTCATGACACTGATCCAGATATGCGGATGAGTGCAATACGCAAGATCGCTCATCCGAACCTAAAGCTTTCTATTGATACTGGGCATGCACATTTATCTCATTGCAATAATAAAGCCCCTTCGGTGGTAGATTTTGTCGATGCAGCGGAGAACCAACTGGCACATGTGCACTTACAAGATGTGGATGGCTATGCCGATCGCCACTGGCTTCCAGGCGAGGGCTCAATTTCTTGGCAGCCTGTGATAGATGCTTTGCGAAAAAGTGATTCGACTCCAAGATTAATCATTGAGGTGCGCAAAAATATGGGGCGGTTGCCCGAAAGCGCTACGTATCTGGAGCGCTTAAGCAAAACCAAATAGAGGGTTTTCATGTCAGCTAAAAAGAAACAATGGCTCAAGCTAATTGAGGACATTGTTCTCGAACATGGTTCACTTTCTGTAGGCGCTTTAGCGGAAATGTTGGATGTCTCTACACAAACTATTCGCCGCGACTTTGATAACTTATGCGAAGGTAGTTTGTTAAAACGCCGACGTGTTCGGGTGGAGCTGTTTCCAAGGCATTCAAATACACTATTTGATCAACGAGTTTCGACTAATTTGACTGAAAAACGTAATATCGGTGAAACCGCGCCCGAATTATTCCAGACGGGGCCACCGTTTGCATTTCTATTGGGTCCACGCCGTTGAGCGTTGCAAAGGCGTTAAGGCGCCGAAAAGGGTTTACATTTATTACCAATAATTTATGCGCCGCAATGACTTTGAGCAATAAAACGACCAATCGGATTATTTTACCCGGGCGTGAATTACGGTTGCCCGATCGAGATATTTTAGGAGAGGAAGTTTTGGCGTTTTTCAGCCGCTATCGGGCCGAATTCTGCATATTCAGCGTGGCAGGTTTTACGGAAGATGGATCACCACTAGAGTTTCACGCCGCCGAAGTACGTGCACGTGAACAGATCATGGCCAATTCGCAGACCTCACTTTTATGCTCGACCACTCCAAGTTTGGCCGCACGTCCCCCACGGTTGGTACAAATATTGCAATTTTCGATAAGCTTTTTTTGACCGTTCGCCGAATGGAAATCATGCCCCGCTACTTGAAAACCTACGCAATAAACTGATCCTTACCGATGGTGGTGCTTCAGCGTGATGTGATTCTCTTTCTGTGTTCAGTAGGAAATAGTTGCTTTTGCGTGGGCGCTTCAGACTGTTAACGGCATAAGCCCCTTAGTATCTCTATGAACTCCATGAGGCATAAAATGATCCAATTCCTACAAATTTCCGATACGCATATTGTCAAAACAGGTAGTCTCGTTTCTGGGCGCCTAGATACTGCCAGCCCTTTAAAGAGGGTCGCTTTACGCATTGCCGAGTTGCAATTCGAAGTGGGGCAGCTTGATGGAATTGTTGTAACAGGCGATATTAGCGATGACGGCACAGCCGATAGCTATGCGCTTTTCAAATCCATTTTACAGCCTTTGAATGTACCAATTTTCTGCATCCCAGGAAATCATGACGCGCGGAAGCCATTTCGCAATGCGTTTGAAGGCACGGGTTACCTACCAGAAAAGGGCAAATTGAACTGGCAGCATAAGTTGGGTGATTTGCAGCTGATCGGCCTCGATACCTTGATAGAAGGGCAGAGCGGTGGAGAATTAGATAAAGAAACTTTGCGGTTTTTGAAGGCATGCCTAAGTGATCTTAAGCAGACGCCGGCTGTCATTCTGATGCATCACCAACCTTTTAAATCTGGCATCACATTTATGGATTCGATCGGCCTGCAAAAAGGCACTTCAAAACTTAGTGCGATCTTGGGCGAATATCAGGGTGAGCTTTTGATTTTATGCGGTCATATTCACCGGAATATATTAACGAGCTTGGCAGGGCATAGTGTTATATCAGCCCCTTCCGTCTGTAGTAGTTTTTTGTTCAATACCCATCATGACGCTCCCATCGGGTTTTTAAAACAAGAAGGCGGATTTTTACTCCATCAATGGGCTGATGGGTTTAAATCAATCCGTATTGATCCAGTTCGTGGAGATGGTCCATTCCCGTTTTGAGGTGTATGAATTGGAAACCTCCCCAATTATTGCTATAGCGAAGCTTACGTCTGTAGGTGCGCTTCTGATTGGCGCATTTACAATCTACAGAATTGTCTCTGAACCGCTGAAGCTTACGATTCATGGAGAGGTGATATGTGCGCTTTTGCTTAGATGCTTATCACCAATTTAATCCACCCTGCCATTGGCCGTTAAGAAATGCCGCTCTGGGCTTTTATTGCTAGGAGCCCAAAGGTAATAGAGCTGCCAGCCGTGATCATGAAGCGCATTTTTGGCGTTTGCTTACCTGGCCAGTCACTCTCTGATGTCGAAGCTATGTTTACTCGCACCGGTACAGGGTTAGCTATGCGAATTACAAGTTTCCCAGTCTTTTGGCTTTTGGCTTTTGGCTTTTGACGTGCTTTTTATTAGGTAGTGTATTAAAAACGTCTTTGCGCCGTTCAATTCTATTCCAAACGTCGCACGTCTCGATTATATTTGTTGGTCGAATTGCTATGATTTTTTCATTCTTGACCGTTTTGTCTTTTTGAAAGCAAATTTAAAGCGATCAGTTTAGCAATTTAACGTCATGACTTGACAGATTTTCTGACAAAGGAAATCAAGCGTTTCTCCGGCTCTGGGGACATTCCCTAATGAACAGCTGTTCACCTGTGTATCGCCTCTACAATCAATACTGGGTTTTTACCGCAAGTTGGTCTTATTCCTTCCGAAAAACGTTCAACTCAGATAATAAAACTAAGTCTGGGCACTGTGAAGGCAGCTCTGTAACAACTTCAACAAAGTGACATTATAGTCAGCCGCATACTAGATGGCAGTCGCGTTGCACCCAACGAAGCGCTAATTCGCGATGCATGGCATTGTCGATTTTTGAGAACACACACAGATGAGTTTCTTTGTATATTAGATGCAACTGTCGAAGTCGAAATTGCTCATCGCAAGGGCCCTAAGTCAAATTTTTTGACAAGTTCCAAAACCTTGGGAATGGTTTTCCGACAACTTACAATATCCAAAAACATTTGTTTCGGAACTGAAATGACCCTCCCCGCAACATTGGCACCGAGGTTGGATCAAGTTGTCCAAAAAGAAATGCAAATGGTTAACATTCGACTATCTCAAATATCACAATTCAGTCCTCATTTCGAATGCAGATCATACGATTGAAACTATTAATTTATGTCATTTAGTAGCAAAATTTTTAGTCTTGCTCCTGAAATCTTAAGCTTTCAAATCGTTGCCACAGCCTTTCTTCGGGACAGAAAATCTGAATTTTGGCACCCCATTATTGCTCTCTGTGATAAATTTTATGTTGTATTTAAAACAAACATTCGGTGTTTTCAGCCTTAGCAGCTTAAGGATCATGGGCCTTGAAGTTTTGAATCCTACACGGCGATAAGAGAAAGCCGCTTAGCAAGAAAAACGTCGCGATTTAGCTCCAAACTGCCATTTGCTTCATCTTACGTAAATTGCTGCTTTGGCGCCAGCTTACTTTACTACAAAAAAATCTTGCGACTACCGGCTTGTCTCAAACCTAATAAAGAGACGTCAGCGCCTGAGTGGATGATCGGGCATTAGGTACAACTGGCATTTTTTGTCGTGTTCTATGCGCTCTTAAAGATCTTCCGCTGGACTACTGCCATTTCAAATGTAATTCTTTGGATGAAGTATAAAAGAGGCGTGTGATGTCAGATGTAGACGCTAACCGAAAGATTGCTGTGATACTCGTTGCCGACGTTGTTGGCTACAGCAAGCACATGGAAAAAGACGAGAAAGCTACATTGGAGGCATATGCTGAGTGCGAAAGTATTC
>CAJXHI010000060.1 GCA_913051655.1 uncultured Alphaproteobacteria bacterium
TTTTCGACAGCCGCTTTTTGACCATCCGATACAATGATCCGCTTTTCAGCCGCTATTATTTTGCGGCGAACGCCTAAATAAGCCAGACCCAAATCACGGGGTGTTGGTCTGATACTTTTGTCATTTCGGAGATAGGCATCGTACGCAATCTGTTGCAATTTAGTGATAGGCATACCATCACACCTCGGGGCGGCATGGCCAGATTTTCAAAATTGATACCCGCCGACAAAAGGTAAGAGAGTACGGAACAAAGGTATGCACTATTCAAACTGGTTTTACGAATACTCCACATGTTAAGTCAGGGCGCATAAATCGAGAATTAATGATACAGCCAGAAGATATAACAAAAACATTAAAGTTTGTTCTTTTAATGCCGGAAACTGCATGCCCCACAGAAATTTCAATAAGACCAAAGAGATCAACAAAGAAGACGGAAACTTAGTCAGAAAAACCATCCGTACCACAATCGTAGCACTGATATTGATGATTGGCGCTCAGGCGGGGGCGTGTTGCGCGCAGTGCACTTTTTTCAAAAGTAAGCTGGAATTTCTGTATTGAACACAATTTTTCCCGGTCCGCTTAGTCGGGCTTAGTACAATGTATTGTGTTAATGGACTCCGATAGCAGAGACATTACTATGAACCTTGGGGTGCAAGACATATTGAGCAAATAACCCGCCTGCGGCAATGGCTGCCAGAGCAAGAATGGCGGCGATACTGAGAGTTGGAATTCCGGCAAGCCCGGCCCCAACAGTACATCCACCCGCCAAGACACCGCCAACGCCCATCAGAAACGCGCCTAAAAAATAGTAGCGGGTTTGTTGCGCGGTTTCAAAAGCCTGCCAAAGAAATTCACCTTTGCTCAAAGCCGCCAAAGCCGCGCCCGCCATAACGCCCAAGATAAATCCAGCTCCAAAGCCAACAGGAATTGAAGAGGAGGCAATAGACCAAAACAACAGATCGGCCGCAGGTGATGTGAAAGAGAGCGATTGCATCACAATCGGGTCAAATTCATCTTGCAAAATGAACCCTGTTCCAATCCAAGCGACGGGCACCAAAAGGCCCAAAATCAACGCCAAGATGCCTGAACGCCATTTCAAACCGGATTTTAATGCAAGCGCAAAGGCCGCCAAAGCCAAGGCACCAGTCCAAAAAGTTGCGCCACCAGGCAAATCGGCCAAGGACGCAGTCTCATCCAATGGCACGGTTACTGAGCCTAACCAGATCCGAACTGGCGCCAGTATGCCTTTCAATGTGGCGTGAGCAATGACCGCAAACAAGATAATGACTGTCAAAGCGCGCAGATTTCCGGTACCGGCCAATACGGTAAGCCGTGAAATACAGCCGCGGGTGAACACCATGCCAATGCCAAAAAATAAGCCGCCCACAATGATGGCTAAGATCGGTAAGTCTTGCGCAAACAATCTGTGATCTTCAAAGGATAGATAGCCGGTTGCCACCAATAATTGTGTGCCTAGAAGTGCCGCGCCGAGCGCTGTAAACCAGATGCCTCTGAGCACTGGTTTGCTGCTCTGGTTGCCTACCAAAGCGCTGCGAAAGCAAAACTTGAGGTGCTGCGAAAGCGCACCAAATAGACCACCGATAATGAGGGCAAAGATAAAGGCGGCCGTCATGGGGGTCACAGTCTCAAAACCAAATTGCTCAAACATATCAACTACGCCTTTTAAAGTTGCGTTACGCTGTGGCTTTGTCAGCGAAATCTGAAACATGCAAATGAGCACGGCTCAAAAGTGTTCCTAAAAATATCGCCCAGTAGAAATATTGTTCTGATTTACAGGACCTTGAGAGAACCGCTGCGGGGGCCACAAAACCCTGATAGGATTTCGATCTTAAATTGCATGTTCTGATATAAGCTGCGCTTTTGATGCGTTTAACTGATTGGTTACCATTTTGATTAAATGAAAATCACTCGCAATATGTACCCTTCACAGCCAACATGCGCCTGATAGCTACTGTCAGAATAAACCGCCTTGCTCTGGGGAGGTGGAGCAATTAGCCGTTCGGCCATGACTAAACATATTTCATCCCGCTATTTCAAAACCAGTCCAGAGATTATCCAGCTTGCAGTGATGCTGTATGTGAGGTTTTCACAGTCACTGAGAAACGTAAAAGACCTGCTACATGAACGAGGGGTGGATGTAAGCTATTAATCTGTCCGGTACTGGTGGCACAGGTTTGTCCCCAAGTTCGCAAGCGCGATCAACAACCGATTTTTTACAGCTAAAGACCACTTGGTCACTTTCTGCCGCAAAGTGTGTTAGGCTGACATAGCCATTTCAAGGGTTTTGTTTAGATGTGATTGGCCAGAAAACTGCGCATGACTTTTTCTGCACCTTCTGGATCATCCCGATGAGGCCCATGCCCACAACCCTCAAACATCTTCAAGCTCGCATTATCACCGATGGCGTCCGCAATTTCTTCAGAACAAATAGGTGGCGTTACAGGGTCTATTGTTCCTCCAATAACCAGTGTCGGACACTCGATGGCCGCAATTTCGGCACGCATATCCATCCGAGCCATTTCATCAGCAAAGAAATGGAGAGCCACCTCAGGACGTTCGATGGCGCGTTCACGGAAAGAACCTTTCACTGCTGCATTCGGATTGCTGTAAAGCGGTAGGCAGACCTTGCTATAGGCATCATAGGCATCTTGGGATGGGTTAGAAAAAAATTGACGGGCTACCTCTGCCGCGTCGTCCCCCCCAAGTTTGCTCATCATTTTTACGGTCTCGTCCAGACGAAACTGCGCAGCGGTCGAGGAAAGGATTAATTTTGACACCCCTGTTGGATGACGCGCCGCATAATGCATCGCGACCATTCCCCCAAAAGATTGTCCGAAAACTACAGGTGAATCGATGCCTAAAGTGCTACAAAATACGGCAAGATCGTCAGCCCATTGATCCAGATACCAAGTTTCCTTTTTGCCGGTTGAGCGTCCACAGCCGCGATGGTCCAGATATATCAATTGATGCGTGTCGCTGTAACGGTCAAAATATGGGCGCAACGTTGAATGGTCATAGCCGGGACCACCATGCAACAAAATCAACGTTGGGCGCTGTACTATATCAGAGGTGGCAGCATTCAGGCCTTCACCAACCACGTCAAAAAACAGGCGGGCCGATCCAACCTTAACAAACATCGAACAGCTCCTTAATTTTGTCTACCAACAGATAGATTCCCAGAAATACTCAGCATCAGTAAGCATCAACGCGGCCATTAATCAATCTGCGGCTTTTACCTCGGCCCCTTTGTTCTGAGCATTGATCATATCCTGATAGGCCCACGGTATGAGGTCGTTGATACGGTTTGCGGGATGATCTTGGATGCGTTCTGACCTGGCCCCCAAGCAAGCCAGACTTCGGGGCTTGCCTTGTTCATCTTGGCAGTCTCAATGAGCGTATAAGCTATAGCGGCAGATTTGCCGCCTGCTTCTGATCCCAGGAACAGATAGATGAGATGACCGTTTTCCGAAGCTGTCGCGTATAATTGCGCGGCAAGAAAAGGAGAACGATGATGAACAATTTTACCGCTTATGTTGACCTTGATGTTCACAAAGACACGATCACAGTGGCGATTGCTGAAGCCAAACGATCCGGGAAAGTTCGTTCATTGAGGGCCCAGACCCGATCGGTTCAAACCGCTTTTAAGAAGCAGAAAAACCAAAGATCAATCCAAAAGCGCATCAACTTTGCACAAGACATTCCGATCCACAATCCGACGCGCGCTCTTATAACTGAAAACATCCATAAAAAAACCTCGATGTGATCTCCTGAAGAATACAAAATCTACCACAGTGAGTGAAACCTAAAGTGGGCAGAGGTCTTGCCAATACAGAGGGGGTTCCCTGTATGCTTACGACAAAAGACCCATTATGCCGGTTGATGCTGTCACATTGATTGTCCACGTTCCTGTTTCACTCGATGCAAAAACCACAATAATCCTGCCTTTCTTGGTCAATCCTTGAGACTGCCGCACCTCGCCAAATTTGCAGCCAATTGGCCAATAATAATTTGCTTGGGCGCACATTGCTTTTGAAAGTTCTGTCCAAACGCAGGCACAGCAAAACAGACCGCTAAAGCGGCCATCCTGAAAAACTTGATGTCATCATCCATTATTTTGGGAATGCGCCTGTTTGGGACCATCGGGCGCTAGCTGGTTTTTGAGAGGCAACTTTTTGGTATTTTTCGACTTTCAAACTCAAAGATCTGGAAACTGGTCGCCACCTTTAATACAAAGTTTCGGGGATAAAAGGTAAAGCGTGTTTTGGCCTAAAAGGGCAGTTAAACGACTTTCCAATAATCAGACATTACAATAAAATAGCATATAATTCAACGTTTTGTTGCTAATTTGGGAATGGATCACTAGAGTATTACTATGGGAAAGAAATCAATTAAAGCCTTATGCAAGGCAATGTTTTGTATACTTGCAGTTGCTTTTTCTGCGCCACTTAAAGCAGATGAGAAAAAATTGCCGTTTGAGGCGCAGGCACTCCTTAATGCACTTGGATATGACCTTGGCCCCGTGGACGGTAAATTTGGTAAAAAGTCAAAAAATGCCCTCTCTATGCATTATGCATCTAAGGAGAACCCAACAACACCAGTGTTGGATAAAGATACGTTAAATATTTTAAGAGCTGACTTTCTTGGAAGTGATCAGAAAAGTCAAAGATCCGATTGGAATGGAAATTTTATTGTTCCATTAGAAATCTTAAAAAAATTATCACAATCAAATAATCAAAAAATAGAAAGATTTTGTGGAGGCAATACGAGATGGTGGCAAAGAATTATTAATAAATCGATAGAAAGCCCCATTCCTCAGAAACTTGAGGGATTTAATAGTAGAATGGATAACTATTCATCTGTAAAGCATGCGGAAGAACTTGATTTATTCGTGCTAAGTTTCTCCCGCCTCGCTACAAGCTATATCGCTCTTGATATTCATTTTGATGCGGAATTAGCCCTCGAGGGATTGTATCATTGGGCTAAAGGAGATGCTTTTCTAGGTACGGTAGAATGCACGGTGTCTGGCAAATTAGACGATAAAAAATGTACAGAATGGACTGAACCTACAGGTCAAGATCTATCATCAATTAAAGACCATTCAACAGTTCAAATACACATGATGCATTTATCATATGGCTATTACATGGGTTTGAATCAGTACAAAGAAAACGATGGCCGACACGCGGTTATTAAAAAATGGTTCGAGGCCTTTTACTTGCGAAATAAATCACCAGACCCAGCGCCATATTTCGGTTTAGATCATGGCTGGTACTGGCCAGCAATTTTGAAGAACCAGCTAAATGGGCGCTCGAGCATTAAGTTGATTAAAAGCATAATCACTCAGTTACAAAATGAAATCCTTGAAGATGGTTCAATTAAAAACAGGACAACCAGGGGGAATCGAGCACTTTGGTATCATCATGATAGTATGAGAGAAATTATGATTTCATTAGAAATAGCTAGAAGGCACGGGGTGTCTATACCACCATCTCTCGATGCTAAAGTAGAAAAAGCTGGGGAGGTTTTTATTAAAGGCTTTCTAGATAATTCCTATCTAAACAGGTGGGCTAAGATTGCACATAATGCAATCTATGTTGAGGATGAACAACAGTTTAAAGAAAACTTGAACGATATTGTGAATGGAAATTCCTGGTTCCATATTTATGCCTACCGATATCCAAACAGCAAACTAACAAAGCAACTTCGGTCTCTGCTGCAATTCGAAAACAGTAATTCAGCCTCAATAGATGCAAGGATTGGATTTGGTTTAGGTTGCTTATATTCAGCAGCCTCTGACTATTAATCCCCCTATGTGTGAAAAGGCCCATGTACCCGCCTTGGATTTGACAACCTCTCTTAACTGATGGACCTAACTTCAATGGGCATTTTGTATTTCAAAGTATGAATAGTCGCACGTAGTCATGAGCGCCAATCGTCTGCTATAAATTCGAAAAGACCGGAATATGGGCCTACTTTGGTTCGCAATGGTTTACAGCATCAGCCTGCTTTGTGAATTTGTCTTTTAGCTTCTGTGAATAGGAATCTTCGCCAGACTCTAAATCAGCAATCGGCAATACTACAGCTGCAAAAGGCAAAGAAATATTGGCTATAAAAGCTCCTCCCCAAACTCCCGCCATCGTGGCTGTCACAATCTTGCTTGGTTTGTCATCTACAATACTGTCAGGTGCATCCGTATTGTCTGCGCTAAGAGTGAGCCTTGCACATTCTTGAGTATCAGCAATCTCTTTTACCGTTTTACCGTCAGAAGATGGGTTAATAGCAGGTTGATTTTGTAAATTTGGAACACAACCTAATAGACAAAAGATCGAAAAAATAAGTGAAAATTCTTTCATGATGACTTCCTATCTTAAGGTTTCTGTGATGTCTGTTTATCAATCTACTTAAAAATAGCTAAAAAATTATACATTATCAACTGTCTAAAGCACGGCTTTATTCACAGTGTTGGTTATTTGGGATCTCAAATATATTTAGAGCGCGGGTGGCCTATTTTTTTCTGGTGCATGATCTGGTTTAATTAATGTTAAACGTTGTAATGGGTTTAGCGAAATTGCCTAATCCCTTTTAACGACGGGATGCGTTGCGTTACGGCCCGCGCGCAATCTTTAGGGGTATATACAAATCCTGCCGCGCTGAAATTGTTGAAGGGCTGAACACGATTATGGCTTGTCACAATTTCTCTGGCATCCAACACGCACCAAACAAAAGGCGGCGTTTTTGCGCGCATCAAGCCTTTGTCGTTGGCGAAGTTGTCCAGAGTTTTAAACGACGAAACCGTAATCAGTTTGGACACCTTCCCATCATTTGGCCTCACGTGCGTTCTGCGCTCGCCCTTGTGAAAGTGGCCCCTGATAATAACGTCATCTTCCTTTATTTTGGGAATGCGCCTGTTTGGGTCCAGCGGGCGCTTGCTGGTTTAATCGCCTCAATCGGGCATTCGCGAACGGATATGCGATAGACGGGCAGCGCTTATTCGACGCTGTCAAAAATTCACCCTTCACAGCCAATATGCGCCTGTTAAGGTGTCCCTGTAAAGATCAAAGGGGTATTAGTCATGCGCATCGGGAAGTGGCTTACGTATTCATTAATATTGCTTTTCGTGCTTTGTGTTATCGCCTCGGCGTACCGACGTCACAAAATGGAAAAGCGTGCAGCAGGTTTTTTCTGAAATAAGTGCGTTGAAGAAGGTCACTTTAAAAATGAAAAAGACTACGTGTTCAGAGTTGGTGTTTTGCAATTTCTTGACGTTTTTTGAACAATGATGTTTCTTTTGACATAATGATAACCGATGCGGATAAACAACCGATTATTGTTGCGGTAAATGTGCAATGGTTTGCCCGTTATCCGCGTATATCAAACCTTTTCACAGCCTCCTATCCGCAACCCTCTCTGCATACTGGAGATTGTTTTGAAAAATAAAACAGGTATCATGCCAGGCGCGCGCTTTTAGTCGCACTGATATTGATGATTGGTTCGCAGGTGGGGGCCGGTTTCACAAGCCGATGTAATCAGTTTTCAAAGCATTCTGCATAGGCGGGCATTCATGGAGTTAGAAACTAAGCGGTTAATTATAAATCACTTTGATGAAAGTGATATTGAAGTATGGGCAGCAATTGAGAGTGATCCAGAGGTTCGAAAATTTGTGGATAATAAAGCATTAACCTTTAAAGAAGCTAAAGCCTATGTTCTTGAAAATATCGAAAGCTATCGAATTAATGGCTATGGAAGATATGCGGTCAGAGAGAAATCTAATAATAATCTGGTCGGTATGTGCGGCTTTCTTGACGACGAGTTCGGATTAGATTTGGGTTATAGATACTCTCGGAACACTTGGGGACGTGGTATTGGAACAGAAGCGGCACAAGCTGTAGTAGAGTATGGCTTAAAGGAGTTAGGTCTACTTTCAATTGTTGGCGGTGTGTTACATGAAAATATAGCTTCTGAAAAAATATTGATTAAACTCGGGTTTATATTTGAAGAAGAAGCATACTTCATGGGGAAGTTATTCAAAAAATACATTCTTACCAGTTAAAATCACGGCCACCGCCGTCATGACGGCAAAGTGCAATAATCGGGCCGCCTCCATCGGCCTCGTGAACGGAACGCGACGGGCGGGCAGGGGTACTTCGTGGCTGTACCACCTGAGCACTTCAACGGCTCTAATGAGCTGCGCTTCTAATGCTGCAATGCGGTAGTCATTGGGCCTTCCTGTCATTGAAATTCGGGGGAAAATTGCGGTGATGACTTGGTAAATCTTAAAATTAATGCAGCGCTCTCAGGTTCGGCGAACTGGCATGAACTGAAAATATAGCGACGGATACAATTTTGGTCGATTTAAGAAATTGTCTTTGCACGAAAAATCAATAGTTTGAGGTGAGGCAGGGTCGTTTACACCGAAGATGTCAGGAGTTCTAGTCTCTTTTCATCCAAAAATTAATACGAAATATCATTGGTGTAACGTAATTTACAGGTGGACCTAATTGGTTTTGTTTGCCCTGCTGATTTACTTTTTCAAAATCCCATCCGGCCATCAACCGCGCTTGTGAGATCCAGCATATCTGCGCGTCTGACAAGTTTTCTTATAAGTTTTCTGGCAGTTTCTGGTGTAGGTGACAGATGGTGTCGCCGGTTTGGTGTGCGTGGGATATTGGGCTACCATATTCACAGAATACCTGTGTTTGCCATGTAAACTAAACCTGTCTGGCCTATCGTGCGGAACGTCTCACGTAAATAGACATTTATTCCTGCTGAAAGTTTAGCACCCATATCTGCTAATCTTGATCCAAGTAATTAAGTGCATCGTTTTTATTCTGAAAAAATAGCAGGGGTAGAATACTCGGTCCGACTTCGGGCAAATCGAAAATTCCATAGATACCGAATGAGATATCCCATCCCATTGAGTTGCCCATATAATCATCAACTCTGAGCAAATGGCTTTCCAAGCAATCTGCCCCAATATCGGGCGCTAATTTTGAACAGGACGCAGCGTCAAGTTCTTTCAAGACATTATATTGATGCTCAGCATTCCCCCTATCAGCAGAACCCGTGATCCAGACAGTTCCATCCCTTTCTTCAAACGGAAAATCATCTGATTTGCATCGGTCAAGCTCAGTAACAAGCGAGATCGTCTCACACGGCTCCGCACTCGAACACCAACTTGGTCTAATAGGAGCATAGTCCGAAATTTTAGAACCCATAAACAGTCCGGGCGCACGCAACAGTTTTTGCAGGTCACTTATGTTGTATGCGTCGGCAAATTCCTCAAAATTGTCACCAGATAGCCACGGTCGGGAAAAACAAAGTGGGTGGAGTAATCTTTTATCAAAATGCCATCGGGCAGACTTTGCCGCAGGCCTCTCAACAGCCGCGCCATTCAATGATAAAATATTCCAGCCTGCCTCAGTTTTGTTGTACCAAACCTGCCCATGGCCAAGCATAAAGCCCCGCCACCCAACTGGAGAACACGCCGGCTCTTGTGACACGACTAAGTCAATCCATGCGGCATCAAAAACCTCATCAAATGATTTGTGCAAGAGAGATCTTTTCCTCGGACCACTTTGCAATTCTCCATTAACCAAAGAAAAAATTCCCTTTAGGTCCTTTTCTTTTACCAGTTTCTGTATTTTCAGGCCAAATGCACGCGCAACCTCTGGGGAATAGTGATTGTCCCAAGATTCAGCGTATTTATTGTCTTGTGCGCTGCACTCAGATGCTGATGCAGGGGTATTGAGGAGTATTGTTAGGAACAAAAATAAGAAAAACGAGACAAACCTAAATGCATAACATAACAGTATCAGGATTATCTGGAAAAGCCAACTTAAAGAACGCTGCTTTCA
>CAJXHI010000061.1 GCA_913051655.1 uncultured Alphaproteobacteria bacterium
GGGGTCAATCCCAGCGTATGAAAGAACTTCACGACCGTCTCTTGAGCGAGCCCAACGCGCGATCTGTTCTGCCCCATTACCGTACTTTTTGTCATCAGCGATTGCATCATCTAAAGCTGCAAGAACCACTGCAGCAAAGAGCTTGCGGGCTCGGTTGCCTTGCTCACAGTTAAACGCGGTTGCGTCAACGAAATCTCGCATCTCGTCGTCCTTTATTGAAAATTAGCTTCATTGGGCGTGGCGACGCTTATGGACTAAAAATCTTGATTCGGATAGTCAATTTTTGCATACCTGATATGCACTCAGCGCAAATCAATATTTAAGGCCGTATTCTAACGTTGCTTGCCAAGACCATTTTAACTGATATAGGCACGCCAAGAGAATAATCAAGAAAAATATCCTGAGGAAACTATGCCAAAAATTAACGGAAATGAAATTCGTCCTGGAAATGTTCTCGAACATGATGGAGGCCTTTGGGCCGCGGTAAAAGTGGATCACGTCAAACCGGGAAAAGGCGGTGCTTTTGCTCAGGTGGAACTACGCAATCTTCGCAATGGGTCAAAATTAAACGAACGCTTTCGCAGCGCGGACAAGGTGGAGCGAGTGCGTCTTCAGCAAAAGGATCAGCAATTCCTTTACGAAGATTCCGGTATGCTTATTTTCATGGACACAGAAACTTACGAACAAGTTCAACTTTCCACAGAGCTTTTGGGTGAGCGGCGTCCGTTTCTTCAAGATGGTATGACTATCGTTGTCGAGTTTTATGAAGAGGAGGCTTTGAATGCGACCTTGCCACAAAAGGTGATGTGCAAAGTTGTCGAAACGGAACCTGTGGTCAAAGGTCAGACGGCAACGAACAGTTTTAAGCCCGCAATTTTAGACAATGGTGTTAAAGTGATGGTCCCTCCCTTTATCGCACAAGACGAGAGTATCGTGATCAACACTGAGTCTATGGAATATTCGGAACGTGCATAAGCAGTGAGTTTAATCCTCACTTATCTACTGGTCGACACCGTTTATGTCGAAAAGGTGGTGTTGACATCGCTCAGTACTGCATCCCCTGCAATAAGAGTGCCTGTGGCTTTTTCGAATCTGAGGTAAATCAACGCCAGTCCCGCGGCCTGAGAGCATACAAAACCGATCTCTTTTCCCTCTTTGGTGATAGGTGTATGAAGTGGTACTTCTTTGGATAAAGCAGCGCGCGCAAGCCCTTTGCGTAGTTGGGTTTTATGCTTCATCCGAGCGGTAATTTCCTGTCCAATGTAGCATCCTTTACGAAAATCGACGCCATTGAGCGCCTCAAAGCGCATCTCAAGTATGTAACTGTCTGCAAGCAATTCATACCCAGTCTCTGGAATGCCGAGCCGGATCCGCTGCGCCGCCCAATCCACAGTTTCTGCGTCAATGGCTGCACCGTAGTATCGCCATCCCATTTCTGGATGACGCGGATCTGCCAATGCGCCATCTGGGCCCGTCCCAAGGCCGCAGGTGACGAAAAGATCTGTCTGACTGATATCAACGCTACGACGCAGCCGATACATCATGAGACGTTGACTTAACGCGTCTGCCTGATCCGCGGCGCAATCTAGGAAAATGTTGTCATCTTTTGCGAACAGAAAAAAATCAAAAAGAAATTTTCCCTGTGGCCCAAGAAGAGCTGCGTAGCTCAGCCCTTCTTCTGCCCTAACAATATGATTGGTGATCAAATCCTGTAGAAAATCTTTTGCATCCACACCACTCAGGCAGAACACTGTGCGATCGTTGTAATATTCTTTCACTTAATCCTCCTTGCTACATAATCGATTTATAAGCTTCCTTTTTCTTTGGATAAAGCTCTTGTGTGCAAATGTTTCAGTTAAAATTCCAACTTTGAATGCCAAAGGTATGCTTGCCCCTTTTTTTTGAGCCGGTAAGAAGGATTGGACAGAAACGTTATAAGAGGGGCCATCACGGCTGATGATGCCACCGTGATGGTAGTAGAAAAGGTCGGCTGTCTGGTTTTACAGGGCGCAAACTGTTTGGGGGGAACAAATCTGCAACGGCATATCGGTTGGTAAAGGAGATTGGGAGCTTATCCTGGATGCGGATAGTGTCCTTGAGAAAGGATGGAGTGTTGAAATTGATTGATATTTCTACAACCCTTTGAAAGCATGGTATCTTGCTATGAAATTTGACAGTCCACGTCCAATGGCGCACGTCAAGTCCATATGGTCCAATCATTGGGCGCGTTGGTTTGGTATGCCATATGGGAAGCAGGGAGTTTTGGTAAATCACGATCTATTGACATCTGTTGAAGGATATTCGGAGCTTCCGTTGATGGAGGATGTTGCCACGGCTTAATGTCTGAAAGCGTATCTCAATTCATTACTATTGACGTTGACCACCAGCGCGACGCGTTATGACAATGCAGTATGGTTACGTTAGGGTTCAAAGAAAATCTGGCATATTTTGTGATTTTACGCCGGGGCATCGCCTGAAATCCTTGCGTGGGACCACGATCGCCTTAAAGGCGTCGTTTATTAGTTATCGATAAGGCGGCCTTCGCTCAGACGGATCGTTCGGTCCATGCGCTTTGCAATATCAGGGTTATGCGTGGCGATCAGCGCTGCAAGGCGCGTTTCGCGGGCTATTGAGAGTAAAGAGTTAAAAACATGATGGGATGTTAATTGATCAAGGTTTCCGGTGGGCTCATCCGCTAATAAAACACTCGGCTTATTGGCAAGAGCCCGGCAAAAGGCAACGCGTTGTTGTTCCCCTCCCGAAAGTTCGGCAGGACGATGATTAGCACGATTTTCCAATCCCACCTTTGACAGTAATTCACTTGCGCGTTCGCAAGCTTTGGAACGGCTGATACCATCTGCCATTTGTGGGATCATAATATTTTCAGCCGCACTGAATTCTGGCAGTAAATGGTGAAATTGATAGATAAATCCAATATCGCGACGACGTATGATTGTACGGCGTACATCGCTTTTGACATTGAGTATTTCTCCCCTCAACACGACATCCCCGCTATCGGGCATATCCAAGAGACCTGCAATATGAAGCAAAGTGGATTTTCCAGCACCCGATGGCGCAACAAGCGCCACGATTTCCCCCTCCTCTAGCGTCATTTGCGCGTCTGCGAGGACGTCGATCTGATTTGGTCTTCCGCTATGATAAGATTTTTTCAAATCCCTTAATTCCAAAACAGATTCATTCATAGCGTAGTGCCTCGACCGGGTTAAGCCGTGCGGCGCGTCGCGCTGGGAAGAGGGTTACTCCAAGACTTAAGCTCAAAGACAAAACCACTGCGAAAAGCACATCGTCGACTTTCAATTCGGCTGGAATGGAATAGATACCACGAATTGTCGGATCCCAAACATCGCCTCCAGACATGACATTAACAAAGGCAAAGATCGGATCGATATATAATGCAAAGAGGCATCCCAAAATGGTACCAAGCGCAGTGCCGATCACACCTGTAAATGCGCCACAGATAAAAAAGACGCGCATCACCGCACCTTCGCTTAGTCCAATGGTACGCAGTATACCAATATCGCGCCCTTTATTTTTGACCAACATGATCAGGCCAGACACGATATTCATCGTCGCAATCAAGACCAGAATGCCCATGATGATCAACATAACATTATCCTCAATTGTAAGTGCACGAAGATAAGCACCGGAGGCGTTCTTCCATGTCCATAGTTGTGACCGTGCGCCAGCGGCTTCGAATAAAGCGTCATTCAGACTTTCTACATTTTCTGGATTGCGCACCATGACTTCGATTTCATCCGCAGCGTCCAGCCGATTGAAATACCCTTGTGCCTCACCAAAGGGCATATAGATGCGCGTTTTGTCTATGTCATAACGCCCCGCGGTAAAGACATACACGATTTCATATGTTTTAACCCTTGGACTTGTGCCAAAGGCCGTTTTTAAACCGTCTGGAGAGATCAATTTGATTTGGTCTCCCACGGTCGCATTTAAATCGCGTGCTATACCAGAACCAACCGCAATGCCTTGTGCGAAATCAGTAATGCTTCCTAAGGAATGTTCTGGTTCGGCGATGCGGGGCAGGGTCAAAAGATCTTGTTCTGTGAGTCCAATAACCTGAGCACCGGCACGGTTTCCACTATAGGTTGCCATCACTTGGCTTTTAATCACAGGGGCAGCGCGTGTCACTCCATTAACCGCTTTTATTGCTTCGGTCATTTCCGCATAATTGTAAATCTTTCGATCTAAACGGCCAAATTCGTTTGTTGTCGGGATTTGATAAATTGAGACGTGGGCATTTACCCCAAGAATAATATCGACGAATTCTGAGCGAAATCCGCTGCGCACAGCCAAGGTGGCAATCAGAGCAAAGACGGCCAGTGTAACCCCAACAAGGCTGATCCATGTCATGACGCTGACACCGCCTTCGCTGCGCCGCGACCTCAGATAGCGCCAAGCGATGATCCATTCAAAGGCGGCAAAAGGGCGGCTATTTTTAGGCACATGTTTTCCTTTAATCTTTGCAGAGCCCTAAGGCTTAGAAAGAGATGTTTCTAAACCAGTGCCACGCCTTTTTGATATAAAACCATCGCATTGAAAATGCCAGAGTAAGCGGGGAAACCCGCTTGCCTAATTTTGAAAATTGCTCTTAGAATAAAATTTATGACTGATATTGTATTTACTTCTCTCCTCGGCGATCTTCCAGCAACGGTTCCCTTTGTCGGGCCTGAAACGCAGGAACGTCAGCGTGGCGCTAAATTTTATGCGCGGCTTGGTGCGAATGAGAATATATTTGGCGCTTCTCCAAAAGCCATAGCCGCCATGCAAGCTGGAATGGCCGAGATTTGGAAATATGGTGACCCGACCTCCTTTGACTTGCGCAATGCTTTAGCAAAAAATTTAAGTTTGCCGGCGGAAAATATCGTTATTGGAGAGGGGATTGACGGGCTTCTCGGATATTTGGTGCGTATGATGGTGGGGCAGGGGGATCCGGTCGTGACATCAGATGGGGCCTATCCAACCTTTAACTATCATGTTGCGGGGTATGGAGGTGATTTGTTCAAAGTGCCCTATCGTGATGATCACGAAGATCTGGATGGGCTCTTGGCCCGAGTTCACGAAACTAGCGCCCGTCTAATATATTTGGCCAACCCAGACAATCCTATGGGAACAGTACATAAGGCAGAGGCGGTCGAAGCCTTCATTTCTCGCTTACCCAAGACATGTCTTTTGGCTTTGGATGAGGCCTATATTGAATTTGCGCCTGAAGGGATTGCACCAAATTCAAATAAACTTTTTGATAACGTGCTGCGCTTTAGGACCTTTTCCAAAGGCTACGGAATGGCAGGCGCACGAGTGGGGTATGCTTTTGGTCCAGTCGCCCTGATTTCACAATTTGAAAAGATCCGAAATCATTTCGGCATGAACCGCATTGCCCAAATTGGTGCGATTGCTGCCCTGTCAGATCAGGACTGGGTGGCCCATCTGCGCGATCAGGTTTCTGAAGCACGGAGGCGCATTGGACATATCGCTGCTCAAAACGGACTTGGCGTTATACCCTCTGCCACAAACTTTGTTGCCATCGACTGTGGCCAAGATGGGCATTTTGCAAAGGCGGTTCTTGCACATTTGGTGAATGCTGGCATTTTTGTTCGCATGCCATTTGTTGCGCCGCAAGACCGGTGCATCCGTGTTAGTGCAGGTACGAAGGCGGATTTGGACCTTCTGGAAGAAATGGTTCCCAAAGCGCTTGAGGCGGCGCGCCTAAAAACTTGAGGCAAGTGTTGTTGCTGCGGCCTCTACGGCACTGCTACCATGAGGTATTCTCAGCGCACATAGGCCGGTTTCAATCGTTCCAATTAGCCCCATTATCATCTGTGCATTCACATGGCCCATATGTCCGATGCGGAAAAACCCATCTGCGTTAGGGTCGGCTTCGGAATTCATTCCCAATCCGATACCTAACGTCAGCCCTGCGTTTTCTTCGACCCAACGTCTAAGGCGCGTTCCGTCGGGCGCTCCAATTGATAGGGCCGTGACCGCACGAGAACGATGAGTAGGATCTTTAATATTCATCTGCATTGTTCCACCATTTCTACCCCAACACTCCACGGCGGCCCACAACGCGCGAGCATGCCTTTCGTGGCGCTGAAATATTGCCTCTAGGCCTTCGCGTTTGATCATATCCAAAGCTTTGCGCAGCCCATAGATATGATGCACCGGCGCGGTACCGCAAAAATATTCGTAATAAATTTCTGGTGCGATACGAGGTGTCCAGTCCCAGTAAGAGCTTACCCGAGACAGTTTCTTTTGCATCTCTTTGGCTTTATTGCTGAAATAGACGAAGCTGAGTCCTGGCGGCACCATCAGGCCTTTTTGACAACCCGCCACCATGACATCCACTCCCCAAGCATCCATTTCGAAATCGTCACATCCAAGTGAGGCGATACAGTCAACTGCCAAGAGAGAAGGGTGATCCACAGCATCGATGGCATGCCGCACTGCAACGATATCATTTTTCACTGATGTTGACGTATCCACATGTGTGATCAAAATGGCTTTGATTTTTTTGTTGGTGTCCCGACGCAAGGCCTTTTCGATTGCGCCTGCATCCAACGGCGATTGATTGCCAAATTCGAGAATTTCAGAGCTGACCCCGAGACGATGTGCCATATCTGCCCAGCCATGGGCAAAACGCCCCGTTGCTGCTACCAGCACATCGTCCCCATCATCCACCATATTGGCCAGAGCAGCTTCCCAAGCGCCATGGCCATTTGCTATGTAAATCGCCACATTCTTGGCTGTTTTTGCAACATATTTGAGGTCAGGAATAATGCTATGTGTCGTTTCAACAAGTTCCCCTTCGTAAATATTTGGAGAGGGACGGTGCATTGCGCGCAAAACTTCATCAGGGATAACAGAGGGGCCAGGAATAGCCAAATATGAACGACCGTTTGATAATGACATAAGATACTCCTAAAGATGTCTCCTTCCTATTCTTTTTCTGGGCAAGGTCAATAATGTGCGTCGCTTGCCATGAGTACAAGAAACCTCTAGACCTGCGTCCAAATGAGGCAGTAAGGCGAAATGCTAAAAACAGTCTACGATAAAATAAAAATGTTGGATAGGAAATTGCGCCGTGCGTTTGGTAAAGATTTGGAGACACCATCGGGGCGGTTTTGGGCGAGGGTACACTATCACCTGTTTGACCACGCATTTTTGCGCATCTTCTGGACTAATCACAAAGAAATTGCACCTGGCGTTTTTCGATCTAACCAGCCCACAGAACGGCATTTCCGTGCGTATCATGCTGCAGGCTTGAGGTCAGTTCTGAACCTTCGTGGTTGGGATGTCTACGCTCATTATCAGTATGAAGAGCGCATATGTCGAGAACTAG
The DNA here is from genome assembly GCA_913051655.1 of uncultured Alphaproteobacteria bacterium. Lineage (GTDB taxonomy): Bacteria > Pseudomonadota > Alphaproteobacteria > Rhodobacterales > Rhodobacteraceae > LFER01. The sequence goes on from CAJXHI010000061.1 coordinate 7,376, forward strand.
GACTACGCCTAGAGAATATCAAATTTCGGGCACGAAATGCACCTTCACGTGAGGGTATCAATGCTGTTGTTGATTGCATGAATACGTTAGAAAAGCCGTTTTTGTTCCATTGTAAATCTGGCGCTGATCGCGCTGGGCTGGTTTCTGCGCTTTATTTGATGGTCTATGAAGGCGCCTCTGTAAAGGAGGCAATGAAACAGCTGTCTTTTCGGCATGTGCATTTGGATTTCACGGCCACCGGCGTGCTGGACTATTTCCTTTGGACTTATGAGGAACGACTGAAAGAGGGCGAGATAGCGTTTCTTGATTGGGTTAACAATGAATATGATCCTGAAACTCTACAAACCGCTTTTGATCAGCGTTGGCCTTTGGCAGAAACGATAGATCAGATGCGGCAGGCAGGGTCAGCAGCTCTGGCATAACAAGAGGGATAATCATGGCGAAGATCGCGGTTAAACAAATTTTTGAGGTCTCCAAGACCGCGCTGATGCGTCACGGGGCAAAAGAGTGGATTGCAAATCACGTGGCGGATGCGGTGGCAAAATCGGAAAGCGTCGGAAACCGGATTTGTGGGCTTTATTATCTTGAAAGTTATTGTCAGCAGCTTGTTACTGGTCGCGTGAACGGTACTGTTGAGCCCGTGGTGTCAAAACCGAAAGAGGCTGCAATATTTGTCAATGCCGGATTCGGCTTTGCACAGCCTGCCTTTGCGAAAGGGCTGCTCGACTCTGTGACGCAGGCGCAGACATTTGGTGTTTCGACTTTGTCTGTGGGACACGCCCATACCTGTACATCGCTGGGATACTTCACGGAGCAAATCGCGCATGCAGGCGTGATTGGAATCGGTTTTACAAATGCATCTCCTATGGTTGCGGCCCCTGGCGGTAAAACGCGCATGATTGGAACAAATCCAATCGCCTTTTCTGTCCCGGACGGGAACGGCGGGCTCGCGATGCAGTTTGATCAATCCACTACCACCGTTGCCTTGGGAAAAATAACTATGGCTAAAGCCGCCGGAGAGTCGATCCCTCAGGGCTGGGCGGTGGATAAAGACGGCCATCCAACAACTGACCCAGATGCTGCCCTGAGCGGGTCGTTGGTTTCCATGGGCGGCCATAAGGGCTGGGGTTTTGGCCTTATGGCGGAACTGCTGAGCGCAGGCCTTACGGGGGGCGTTATTTCACGAGACGTAAAATCCCTAAAAGCACCGGAAGGCCCGCCGCATGATCTTGGTCAATTTTACATCCTGATTGATCCAGCGGTAGGTCAGACCTTTTATGATCGACTATACCAAGTCATAGCGGCTGTAGAAAGGGATGAAGGCGCACGTATGCCAGGACAATTTAAGAAACCAGCAGAGGCAGTAGACGTTCCTGAAGCACTTTGGCAACTGGCAACAAGACTTTCGTCGGTATAATCAATACCGTCGGTTTGGCTATGTGGTGAAGTGGTGGTCGGCCCTGAAGGATACATGATATGTAAAATCAATAACTTAGAGGCCCTATATTTTCAAGAATACCCAATAGTCAAGAATGATGCCCTACCTTGAAAACCGATCTTTGTCATTTTTAAGCGAAAAAATAGGCAGTAGATGCTTTTTTTCTTGTCCAAAACGACCTCCATTTCAGAACATTCTTTACTATTCAGTCTTGGCCGCACAAGATACTTTCGCTAATCTCAAACCATAACTTGCAATAATCGAGCTCATACAAACGAAAGTTAAGAAAGTAGAACTCACATTATATTATCGTCGATAATTGTGTTGTCGCAACCTATCAGTACAGATGTTATTAGATGATAGCACTTATGATTTTTATCTTGACCGGTAAGACTTTTGTACGTCGTATATTTTGTTAAACTCCCTGTAAGTGCCAGTAGAATTGTTGAGTTGAAATTGGGTACTACTGGTGATGAAGTAAATCAATGAACATTTTTCAAAAAATGTTTTCCGACGAATTATCAAATCTGAGAACTAATTTTGCATCTTCGGCCGCAGAGTCTTTCAAGTCAGATCGAGAAAGCCGCACTTATAGGGGCGTTAATACGTTATAAATATGATAATTAAGATTAATATAATTGACCCGACAAATTTGAGTAGATTTGCTGATATGCGGGAAGGGCTCAAATTTATCGATAATGTAGATTGGGTTGGTGCTTCCTATACCGGTCATCATTACGACCTGTTCCAATTTGTTGGAAAGTTGTTGAGCGGTAAAGCACTTAGCAAACCAAAGTTATTGGGTGCTTACACTCAGACAAGTAAAAATAGTGATTATGAATTTGCACCCAAGTTGATCACAATAAATAATCTGGAAAGTAATTTGTGCACGAAAAATGCAGCCAACAATCATAACGCTA
>CAJXHI010000062.1 GCA_913051655.1 uncultured Alphaproteobacteria bacterium
CGTGGGAGAGTAAGTCACCGCCAAACCTAATAAATAACAAACATATCTCTAAACAAATAAAAAAATACAAAACAATAGAAACAAACGAGTTATTTAGATGTTAAGTTTCCGGCGTAGCTGGAACAGTTGTCCTATGATTTGCGTGGATCAAGTTGTTTAGTAGATCATTTTCCTCCAAAAATTCACTTGCGAGATGTTCCAATCTCACTCCCTTTTGTACATATTCGCAGAATCGAAAATCGAGGTAACAATGGCTGACGGTACTTTTGCGGCTTTAATGTTTATTCTAGGTCTTAGTGATATGCAGGCCAACTATTGTGGGCGTGAAATAGGCTGTTTAGGGCGTGAAGAGGCTGTTCCGCGACTATATGTTTCTGCAGGTGACGTGATAAAGCGGCGCGCGCTTCCAGCACCTGAGACGTATTTTAGGTATGATCTTGCGCATACTAACGGACCCTTTGGAAATGCAATTGGATTTTCAATAAGTGAACGACAGGAAGCATGGGTTGGATATGGACAAACCTATCTGATGCACGCCGAATCGGTGCCAATCAAAGCTGAATTGCATGCCATGACTGGCCTTTACGACAAAGGTCTTGGGCATGGACTTGGTGGACGGATTGCGTTTCGTTCTGGTCTTGATTTGATTTATGAAACAAATGGTGGCGTACGCTACGCTCTGAGCTATGATCACAGATCTCACATTGGTATTTATAAAGAAAACCCCGGTATGGAAACCATCCAATTTGCGATTAGCTTTCCGTTAAGGTGAGCTATCCGTTTGTTGGAATACTGTGAGATGCTTAATCCAGTGAAATTTGTATTAATCGTCCTTTTGGGCCGTCTTCTATTACCCATAATCCGCCATTTGGGCCTTCTTCGACATCCCGAATACGCTGGCCCCAAGTATAACGTTCAGCCTCTTTTGTCTCTGTTTCATTGATATCAATGCGTAAAAGCGCACGACTGCGCAATCCGCCAATAAAAGCATCACCTTTCCATTTTGTACGAGCGGTACCGGAATAGATTATTAAGCCAGACGGTGCGATGGTGGGTACCCACGCCACTTTGGGTGGCTTAAATTCTGGGCGCGTATCATGAGAAGGGATTTTGGTTCCATTATAATGCGACCCTTCCGAAACCACTGGCCATCCGAAATTTGCACCCTTTTCGATCAGGTTCAGTTCGTCCCCATCTCTCGGCCCCATTTCATGGGACCACAGTCTGCCCTTCTGATCAAAGGCAAGGCCAAGCGCGTTTCTGTGTCCAAGGCTCCAGTAGGATTTGGCCAGTTCTCCCTTGTCTTGAAAAGGATTGTCTGCGGGAAGCGTTCCATCATCGTTGAGCCGGATGATTTTTCCGAGCGCCATATCCCAGCGTTGCGCAGGGGTTTGATACTGCCGGTCCCCAGAAGAAATGAATAATTTGCCCTGTTGGGCGTTTTCGGCAGGACCAAAGGCTAACCGATGGGAATAGTGACCTTGGCTTCGCATCTTTGGAAGTTGAGTCCAGATACGCTTTGCATCGCGCAGGGTTGGCGTGCCGTTCAGATCGAGTGTGCCGCGGATTACTACAGCACCCTTTGTCCCATTTGATGTGTCCTCCTCAACATAAGAGAGATATATCAAACCGTTCTTTTCATATTGAGGGTGGACTACCACATCGCCAAGTCCACCCTGACCACCAAAAGCGACGTCTGGAATTCCCCGGACTTTTTGCTTTTTTCCATCGGGCGCAACGAACCATAAAATCCCTCGCTTCGTAGTCACTAATAATTGCGTTTTTGACAGAAATTCAATGGCCCAAGGGCTATCGAATTGGGCAATAGCGAATGCTTTTAGGCGGCTACCCTTGTTTCCCTCAATCACAACTTGGGCAAAGCTTGCATTGCCAATGAATGTGAGAGCTGTAAGTATAGCGCCGAAGATCCTCGCTAAGAAGTGCATATGAAAATTCCTTTTTAATCTTAAGAAAGATAGGTCAATGGGCGCAGTAATCCCGAATTATTTTAGTAGCAAAACCCCTTCCCTGTTTCAGTTGTCCATGCACGCTGTTTGCATCGTAGTAGGACTGACGCAGTCTACTTGGTTCAATACTTGCACTAAGATTTTGCGCAAAAGCATGATGCATAAAGGCCAGTATCGGCACGTGCCAGAGCAATGTCCAGTTGCGGCTTAATCAATCGCGCTTCGTTCGCGCGATTGGTTTCTACGTAACATCGATACAGGCCGAGAAGCGCCCAGACATTGTTTGGATGACGGTTGGCACGAATAACTTTATCATTTAATCCAAGGTCAGCCTCGTAGGCCTCAATGGCCTCTTCAAAATGCTCCTGATCCAAAAGCAAGGCACCAAGCGCGTGACGGCTTGGCATCATCCAGCCCCAAGGTTCATCAAAAGGAAGCGCGTCTTCTTTTTTGACGGCTTCGCGCAGATGATTAAAGGCTGTGTCATGATCGCCTGCATGATAGGCGATTTCGCCTGCTAGTATTTCGCGCGCCACTGCCATCTGGTCTAGACATGACACCACATGCATATATCGAGTGTCTGGAATGCGGCCAACGGCCTCTGCAAAAAGGCGCTGCATGTATTTTGCGGCACTGATATCGCCAAGGTTGGCATGCGCTATCCCATTTCCGTAATAAGATAGTGCGGTCGTTACACAGTAAAGATCCTGATTCTCGGGTATCTCTTTTTCTAAAAGCATCTGCCATTTTCCAAAGCGCACCAATGCATGAATTTCGATCCCCATGTAGCTTTCAAGCCAATCTGCGATGGGCGGGGATTCCTCAAGAAGAAGCTCTTCTGGGACCGTATCTTTGAGCCCCTTCGCGGCTTCCATTGCGGGTATGAATTGTCCAAGAAACATCGCACCATAGAGTTTAAAGTGATAATTATGCACACGGTAAAGTGAGTAAAAATTCATACCACCGGCATTTTTGTAGTAAAGCTCGTCGGCTTTGATGCCCTGGTCATTCCATGTCACAACATCCTGATAATTCCCGCAAAGGACGTCAATGTGCGTCGACATATGTGACAGATGTCCAGCATCGGGCACTAAGCCGCGCAAATCATCTGCTTGAGGTAGCGCTGCTTCGGGTGTCGGTGACATTTCCATCAGATGAATATAAAAGTGCAACAGCCCCGGATGGCGATGTGTTCCACAGTGAAATTTAGCCATCGCGCGTTCCAGCACATCGCGAGCCTCAAGCGTATCTGCGCCTGCGTGCGGAGCACCTGTTTTTAGATCCCAAAGCTTCCAAGGATGACGGTTCATCATAGCATCCACGAAAAGTGTGACAATGTCCCGCTCCTCAGGGAATTCCTGGTAGAGAAGGCGCATCTCATCGGCGTAATCCGCACTCCAGTCGTAGGGATTGTCTACTAAGCTATCTGCTTGAAAACGCTTTTCCAAGGCTTGGATCAATCGCCCTTCAAGACTTTTCTGAGTGCTATATTTCTTTGCAGAGGCCAGATTTCGACGGCATGTGGTGAGCATGGCTTTGGCTTCTTGCGCACTAAATGTTTCCCACGGGCGGTTATAATTGGGGCCTGCGATGTAGGCTAAACCCCAATATGCCATCGCGCATTTACGGTCTTCCTTCAAAGCGCGTTCGAAACAAAGCTGCGCTTCTTCATGATGGAAGCCATAGGTCCATATAAGAGCCCGATCAAACCACAGTTGTGCTGTCTCAGAATTCGTTTTGATTTTCCAAGAATAACTACCAAGGTTATAGGGGTAAGAGGACATGCCAGGCTCGCCTCATGGATTTAGCCAGAACATCTTTTACGCGCTTCATTCGTGGCTGCGGTCAGTCCCTGTAACGAAAATGTGTCCGTTGTTGTTTTTCCGCGTGAGGAGCGTCCGGTGACCGTCGCTTTCCCGCCTTTTTTGAGAGCGTCCAGAATTTTCTTGTCATCCAAACTTGTCGCGGCCCACGCCCAGCGATCATCTACTGTTGGAAGGGAATACTTTTTCCCATCAATGTCAACTTCAATGGCTTTTTTGGCAAAAGGATATCCACCTGTGAAGGTGATTTGCCCCGACAAATCTTCCCCCGGTCTGTAAAAAACAAAGAGCAATATTTCGCCCCTTTGCGCTGGAACGACCTTGCCATTCAAGGTCACGCGCGTTTCCTGCGGTTGACTGACAGCCCAGCACTCCTTCGGGTTGCTGTCCACAAAGACGCTCCAGTCTTTTTCTTCAGCCACCTTTTTTGTGCTTTTGTTTTGCCCCAAAGCCATTGACCCTGAAAAAACCATGCTCCACAGTACAACTCCCAGCACCATGAATTTTTGCATCTATTCCACCCTCGCGCCTGTTGTTGATATCGCCCGCGACCTCCGGTAAGAGTGAAGATGCGCAAGTTTCTATTTCCATATCCAATAGGATTATTCTAGCCGTAAATCAAAAGAAAACGAAACCCCCGTTGGCATAAATTTGCTTAGGATTGAAGTTGGGATGAAACAAGCTGAGATATTGGTGGAAGTGCATAGAGGCCCTTTTCTGGAAAGTGCCCATTTCGGTCATGCGGTGATTTGTGATGACAGCGGTCAGATTGTCAAAGCATGGGGGGATGAAAAACTTGTGACTTTGCCACGATCATCGGTGAAAATGATCCAAGCACTTCCTTTGATTACATCTGGCGCCGCAGAGGCCTATGGCTTGACAGATAGGCATCTTGCTTTGTCTTGCGCGTCCCATCAGGGCGCCGCGATTCACACAGAGTTCGTTTCTGAGTGGCTAAATAATTTAGATCTAGGTGATGATGATTTGCGCTGTGGGCCGCAGATGCCAGACGACAAAACAGCGCGTACTGCGTTAATAAAAGGAGATCATACGCCTTGCCAGTGGCATAATAATTGTTCCGGAAAACATTCGGGGTTTCTTACACTAAGCAAACATTTGAAAGCAGGCGCAGAATATATTGAGCTAGATCATCCTGTACAGAAAGTCGCGTTGGAGGTCTTTGAAATGGTGACGGGAGCAACAAGTCCTGGTTTTGGTATAGATGGATGTTCTGCACCAAATTTTGCCGCCCGTCTTGCCGATATAGCCAAAGCAATGGCGTGGTTCGCTTCTTCAGCAGGCCGCTCTGACAGTGCATCAAGTGCCGCATCGCGGCTTGTGGATGCAATGCGTGCTCATCCTCTTTTGGTCGCTGGGGAAGGGCGCGCCTGTACTGAGTTGATGGAGGCTATGGGTGGACGCGCGGCGATTAAAACAGGGGCAGAGGGATTTTTTGCGGCTATCCTTCCAGAACAGAAATGGGGCATTGCGCTAAAGATTACTGATGGTGGTGCGCGGGCCAGTGCCTGTGCCTTGGCAACCCTGTTAGCTGAGATTGGCGTGTTGGACAGATCTCATCCCATCGCACAAAAATACCTTAAAACCGCTGTACTGAACCGGCGTGGGATAGAGACAGGGCATATTCGCGGTGCATCTGTTTTGACTTTATGATCGTATTGTTTAACAAACCTTTTAATGTGATTTCGCAATTCACAGACAAAGGAACAGACAAAAGTACTCGGGAAACATTATCAGCCTACATTGACCTTCCCAATGTCTACCCTGCGGGGCGTTTGGATCGCGACAGCGAAGGATTGTTGATTTTGACAGACGATGGAACGTTGCAGTCACAGATAGCAAATCCACGTCACAAAACCGAAAAAACTTACCTTGCGCAGGTTGAAGGCAGCGTGAATGATCGTGATCTGGTGCCGCTCAGACAGGGTATCAGGCTTAAAAATGGACCCTGCCTGCCAGCGCAGGCGAGAGTTATTAAGGCGCCAGAGGCGCTTTGGCCAAGAAATCCCCCAATCCGGTATCGCGCTTCTGTACCGGACAGTTGGATCGAGATTATTATTCAAGAAGGTAAGAACCGACAGGTGCGTCGCATGACGGCCGCTATTGGATTTCCCACATTGCGACTGATCCGAAGCCAAGTGGGTGCGTGGGCGCTGGACGGGCTGGAGCCCGGCCAGTTCAGTGTACTTGATAAGCCCGTTATATCGCCCCTAAACCAGCGTCGAGCGCGGAGATAATTTGGTCGACCTCCGCTTCGGTGATAACAAGTGGTGGCGACATCAGAACATTATGCATGCCCAGGCGCACCATTGCGCCGGCTTCATAGGTTGCTTGATGGATCTTTTTCATTGTGGGCGTACCCATTGGCGTTTTGGATGCTCTGTCGCTTACGATTTCTACCCCGGTCATCAATCCCCGACCGCCGCGTACATCGCCTATAACATCATATTTCTCCTTAAGCCGCAGCATCCCTTCATAAAGCTGCTTTCCCCGCGCTGCGGCGTTTGATTTTGTGTCTAACCGCTGTATTTCAGAAAGGCAGGCGACAACCGCAGCTGCCCCGACAGGGTGCGCGGAATAGGTGTAGCCATGGAAAATAGCACCCTCTCCTGTAGTGTCATTTTCAAAGACGTCGGCAACCTTGTCGGCAATAAGCGCCGCACCGACTGGGAAATACGCGCTGGTGATACCTTTGGCCATGGTCATCATGTCGGGCTTCACTCCAAAATGGCGTGCACCGGACCAGCTTCCGGTGCGACCAAATCCAGTGATTACTTCGTCAGAAATCATTAAAATTCCATGGCGGTCACAGATATCACGCATCAATCCCATAAACGTGGCATCTGGTAAAATCACTCCACCTGCGCCTTGGATTGGTTCCATGATAAATGCAGCGATGCTGCCAGAGCCCTGAAAGGCGATCTCATCCTCAAAAGAAGCGGCTATGTTTTGCGCTAAAATGGCGGGATCAGTTTCGTTAAACGGATTGCGATAGGTGTAAGGACTTGGTAGGTGGAAACACCCTGCGAGCAACGGTTCATAAGAAATTCGAAACCGGTTGTTACCGTTAACTGAAGCACCTCCAAAATGCGTACCGTGATAGCCTTTCTTCAGTGACATAAATTTGGTCCGGTTTGGTTCACCGCGAAGCCGGTGATACTGGCGCGCTAAGCGCAGGGCCGTTTCGACAGAATCAGAACCGCCAGAGGTGAAAAAGACCCGTGACATACCGTCTTCTTCGAACATCTCTCGCACGGCGTATGATGCTTCGATTGCCGAAGGATTTGTGGAGCCCGCGAAGCTGGAATAATAGGGCAGATCATAAAGTTGATGCGAAATCGCTTCTTTGACAGCGTCGTTGGAATAGCCAAGGTTTACACACCACAGCCCGCCAACGGCATCTACGGTTTCATGTCCGTCGAGATCTTTGATCGAAGAATTCTGTGCTGACACGATGACTTTTGGTGGGTTGGCTAACGAATCTGCTGGGTGCCCCATGGGATGCCACAGATGTTTGGCGTTGTTTTCTTTGATGAAGTTATCGTCTTTCATGCCATCTTCCTTTTTAACAGATTTAATCAAAACTCTAGTCGAGACAATTGATCTTTGTCTAGGAAAACGATGCGCACAAATCAGGCGCCGCTGTGGTGCATTTGATGCGATCGAGGCATTATTTGCATAGACAGTTAAGCGTACACAGTGTAATCAACCGCGCTATGGTCAAAGTAAAACAAGATCGGAATTACAAAGTGATTGCGGAAAATCGCCGCGCCCGCTTTGATTATGAGGTCGTTGAGGAACTGGAATGTGGTATTGTTCTGACGGGTTCCGAAGTCAAATCTCTGAGGGTAAATAGTGCCAATGTTGCTGAAAGTTACGCTGGTGTTGAGGGCGCGGAACTTTGGCTGGTTAATTCCTACATCGCACGATATGAGCAGGCTAGTATATTTGGTCACGAAGAACGTAGACGCCGGAAATTATTAGTCAGTAAAAGAGAAGTTGCCAAACTTTGGGCAGAGACGCAGCGAAAAGGTATGACGCTTGTGCCCCTAGTACTGTATTTCAATCATCGTGGCATTGTGAAAATGAAACTTGGCATCGCCAAAGGGAAAAAACTACATGACAAACGCGCGGATGATGCAAAACGTGATTGGGGTCGACAAAAGCAGAGGCTTTTGCGTCACGGCGAATGAACCATTGAAAAACGAAATATTCTGGCAAGCAATGAGGCTTGTCAACTTTGATCTTCAGTAGTAGGCACAAATGCGCAACTTTGTGAGGTCCCAGATGGAAATAGACGACCCCAAAACACTTGTGTCAACCGCTTGGCTTGCAGAGCATCTTACTGACCCAGATCTGAGGGTTCTTGATGCATCAATGTATCTTCCAGGCGTCGATCGCGATGCGAAGGCAGAATTCAACGCTGCACATATTCCCAATGCTCGGTTTTTTGATATTGACGATATATCTGATCATGGATCAGAACTGCCCCACATGGTGCCGCCGGTTGAAAAATTTGTGTCGCGAATGCGTTCAATGGGGGTCGGGGACGGGCATCAGGTTGTTGTCTATGATGGTGCAGGATTATTTTCTGCGGCGCGCGTATGGTGGCTATTTAAATTGATGGGACAAAATGATGTGGCCGTGTTGAACGGTGGATTTCCCAAATGGCAAGCCGAAGGCCGACCGACAGATGATATGCCGCCGATCATCAGGGATCGCCATATGATGGTACGTCGTCAAAACCATCTCGTCAAAGACGTTACACAAGTAGCTTCTGCTTCTAAACTTTGGGATTATGAAATCATCGATGCGCGCTCGCCTGCGCGCTTTCGTGGTGAAGCGCCAGAGCCTCGTGAAGGACTGCGTTCTGGTCATATCCCGGGATCAAAGAATGTATTTTTCCAAAAACTTCTGAACGAGAACGGCACCTTAAAGGCTCGCAAAGATATCCAAAAAGTCTTTGAGGACGCTGGTGTTGATCTACAAAAACCTGCAATCACTACCTGCGGATCAGGGGTAACCGCGGCCGTCTTGTGCCTTGGTTTGCACTTGATCGGAAAAACAGATTATGCGGTGTATGATGGAAGCTGGACAGAATGGGGCCAGTTTGCAACGCTTCCCATTGCGACAGGAGAATGGTGATGTTTGCATCGCTTAAAGAACAACCGGCAGATAAAATTCTTGCGTTGATGCAACAGTTTAAAGACGATCCGAGAGAGAATAAAATTGATCTCGGCGTCGGCGTTTATAAAGACGCGCAAGGCCATACCCCAATCATGCGGGCGGTAAAAAAGGCAGAAAAAGCTCTTTGGGATGTGCAGGATACAAAGAGTTATGTGGGTCTTGTGGGTGACAGAGCTTTTTCTGATGCAATGATTGATTTGCTTTTGGGTCAAACACTGCCACGGGACGCAATCGCTGCCGCGGCCACTCCCGGAGGGACAGGGGCGGTGCGTCAGGCCTTTGAACTGGGGCAAATGGCCAATCCGACGGCGCGTATTTTTGTGTCTGACCCAACTTGGCCCAACCATTTGTCAATTCTCAAACATCTTGGGATTGAAATGATACCTTATCGTTATTTCGATAGTGAAACACGCGCTGTAGATCATGCCGGCATGTTGGAAGACCTGTCAAGGGCTAGGGTAGGTGACATTATTTTGTTGCATGGATGTTGTCATAACCCTACCGGGGCAAATCTGAATCCGCCCCAATGGCAAGAGGTCATTGAGGTGATTTTGAAAACAG
>CAJXHI010000063.1 GCA_913051655.1 uncultured Alphaproteobacteria bacterium
TTTTGATTTGTGCCTAAGTGATGAATAAAATATCCTCTGAGCCAGTCGTCACACTTGCTATGAAGCATTTGGATATTTGCCAAAGCGGTCGTCTTGGCATTGACGGCATCTAACTAGCTATCGGGCTTGTCATCTTGGCAAGCGTGATGTTGACAACGGCGCCAGTGACGTCGTTCGCGCCTTGTCCGGCTCTACGCGTTATGGTGACAAGTCTTCTTGTGGTTGGACAAACAAGCACAAAATAATTTTTTCGTACATCGTCACTCAGAATGTGGTACTTTTGAGCCCACCATTTTTTTCGTTCTACAGGCTAAAATTTTTTATCTGCGTCATCCATGCACCGACAATTGAGTTGACTCTTCCGCATGACTGTAGTCGCAATGCATTCGTATGGCTCAACGACTTGTTTGAGCCAAGCCTGATATTGACAGTTGGAAAACAAAAAATGGCAACCGGACAGAATATTCATACCTACTTTGATGGAACGTGGCACAAGGGTAATCCGGCGATTATCACTGCTGCCGATCACGGCGCCTGGCTTGGCTCAAACGTTTTTGATGGGGCAAGATATTTTGATGGGCTCGCCCCTGATCTTTTGGCACATTGTAAGCGCGTGAATCGATCTGCAGAGGCGTTGATGTTGGCGCCTAACACGTCAGCCGAGGATATGGTCAACATTGTTTGGGAAGGGCTAAAGCTTTTCTCAGCCCAAAGCACTGTTTATATCCGCCCCATGTATTGGGCTGTTGACGGAGATGTAACAGCAATTGTGCCACGCGCAGAATCAACAGTCTTCGCCATCTGCCTAGAGGAAATTCCGATGGCTGCTGCAACGGCCAGTGCAAAGTTGACACGAACAAGGTTTCGCAGACCTGTTCTCGAAGATGCCGTGGTCAATGCAAAAGCCGGCTGTCTTTATCCCAACAACGCCCGCATGTTGATTGAGGCGCGTTCCAAAGGGTTTGACAACGCGCTTGTTATGGATGCGATGGGCAATGTCGCGGAAACAGCAACCTCAAACATATTCATGGTAAAAGACGGAGAGGTCTTTACCCCGATTGCGAATGGTACGTTTCTGGCAGGCATTACGCGCGCAAGACACATTACAAATTTGTCAGAGGCTGGGTACCAAGTGAATCAAACAGTACTGAGTTTCAAAGATTTCGAGGATGCTGACGAGATATTTATGTCCGGCAATATGAACAAAGTCACGCCCGTAACAGCCTTTGAGGAACGTCAATATCAAGTCGGGCCAATCTCTCAAAAAGTGCGAAGTCTTTATTGGGATTGGGCAAGGACAACGGAGCGTCCTTAGATCGAATATAAAATTTACAATATTGCGTCTGGGGTGAAGATGGCGCAACCTGTATATCAGGAGAATGGTGGAATGCGCAAGTTTTTGGTAGTCTTGGATGATAGCCGCGAGTGCCTCAATGCAATGCGTTTTGCGGCAATGCGCGCAGCAAACACAGGTGATGGTGTCGAAATACTGGCCGTAATCCCTCGGAAGAGGTTAATAACTGGATTCGCGTCAGGGACATAACGTGCGAAGAGGCACGCGAACGTATTTATACCCATTTCGAAGTTTTTGCCCAATGGATCCGTGACCGGCAGGGTGTTGATCCTAAACTGGTTATTAAAGAAGGAGACCTTGTTCCTGAAATCTTGATTCAAGTATGTGAGGATCCAGAAATTGGTGTGCTTGTGCTTGGTGCGGGAACGTACAGAAAGGGCTAGGTCCACATGTCACCCAATTGACTAAAAACTTCGGCTCCCTGCCGATTCCGATGACCATTGTACCAGGTGACCTCGCCAAAGAACGTCTCGAAGCTATTACCAGAGTATTACGCAATCTTTTGTGTGACTAGCCACAGTCCTCGCCCCAGATTATGATGCGGCTATCACTATGATTACGACTGCCTTTATTTGCCTTTGAAACAAGATGAATGGCGCAATCCGGAAAAACGGTAGATAAAAGTAAAATTGGATCGCTCTGCGCAAGGTGGTTTGATTTTGGCCAAAGCGGTAAATACACAACAATACAGATTTAAAACGCAAAAAACAAGAACTCGCGTATCTTTATTTCCCTATACAAATGACTTTGCAAAAACTCACTCTGCTGTTTAGCAAATGAGATGAAGTTTTTGGAAAAAGCTTGACCAAGAAAAATATAATCAAGTTATTAAATTTAAGGATTGATTGGGAAATTTTAGGATTTTTTAAAAAATAGAAATTAGAATCATTCTAAACTCTTGACAGCCATCAGGGCAAATAGCATAATCGCTTCGATTAAAGAGGTTTGCCCATGTTTATTCAAACAGAGTCCACGCCAAATCCAGCGACTTTGAAATTCTTGCCCGGTCTAACCGTTTTGGAAAATGGCACTGTTGATTTTCCATCAAGCGAAGGCGCAGAAAAATCCCCACTCGCGTCACGACTGTTCACGGTTGGAGGCGTCACTGGTGTGTTTTTTGGACGTGATTTTATTACAATTACAAAAAATGATACGATTGATTGGGAACATGTGAAACCAGCCCTACTGGGTGTGATTATGGACCATTTCCAATCAGGTAAGCCAGTGATGCTTGATACCGATATTGTCTCAGGACACGCAGATCACGATGGCGAAGACAGTGTTATCGTCGGACAAATCAAAGAACTTTTGGACAGTCGCGTGCGGCCAGCCGTTGCCCAAGATGGTGGCGACATAACCTTTTATGGATTTGAGCGCGGTGTTGTCTATTTGCAGATGCAAGGCGCTTGTGCTGGTTGCCCAAGTTCTACAATGACTTTAAAGATGGGGATTGAAAACCTACTGCGCCATTATATACCTGAAGTGACAGAGGTTCGTCCGGTTGACATCTGACAACCTGATCCTGAGCTTTGATACATCGGCTGAGTATTGTGCGGCCGCGCTACTTTCCGGTGGGCGAGTGATAGCATCGCAGGCCAAGCAGATGCATAAAAGTCACGCGGAGTCGCTTGGTCCACTTGTGATAGAACTGCTTTCATTGGTGGGTAAATCTATCGATGACGTGACGCATATCGGTGTGGGTATAGGACCGGGCAATTTCACGGGCATTCGCATTTCCGTGAGTTTTGCGCGTGGTCTCAGTCTTGCGCTTGGATGCCCCGCCATTGGTATAAACAGCTTTGAAGCCAGCTATTTTGGCCAGACCGCGCCCGCCACTGTGCTTGTCCCCGCCACGCAAGGCCAGATTTATCTACAGGGCTTTCCCGGTGAAAACCCACCGCGTATGTGCAATTTGGCATATGCTGAAGCAATGGGTGTGCGCTTGCTTTGGCGCTCTGAAGCCAAAGAGCTTGTGGAAAACATCGCCCATCTAACAACATTGCGGCGCGAGGAACAGTTCTCGCCTCCAGCACCGCTTTACATCAAAGCAGTAGATGCGGCTCCGCCACGGGACACGGCTCCCATTATTTTTGGTTAAGCATTCCAGAATGAGTGGGCATACCCTTGAAGCCATTCATCGTAAGAGCGGTGATATAAACCGCATATGGAGCGCATCCGAGTATGATAGATTGCTGGACGATCCTTTGACCGTGCTAGTTCAAAATTCGTGTAGTTTTGTCATTGGACGCTTGGTGACAGGAGAAGCAGAGTTGTTAATGATCGCAGTCGAACAGGAACATCAAGGCAAGAGGGTTGGGCGACGCTCTTTGAGCAGGTTCGAAGAAATTCTGATAGAAAATGGGGCTACCTGCTGTTTCCTGGAAGTTGCTACATCGAATGTCAATGCGCGCGCTTTATATGAGTCGCAAGGATTTAACATTATTGCAACGCGAAAAGCATACTACGAAATAGATAAAAATAATCGCATAGACGCACTTATAATGCGAAAGACTTTCTCTCTTAGCTCAATGGATGACTGAAAATACGCTAAGCACTGAAAAAGCGGTTGACCAGTGCCAATTCATTTGGCCTTATAAATGAATGAATAGCTTTGGGAGGGGATCAAAATTCCCGAAGACACACAGAAAACCATAATCGGGAGATTTCAATGACTTTTACACGTACGTTGATGCTTGCAGCAACAGCAGTAGGCTTGTCAGCCGTAATCGCTTCGGCAGAACCTGCAGTAATTTTTGATTTAGGCGGCAAATTCGACAAATCATTTAACGAGTCGGCGTTCACTGGTGCGCAGCGTTGGGCAGAAGAAAACAACGCAACTTTCCGCGAATTTGAGCTTCAGTCAGATGCGCAGCGCGAGCAAGCGCTTCGCCGCTTTGCAGAAGCTGGCGCTAATCCCATAGTGATGGCCGGTTTTATGTTTGCGACACCACTTGGCGAAGTTGCCGCGGATTATCCAGACACTAAATTTGCAATCATCGACATGGTTGTAGATGCGCCAAATGTGCGCTCCGTTGTCTTTAATGAACATGAAGGATCTTACCTCGTCGGTATGATGGCCGCAAAAGCGTCTAACTCAGGAACCGTTGGGTTTATCGGCGGAATGGATATTCCTTTGATCCGAAAATTTGCCTGTGGGTATGTTCAGGGTGTAAAAGCGGTCAATGCCAATGCAACCGTCGTTCAAAACATGACCGGCACAACACCTGCTGCGTGGAATGACCCAGTAAAAGGATCAGAGCTGACCAAGGCACAAATCGCACAGGGTGCAGATGTTGTTTATGCTGCTGCAGGAGGTACTGGCGTTGGCGTTCTTCAAACTGCCGCAGATGAAAACATCCTCTCAATCGGTGTGGATGCAAATCAAAACTATCTTCATCCCGGTAAGGTGCTTACCTCCATGCTCAAGCGTGTCGACAATGCGGTTTATGAAGCATTCTCGCAGGGCGAAAACCTTCAAACAGGTTTCAATGTGATGGGTATCAAAGAAGGCGGCATCGGATATGCTTTGGATGAACACAACGCGTCACTCGTATCTGCAGAGATGAAAGCCGCTGTTGACGCAGCCGCAGATCAGATTTCCAGCGGTGCGCTATCGGTGCATGATTACATGTCTGATAACAGCTGTCCCGTCGAATAAACTCGATGGCGGTGACTAAAGACACTGGGCGACAGGAAACTGTCGCCCCTGCTATTGAACTTAAAGGCATTTCCAAGGCTTTCGGCGCAGTTCACGCAAATAAAAATATATCATTGAGGGTGATGCCGGGTACGATCCATGGTATTATCGGGGAAAATGGAGCTGGAAAATCGACACTAATGTCGATCCTGTATGGATATTATAAAGCTGATGCCGGTGAAATTTTAATAAAACGTAAAAAAGTATCTATCCCCGACAGCCAAGCTGCAATCGCGGCAGGCATAGGGATGGTATTTCAGCATTTTAAGCTTGTGCAAAATTTTACAGTTTTGGAAAACATTATATTGGGTGTCGAGGATGGCCCGATGTTACGTCCCTCTTTGTCTAAGGCACGAAAAACTTTAATAGAGTTGGCGCGAGAATACGAACTAAGCGTCGACCCTGATGCTCTGATCCAAGAACTGTCAGTCGGGTACCAACAAAGGGTCGAAATTCTTAAAGCGCTTTACCGACAGGCAAGCATACTTATATTGGATGAACCAACCGGCGTGCTAACCCCCGCCGAAGCGGATCAATTGTTTCGTATCCTTCAGCGTTTGCGTTCTGAAGGTAAAACTGTTGTGTTGATTACCCATAAACTGCGCGAGATTATGGATGTGACAGAAACTGTATCCGTTATGCGTCGTGGAGAAATGACTGCAACTGTGAAAACTGCCGATACCAGCCCCGAAGAATTGGCAGAACTAATGGTGGGACGCAAAGTTCTTTTGCGTGTAGATAAAACACCCGCCGAACCGGGTGCAAATGTTTTGGAAGTAAAAAATCTGAGCGTGATAGACAGCAGCGGTGTTCAAAGGCTAAAGGGTGTTGATTTGACGGTACGCGCCGGCGAAGTGCTAGGCGTTGCAGGGGTCGCAGGCAATGGGCAGTCAGAGCTTCTCGCTGTCTTGGGTGGTTATCAGAGCGCCATGGGATCAGTCAGCATAAACCAAACACCCATTTCCATTTCCAGCGCCACTGAAGGACAGACGCGGCGTGCAAATGGTCTGTGCCACGTGCCAGAGGACCGTCAGCGCGAAGGCCTGATTATGGAATTCAGTGCTTGGGAAAATATAGTTTTTGGATACCACACGGATACCGCCTACCAAAACGGTCTTTTAATGGATAACGCTAGGATAAAATCTGAGGCGCGCGCAAAAATGGAACGTTTTGATATACGCCCACCCGACCCACGCCTTCGGGCGCACAATTTCAGCGGTGGAAACCAGCAGAAAATTGTGCTGGCACGGGAAATTGAGCGCGATCCAGATATTCTTCTCATTGGACAACCAACGCGCGGTGTAGATATTGGCGCAATTGAATTCATTCACCAACAAATCATCGCGCTGCGTGATCGGGGAAAAGCGATTTTGTTGGTCTCTGTGGAGCTAGACGAAATTCTATCCTTGTCAGATCGAATTGCTGTGATGTTTGATGGAAAAATCATGGGCGAACGGCTTACCTATCAGACGAACGAAAAAGAGCTGGGGCTTTTGATGGCCGGTGTAGAAACGAGTACCACGTAATGCAGAGACTGCCAAACTGGGCTGATATCATTCTAGTCCCCTTTATTTCGCTCGTGCTGGCGGCGGTCATCTCAGCATTGGTTATCTTTGGAATCGGCCAGGATCCGGTTGCGGCCGTGAAATTGATGGTCAATGGCGCGCTTGGGTCGACCTATGGTTGGGGTTATACGCTTTATTACGCGACAAACTTTATGTTCACAGGCCTTGCGGTATCCGTTGCGTTTCATGCACGCCTATTCAATATCGGGGCTGAAGGGCAAGCCATGCTGGGCGGTCTTGGTGTGGGTATTGCGGCCCTTTACATTCCATGGGCGCATTGGACCGTTGCGCTTTTGGGGTGTTCGCTAATGGCGGCGGTTTTTGGGGCTTTATGGGCTTATATCCCCGCAATCTTACAGGCCAAACGGGGGAGCCATATTGTTATCACAACGATTATGTTCAATTTCATTGCGGCAGGTCTTTTGAATTATGTTTTGGTTAATGTTATGCGCCCGCCAGCCTCTATGGATCCGGCGACGGCACCTTTTCCACCGGCAACCCATTTACCGACCCTGCATGAACTATTAGCACCATTCGGAATAAGTTTTTCCAAAGCAGCCCCTGCCAATTTCACCGTCTTTATTGCACTCTTAGCTGCGGTATTCGTTTGGCTTTTGATCTGGCGAACGAAGTTGGGGTATCAAATACGCGCCTTTGGCGAGAGCGACTCGGCAGCAAAATACGCCGGTATAGATCCGGTGCGGATTACTGTGATCACGATGCTGATCTCTGGGGCTTTGGCTGGGATGATGTCAGTCAACACAACATTGGGCGAAGCAGAAAGGCTAATCCTAAATGCCCCAGAAGGCGCTGGATTTATCGGGATTGCAGTAGCCCTAATGGGTCGAAGTCATCCTCTTGGCGTCGCATTGGCATCCATTCTGTTTGGGTTTCTCTATCAAGGCGGTGCGGAACTTGCGATGTGGATGTCTATTCCGCGTGAATTGATCATCGTGATACAGGCTTTGGTCATTCTTTTTACGGGGGCGTTGGACAATATGGTCCGCATGCCAGTCGAAGCACTTTTTCGCAAGCTTAGACGCTCAGGAGATGAACAATGATTCACGTTCTAAATGATCTCCTGACGGTTCTTGACTCGACCTTGCGTCTTTCAACACCACTTCTCCTTGCGTGTCTTGCAGGCCTTTTTTCAGAACGTGCTGGCATTTTTGATATCGGTCTTGAAGGAAAGATGCTTTTTGCAGCCTTTTTCTCGGCGGCGATAGCCGCCTTGACTGGGTCGGTATGGATTGGGTTTCTAGCTGGAATTGCAGCGTCCATTGCGCTTTCTGCGCTGCATGGCGTGGCCTCTATCACATTTCGGGGCAACCAGTTGATATCTGGCGTGGCTATTAATTTCCTTGCTGCGGGCATGACTGTCCTCATTGCACAGAACTGGTTTAAGCAGGGCGGTAGAACACCTTCATTGACGGGAGACGGACGGTTTAACCCCGTTGAATTGCCATTTGCCCAAAGTATCTCCAAAGTCCCAGTCTTGGGTCCAATTTATAACGATTTGCTGTCGGGTCATACCATACTGGTCTACGTCGCATTGCTCTGCGTTCCGCTCAGTTGGTGGATATTATATCGTACACGTTTTGGTCTGCGCCTGCGCGCAGTGGGCGAGGCACCCGAAGCAGTGGATACTGCAGGTGTATCTGTCATTTATCTGCGGTTTGCCGCAGTAGGCATTTGCGGCTTTCTCTGTGGTATTGCCGGAGCCTATCTCGCCACCGGTCTGCAAGCAGGCTTTGTCAAAGATATGACCGCTGGTCGGGGTTACATTGCACTCGCAGCTTTGATTTTTGCTAAATGGCGTCCTTGGTATGCCTTAATGTCCTGCCTGCTGTTTGGTTTTTTGCAGGCTATCGCACTGCGCCCTGACCTTATTGAAACCTATCTTTCCTTCAAGGTTCAGGTTCAGCTTCTGGATGTTTTGCCCTACATTCTCACGGTGATCATACTCGCTGGTTTTGTTGGCAAAGCAATCCCGCCACGCGCTGGCGGAGAACCCTACGTCAAAGAAAGATGATTTTGTCGCAAATCTGCCCGTTGCGATTTAGTTTAGGAGCTTGAAGTCCCGAAATTCCAGAAACATAATGCAATTAATTGTCACTATATCGGGACCTTCGTTACCCGTTGTAGTGCGGCGCAAAGAAAAAACATATGGTATATGTGCAAACCGAGATGTTGTTTTATTGGACGCTGCGCCCAGCTTTACGCAGTTGCGACAAGTGGAAACTGGGATCAAGTGCTTATCGAAACCGAAGATTTGCACCACAAAGTTTCTATCAATCAGGCCATACGGTCTTTTGGGGCGCCGATAGGACGTAGAGCACCCACAAAGTTTTAGTGACGCCTTAATCCGCATCCGAACGAACCAAAGCCTTTTTCAGAATTTGGAGAATACAGTGGCTGTGGACCAGCAAACCCTGTTTCACACAGCTGTCAATATGCCCTCGAATTAAACCGAAGGATAATATATCACACGTATTTACCTCACCCGAGATGGCAATGTCTTCACTGATTTTGGAACATCAATTGATGCGCGCAAGGTCGAGCTGGAACGGTTCTTATTTCGCCTGTCGCGGGATAATCCCTTGGGCTGTGGGATTTTGGCTTTGGCCATTGCCATCGCTGCTG
>CAJXHI010000064.1 GCA_913051655.1 uncultured Alphaproteobacteria bacterium
TCCTATTGACAGCCTCTGGCATATTGTGAGGCGCCCAATTTGCCCACTTCTTGAAATAAATCTCTACATCTTCCGCTGATTTATATTCTAAATTTACAACTCTTACATATGCCATCCGCATTTCTCTATATTATCGCAACTAGGGGGTTGCCGCAGTATGAGAATATCGGGACTTTAACTCTAATCTTTCGTAACTTGGAGCGAAAAGATATCTTACAATGGGTGGCCGACAATCTTGAACGGATAGCGAGCACCATTCGAAGACGAGCAGTTGTGAACCACGGCGTTACAATTCAGATGCAAGGTCCGCGAACCCTGCTGCATTGGGAGGCGGCACCGGAAAATTATAAGTTTGCACAGAAAAAAATGAACACAATCAAATAATTTAAAAAATGGATGATTTAGTTCTCGGATTTCCAGACCGCACGGAAAAGGCGAAGAAAGTTCTCACCTAGAAGTTTGCGCAGATCTTTCTCGCGCCAACCGCGCCTGGAAAGCGCTTCGGTCAGGTCGGCGAGACAGCGGGCATCACCAATTGGATAAGACCATGGCGGTGGGGGTAGCGTATCCGTGGTAAAGACACCCTGCCCAATCAATTTTGCATAACGTGAGGGCGGCATTTGGTGCCCCGGAGGATGAGAAAAATCCAAGCCAATACCCACATGGTCTATCCCTGCCTTGTCGACCATCGTTTCAATATGCGCAATGTAGTCATCTAAAGAAGGTGCAGCAGTACCAGCTTTGATAAAGGCAGGATGGCCATTTAGACCAATCACACCATCCTTTTCGACACACCGCAGAATTTGATCATCAGCAAGATTTCTAGGATGGTCATAGAGGGATTTAGCATTGGAATGGCTGAAAGTAACCGGTGCATCTGATAAATCCATGGCCTCCATGGTAGCCTGATGACCAGTATGGGACAAGTCAAGTAGCATACCAACGCGGTTCATTTCGGGAATTACTTTACGCCCAAACAAAGTTAGACCCCCGTTTCTTGGTTCGCTGCATCCATCCGCCGCCGCTTCGGCCTGATTGTAGGCAAGATTCATCGAACGGACACCAAGTTTATAATAGATCGCAATCATATCTATGTTGCGATCCAGTGCTGCACCGCTTTGAAAAGCCAACACGATGGCAAACTTTCCCTCTTTTTTTACCCTAATAATGTCCTCCGAATGGAGAGCAATTGTCACGTCGTTTCGATCTTTAATCTGACTGTACAGGCGACCAATAGCATCAAGGGTGGAGGCTCGAGTATCATCATGAAGCGCCAGTGTAGCAAGCGCGCATGTTGCACCTCCCTCGATCCAGAAGACTGAATTATCGCAGTCTCTCAAGATAGGAGCGCAGCCATCAATGATTATTGCTGAATCGTGCAAATTAGATATTGACGTATTGGTGTTCAAAATGCGCCCTCCTTTTTATGGCAAGTTTTACACAACGGACGAATTAGTTGTACACCGATGCAGTCTCTAATTGTCAAGAGGACGCTCCGGATCTCATTTAGGCACAATACAAAGCAATGTAGACAGACGGGTTGATGGGTTGACCTCAATAAGCTTATAAAAAAGAGTATTAAGAAAATTTCGGACGTAGAAAAATCTACTTTTTTCTAAGTTAAATTCCTGACAGAAAGAAGAGACCCAAAAACTATCCGAAACAATAATTAACCTATAACCTTTAAAAGTGTAGACATTTAGGGAGAAAACTTTTGAATATAATCTCTTCAATAAAAAGGAATGAGAGCGAATTGAAATCGCTGTATGAAAATCTACATAGGCATCCCGAAATTGGGTTTGAAGAAAACAGAACCAGTGCACTTGTTGTGGAGAAACTGGATGAATACGGTGTTGACATCATAGATATCGGCCTTGGCAAAACTGGTGTCGTAGGAATTATTGAAGGACGACTTCCTGGCCATCGATGTGTCGCGCTGCGTGCCGATATGGATGCCTTGCCAATTCAAGAAAATAGCGGGGTCGACTTCGCGTCAGAAACTCCAGGAGTGATGCATGCATGTGGTCATGACGGACATACTACTATGCTGCTTGGAGCGGCAAAGTATCTGGCTAAAACGCGTAATTTTTCCGGTAGGGCTATGCTAATTTTCCAGCCTGCAGAGGAGGGTTTGGGCGGTGCGCGTAGAATGATTTCAGATGGGTTGTTTGAAAAATTTCCCTGTGATGAGATTTTTGGCATGCATAATGCGCCAAACGGTAGGCCTGGAACCTTCGAAATTTGCAAAGGCATAGCAATGGCTGGAGCATTTTTCTTCGACATAGATATTTATGGCATCGGAGGGCATGCAGCGTTGCCACAAAAAGCCAAAGATCCTGTAGTTATCGGCGCTTCACTGGTTGATCAGCTACAAACGATTGTCAGCCGAAATATAGCGCCACTCGATACTTGTGTTCTATCTGTGACGCAAATTCACGCTGGCAGCGCCTACAATATTGTTCCAGAAAATGGGCACCTTGCCGGCAATGTTCGCTATTTCAATAATGAAGTGGCCGACTTAGTTCAGAGTAGAATGCAAGAATTATGCGATGGAGTCGCAGCAGCCTTTGAAGTCAAAATTGATTTGAAAACGCGTAATATTTTTAACGTCTTGGTCAATGATAGCGAACTCTGTGATGTGTTCCTTGCCGCAGCTGGTGATATACTTGGGGAGGAGTCTATTTCAGAATACTTTCAGCCCGCCACTGGCTCCGAAGATTTTGCGGAATTTTTGAAATTTGTCCCTGGAGCCTTCTGCCGAGTGGGGCATAGTGGCAATATCGGACTGCACAATCCGGCATTTTATCTTGGTCAAGAATTACTCCCTATTGGAGCCTCGATATTAGCACGTGTAATTGAAAAAAGGTTACCGATTGATTGAATAGTTAGAAATTAAATTGGTTTTAGCCCAGCTCGTCAATCGATTAAATAACGCCGCAGATAACTAATGCCGGCCCATAAAGCAATGTTACTCATTATGTTTGTAAATCTGAAAAGTGTAGCTTTCATGGTAATTTGAGAAGCAGGCTTAATTCATAAAAAGTCTAGTTGGGATGGAGATCATGTCTACTTTTACACGGCAAATCTTTATCGAAGAGTAATGATACTTTAAATAATTTTGTGCCTCTGTAATCTCAAATTGATCAGGATCGATCACAGAGAAAAGTCGTCTTTAGCAAGTTGTTGCGAAGCCAGTCATAACGTTAGTAACAAGTTAGTATATGTCCATGCTGATAAAGATTAATTTCAATTGCATGCTTAAAATCGAATTTTTAGTTTTTGA
Source organism: uncultured Alphaproteobacteria bacterium (assembly GCA_913051655.1). Classification (GTDB taxonomy): domain Bacteria; phylum Pseudomonadota; class Alphaproteobacteria; order Rhodobacterales; family Rhodobacteraceae; genus LFER01. Next base: position 3,284 of record CAJXHI010000064.1, read on the forward strand.
CAACAATCGTACTTTTTCATAACCTTTATCTTTGAAAATTTGAAAAGTTTACTCGATCGCTCAAAAACTTAGCTATCTAGTGCAAACGAGAAGATAATTCACATCAGAACACAGGAGAAACAACATGAATATAAACAAATTGGCCAAGAGCACAGCGATAGCCGCAGTGCTTGCCGTGAATGCTACATTAGGAATGGCAGACACGCTTCGTTGGGCGTCTAAGACAGATCCCGATACTATGGATCCTCATGCAGGCAGTTCGGCGCCTGTGTTGTCATTTTTAAATAATGTTTACGAAGGTCTCGTGCGGCGTGGGCGAGATATGTCTATTGAACCATCCCTCGCAACCTCATGGGAACCGCTAACAGGTGATAATGGTTGGCGTTTCACCCTTCGGGAAGGCGTAGTTTTCCAAGACGGCGCAAAATTCGACGCAGAGGATGTTTTGTTTTCTTACAATCGTGCCTCTGACGAAGCCTCTGATGTTCGGTCATGGTTCGCACCGGTTAAAGAGGTTCGGTTAGTTGACGAATATACTGTTGATTTTGTTACTAAGGTTCCGAATCCTCTATTTCCAGATTCGATCGCGAATTTTATGATTCTTGACAAAGGCTGGGCTGAACGAAACGGCGCGGAGCTACCCGCGCGTGATGCGGAAAACTTCGCGACGATGAACGTAAATGGCACGGGTCCGTTTAAATTAGAAAGTAGAGATCCCGGGATAAAAACCGTACTGGTTCCCAATGCCAGCTGGTGGGGCGACGTAGAGCACAATATCACCGAAGCCGTATTCACACCAATTGGAAATTCGGCAACCGGGCTTGCGGCCTTGTTGTCGGGTGAGATTGATTTTATTCAGCCAATTCCCTTGCAAGATATCGCGCAAGTCGAAAGCCGCGATAGCTTTCGCGTTCTTGAAGGAGAAGAAACACGCGTGATCATGTTTGGTTTTGGTCATGAGCATGAAGAGCTGCTTTATTCTTCTGACGTCGACGGGTCTAACCCGTTTCAAGATGTTCGGGTCCGGCAGGCCGCAGCTCATGCGATCGATATCGCATCGATAGACAGAGTGCTCTTTAGGGGAAAAATTGATGGTGCTTCACAATTGGTTCCAGCAGGAATTTCAGGATATTCAGATGCTAATTCAACACGGCCTGCCTATGATCCCGACCGCGCCAAGGCATTGCTAGTTGAGGCCGGTTATCCCAATGGATTTAGCTTTGGTTTAAAATGCCCAAATGATCGCTACATTAACGACGAAGCTTTGTGTAGAGCTGCAGCATCAATGTTTGCAGCAGTTGGCCTGAATGCTGAGCTAAGCACTGGCCCCGTGCGGGATTACTGGCCGCAGCTGCGTGAAGATGATTTTGATATGTATTTACTGGGCTGGTCGCCCGGAACCTTCGACATGGAGCATCCAATCCGATTCTTGATGTCTACACCTAATTCTGAAAAGAAACTCGGTTCATGGAATTTCGGAGGTTATTCGAACCAACGCGTTGACGAACTCCTACCTAGCATTCAGCAGGAAATTGATCCGGCTACACGTCAGAGTATGATTGATGAAGTAGTAGCGATTACTCAGGCGGAGGTAGCCTATATTCCGCTTTACACGCAACCGCTCATCTGGGCCTCGAAAGACAATATAAATTTGACACAGCGTGCAGACAATTTCTTTATGCTGCGGTGGGTAACAATAAACTAATACAACTTTAAGGTAAAAGGCGATGGCATACTTTATCCTGAAGCGGATCGTGCAATCCGTATTTGTTATGGTTGCTGTCGCCTTTATTGCTTTTTCTTTATTCCGGTTCGTTGGCGATCCGATTACGCAAATGACGGGAGTTGAAACCTCGGTAGTAGACCAGGAACGGTTACGGGAAGAGCTGGGATTAAATGATCCTTATGTGACTCAATTCCTAAGATTTGTACGCGAGATGGTGCAAGGAGATTTTGGCTTTTCGTATCGGACCCGCCAACCGGTCGCTAATATGATCGCAGATCGTATTCCTGCGACACTTGAATTGGGTATCGTCGCTTTAATGATCTCTCTTTTGGTTGGCGTGCCCGCAGGGGTGTATACAGCGCTTAAACCCCGTGGGATTTTAACCCAAAGCATTTTGATGACCACACTCGTTGGTGTCTCAATCCCCACCTTTGTAATCGGCATCATGCTGATATTCATCTTTGGCGTTCAATTAGGTTGGCTGCCAACTTTTGGGCGCGGCGGCACGGTAAAAATTGGAATCTGGGAAAGCTCATTTTTTACCCTTAATGGTTGGCGCGCGCTGGTTTTACCAGCGATCACCCTTGGCGTTTACCAACTGACGCTAACTATGCGCCTAGTGCGCACTGAAATGATGGGGGTGATGAAATCTGATTATATTCGCTTTGCAATGGCACGCGGCATTTCTATGAAACGCCTTCATTATAAACACGCCCTGAGGAATACAATGGTACCTGTGATCACCATTGTAGGGTTACAATTCGGTGGTGTCATTGCATTTTCGATCGTTACAGAAAGCGTTTTTCAATGGCCCGGCATGGGATTATTATTTTTAGAGTCGATCCGTTTTGTTGATATTCCCGTAATGGGTGTTTATCTCGTCGTGATCGCTTTCTTCTTTGTACTGGTCAACCTCATAGTCGACCTGCTTTATTTTGCTATCGATCCGCGCCTTCGAACCAAAGAGGCGTCATGAGCGAGTTTTTAAAAAAATATGAAGGCTTGTGGATGTTTCTCAATTCGCCTTCAGCAATCGTTGCAGCTATGGTTGCCATCTTTATCATTATGGGAGCAGTTTTCGCCTCTCAGATCGCATTAGTAAACCCTTATGATCTTGCATCTTTTAGCTTATTTGATGGGCTGTTACCGCCTTTTTGGCAGGAAGGTGCTAACGTAAAATATCTACTTGGCACCGACGATCAAGGTCGTGATATGATTTCGTCAATTCTATATGGTGCGCGCCTGTCGCTGATCATCAGTTTATCTGCTTTAGCAATTGCCGCTGTTCTTGGTGTTGGTCTTGGTCTTGCTGCCGGTTATTATGGCGGTCGATTTGATATCATAGTGATGCGGATCGCCGATGTGCAATTGGCACTACCAGCTATCCTAACCGCCCTATTGATTGATGGGATTGCACGGGGGCTTTTGCCGCAAGCCATTCAGCAAGATTTACGCGTTGTGGTTCTGACGCTCGCCATTGCGCTGTCACTTTGGGTTAACTTCGCCCGTACTGCGCGCGCATCGACTTTTATAGAGATAAACAAAGATTACGTGCATGCCGCGATTATGATGGGCCAACGCCCGATGCGGATAATGTTTGTCCATATATTACCCAATATCCTTGGTCCACTTTTGGTAATCATGACCGTTGATTTAGCCTCAGCAATTTTGCTTGAAGCAACCTTGTCCTTTTTGGGCATCGGACTGCCGGCCGATAGCCCCAGCCTTGGCACATTGATCCGCATCGGCATGCAATTTCTTTTGTCTGGCGAATGGTGGATTTTATGGATTCCCACCGTTGTTCTTGTGGCCTTGGTGGTTTCGATCAACATCCTTGGCGATTTCTTACGTGACATCTTTAATCCAAGGTTACGCTAGATGCTGGAAATAAGAGGTTTGACTGTAAAATTTTCATCTCGGTTTGGGGATTTTACCGCTATCAAAAACGTCGATATGAGCATCAAACCGGGTGAAATTCACGGTTTGGTCGGCGAAAGTGGAGCAGGAAAATCAACCGTTGGCGCCGCGGTAATTGGGTTAATTCAATCTCCTGGTTACGTTGCAAGCGGCACTTTATTATTGGGCGAAACCGATCTTCAGGCCCTGACAAGTGCGCAAGTACATGAAATCCGTGGCGATAGGATTTCGATGATATTTCAAGACCCTCAAACAAGTTTAAACCCGTTAATGACGATTGAGGATCAATTGATCGAAACGATCCAAGCTCACTCAGATATCAGGAAAACTGAAGCGCGAAATCAGGCCATTGAGCTACTTGAAGAGATTGGAATTAAAAATGCGTCTGAGCGCATAAAAGCCTATCCTCATCAATTTTCTGGCGGCATGAGACAGAGGGTTGTGATTGCGTTATCAATATGTACCGATCCCGACCTAATAATTGCAGACGAACCAACTACTGCGTTGGATGTTGCGGTGCAGTCGCAGGTTCTTAAGCTGATCCAACGGATGGCCAAAGAGCGTCAGATAGCCTTCATGTTAATCACTCATGATATTGGCGTCATAGCTCAGGTAGCTGATCGCGTGACTGTCATGCGAAACGGCTGGGTCACGGAAACCGGAGAAACGTCGCAGGTTTTAGGGTCTCCCCAAAACCCTTACACGCGAGCTTTGATGGACGCAGTGCCTCCACTAAACGTCAGAAATGATCGTTTTCGCGTTGCCAAAGAAGATAGCATCGTTCCCAGAAGTGCCGTAACAGCTGAGCGCTGGCTGCTTGCGGAACGAGAGCAAGAACTTGCTGGACTGAGTTTGGAAAACATTACGGTGACGTTCCAAGGACCGCGAAAATCTCTGTTCCGCAGGCCCCAAATTTTTGTTGCGCTAAATAATGTGACGTTTAACATTAGACCTGGTTCGATCATGGGGCTGGTAGGAGAAAGCGGGTCTGGAAAATCAACATTGGCAAAAGTAATCACAGGTCTCTTAACACCCCAAAGTGGGGCGATGCGCTTAGCTGGAGTAGCGCTACCGGTTGGAAAATCGCGAAATCGTCGACATCTTTCAAGACAAGCCATACAAATGGTGTTTCAAGATCCGTATTCCAGCTTGAACTCCCGTCATGCTGTGGGAGAAATTTTAACCGAACCGCTATGGTTCTACGGCTTTATCAAAGACCGTGTCGAGCGCAAAAAGATGGCAGCTTCGATGCTTTCCTTGGTAGGTATGTCGCCTGATGCAATCACCAAATATCCGCACCAATTTTCTGGCGGCCAACGTCAACGTATTGCGATCGCTCGCGCCTTACTTGCGCGCCCACGGCTTCTTATTTGCGATGAACCAACTTCCGCACTGGATGTCTCTATACAAGCCGAAATTTTGAATCTGCTAAAAGATTTACAAGCGAAATTTGGACTGACAGTACTGTTTATAAGCCATAATCTTGCCGTTGTACGGCAAATGGCCGATGATACCGTCGTTTTACGGAATGGCAGGGTTGAAGAAATCAACAGCACAGAGAAAGTCTTTGAGAATCCTGAGGCCGAATATACCAAATTACTGCTTTCACAAACGCCGGTGATGCCATCCTCTTGGGATACATGAATATTTGTTTAAATCGTACGGATACTATACAGTCAAGACATCAAGAAAATGGTGTTGTTATTTGCAACGAAATCAAATTTCTAATTTGTACCAATTAATATTATTATTGGTCTCAGCCAACTACATTTTCAAATTGTTTTGCTCAACGTTGTAATGCTCTCTCTGCTTCTCTAAGAATTCATTGAAGCTCATTTACTCGCTTCAAAAATCATGTAAAAAATCGTGCGTGTGCCGTCTACAAATTTACCAGTTAGGTGAATTTCTCTATGGTCTGAATTAGCCATATTTCAGCATACTATATTCTAGATAGTCTCAGTGAAAACATTTTAAAATGTTAGAGTAATTTTGAAATGTAGGAACAGTGCTTTTTAGTACCCATTTGGAACCCAAAAAAACTAAAGGACTAGCGTTTTTCCGCTAAGACCTTGATATTAGTGGTGAGCCGTGCAGGATTCGAACCTGCGACCCACTGATTAAAAGTCAGTTGC
>CAJXHI010000065.1 GCA_913051655.1 uncultured Alphaproteobacteria bacterium
GTCTGAAATAGCGACATCAAGATATTCAGGCTCACATCCATCAAGACAAATCACTGTGGCGCAGGTTTGCATGGAGGCGTAACTACGGCCATTTGCATTTATCGGAACAAGCAATGTCATACAGACAATCCTTTATTAATAAACCTGCGTATGGGTAAACATTTAAATTTCCGCGAGAATATTTTCAAAGGCAGCAGCAGCGCGAATACTGACGTTAGTAAGCACAAAACGACGGCGGCTCCAAGATAAATTATAATCTAAGATTAAACCTACATCTTCAAAACATTCCTCAGCGTTAAATTTGACTAATCAAAGTAGGTTGCCTGATACTGAGCGTTTTCAAGCCATTCCACATCAATTTCAGTACCCCAACCGGGCTCTTCGCCCACTGTTATAAAGCCGTCCTCAATTGCGAAAAGATTATTTTTGAAAAGACCATCTTGCCATGGGTAATAATCAGGGCCCTCAATCGAAAATTCTAGATATTTCCCCGCATTCGGTATAGCCTTTAACAAGTGCATTGTGAATAAGGTCACTAAAGATAAATTTGCGCAGTGCGGCGTCACCGGAAGCCCGGTTGTCTGTGCCAGCTTTACCACTCGCAAAGTCCGAGAGATCCCCCCCAGATACAAAATATCTGGCTGCAAAATATCAACCGCGCGCATATCAATCATCCGTTTCCACGTGGGAAGATCGCAATCCTGCTCACCGCCTGTGACATCAATACTCAAAGCATCTGTCACCATCTTTGTTTGTTCCAGTTCCCAATAGGGACACGGCTCTTCAAAATGACAAAACCCATGATCTTGCAGTAGTTTTCCAACCTCAATGGCTTTATCAGGGGAATAGCAACTGTTTGCATCGATCAGTAATTCTGAAGTGTCCCCAAGATATTTGCGCATCATTGGAATGATTTCTTCAGTGCGGCCAGGCCATACATCTTTGTTACGCCCCACTTCAGCCCCTGCTCTGACCTTAAAGGCGTCATAACCAAATCTTTGCTGTAGCGCGATCAGGCGTTCGGCCTCCTCTACTGGTGTGATATCTCGCTTCATCGAAGAGGCATATACGCGTAGCTTACCTGGCTCACCACCCAAAAGTGCGACGACGGGCTTTTCAGCTTGTTTGCCCCAAAGGTCCCAAACAGCCGTATCAAATCCACCAATTGCACGGCGCAGATATGAGCCTGGGAATTTATGCTCCCTTTCTGTCACCAGATCTAAAAGATCGTCCAAATCGGAGAAGCCAACACCCAAGACCCATGGTGCCACCTGTCGGTGGAGGACCTGACAGGTAATGTCTGAATGATAGGTTGATACCTGACCCCAACCTTGTGCACCCGTTTCATCAGTAATGCGTACAAATCCGACGAATTCATTACAGAATGTTTCTATTGAAATAACTTTCACCATCGCGCCGCTCCTAATGTTTATAATCTTCCAGTATTGTGTCTAATGCTTTTTCTACAAAGATAATCACGGGGGCACTTTTATTCTGGTCGGAATTCTTGGGAATGCAGTGGCATCAACAATACGCAGCCGTTCTATACCATCCGCCCTTAATCTTTGATCCGCGACAGAACGAGAGTCATCTTTGCACATACGGTAGGTCCCGAATTTATGGAATAATGTTCCCCCCCTTTTTACACACAAAATTTAGTAAATCTGCATCATTCTGCACTTGCTTTTCAGGGGAAAGTTCTTCGTTGACAATCGCCTGCAAGGCATCTGTTGGCAAGAACTGCCGCATCAAATGCATCCCTGCGAGCATGACCTCTTTATCCTTATGCGTGGTGATATAGTTCCCCGAAAATTTGGGCCGATCGTATGGGTCAGCAGATTGAAGAGACCCTTTGCTGGTGCTCGTTGGTTTCGTGGAATTGAACCCCAATCACGCCGCGGGATAGGGGTCCGGGCTCATAAGCGGACGCGTTCCATGTGGCGCTGTCTAATATCTTAGCGGTGAGAAATAAAGATGTAAGTCTGGAATATGTTGCCTGTCGTGAGAATTGATCAAGTCACCGCCCTGATTTAGGCTTATGGCCACTGGCCTGGACCCTAAACAGTTGTATTCAAACCAACCCAAAAGCTTCGCCAAATGCGGGCGAAGTTTCTGGTTCAATGAAGGCCTATTTACCGCCATAGTGAAGTCAACGCCAAAATGATCCTGCAGAATCTTGGCGACATCAGGTATATCTTGACGGACATAAAGCCCATGACGTTTTAATTCCTCCGCAGGGCCCAAACCAGACAGCATCAATAAATGAGTCGAATTCAAATTATGACAAGCTACACGGATGCATTGCGTCAAAATTTTGAAGATGTTATTTTTGTTAATATTAATCTTGCTGCAAATCAGCTTGGGATTGCTGGAATCGTTGCGCTGATCGAACCGGCCAATCCAACGAATACGCTTGTTTTTTGACGGAGATGGGTAAGGCGCTTGAAATGTTCCAAAGATATTGGTAGCCGTTCTCTAGCTTCGTTTTGATTGTTATCATTGGTCTGTGATGGGCAAGATTGTTGTAGATGGTCTTGGTCAGTCGGCAAGGCATCGCTTGCATATGCAAGTTGCTGGGATGCCTAGGCGAAATGAATCGAACAATAGCAGGCTTATTAGCATCTCGATCTGGCAAAGTTTATTGAGCTAAAGTATGACGGTGGTTTGAGTGCGAATATCATCCATAAATTAAAATGCGAGGTGGACTTGGATAGTGAAAAGATTGGATTGTATTTTGAAGCTACGCAGACTTTAAAGATGTGCTGGAATGAACTGGATCGAAAAGCTATGCTCTCGTATGTGTTTTTGCATTAGGACCAACCTATGAACATAGCTGATTTGGACAATGAAATGCGCGCATGGCGCCGCCATTTGCATGAAAATCCGGAGTTGGGCTTTGAAGAAACCAAAACTGCTGAATTTGTCACGCAAAAACTGCGTGACTTTGCATTTGAGGATGTGAAAACCGGAATTGGGGAAACGGGTGTTGTTGCGCGTCTTAAACTGGGTACAGGAAAACGGCAAATTGCGCTTCGTGCTGATATGGATTGTTTGCGTATTCATGAGACAACAAATCTATCCTACGCATCAAAAACCCCCGGTCAGATGCACGCCTGTGGACATGATGGACATACCACAATGCTTCTCGGGGCTGCTGCGGTTCTCGCGAAAGAAGGTGGCTTCGACGGCACTGTCCATTTTTTGTTTCAGCCCGCTGAAGAATGGGGGCAGGGCATGAAAGCAATGATCCGCGATGGATTGGGCTCAGACATCCAATTTGATGAAGTTTACGGACTGCATAACCGACCTGGACTGCCGGTGGGCGCTTTTGAAATTTGTTCTGGCCCTTTCATGGGAGCAGAAGATGGGTTTCGCATTCGTGTCCGTGGTATGGGCGGTCATGCATCCCGCCCTCAGGATTGCCGTGACGCCATTGTTTGCGCAGCTTCTATTGTAAATGAACTGCAATCCATCATATCACGCACGGTTGACCCTGCAAAACTGGCAGTGGTATCAGTGACGTCTATCAGCGGCGATAATGTGAAAAATGCCATTTCGAGCGAAGCTATAATTGAAGGGGATTGCCGTCATTTTGATTATACGGTCGGTCAGGCGATTGAGGTTGCAATGCGACGCATCGCACAAGGCGTTGGGATGGCTCATGGTTGTGAGGCGCAAGTGGAATATGATCGTGTGTTTGTCCCGTTGATCAATGACTCAGACGCAACCCAATATTGTTTGGCTGCTGCAAAAAAGGTGTTTGATGCTGATGCAATCAACAGCAATGCGGCGCCGATGGGGGCATCAGAAGATTTTGCACATGTGCTCAGCATAGCCCCGGGGGCTTTTGCCAATATAGGAAACGGTGACAGCGCCCCACTCCATAATAGTGCCTATGATTTCAATGATGATGCACTGATACACGGGGTGCGCTGGTTTGTAGAATTGGTTCGCCAGCGGCTTCCCGCACGAGAATAAATTTGATGCAAACTCCACAAGCATAGTTGGTGGTATGGCGACAAATTTGAATGTACGTCAGTAATTAAATATCAGACAGACGGCGAATAAATCGACTTTTACAGCCGTGAAAATCTTATACGACACCTATCATCTGTCAGCCAATTTCAAAGTGCTCTGACATATCGGGGACAAAAGCTTCGACTGCACAGGTGGCTATAATGCTTAATTGACTAATTCCGCCTGCATCAATGTTTTGGCCTCCAAAAACAACGTTCACATTGGCGCGTCCGCGTGGAACCGCAACTGTGATTTGCTCAACATCCACTTTTCTTGGGTCCTGAACGCCAATTGTAACATTAACGTTCATGTCCGAATGGCTTAGGTCAAGCGCGTTCAACATAAGAATAGAGCTGTGACGCAGGGAATCGTGCAAGGCCCTGAGGGCTGCCTTTGTATAATCCTGCCCGTAAAGATCTGTACCGGACCCAATTTCAAGGATAAGCCGTTTCACTCATGCCTCCTTTTTTATCAAGTTTAGCGATACGATGATCGCTGCATGGGCAATGATGGTTGGAGGGCGATCTGGCTTAGCGGGATGGGTAATATCCAATCCGCCTTTAACGGATTTTGTGCAAATCTGACCGTATGGAAATGCATCGCTTACAGCATTAACGTCGACCATTTCTGGCTTTTGACAGGCGATTTCCACGTCAATATACATATTGGATTTTTCGCCGTCAAAAAGCTCAACGAGGTTAATGGAATTGTGCCATAAAGCATCCTCCACAGCGCGCACTGCGGCCTTTGTATAGCTTCCTGACCGAAGGGCAGAACCTGTCCCTAATTCCAATATCATCGGTGTGCGCGACACGAACTTGTCTGTATTGGAGTTTGATGATGAAGCGCTATTCATGAGTTTTTCCAAAAGAACCTTGGATTTCAAATTGATCACGCCTGTAATCTTGCGGTGCAAGGACACTGTCTATGAGTTGGTTTGCAATACGGTGAAAGGCTTTGGCCTGCGTGCTATCTGGATTGCCAACAACAATCGGAATACCCTCGTCAGCGGCGAGGCGAATATCAAGACTTAAGGGGATTTCAGCGAGCAACGGAATACCCAATTTTTTTGCCTCCTTTGCGACACCGCCGTGACCGAAAATATATTCTTCATGACCGCATTTTGAACACACATGCGTTGACATATTCTCGACCATACCGAGCAAAGGCGTTTTTAGTTGCCGGAACATATCGATACCTTTGCGCGCATCCAAAAGAGCGATATCCTGAGGTGTACTTATTATGATTGCGCCGCTGAGATGAGTTTTTTGAGCAAGGCTTAATTTTACGTCACCAGTTCCTGGGGGTAAATCTACAATCAACACGTCAAGCGCACCCCATTGCACCTGCATCAACATTTGTTGTAATGCACCCATTAACATGGGGCCGCGCCAAACTACCGCCTGATCTTCCCTCGTCATCAATCCTAAAGACATCATGGTAACACCATGGTTGTGTAAAGGTAAGATCGTCTTACCGTCTGGGCTCGATGGACGACCTGAAACCCCAAGCATTCTCGGCTGTGAAGGTCCGTAAACATCCGCATCTAAAAGCCCAACTTTCTTGCCTTTGGCCGCAAGGGCACAAGCTATATTAGCCGATACTGTAGACTTTCCAACACCACCTTTGCCCGACGCCACGGCAATCACATGGGCAACGCCTGGAATGCGCTCGGGTCCCTTAGACTCGGGACGTTTATTTGGTTTAAGGTCTGGTGGTTTTTTATCTTCATGAGCTGTTAGAACGACGGAAACGTCACGGCAACCATCAAGATCGCGCACTCGTTGTTCAGCCTCTTGACGCACAGCCTCATACTGTTCAGCCCGTGAGGGATCAATTTCCATCACAAAGCGCACGCTCCCATTTTCTACGAATAATGCGCGCATTAGGCCTGCTGCGTGAATATCTTTGCCCGAAACAGGATCGATGACTGATTGAAGCACGCTGAGCACGGTATCGCGATTTAAGGTCACTCTGCTACCCTTTCATCGTGCCAATGACGATTTGTTCTAACTCTAGGCCTTTAACAGTCATATTCACTTCTGCTTTATGACTTTGCTTGTTGCCGTCTGCTGCGTCCTTCAGAGCTGTTTCTTTGACAGGCTGAGAGGTCACACCCATTTGTTTACGGAATTTGCGCCTTGACATATTGAAAATGACACTCATGTTTCCCTCCAAATTGCCTCAATACGGTATTTAGTCTGAATTCCGCATAGGGCAAAGAGAGCGATCATGAAACAAAAATGACAAAACCTTAAAAGCGTCTTTAAATAAGATGTCGAAACGAAATGGAAATTGTCGTTTGCTATGAAAGGTTAGACAAAGGCTATGAAGAAAGTGGTGCTAAGCATGGGTGTGTTTCTGCTCCATAGTATCGCTGTATTTGCCGACGAAAGGATTATCATTCAATCAACAACATCGACGGCAAATTCGGGTCTTTTAACGCAGATTTTACCCGTATTTGAAGCAGAAACGGGCATAGAGGCCCATGTCGTAGCCGTTGGAACGGGGCAAGCATTAAAAAATGCTGTCAACGGTGATGGGGACATATTGCTCGTCCACTCCAAAGCGGCAGAAGAAAGCTTCGTCGCGCAGGGTTGGGGTGTGGAACGTTTCGATATTATGTATAATGATTTTGTTCTCGTCGGTCCGGCTTTGGATCCTGCAATGATCAAAGGCAAGCAAGACGTAAACACCGCACTTGAAAAAATTATGATGCAAGAGGTGCTTTTTATTTCGCGTGGTGATGATAGCGGAACTCATATGGCCGAACGTCGATTATGGTCTGCTGCGGGGCTAGACCCCTCGTCATTTTCAGGAAAGTGGTATCGTGAAATTGGCTCAGGTATGGGGGCAACGCTGAATATGGCCGCATCGACTGATGCTTATACTCTTACCGACCGTGCCACTTGGCTAAGTTTTGGAAATAAAGGAAATTTGGCGGTTCTTGTTGAGGGCGATCCACGATTATTCAACCAGTATGGTGTGATCGCCGTAAATTCTGAACGCCATCCCCATATCAACAGAATAGGGGCAGAAGCCTTTGTTAAATGGATCACAGGGCCTCGGGGACAGGCCGAAATCGCTTCTTTTCAGGTCAATTCCCAGCAGTTGTTTTTTCCAAATGCCACAAATTGAGGGGTTTTAAGGCTTTGGGCCGGACACCCAGAGAGCGATGCGTCCTTTGACTTTACGCTTTACCAAAAGTTCCAAAGCCTTAGGTGCTTCTTCAAGGCGCATAACACGATCTGTTTTGGGCTGAATCTTTCCAAGACTTGCCCATTGAAAGACTTGATCATTGGCTTTGAACGCCTCATCATTACATTTTTCCCACCATGCACCAACAAATGATCCAACGATAGAAAAGTTTTTAATCAGTGGCAAATTCATTGGAAGGGAAGGAATATTGCCTGAGGCAAAGCCGATTGGCAAAAGGCGTCCGTTCCAGTTCATTGAGCGTGCAAGCTTTTCAAATGTCTCGCCACCGATCATTTCAAAACCCACATCAATGCCCCGTCCGTCAGTAACCTCTTTGATGCGGTTTCGCAAATCTTCTGTTGCGTAGTTGATGGTGGTGTCCGCACCATATTGCATTGCAAGTTCTCTTTTACCCTCTGATCCCACACAGGCAATGACCCGTGCGCCAAGCAATTTGCCAATCTCTAAGGCGGCAAGCCCGACACCGCCAGTAGCCCCCGTCACCAGCAAAGTTTCTCCTGCTTTTAGATTAGCACGTCCAATCAAACCGTAATGGGCAGATCCATAGGAATACATAATATTGGCGGCATCAAGATCGCTCACGCCATCTGGAATCTGGCTGCAGGAACCTTCTGGTGCGCGCATAACTTCACAATAGGCTCCGTACCATGTGCTTGTCGCGACGCGATCTCCGGGTGTGAAACGGATTACGTTTTTGCCAACGGCTTTGACAACGCCTGAAGCATCTGTTCCCGGAACATAGGGCAGGGATGGTTTCATCTGATAGCCTCCATCGGTCATCAACCAATCCATGAAGCTGACTGTTGCAAAACGGACCTCTATCAGAACGTCATTAGGTCCGCATGTTGGTTCGTCGATTTTAGCTAATTTAAGTTGGGACAGGTCTCCGAACGCGTTGCAAACTATCGCTTTCATTAAGTTTCAGTCCCTCAGATTTAATTATGATGCCAATGTTTATGAATAATATCACACAGGATTACAAGGGGACTGGCCATTTGACATGCCTCCAGTTTGAGACGGACGCTGACCTTGTTTTTGCTGCTATCAAGGGAGTGTTGACGACCGAAATCTCCGTACTTGCAGCCGAGATGGAATGTAGCTTTACCAGAGTGCAAGGGACAGATAGATCGGTCTTAATCTACAGATTTGATTGTCTGACTCTGTAGGAGAACAAAACTATCGTCGTCTGTCTTCAGATGCTCGATCCTACCCATTTTGTAATTGCCCGATACTATCCGCATATACCTGCTTTGTACCTTAGTTGGAGAGAGTACTGGTCACATACTGACCTGATCATCGTCTTTCAAACCGCAATAAATGAGCTCCTGACGCCAGCTGAGGTGGCTTCGCGCGTGGGTTTCACGGATAATACGAGTAATATTGTAAAGCAGGATGTTGAGACCCATTATCTGTCCAAACATATTCAGAACGGATAACAGTGTCGCCGTTTACAAAGCAAAGGTATGTACTTTCGAGCGATCGTGCAAAGAGCCGATTTGCTCTTTTATTTTTTTCAAGTCTATGTCGATTTAGTCCCGCGGCCTCTTCGCTCATAAATAGCTCAGGTGATACGTATCTATTTTTTGATATTACTATGCGTAATTCGCGTGACATTTTGACTCGATCATTTCTCCTTACATTTGCGGATTAAAGTCGTGAAATTCGATTGGAAATCTGGCGTGGAAACCACCGAAATAAATCGTTTTGCATATGAATTTGGCCTTTCTCGTGATGAGATGAAAATCGCTTTTAGGCCTTTGGCATGGTTTAGATTGCTAAATACACCCCAGAGCAACATGGGTTGGTTTATG
>CAJXHI010000066.1 GCA_913051655.1 uncultured Alphaproteobacteria bacterium
CATCACGTCAAAACCACCAGGTACGATTGAGTGGGAATAAGGGAATTAATTTAAGTTATTGAAAGTATTGTATAAAAAATTCATAGCGACGGAATTATAAAAAGACAAATCGTTGATAAAATAAGGTTTTTTTCGGTGTTGCAACGAAACTTACGAACTACAGGAACAATTGTGAAACGTAGAAATGGCTGAAAAAATATTAACAGAACTAAACATAAGAACTTTTCAGCATATAGATAAGGAAGACATCATTTATGTTTGGGAAGAATGCGGTTTGGTAAGAAGTTAGAATAACCCAAAATTAGATATTGAGCGTAAAGTAAATACAAAAAAGATTAAATTTTTGTTGGAGATCTCTCATGCAAAATAATTGCCGCCGCTATGTTTGGTTATGATGGGCATAGAGGATAGTTAAACTACTTCGCACTTCTTCCTAAATACCAAAAAAGTGGCTTTGGAAAACAGTTAATAGAATTTGGAGAGAAGATACTTGTTGATAGAGGCTGCCTAAAAATAAGCCTTCAAATAAGAGCAGGTAACAAAGAAGGTATAAACTTTTATAAAGCAGTTGGCTACAGTGAAGATGAAGTAATCAGTTTTGGAAAAAGGTTGATTGAAGATTGAGCCATCAACTTACAAAGTAATTAAAAAGTGAAAATAATAATGAATAAAAACATATACATATATCGCATGTACATTGAGTAGGAATAGGCGGAAATATTGCATAAATTCGCCGCGCTAAACGCTACCGGTTTAATGATAAGTACATTGACGGGCAGGTTCATTCGTCCAATTGAGGTGCTGAAAGGAGCCGGAGCTGCTTTGACTTTTTACAAAGATCACTGTTACGTTACTTGCTTGCCATGGAATAATTGCGAGCAATAGAAAAATTTTTTATCGATTGCCGCTGCGGCCATCAGAAAACATTCCGGCGTCTGTAGCAGCACGGCGTATCGCATTCGATTTATGCACTGTCTCCATAAATTCGGCCTGTGCATCACTGTCATAGACCACACCGCCACCAGCCTGAATATATAGTTTTTCATCCTTTACGATGGCGGTCCTTAGGGCGATACACATATCCATGTCGCCGCCTGAGCTGAAATATCCCACACCACCGCCGTAAACGCCTCGCTTTTCTGGTTCCAATTCATCGATGATTTCCATCGCACGGATTTTTGGCGCACCAGATACCGTGCCGGCTGGCATGCCTGCAAAAAAAGCAGAGAGCGCGTCGTGGTCTTCCGATAATTCCCCAACAACGTTTGATACGATATGCATCACGTGGCTATACCGTTCGATGATGAACTTTTCCGTTGGTCGTACTGTCCCAAATTTTGCAACACGTCCAACATCATTGCGCCCCAGATCAAGAAGCATGAGATGCTCAGCCAGTTCTTTCTTATCAGCTAAGAGTTCCTGCTCATTGAAAATATCCTCTTCTGGTGTCGCGCCTCTGGGGCGGGTACCTGCTATGGGTCTGATAGTAATTTCATTGCCAAAGACACGTACTAAAATCTCAGGGCTTGCACCAATAACCTGAAAGCTGCCAAAATTAAAATAGAACATAAAGGGCGAAGGGTTGGTACGCCGGAGTGACCGGTAAAGTGCAATAGGCTGTAGGCTGAAATTTTGTGTCCAACGCTGCGCCGGTACAACCTGGAAAATATCACCAGCTCGGATGTATTCTTTGGCCTTTTCAACTGCCTCCATGTAGCCTGCTTTAGTGAAGTTCGAAATTGGCTTCGCGATGTCTGACGGCTTGCCAAGATCGCGTGGGTCGGGCAAGGGGTGTTCTAAATCGCGCACTGCATCCATGATCCGTTCTGCGGCCTGTGCATAAGCTACCTTAGGTGAACTTTGATCCGTTGCCCAAACAGGGGCAACAAGAATAACTTCATCTTTTACCCCGTCCAAAACGGCAACCACTGAAGGGCGTAAAAATAATGCATCGGGAAGACCTAATGGATCGGGGTTCACATTTGGCAAATCTTCTACCAGACGGATCATATCATAGCCGTGATACCCAAATAGCCCCGCAGAGGCCTGCGGCAGCCCATCGGGTAGGTCTATGTAACTTTCCTTAAGCAATGCCCGAAATGCGTCCAGTGGCGGCATATCCTGCTCTTCAAAATCATCTTCATCAAAGCGTGCAGAGCGATTGATGAAACTTTTTGTGCCCTTGCATTTCCAAACCAGATCCGGCTTCATTCCTATGACCGAATAACGCCCTCTGACTTCGCCACCCGTAACAGACTCAAGAATAAAGGCATCTTTACTTGCATTCGTCAGCTTTAAAAGCAGTGATACGGGCGTATCTAGATCAGCCGCAAGGCGCGTATAAATGACTTGATTACGCTTTTTGACAAATGTAGCTTCGAAATCTTTGTATTCTGGTAAAATCATAATCGGAAGGTGTTATTGGAAATTGGTATGCACTGCATTGAGTGCCTGATCATTTAGGGACACACCGGCAGATTTCTGAACTTGGGAAATAAAGATCTGAAATAGGTCATTTGCTAAGGCTTGGTCGAGCTGGGCGACAAAGGACTCTTTAACAAATTGCGCTTGCTGACTATTCCCATCACCTTCAATGATTGCAACAGGTTGAACCACGTAAACTTGCTCCATACCTTTGACCAGCGCAATCTCACCTTCCTTCACTTCGAAGGCACGCGCAACCACACTTGCAGGTATATCTACAATGTTTCCGTTTCGTTGCACGTTTTTAGCAATTTGAAACTTTGAACCTAAACTGGCAAGCGTTTCGCCATTTTGGGCTAGTTGAATTTTTTCATTTCCCAGAGTGCGCAATGCCTCGCTTAGCGCGTCTTGGCGCCACTTAGATGCCACGTCGCCCTTGACAAAATCAAAATCTTGTGGACGTTTTGGAAGAATCCGGTTCAATCGCAGTGCTAGAATGCCGCCATCAGACATAGAGATTATCGATGGAAAATCGGATTCCGTGACCGCGTTGGCTGCAGATCTGAAAGCTGCGTAACCCGCGATATCAGTGTCCACACCATCATAGTAAATGGTTGTTTCTAACAACATTTCGCTTTCGTTTACTAAGTCTTCAAGCGTTGCACCCGCTGCTAGCAAATCATCCAAACGCGTTTGTTCGCTTTCAATTAAACGACGAGCACGGTCCAAGGTGAATTCGCGCTTTAGCTCTTCTCTGACTTCTTCAAAGGGTGTCTCTTGCGCATTTAAGATACCGTTGACCCGATAGATCACCGCGCCCAGATCAGTTTTCAGTGCGGCTGTCGTTTTTCCGCTCCCAAGGTCAAAAACGGCCTCTGCGGCGTCGCCGAGATCGTTTCGAGAGACATCGCCGAGATCGACATCGTTTAGCGTCAAGCCGCGTTCTTGGACCAGCCTGTCAAAATCAACGCTACCAGATTTTAACCTTTCTGCTGCACTTTCTGCTGCAGCTAGATCCAAATAATTCAACCGTTCCACCAAACGTCGGTCAGGTTTTTTGTACGCTTCGATATTTTTTTCATAGAGCGCTAAAAGATCGCTGTCCTCTGCGGAAATCTGATCAACGAGCATTTCTGGCGTCAGGATTACGTAAGTGATTGATTTGCTCTCGGGTAGGGAAAACAGATCGATGTTTTCCTCATAGAAAGATTGTAACGTATCTTCGGCAGGCGTGCCGATTTGTGTTGGCAAATCAGTTTCACCAAGCTCTAAAATCGCTATTTTGCGTTCCTCAAGAATATATCTAATCGCGTAATCACCAAACGACGACTGCATTTTAACGCCGCCTACTACCGCTTTCTCAATCAAAAGCCGTGCCGCCTCGGCGCGCAGTTGCTGCTCAAACTCTGACTCAGTTAAACCTGCATTTTTAAGGGCAAAGTCATAGGCCGTGCGATCAAAGCTTCCATCAACACCCTTAAAGGCGCTTATTGTCATAAGTTTATCGCGAACTGTTTCATCACCGCTGGAAATACCTAAAAGATCGGCCTCATTTTCAAGGGTCTTTTCAACAACCAAACGGCTAAGTGCCTGTTGTTGTATACCAAAAAGTTGCGCTTGCTGGAACGAGATTTTTGAACCAAACTGTGCGGAGGCGGCATTCATCTGATTTTGGAGCGCACGCGCGTATTCATTCACACCGATCTCTTTATCGCCAACAGAGCCCACAGAATTCGTCCGCCCGCCAAAATTACCGGTTCCAAACCCAGCAAGGCCAATGATCAAAAGGCCCAGCAAAATCCACACAAATGTTTTTGACAATTTATTCGTTGAAGGTGCCATAAAAGCCTCTGAAAGGTTTGCGTTTCAATTGTGTCTACTTGCCTGTTGAAGGGTAGGCAAGCGCCAAGCTAAATTTGTGAAGTCTTTGGATCAATATTTCAATCTCATCGCATCCGATATTAGCAAATGCAATCCGCAGTTGCGTATGTGCCTTATTAACGTCCGAAGGTACAAACATTGTTCCGGGTAGACAAAGGATTGCTGCCTTTTGCAGTAAAATTTGCGCGATTTTATCGGAAGACTGTAGAAAGGGCTGTTCGACGTAAGCAAAATACCCACCTGCACCAAGAAGCTTCCAGCCGACATCGGACAGTTTGGAGAATTCAGATTGTAAATATTCTCGACGTTTTTGCATTTCAGCGCGTTGCTCTGATAGCCAGTCAGAGAGATGTAGCAATCCCCAATAGGCCCCATATTGTCCCACCTGTGACGGGCAGATGCTCACAGTATCAAGGAATTTTTCAATTTCTCTGAGAAGTTTGGGTGCAGTTGCAATTGCACCCACACGATGTCCCGTTAATCGGTAGCTTTTAGAAAATGAAAACAGCTGGATCAAAGTATCACAGGCGTTTTTACGGGTGCACAGACTATGGGGAAAAGCAGCATAAGGGTGAAAGTCTTTGTAGGTTTCATCAAGGATCAAGGCGATCCCGTGGCTTTCGGCTAGATCAAAAAAAGCATGTAAAAGATGATCAGGATAGGCTATCCCTGCAGGATTATTTGGTGAAACGAGGCAAATCGCACGGGTCTTGCGAGATACCATAGCAGCTGCGGTATTAGGATCGGGCAACATGTCCGCACCACAAAAAAGGGCTTTCGTTTTAATGCCTATGATATCCAACCACATTTTGTGATTGAAATACCACGGTGTCACTAGGATGACATTATCGCCCTCGTCTGCAATCGCCGCAATAGCGGCGCAAAAGGCTTGATTGCATCCTGAAGTGATGGCGATATGGTCGGCGGTAATATCTGAGCGGTACGCTTCCATACAATGCGTCGCCATAGCGGATCTGAGCCG
This sequence comes from uncultured Alphaproteobacteria bacterium, assembly GCA_913051655.1. GTDB lineage: Bacteria > Pseudomonadota > Alphaproteobacteria > Rhodobacterales > Rhodobacteraceae > LFER01. The sequence continues at coordinate 5,288 of CAJXHI010000066.1, forward strand.
TGTCATCCCAAGGATCGGCCCGTAAAGATGTGCTTCTTTTTCCTCCAAGACGAATTGCGCCATTGCATCACGTAACGCGCGTGGCGGAATGTCAGCAGGGGCTGCTTGAGATACATCGATCAGCGGCGTATCGTTGGTAAATTCCATCTCCTGCATCCAGTCGTGCGCTGCCTTAATGGGGGCAGGGAATGTGCGTGCGGCGCGGCTCGTCATGTCAATATGTGCCTTTCATGCGATATCTTTAATCTGCCCCGCGATAGGGCTCGACATATTGCAACGCCATGTCCCAAGGGAAAAAGATCCAAGTATCTTGGCTGACTTCAGTGATGAATGTGTCTACCTGTGTGCGCCCCATCGGTTTGGCATAGACTGTCGCAACATGTGCCTTTGGCATCAGGTCGCGGACCACCTCAAGCGTTTTTCCGGTATCGACAAGATCATCGATAATCAAAACTCCAGTCCCGTCCTGAACCACCGAACCGTCCGGAGTTTTTATGATTTTTGGTTCAGATTGAGATTGGTAATTATACGATCTTACGCTGATTGTATCGACAATACGAATATCCAGTTCGCGTGCGATGATCATGGCTGGGGCCATACCTCCGCGTGTAATGGCGACAACAGAGCGCCAATTGCCATTGTCTGGACCCTGACCATCAAGCCGCCAAGCCAACGCACGGGCATCCCGATGTAGCTGGTCCCAGCTAACATGAAAACCTTTTTCGTGGGGCAGCTGTGTACTCACGCGTTTTTCCTCCCGGTTACAACGTCAATATCGGGCGCATCTACGGCTTTCATACCCACCACATGGTATCCTGCATCGACGTGAAGAACATCTCCTGTAACGCCGGATCCTAAATCAGACAGCAAATAGAGGGCTGATTTTCCAACATCCTCAATAGTGACATTGCGCCGAAGTGGGGAATTAAGCTCGTTCCATTTGAGGATATACCGAAAATCTCCGATACCTGAGGCTGCAAGTGTTTTTATTGGACCCGCTGAAATGGCGTTAACGCGGATATTATCTTTGCCAAGATCTTCTGCAAGATACATAACTGAGGCCTCAAGTGCTGCCTTTGCAACCCCCATAACATTGTAATGTGGCATAACCTGCTCAGCCCCATAGTAGGTCATCGTCAGCAAGGCTCCTCCATCAGACATGAGTTTTTCAGCCCTACGGCACACTGCCGTGAATGAATAGACAGAAATATCCATAGTCATTGCAAAGTTATCATAACTCGTTTCTATGTAACGGCCGCGCAGTTCGGATTTATCAGAAAAGCCGATCGCATGGACGACAAAGTCAATCTTACCCCAAGCCAACTTAATCTGATCAAAAAGTGCATCTATCTCTTTGCCGTTGCGGACGTCGCATTCTATCAGAAAACTACTGCCTAGCTTTTCAGCTAGCGGCCCTACACGCTTTTTTAGGGCCTCTCCTTGATAGGAGAAACACAATTCTGCACCAGCCTCAGCGCAGGCTTTAGCAATGCCCCATGCAATTGATTTATCATTTGCGCACCCCATGATTAGGCCACGCTTTCCTTGCATCAGGTTGATTGACATAAAATCCCCTCCTACTAGGTTCTTTTCTGTCGTGTATGCGATTGAGTCGTTTGCATCAAGGGCAGGTTGGTGAAAATTAAATGCCTCAGTGAGGTTATAAAAAAGGAGTATTTGTTATGAGCGGACGAAGCGGAATTTTTGCAGGTGATAATCCCTTTGATTTATGTCGCTTTTGGCTGAAAGAAGCGGAAGCCAGTGAACCAGTGGATGCTAATGCTATAGCACTGTCCAGCGTCGATTCAGATGGGTTGCCAAATGTGCGGATCGTATTGTTAAAAAGTATCGAGAAAGACGCATTTGTTTTTTATACAAACTATGAAAGTAGAAAAGGCATAGAGATTATTCAAAGCGGGAAGGCCGCCTTTGTGCTTTATTGGAAATCGCTTTATCGACAGATACGTGTCAGAGGATATGTCGAAAAAGAAGAAGGCGTTTTGGCAGATGATTATTTTCAGAGCCGACATCTTCAAAGCCGCATTGGCGCTTGGGCATCTAGACAATCACAACCACTTAGTTCGCGTCAAGATTTAATAGATAAAGTACAATATTTTAATGAGAAATTCGTTGATGCACCGCCGAGACCGCCCCATTGGGGCGGATTTCGCATTAAACCCGTTGAAATGGAATTCTGGGCGGGCGGCGATTATCGGTTGCACGATAGATTTCGTTGGAGCCGCATGAGTGCAAAAGATGACTGGTGTGTTAAACGTTTAAGCCCCTAGGTAAAAGACGAGCGAAACGTCAATTTACTTTAGTTAGAAACTTTTACATGAACTGTATTGAAATTAAATTCATTTTTCGTCTTTTGCCACCCAAAGATGCACAACGGTGGACTTGAAAATTTGAGATTGTAATTGGAGGCCTGTGTCGGAATTGACGAAGAAAAAAATTTTTAGGCTATGTTAAACGGTTAAGTCCAATAAACGGTTCCAGCTTTTTTCTGACGCGTCTGATCAGGACATTTTGTTTCATGCAACTGTTCTCTGGCGTTAAGGTCAAAATGCGATCGGAGGTAAGGTAAAATTTGTTTATTTATTGCAAAATAACGGTAAAGGTTTTCAGTCGTGTACGATAAGTTTGATATAAGCGGACGTCGTCGCGCAACTTTGTGTATCGGACGTTAAATTCATCAAAGTTGAATAAATCTTCGCCGACAGCATGAAAACAGTGAGAATCAAGTGGCTTAATCTCGCAGAAGGACTGGGCCTTTTTAAATAACTCCGGCAGTGAATAAGACATTTTTGTGCATATTACTTGCGCTGATATGGACTTACTGATTTAAAGTAAAGATAGTGATTGCCTTGAGCGCTTTTAGCTTAAAAAAGCGACAAATGGCTGCAAATAAGTACCCATGGGAAAGCGCTTAAGATTATTGAACACTTTAGCTAACGTCGTGATACCGACAATGTTTTTTGCAGCTCTTGCAGCAAATGCGGTCACGGCCAAACCGTGCGCAGATACGCGAGTTGATCTACGCGGTGACTGGGGGCAAGTCAGCTTTGTTGTTACGCTTGCCGACACTCCGAAAAATCGTGCGCGTGGATTGATGTATGTGGGTCATTTGCCAAAGCGCAACGGAATGTTATTCATCTATCCTAGCGAGTCAGAAGTTGGGTTCTGGATGAAAAACACGCTCATCCCCCTCGATATGCTCTTCTTTGATGCGAAGGGAAGGATGACTGGTCTGCACCAAAATGCGCAACCCCATGACTTGACCCCTAAATTTGGTGGTGAAACGGTTAAATATGTCCTTGAAATCAATGGTGGATTATCAAAGGTTTATGGGATCAATGAACAGACGGTTCTTCGACATCCCGCGCTTGGGGTTGCGGGTATCTGGCCATGTGAAAAACATAGATAACCCGGCTTAGCTTTTGCTTTTTCTAAATCGAACCGTTTTAAGTACCGCACTGTAAAATATTCTGTGAGGATTGTTTTGTAACAAAGCATGGTCTGAGTTGCAGTTGCGGATTCTCAAAGAAGTCCTTTAAGATTTTCTAAAATTATTTATGACACCCTCTTG
>CAJXHI010000067.1 GCA_913051655.1 uncultured Alphaproteobacteria bacterium
TTAAAACGCTCGCGTGCGCGAGCGTTTCCAATTTTTAGTTTGTACGATCACGCGTTATATTGTTGATGGCAATTTTAATTTCGCGGCGGACCATGCCACGAATGTTTGAAGTTATTTTTTCACCCAGAACACCGCGTAATTCTTTGTGAATAATATCTGAAACAATCGGTTTAAGCTCTTCATAATCAACTGACAACAGAGACACGGCCGGTTTTTCTATTCCCTGTTCCCCACGATCGTATATCTCGTTTTGATTTTCAATTGAAGCGTCTTTGCCCACAGCCTCTGAAATGTCAAAAGACAGATCACCAAACGCGGCATCTGGCTCCCACGGATCAACTATATCTTTTCTGGTTTCTTCCAGACTGGAAATTTTCTCTTCAAACCTTTCTTTTCTCTGACTTTCGTCATCGTCCGAATTGTCAGAAATCCTTAATGACGGCGCTAAAATTAGCTTCCCATCGCCTCGAAATACTGCTGCCTCATTAAAAGTTTCACCTTCATCAGGCACTATATTTTTCGAAGAAGCAAATACATCCGTCAAATCAGTTCTTGTTTTGTCACTCATTAATCCATGTGCCCTTGCTGAGTCTTGCGTAAATCGCAGTATGTAACGTGGCCCTAAACATTTCCTTTATTTTGAAATCGACTTGAGAACTTGATCCAATTTTCTTCCACGATTGCTAATGGATGTCGGTGCCCCTTTGACCAGGTTATAATACTCCAGTGGGTCGTATTTTTGAACTGGGAGATTTAAGTCATCGACAGTCAGCTTTCCCATTTGTGCCAACAGCCTATAGGCTGCGATTTGCTCATCTGCCTCTGCCGAAATAAGGCCAGCTTGAGCGTCCAACAGTTCTTGCTCAGCGTTTAAAACGTCAAGGGTTGTACGGGCACCCACCTTTGCTTCTTCACGAACACCTTCAAAGGCGACCTTTGAAGCGCGAATTTGCTCTTCGCTGGCCTTACGACCCGCACGCGCCATCTGCAAAAGTGCAAAAGCACCCCCAGCTTCCTGTTCTAATCTCAGCCGCGTAAGATGCAGGAGAGATCTTTGTGCATCACGATGCGCTATTGCTTGACGCAATATTGCTGGCAGTCGACCGCCTGTGTAAATTGGGCCTTCTGCGGAAAGGCGGATGCTGCCTGAACGTTGAAAGTCATCTGCATCTTGATCGGTATAATCCAGTGAAGAAGAAAGCGACAAACTAGGACGAAACGCGCCCTTTGTACGTTTCATGTTATATTCAGCCTGCTTTATATCATGCTGAATGGCAATAATATCAGGATGATTTTGAACAGCCGAATTCTTCGAGGCCGCAGCCGAACTGACCAATTTGGGCAAGCGTCCCGGCGCAGATAGGCTTTTCGGAAAAGATCCAACTGTTTGTTTGTAGTTTTCTTCAGCCTGAGCTCGTTCACCTTTGGCGACAGCCAACGCACTTTTTGAGGCAGCAAGACGCGCCTGTGCCAAAGCGACGTCCGTTTTTGTAACTTCTCCAACCTCGAACCGATCCTGTGCTGCACGCAGTTCTTCTTTTATGACTCGCACATTGTTCTGGCGCAACATCACAGTTTTGCGCGACCGGCGCACCTCCATAAAAGCACTGACGGTTGCAGATAAGACCTGCTGTTCCACACCAACCAAGGCCTGACGTGTTGAAAGCACTGCCTCTTTTGCAGCTGCCAAGGCATATTTATTTTGCCCGCCATCATAGATCGTAATGCTTGCTGTTAACCCGACACTTGCGGCATCTGTCACTGTGTCTGTTGTGAGCGTTTGGGTCTTTTGACGAGAAATACTGGACGTCCAGCCCAAAACGCCCCGCATAGCAGAGGCAGCGACAGCAACGTCTTCGTCCGCCGCGCGTAACAACGCACGGTTCTGTTCTAGAAGACCGCTGCTATTGTAGGCTTTGACTAAAGCTTCTCGCAAAGTGTCTGCATTTATAATTTGTGGCACACTGAAAAGCACGACTGCCAGAAATACAAAACATCTTTGTAAATTAGGACTTTTCTTATTCACTTCAATCATCCTAAAGCACCTTCATTTTTATAACGGCTTGAGTGGCGAATGATTTAGCCAAACCCTACAGCATAAATTCTTTCGGTTTTCGAAACCCATCTAAAATCGGAAGGGTTGCATTAAACGCAAACCGCCACGTCATGCGCCCCTCACGTTTGAAACCGATGCGCGCCTCACCGTTCATTCCGTCCGCAAAAATCGCACCAATACGTCCGCCTTCTTTGAGTTGGTCAATTAGCGAAACTGGAATGTCCTCGACAGCTCCTTGAAAGAGGATCACATCATAAGGCCCGTGCTGGGCGGCCCCTTCGTTTAGTGCCCCATGTAGCAAGCAAATATTGTCCAGCCCCATGTCTTGTAGAGCCTCTTCGCTGTCTACCACACGCGTCTCATCATCTTCTATCGCCACAACCGCCTCAGCCAGGCGCGACAATAAAGCGGAAGAATATCCAAGACCCGATCCGATATCCAAAACCAGCTCGCTTTGCGTAATATCCAGTGCATCCAAAAGTTTGGCAAGTGTGCGCGGATCCATTACAACACGATCGGCGCCTAAGGGAACGCTTTCTCCGATGTAAGCAACATCGCGTTTGTCCCGTGGCACAAAATGCTCTCTCGGAATTTTCAGCATAGCGTCCAGAATTGGGAACTTTGTAACGTCAGATGGACGAATTTGTGTATCGACCATGACTTCACGCAGGGTTGCAAAATCGCTCATGACTTATCTCAACTAAATCTTCGTTCGAACCTCGTAGTGCCATAAGTCATCCACATGAGCAACGGTCAGATCGAATTTGCCCTAAATTCAACGAAGCAAAGATGAGTTCCGAGAGCACAATTTCTCAAGTCACAGTTCATGAAAAATTGATTTGGATCATAACTTGTATTGCTTGGAGCTCTCTAGAAACAATAAATTAACGCGTTACACGTTGGAAATTGAGGGTATTCAAAGACAGAACAAAAGCAGTATGATTCAAACAGAAAAATCGATGCAAATTCATCTTCATAATCTCAGGATTGATCAAAAACCACTGCAAATGCGAAAATTCAACAATGTACCGCACAGGACTACCAAAAATGCGAAACGCATATTGATCTCTCCGCAGTCACGAAAAGGGATCCTTAACAGTAACATATCTTTTCTGCAGCGTGCTGCTTCAAAGAGGTTATATTAAAGCCTTAAGTTCGGGTAAAGTGAAGCTTTTATGAAAGATTATTCGATTGGATCAGGGCGATATCCATTTTCCGGACCAACCGCTTTGCTTTTCGAATTTCGCCCTGAAATGATCTTTTTTAAGCGACAGATAATCAATCTTTGTTACCAAGCATTCTGCAACAACAAATTTCCCTTCTGAAGATAAGGTTTTGTAGTCAAATGGTCCATCGATCGCTAAGCCAGTAGGGGGCTGTTTTCCATAGGCGATCTGGCTTGGAGAGGGAACTTTTTGCCAGAGTTTTGCTGCTTTGGCATCCTGCCGCAAAGACACCTCTACCGAAAGGCGCAATTGTACCGCAGTCATTTCCTGCCAGATGAGGATTTGCGCTTTTCGATTATTCGTAAGGCTCTGACATTTGAGAGAGTCGGCATCGGTATGAAATTCTAAAACTTGATGGTGACGATCAACAGCGCGCAAGACAACAAGGCAGGCTTGGGGTTGGTTATCGCGATCAACGGTAGCAATCGTGATGATGCGCAAAGCTGTTTTGGCTGTGGCGATTTCTGTCAGAATATCCCATGAATGATTCAAAAGTTCAGTAAAAGCAGGGGGTGTCATCAAGACCTCTTTAAAAATGATTAAAACAATTTATGCGTACCAAGTTCATGATGCTGAAGGCCTGACTCTAAAACGTCTTTGTAAAAGGTTTCAAGGCTTTCTGTGCCAAACTCGGGTGTCTGCTCCGCATCATATGCGTTAATATCATCGTCCCAGATCAGCATTGATTCGGTTGCATAATAATGTCCGATCCGGAGAAATTCACGCTTATCCGAAAGGGCCTCTGAAAATATCCCAAACGGCGCAAGACATGCGTTGATGACCTTGAAAATAGAACTCGGAATCTTGCGTGTTTTTAGGGGCTTCCCAAGCAGCTTAAACAAAATCTCTGCCTGCTCTTTTGAATTAACCGCTGGGCCCGGACCGCCGATTGGAAGTACACGATTGTTTCGGTCAGGGCGATCCAAACAATCACAAAGATAGGTCGCCAAATCCCCGCCCGAGATCGGCTTACAGGACGTGCGCTCACCTGTGTCGAAAATCAAAAAGGCCTTGCCATTTTTTACATTGTCGATCTGCCCTGCCAAAGATTTGAAATAGGCTGTTGGTCGCACGATGGAATAGGGTATTCCGGAGGCAATGAGATTATCTTCAAATGTACGCTTTGCAAACTGAAATTCTAGGCGTGGTTTTTGAACACAAATTGCAGAAAGCAGGACAAATTGCTTGGCCTGAACAGTTTTCGACAGCCTCAACAATGACTGATTGGCACCATATTCCACCTCCCAAGCATCCCGCCGCCCGCCTGTTTTACTGCCCAAACAGGAAATGATGGCAGCATTTTTAGGAAGGTCTCCCTCTAAAGCTGCAACAGCGCTATCATCGCAAACATCAACATGAATATGCTGGTATAGCGCGTTTTCGTCTTGCGCTTTGCTACGCCCAAGAGTCGTCACGTGATATCCCCGCAGCATCAGTTCGTGAAAAACATATCGCCCGATATACCCCGTAGCCCCCGCAAGAACGATAAACTTTTCATTCGGCTCTTGCTTTCTGTTCATAAATTTTTCCCGGTACTGCTTTCTTCAGAGGCATTTAATCACATTCTTTAGCCCCCAGCCAAGAAAGCAAAAGGTATGGCCCAGACTTAAGCCGAATTTAGCTATTATCGCGAAAATCTGAGAGTTGATTTTTCATCAATTTGAAAGCCTCAGATTTAATCTGAGATACTCGCCCCGGCGTAATGTCAAGAACGCGAGCTATTTCGTAGATGTTCAAGTCTTCGACATAATAAAGTTGCAGCACATGCGCTTGCTGTGTACTCAGGCTCTTTAACGCTCCGACCAAAGTTTCGCGCAAACTCTGACTGTCGATAATGCGCTCAGGCTCAATGCTCGGCGCCGCAAACACCATCGAATATTCATCATATGAATGGCTCAAGCTTTCGGAAACATTAGCCTCAAACAACCGCGTCCAGCTGTAGTATTCATCAGTGGAGAGGCTTAAGGAAGTCGCAATTTCCTCATCCGTCGGATTTCGCCCATATTCCGCCGTAAGTTCAGCGCGCTTTCCATCAATCTTCTGTTTAGCCTGAACTGTTGAACGATTTAGGTTTCCACATCTACGGATAAGGTCCAACATGGATCCTTTGATGCGGATACTGGCATAGCTTTCAAAAGAAGCGCCCTCTACTGCAGAATATTTTTGCGCGGCATCTACAAGCCCTTCAAGGCCTGACTGCAAAAGGTCATCCAATTCAATAAAAGTAGATACCCGTGAATGCATCTTGAATGCAATTCTGCGCACTAGCCCTTCATGGTTGAGAACAATCCGATTCACATCCTTAGATTGTTCTTTATACCGCTGATTTTTCAATGCAACGACCCTTTGCCCAGTTCACTTAGTATATTATGAGGGATTGGTTGATAATTCAAATTTAATAATGAAAACGCAATATTTTGTAATCCGATTGTCTCTATCGTACTGTACCTATGATCCTTTTTATATTTTGGCAAATGTCCGAGAAAGGACATCCCTTCTGGATTTGAGGAGGAAACGAAGTTTTCAAATTGGCAATATATATCCAAAGCTTGTGCCAAGTGGTTTTTTGAATAAACCACAACCCAGATGGTAGTACCCTTAAAACGTTCTAGAGCGTTACGCGTAAATTCGATACATTCAGCTTCTGGAGATACATAATCGTCCAACACTAGCACGACATCAGAAAGTGGCAAGAGACGCGCTTCATGCCAAAAAGCATCATCAATGTCGGCATTTATAAGCAAAAACTCATGGAAATCTTCTGGGCAGCTATCGTTTGCTTTTAGGTTAAGGGGCCAATCAAAAGCATTCCGACCGTGAACCAGGTTGGTAAAATTATCTCCCGGAAGGCGGCCATCTTTTACCGAGCCCACATGCCTTCCAAACAAATTACCAACAGGCTGCTCAACGATCGAAGAGTTAAACACATGAGTCGCCTGAGACCGTTTATCTTTGATATGAGTTATCTTACTGCGATCAAGGCTATTTGCGGATCCAAAATGTGTTTCTAAATGATCAATAAGACGAAATGAGAAACGGTCTGATTTTATACGTTTCGTTGTGTCACAAATTGCAATGAGCTTTGTCATGTGTGTCCTGCCTTCTGTCGGCGCGTGGTTTGCCCCCGCAGTTGCAACAAACTATATTTACTTAGTTAAACGTGACACCATATCATTGTCTGCCTGAATTGCTTTGGAAGCTGCTGAAAAAGCCTGCTGGGTGTTGATCAGGCTGACAAGCTCATTTACGAGATTAACATTTGCAACCTCCAGATGACCTGAAAGTACATTTCCTGTACCATTGCTTCCGGGTGCATAAACGCCCGATAGGTCAGCACCATCTGTTGCAAGGAAACGTCCATTCCCTAACTGAGACAAAGCCTCAGGATTGTTGAAATACGCTATGCCAAGCTGTTCACCGGGTTCCGCTGAAGCAACACCGTATGCCGTCATAACAAAGCCGTCAGGATTGACATTAAATTCGCTCAATGGCAGGCCGTTTTTCTCGTACGCGATTTGAACTGGATCCAATGTCTTTGTTAGAACCAATTGACCATCGTTAGTTGTCAAAAACCCCTTTTCGTCCAGCTGAAGAGACCCGTTGCGCGTAAAGGAAACTTGATCTCTGACTTCGGGATTGGCAATTATAAACATCCCATGGCCATTAATCGCTAAGTCGCTGGAGACGCTAGTCTTTTTTAGTTGTGCAGGATTATGTGACACCCGATTGGATTGCACCTTTGCCCCGCTTCCAAGCTCGAGTCCTTTACGCTCGGCCTTAAGATAAAAATCTTCAAATATGGCCTCACTACGTTTAAAGGCTGTTGTGCCCGCATTAGCAATATTGTTCGATACCACACTGACTTTATGGGAATTCGCATGCAAAGCGGTTTTTATAATATTCAGCATTGGTGTCTCACTCGAACTATATGATGTGTATCTGAACTCTTACTGCAGGTTTCATGCCAAATTTTAACTTCTGATTTTGCTTAGACATCTCATTCAAATTTTTACATTTCAACCAACGGCGGAACGCTGAAATTTCTTATATCCGTAAAGGCAACCGATGATGCCTCATCATTGCCCCTCTGGACCAAAGCCCCTTGGGAACTCGTCCAAAAGAGCAATGGAGCCGGTGCAGCATTGGGACTTTGTAATGAGGATAATTCCTTATTTGGTAGAGATGAAGCGAGTATCCGAGAGACACTTGGTGCCTGCATTTTCATATATTTGGCATAATAGACGGCGTTAAACTTCGCATTACGCGAATGATAAAATTTTACCGCTTTTTCCCAAGATCCCGTTTCCTCATAAAGCTGTTCAAGATAACGCGTCGCATATCGTACGTTATCTAAAGGGTTCATCATCTGCTCTGGGCTGTTGAAAAATTCGGCGTGCCAGCGTATGTTAAGTTGCATACACCCAACATCTATATTTGTTTTGCCCTGAGCTCTAAGCTTGGCCAAAGTTGCTAGCGCTGTCGCATTGTCTTTAAGGAAATACCCTTTGCCACCATTGTTGAGGGACCATGGCCAACTCGCATACCTACCATCAACACGCCGTCCACTTTCCAAACGCGCGATTTTGTAAATAACATCGCGCGGCACGATAGAACTTGCAGCAACCTGTTCGATGCTTTGATCACATAAGTTAGCATCAGATCCTTTGGCTAATGTTGCAATGCTAAGGCTACCAACGATCATTGCACAAAAAAAAATTCGACAACTCAATAACATACATTCTTCTCCTCAAAGGTTGCTTTGCAAAAAGCGGACCAGTTGTCGAAGAAACAGAAAATCAACTTAAAAAATCAAAAAGACTTTTGTTACTCACGGTTGTGTAGGTCTGACGAGCTGCATCGCGATTTACTAGTAACGTCTGTAGTTCTGTTATAAGTGCTTCAATATCAGCATCCTGCAACCGGCCAATTTCGGTTTTAACGGCGAGTAGCCTATTTTCCAATACAGACCCTTGGGTCTCAGCGTTATTCATCCGTGCGCCAACTGTAGTGCGGGATATTGAAAAATTAGATACTAATCCGTCTAACTGGGCCCCCTGAGCCCCCATCCCTTGTGATTTATCGCTGAGCTTGGCCAAAAGGGTTGTAGTACCTGGCGTAAAAATTGAAATATAATTTTTAGGTTCCTCCTGGGCAACATCATATCCTTCGATAGAAACATCTGATATAGAAATGCTCTGTCCTGTAGAAGTGAGGGTAATCACACCATCCAAAGAAGCAGTTGCGGTAATTCCTGTCGAAGAATTATTTATAGCATCAACAATCTGGTCTGGTGAATCTGAGTTAATACTTCCAGAGAGATTCTCGCTACCTAAAGGTCCAGTTAGTTTGAAAGCCCAGTCTTGGGATGCACGGGATGCTTCAAATCTAATACTTACGTCGTTTTCAGACTTATA
>CAJXHI010000068.1 GCA_913051655.1 uncultured Alphaproteobacteria bacterium
CGATCAATCCCTTTAAGCCTATTCTGTTGAATCAAATCTGTTCAGGTTTTCTCTTTGTTTCTTACTCACCTTCATTCTTTTCAAATAAAATCTTTCAAGTTGATTGACTGATGTCCCTGCATTTCGGACCAAGTCATAAATGTTCACTTTTCCGCCACTTTTATAAAGGTTTTTTGCAATGCGTGATGTCTCAGTGAATAAGTTGTCCTTGGTTGCCCGTCTTGATCGGCAACTATAAGCACCCGATCAGAGTTTATTGCAATCATCGCGGCAAAGAGGACCCTTTGTCGTTAAAGTAATGAACTCGTTGATTTTGAAAGTTAAGTCCACAGGTGTCGCCAGGATTGAAATCTGTTGCGCCATTAACGCGCGCTGTGAGCCTTCCATAGAGGCCACAATCTAAAATGATAAATGTATCTGATCCCAAGTACTCAATAACATCGACGACACCATCAAAATGGCCGATTCCAGCTTGTGACAATGTAATATGCTCGGGCCGGATACCAAGTTGGTCAGTGCCTTTTGGTACGGGATAGCTCAGCCCGGGTGCAGACGCGCTGAAAATATTCATTTTTGGTGACCCAATAAATTGCGCCACAAAGAGATTGCTCGGATTTTCATACAAGTCGCGTGGGCTACCAACTTGGGCGATGCGGCCTTCATCCAACACGACAATCCTGTTAGCCAAAGTCATGGCTTCTACTTGGTCGTGGGTTACGTAAATCATTGTAGTTTTTAAGGTTTGATGCAATTTTGCAATCTCGTACCGCATTTCCACCCGCAGTGCCGCATCTAAATTTGACAATGGCTCGTCAAATAAAAACGCTGATGGTTCTCGTACGATGGACCTGCCTATTGCCACTCTTTGGCGCTGCCCACCAGAGAGGTCTTTGGGACGCCTTTCCATAAATGCACCTAACTTAAGGATGCTTGCAGCTTCATCAACTTTTGCGGCAATCTCTGATTTGAGTAAACCAGCAGACTTTAGAGAAAAGCCCATGTTTTCACGTACCGACATATGGGGATAGAGGGCGTAGGACTGAAACACCATAGCGAGGCCCCGCTTATATGGCGGCTCAGATGTTGCATCGCGATCATCTACGATTATCTGACCGCTCGAGGTTTCTTCAAGACCTGCAATCATTCTCAGCAAAGTAGATTTACCACAGCCAGAAGGTCCGACGAAAACGATGAATTCACCTTTAGAAATTCTTAAATTGATCCCCTTGATGATTTGATCGGCGTTAAACCACTTTTCAGCATTTTTCAGTTCTATTGATGCCATCAGGCCACGCCTCGCTCTGATTTAGGGAAATCTCCCGCCCAACCGAGCCAAACTGCTGCGGTCCAGGTAAAGCTATCCCCGCCGGCAGGCTTACCAGTCAAAGGGTCATAATATTCAGCGAAGCCGTTTAGTTTCATTAGATGCCTTGTATCTGTACGGATGCGATCTGCCAAATCACTAATTCCCATCTCTTCCATTCCAGAACCTACAAGAAAATTCATAATCGGCCAAGTCGGTCCACGCCAGTAGCGCAAAGGCTCGAAGCCATCTGCTTCAGGATTAAAACTGGCTAAGCCGTACGTAGCCGCATCCATCATACGCTCCACTGCAGGCCTAGCCTCTGCATTGTCTATACCTGCATACCAACAAAGGGCTGATGCATTTGATAAAACGCCGTTAAACGCTCCTGTATGCGCGTCCCGGCTATCATAGCCCTTGATATTTTCGTTCCAAAGAGTTTTAGCACCGTCCTCCAGAGTTTTTATCCAGTTCTCAATTTGTGTAACGTCCTCACCAAAACTTTGACCCATATCTCGTAAATCGCGGTTTGCGCGCAACAATGTAAAAGTCATTGTTGGGTCAGCGACACGAAATGGGTTGATTTTTTTTAGTTCCCTTTGATCCCAGTTCACCGACGCGCCTAATTGTACCAGCTTTAGATAACGATCGTAGTCGTATTTGGTTGGCCTCATTGAGGGATCCACATGCGATGTATCCCTACGTGTGTATTCTCCAATGCCCGTAACATCTATTGTACGCATAGCGCTGTCCCAGTCCGGTGCATTATCACGTCCGGCTTCCCAAGGATGCGTAACGCAGACAGCACCTTGGTCCAGTCGCCACTCCATAAACCAAGCGTGCCAGGCTTTGAGTTTTTTCCACAGTGCCCGTGCACGTGTTTTACCATCTGGATGCATGACTAGCATTTTGGCCATAAAGGACGCTGCAACCGGTGGCTGGGTAATCCCAGAGGAGGGGATTGGCCCGCGACCTTGCCATACCTCTGGCCCGGGAAAATAACCTGGATCAATACGGTGAAAAAGTATGTGGGGCAGCATGCCGTCGTCCCACTGCCCCGAAAACAATGTTTCCAGTTCTCTCCAACCGCGGTCTGGATCGAAAGTCGTAAAACCCCAGGCCGCAAAAGCGCTGTCCCAATTCCACTGATAGGGATATAGTCCAAAAGTAGGCAAGGTATATCCACCTTGATCGTTTTGGCGTAAAATTGCTTTTGCTTTGTCATGTAGTCTCATTCATCCTTTTACTGACCCAGCAGTCAGCCCTTTCGTCATAAATCGTTCTATTCCAAGAAAGAGCACCATGATTGGCAGGGTTGCGATCACAGATCCTGCCATGAGATGTTGGCGCGGAATTTCTGATGAATTGAGCGACGCAATGCCGCGCGTTAATGTAAATTTAGAAGGGTCGTCTAACAGCATGAAGGCAAGTAGAAACTCATTCCAGGCAATCATGAAAACATAAAGAGATACACTGGCAATTGCAGGTAATGATAGTGGAAGAGTAATTTTCCAAATAACTGCAAGTCGGTTAAGCCCGTCCATCAACCCCGCTTCTTCCACCTCGGAGGGGAGTGCTCGAAAATAGCCTTGAAGCATGTAAAGCGCTACCGGTATCGTCGTTACTGGATAGATCAAAACGATACCTGTGATTGAATTACGGAGCCCAATTTTTGAGAATGCGATGTAAATGGGTAACGCCAGCACGATCATGGGAACCATGTAAATCAATAGAATTGAACGCGAGAATGTGGAGCGGCCTCGAAAGCGCAAGCGCGCCACAGAATAAGCTCCAGGAATTGAAAAGGCTAAAGTAATAAGCACTGTCAGAACTGAGATATAAAATGATGTCCACAAGTATTCGCCAAAATTAAAATCAGTAAACAACTCATGATAGCTTCTTAAAAGGCCCCACCCTTTTGAAAGATCCAACGAAAAGTCTAGCGGATTTTGCAAAAGTTCTGACTGGCTTTTTAAACTTGTCATAACCATGACGTAGAAAGGGATGAGTACAATCGCCGTAAAAAAAACATAACCAAAGCCCATTAACATCCGGATGATTGCCGTTTCAAATTCATGACGGTTCAGAGCACCAAACTGCAGGCCGAGAAGAATAAAATAAAGGGGTAGGGCATGTGATAGAGCTACGAGTAAACCGGCAATGCTGGTGGAGATCAAAACAACATCCGACCCGATATTGAGCGGACCATAGGGGAGAAGTGACAGAGCAAAGATAGACAGCACAAGGCCACCTAAAATGAGTTGATTGTGCCTTAATACTAAAGCAAACCCTGTCACCGCGCCCCATATCAACGACCGGCCCAAATCAGGTGCGAAGGCTTGCCCTGTGGCAAAGCTCATTGTTACGGCAATACTCAGCGTAACTATAAACATCCATGCTCCACCCAATAGTGGACCTGTAACAAAGCCAAAACGTAAACTATTCATCATGAAACCCCCATTATGAAAGGGATTGGGCAAAATAGTGATTTGGGAGGGAACTTACGTAAGTGCCATTTGGTAATTATTAAGAGCAAACCGATCACAATCCTTCCTCTCGACTAAAAAACTTGAGGAAGAAAATTGAAAAAATTAGTAAACAACAAAAAATCAAAACTGCGACGGCAGCTCCAGCACCAATATTAGACATGGCAAAGGCCTGTTCATACACATTAACCGTCAAAGTGCGTGTGCCTGCATTGCCGCCCGTTAACAAAAAAATGTCATCAAATTTGTTAAAGGTCCAGATAAAGCGTAATAAAAATAATACAGACAAAATACCCATGAGTTGGGGCATAGATAAGTACCAAAACTTCTGAAAAGGCGAGGCTCCATCCATGTCGGCTGCTTCATACATGTTGAGATCTATCGACTGCATACGGGCCAGAATGAACAGAAAAGATAGAGGAAAATAACGCCATATTTCAAACACCGTTACCATAATGAGCGCTAACGGCCGTTCTCCGAAGAAATTAATCGCCTGTTGAGTGACGCCCATTTGCAGTAAAAGCGAATTGGCCGATCCTGAAAAAGGGTCAAACAGCAGTATCCATGCAAAGGCTACGGCAATTACAGGAGCAACATAGGGAAAAAGGTACAACCCCCTTAAAACGGATTGTCCTTTAAAGGATTTGTTTAATAATAAAGCGGCGAACAATCCGACCAGTAGTGCTCCGATTGTTCCAAAAATAGTGTAGAAAAAAGTGACCCAAAGTACATTAAAAAATTCTGCCGCATCAAAAATACGGACAAAGTTTTTTGTGGTAAATTCAAAATTTGTCAGAATGCTTGTGGCGTCCCCGGTCATTATGGGAGCACTGCTTTTAAGACTGTTTTCAAAAACAAATTCTTTTCTTGCTTTTACAGTTATCTGGATTTTTTCACGATGCCCTCCATTCCAGTCTCCTAGAGCGCAGACGAGGTTCCAGCTTGAAATTGTGCAACGCGAGTCAAGTGATAAAGCCTCTAATCCATCTGGCCATTTGTCTCGCAAAGTTACGTCGCGAATAAATTCACTTTGCGAAGAGTTTCGTAAGCGGTATCGAAGAACGGCCTCATCGCCAATTGTCTGAAGTGCCCCTCGCAGGTCTTCTTTGACAATTGGCACTGGCGCGCGCAAATCGGCAAGCTCAATTGGTTTGAAACTTATCCAAAAGATCGCCATGAGTGGTAGTATAACCACAAGGGCTACTGCGCATAAGGTTGGCAACAACAAGGCCCAAGCAAGATGCTCTTCACGACGCGCCAGAGGTCCAAGACTTTTTGGCAAACCTCTGTTAGGTGAATTTTCTGTCAATCCCTAGATCCAATTGGCCAAAATTAGTTGGGTGGCGCAAGTCGAAGCACGCGCCGCCCATATGTCATTTATTGAATGGCACCCAACTCTGCGTTCATTGCTGCAACGGCAGAAGGCGCATCAACCTCTCCATCGATATACTGACGCACGATGCGGTTGATTGCTTGACTGTTGATTATCTTAGACGCTAGCGATAATTGACCTTCTGCTACCCCCCAACGCTGAGCAACATCTAATCCGCCTACGATTTCATCAATCATTTCTTGGGGATAAAGTGAGCCAAGCGGTGCTTTGCGATCCACACCGACTGGTAGCTGAGCCCAAGCTTTTGAAAAGGCCGCTGGATCTGAGCTATTCCCGCGACGGACTGGAAACTTACCTTCAGGTGCGATCGAAAGAGTTTGTGTGTAACCTTCGTCCATGGAGTACTTTACAAATTCCATTGATGCATCAGTTGCTGCGTCTGCTGTGATTCCAAAATAACGCACGTCACCCCAGGCAGCGCCACCTGGATTTGAGGGACCAGAGAAATTTGTTACGATACCTGTCAGCGACGCAAGCTCAGAAGATGTTGGGTCATCGTTGATAGTGGGTGGGGCGCTATCGCGCAGTCCCGCCAATTCATCCAGAATGAATGGAGACCAAATAATCATTGCAGCTTTGCCCGCAAAGTAAAGTTCCCGTGATTGTTTCCAATATAGTTCACCGGGGGGCGATGCTTTGGCGATAGCTTTATAAAAGTCCAAAATTTCGGTGATTTTTGCCACATTAAATGGAGCGAAACCATCGGCGTTCACTGGCGAGACTCCGTTTGCCAGGAAAACATGTTCCAAAACTTGGCTCATGAAGTTTTCGTCCACCTTTGTGGCCGCGACAAAACCAAACATTTCTGGAGGGTTATGAAGTTTTTCAATTGCTGTCAAAACATTTGCATAACTATTTGGTGCCTCGAGGCCTGCCGCGTCAAAAACATCCTTACGATAGACAAGCATTTGTGTCCAACCGTCTACTGGAACAGAAGCATATCCGCCTTCAACGGTCGCCATCGATAGTGCCCCTGCGGCAAAGGTCCCTGTGCCCAGTTCCTGTACTACATCGGTCGCTGCCTCGATGTCCAAAATGCCTGCATCCGCCCAAGGAAGTGCGTATTGCAATGTATGGTAAATTACGTCTGGCAAGTCGCCGGCCGCAAACGCTGCTGTTGTACGAGTGCCCAAATCACTTTCACTAACGGGGATCACTTCTACGCTATGACCTGACGCTGCTGCAAAATCAGCAGCCATTTTTTCTTGCTTTGCCAAACGATCTGGTTGTTCTTCTGTAGTCCAGAAACGGATATTATCGGCAGTTGCGGTTTGCATACTAAGCACCAATGCCAGTGCTGCCGATCCAAAGTGGTTTGATTTCAACTTTCCCATCATACTCTCACTCCCTTGTTACAATTTTAGGTCTTCAGATTTGGCGCGGGGCCTATTGAGCCACCAGGTCGAAACTCCGCGAATTCTATTTCACGCAGATTTGTGGGATCTTCACCGCGAATGCGGCGGATCAAAAGATGTGCTAGCCGTTCACCAGCTTGCCGGATGTTAACTGCGAATGAAGCTAAGGATGGTGAGGCCGCCGCCCCCTCTGTGGAGCCATCATATGCGACGATTGATAAGTCGCGTCCTATCCTTAAGTCAGCTTCCTTGGCAATATCCCAGACGCCCAATGCCGCAGCATCGACCGCGTAGATAATCGCAGTGGGTGCATCAGAAAGTGCTAATAAAATTCGTGCTGCGGCGGCACCAGAGATTGCCGTCACGGCATCTTGAATGCAAAGGTGAGGGTCAACCGTTAATCCGGCTTCTGCCATACCACGGCGAAACCCTTCCTCACGCGTCCAACTGTAGTTATAACGTGTGCCGCCGTTTACAAATCCTATGCGCCTATGGCCTAGTTCTGTCAATTTTTGAACTGCTTGTCGCATTGCTTCTTCACCTGCAACATCAAACCAAGCACAGCCAGTTTCGTCTTTAGTCCGTCCAAATATAACGAATGGCGCGTTTAATTCTTTGAGAAGCTCTACTCTCGGGTCCTCACGCAGAGCGCGTGGCAGGATAAAACCATCGGCCTTACGATCTTCCACAAGCAGTCTCATGGCCTTAAGTGTTGCTGCATCGCTATCTGCAGAAGCAACAGTTAAGGTCCATCCTTCACTGGAAGCTATGTAAGAAATGCCAGCAAGGAATTCTGCCAAAAATGGTCGGTGCGCGTCGTGATCATTTAATTGTAAAATGAGCCCTAAAGCACGGACTCTACCGGTGCGAATGGCTTGCGCTTGAGCCAATGGGCGGTACCCCATTCTGTCTGCCATGCGCTGAACACGTAGTCGTGTATTTTCAGAAATATCTGGATAGCCGTTTAATGCCCGACTCACCGTGCTTTTGGCCATGCCCAGCACATCGCTTACATCACTGATAGTTACGCGTTCTTTGTTTAGTCTTGATGACATATTTCAAATCCCAAACTGATTCTAAACAGTATTTACCGAAATCGGTTTCGGCAAATAAAATTTCAAACAGGTTTAGATTTCTTTTACTTATTTAAAATTAGACTAATGAAATAGATCAATATTTTTTTAAAAAGAGAAATTTTCGAAGATGGCATAATTTGATTTAGAAACCGGTTTCACTACATTTACATTACTATTTGTGTTGAATAGGTTTGTTTAGTGAAGGACCATCGGCTGACGCCAGAGGCAGCATTTGGAGGAATGTAATTCCAGGTACTGGTTGATGACGTCAGTCACATTTTCAGAAGTGGTGGAGAAATAGCCGCGCGCCCAGAACCGCCTTTCTCAATAGCGCTTGCGCAGCTCGGGGAACTCCATCTGGATGCGGCGTGATGAGCGACCCTTGATGCGCTGCATTACATCCGACAACGAAAGTTTTGGCGGGGTACGCATGAGCTCAGTTTTTCTCTTAGTGCCTACAGAATTAAACAATGGAAACTAGCGTTTGGAATGGGCCTTTTGTCGCCGTAGCGCAACTCCTTGTTTACACAGCCTTGGCTAATCTAGAATTAGCAACAGTATCTGCATTGGGTCAAATAAATGGAGTTTTATCCTATTAATTGCGATATTTTTTACAGAGAGAACATTGGCGCTTTGAGGTGAGGTGCTATTGCACTCGGTTTTACTGGCGCTCTTTTCATTGTTCGGCCCAGCCGCGACGTATTTACTTGGACCACATTGATGCCCATTGGAGCAATATTTTGTTACGCACCTCTGACAAATTCTTCAAAACTGATGTCAATAATGTCAGGGCACCAAATTTAGAATTAAACAGTATTGCTGGGTTTCATCTGAATTCTTTCGGTTGTGCAAACCAGATTTTATTTGAAAATTGCAGAAAAAGAAGTCTGTTTCCAATGGGAATGAATCGAAAAGCTTTTTATTAGCATGAAACGAGGGCTAACCACCCACCCGCAATCAGTCCATTTGAGCCTATTCTGTTGAGTCAAATCTATTGAGATTTTCTCTTTGTTCTAAACTCACCTTCATTCTTTTCA
>CAJXHI010000069.1 GCA_913051655.1 uncultured Alphaproteobacteria bacterium
CGGAGACCTACGCAATGGATCGCCCATCCCGCTGTATGGCCATCGCGCCATGGACAATGATCTGGGGGGTTACTGCGCCCAATCCCCACGCTCCAAGAGCAACGGCACACAGGCCAGCCCCCTTCAAGCGGGGGCACGGTCCACGGGCAGGGGCTCAAGAGCTGGGGTGGTGGGATCATTCGAGTTGGATTTTGTTTGGGTTGCTAAGCTAAGGATTGCTTAGCTCGCTACATAAGCAACGCGTCAGAGTAAAAGGGCAACTTAGGCCAACGCCGTAGTCTTGGTAGCACCGAGCAATATTGAGGGATCAGATGATGTAGGTGATCTCGGTGCAATTGAGATATCTTGTAGCTTAGGTAGAAAAAAACTGTTTCAGGATTAAATCACCCTAACAGTGTAGCTGACGCGAGAATTTCTAGACACGCTGTAATTCAAAAGACCTAATTGCATGATGGTGACATCTGTAAAAATCTGTCAGACCACTAAAAAGACTTTGGTGTTGCCTAACCGCGCTAAAATATATTCTAGACATGGACTAAAGACCCAAAATCCACTAACTTTAAATATAATTTCCCAGCAGGGGCGTTCCAATCATCACATTAGTCCGACGGCGCAGAATTATCCTTGCGGCATGCTGTAGTACGCATGCCATTCAGGACGGCTTGAGCGCCACACTTTATGTAATCATGCCGATCCTTGCCCAAACTTTCGGACTTAGCTTTGTTCAAATTGGTATTTTGCGGTCTGTGAACAATGGCGCCATGGCGCTATTCGAGATGTTGTCTGGCGTGCTTGCTGAGCGCGTTGGCGAGCGTAACCTATTAGTTTTTGGTTTGATCTGTGCCGGCCTTGGCTATGTAGGGCTGGTCGCTGCTGACATAATATGGGTCATAGCGATTTGTTTATTCGTGATTGGCCTTGGCGGTGCATTTCAACACGCACTTTGTTCATCAATTGTCAGCAAGACCTTCGAGGACAATGGCTGTCGATCAGCATTAGGATTTTATAATTCTTCGGGTGATTTGGGCAAGCTAGCTTTTACGGTCTTGTTCAGTTTGGCAACTGCTGTTGGTATCTCTTGGCAGGGAGTTTCAGGTGCAATGGGGGGAGTTGCTTTGACAGGAGCAGTAGCTGTCTTTTTGACGCTGCTTACACTTTCGGCGGGTTCTCAAAAATTATTAGTTAGCGATTGCAAAGAGGATGGAAGCGCACTTGGGTGGGGCATAGAAAACAAGGTAGGATTCATGGCTCTTTGCCTTGCCGTGTTTTTGGATACAGCGATTCAGGCTGGTTTTCTGACTTTTCTAGCCTTTTTTATTGCTGCCAAGGACGTGTCGTTAAGCGTTGCAACACTAGCAGTTACTTTGACACTGGTTGGTGGTGTGTTGGGAAAAGTGGCGTGCGGTTTTCTTGCCGAACGTATGGGCACTCGTTTAGCTTTCACACTGGTGCAATGCCTAAGCGCCATTGGTATTTTGGCTGTTTTTGCTTCGGGGAAGTTCCTCGCCTTCGTTTTATTGCCAATCTTAGGAGCATTCCTCCAAGGCTCGACGTCTGTAACGTATGGCGTGGTCAGCCATTTGGTACACCGCGACCGCGTCTCACGAGGGTTTGCTGCGATTTATACGGTTTCATCCTTGTCTGCCCTCGTGGGACCAATTTCTTTTGGTTTTCTAGGCGATTATTATGGGATCGATATCGCGATGTACACCATGGCCACAGTGTCGCTATTGGCTATTCCGCCTATTTTTCTGCTGAAGCCGAAACAGGTACGAATAAAATTACCACAGTTTTTAAAATAATTGGTAACAGTACTTTTATGCTATCACTCTCGTATGCATTGAGGACCTTGAAGGCTCCTGTAAAGATCTCAGCTTGGATTGAAAGTGACATCAGTATAAGGGCCTATTCACCGCCTTGGTCAAGTGCATAAATCTGGCTAACAGTTTTGCTTACAATCTTACCGAGCAGTGGACCGTCGACCAAAATACCAAGATCAAGGACCCGTTGACCTAGCACAGAGTTCAGCTAATCCCGCTGCGCGGCCACCGGTTCACGGCTCGGGGGTTACTGCGTACAATCCACGCGCTCCAAAAGCCAAGGCAAACAGGCCAGCCCCTCCTTTAAGCCGGTGCACGGTCCACGGGCAGGGGTTAAGAGTTGGTGTGGTGGGTTCATTTGGTGGGATTTTTGTTTGAAAAGTAAAGTGTTGGGTCACTCTTTAGAAAACATGCTTCCACGTCCGTGATCATCAACTAGATCAATAGATATAGTTTAAAGGTTCGTAAGGTCAGCAACGCGAATTGGACTTATTAAACTCTGCTGTGGGCTGCTGTAGTTAACACAACTAGTAGCATTAGACCTGTAGTTAGCAAATCTTCTAGATTGTGCATTTTAAATTATGCGTTGGCTTTTACTTATGTATATGATGTTTTTGTAAATGACGAGAACTGTAATTTCCATAAATCTGAGAGAATTTTGATGGATGAAAAACCGCTATTTTTTTTCTTAAAATATGAGATGGATGTTGCCCTTTTTTTTATCAGTTTAGCCCTATCTGCTCTTTTTGCAAATTTTGTGGTCAAGCGTCTTTTGTTGATAGGATTAGAAAGGCTTCTCGATCAAATATCTTTTGGGCAAGATGCGGAGCTTAGAAAATATAAAGTTATTCCACGGTTAGCGAATATTGTCCCAGCACTGGTAGTTGACTTGGGCCTATCATTTGCAAAGGGAATCCCGGATGATCTAAAGACTATTCTTCAAAACATAACAGATGCATTCATAATTTTGACATTGGCCATGGCACTCGTAGGTGTCTTATCAATAATGGATACACTTTACCATCGACGCCCGAAAAACGATCTGCGGCCTATAAAAGGATACGTCCAGGTTGCGAAGATCATTATTTACGGCATCACTGCTATTTTTGTCATTGCTACTTTGCTAGATACTTCTCCATTTATTTTGCTTTCAGGCTTAGGTGCAATGACCGCAGTCTTGATGTTAGTGTTTCAAGACACTCTCTTATCGTTGGTTGCTGGCATGCAGATTTCATCAAGCAACATGATCCGAGTTGGTGACTGGGTTGAGATGCCAGACCTTGGTGCTAACGGCGATGTTATTGAAATATCTCTCTACACCATTAAGGTGCAAAATTTTGATAAGACGATTACAACAATTCCAGTACGAAAACTTGTCAGCGAAAGCTTCAAAAACTGGAGTGGCATGACAAATTCAGGTGGTCGTCGAATAAAGTGCTCATTGCAGCTGGATCAAAATTCTATTCGCTTTCTCGAAGACGGCGATCTTCAGCGCCTTAATAAGATGCGCCTTCTACAAAACTACCTTGAACATAAAATTACTGAAGTATCGGAGTGGAATTCCTCGCTTGGTGATCACAGCTCTTATAGTAGCAATACCCGTCGCCTCACAAACCTTGGTACGTTCCGGGCTTACTTAACATCATATCTACAGGTGAATTGCAGCATTCAGCAAAGCATGACGCTTATGGTTCGGCAATTGGAGCCAAGCCCACAAGGCCTGAAAATAGAGATATATTGTTTCGCCAACACCACAGATTGGACTGAATACGAGGGTATAAAATCAGATATACTGGAGCATGTCTTGGCAATTTTGCCAGAGTTTGATTTAAATGTATTTCAAGACTTTGGAAGCACTGACATTAACGGAAGGGCAGATCAAAAAGCTTTTGTAAATTTTTAAACTTTGACATTTTCTCTAGTTGAGACACACTTACTTTGAGGTGTGATTACTTGATTTAAAATCTTATCTTCCCATTCTGCTAATCTCCCTTTGATTGGTATGCTGCGATAGTAAATTTATAATTGGTATCTGGGCCATCGGAAATTCTATGGATTAACCGAATTTGACTGTAGAAAATCGCATACTTCAGGTTCTTTCAGGTTCTTTCAGCTTCGAACTTGCCCCAAGCTTCTTCCAGCTTTTCTATATTGAAACCCGGCGCGCGAGCTGGTTCCAAAATGATAGCTTCGGAAGAAAACACCGTTTCGATGGCTTTTTTTAGATGTGGGATCACTTCTTTAGGGATTACCAAAGCACCATGGCGGTCTGCATGGATCAACTCATCTTGTGCTACAACTAGGCCCATGATGTTAACTGGAGTTCCAATCTCGACCACATGGACAAACCCATGGCTTGGTCCAATCGATCCAGCTAAAATTGGAAATCCCTCGTCGATGACGTCAAGATCTCGCATAACACCGTTAGTCAAAGCCCCTGCTAAACCCAGCCCCTTATGAACTGCAACATGCACTTCACCCCACCAACCTGCGATACAATTGGGATAGTCAATATCTTCTATCACTGCTGCCTTAGGACTGCTACCGCCGTCCATTGACCGGAAATAGTCCATGCGTCTAGCACGAATGACGTGAACGGGCTCACTTGGAGGTGCTAATCCCGAAATCTTCGCTGTTCGGGCAAACCCCACAGTGGCGGGATCACCAGGTTTTGAATGCTTCATGGTGCCGCGTGTGAAGCGATTAAAGCCACGTTTGCCATCGACCACTTCGATTGCGTTGCAGACTGTCGGTGTATCAACCGAGCGTAATAAGGAAAGTAAATCGTTAGGGATAACTATTTCAGCCATTCTTTCAATATCCTGTTTGTTAGTTTAGGTTGTTCCAGCGTCGGTAGGTGACCCGCGCCCGGAATGACTTCAAGTCGTGAGCCCATTATTAGATCACGCATCAGCTCATGGTAATGAAGTGGGCAAAGCCTGTCATCTTCGCCGCAAAGAACCAGCGTGGGAACTTCCACGGTGCGGAGCGTTTCGCATTGGTCTATCCGGTGCTGAATGGCAAAGGATTGGTCGGCGAAAATCTTTGGTCCTAAAGTTTTGGCCATCTCCATAGAGATTTGAAGAATTCTTTCGTTATGCGGTCCTTCGCTAAAGTAATTTGGCTGCATTTCATCTCGTATGACTGCCTGCAGGCCACCGTTTAACACCTTCTTGACCTGAGTTTCGCGAATTGTTGCGTTTTCTGGAAGATCAGCCTGTGCGTTGGTATCAAGAAGCGCTAGCTTGCAAATCCGATCAGGTGCTTGACGCATCATCTCCATGGCGACTATGCCGCCCATCGAAACGCCTGCCAGCGCAAATCGTGGCGGCGTATTTGTGAGGACCGCGTCTGCCAGAGCAGCCATGGTCCGCCCCCTTGTCAAATTAGCCACCATCACTGACCGCTCGTGCGAGAAGTCGGCAATCTGCGCCGCAAAAAGACGCCCGTCACACATCATGCCGGGCAGAAGAACTAGTGGTTCCAACATTAAAAAAGCGTCATGGTTTTGCCTGCAGGGTCATCAGTTGACCGCACGCGGTACATGCCAGCTTCGCCAGTCATAGAGGGCGCAAGCGATCTTATAATACCTTTTGGAACTAGACAGGTATCACCTGGAGCCAGTACTGTTTCCTCTTCGTCCCAATTGAGACGCCAGTGTCCTTTGACCGGCATAAGAACTTCGGCCACATCACAGGCATAACGATCTTTCAAAATTGAACCACGAGTTATGAAATCAGCCTCAAACCCTGGACGATCGCGAAGTATCGCATCTGGACCGATGACCTTGGCCGGCTGCTTATCAGCCAAAGCCGTCAAATCCCAATATCGCGCGACGTAGTGTGGAACTACATCTGCGGTCTTTGGCTCACCACGTTTTGCAAGTTCTTTCTCAGACATTAGTGGCATCGGAGTTACATTTTGTGGTAATGTTTCTCCCTTCTTACTGTCGTACAGTATTCCATTGTCACCCAAAATCAGTCCATGATCAGCAGCCTCTTCAATTACCTGTGGCGCCCATATAACACCGCCACCAGCGTCGTCACCGCCCAACAATGCCATAATCATCCCGTAGTCACTACCGACATTTTCAAATCCTCGGAAGATGCCCGTAGGGATATTGAAAATGTCTCCTTCTTCTAAAGTAACCTCACCAGCATCGCCCCAACGGCCCCAGAAAAAGCGCCAACGCCCTTTTAGAACAAAGAACGCCTCAGCAGTATTGTGATCATGTAGCGAGTTTCGACATCTGGGCGATTGACCAGCCGCGCCAATGTTAAAGCCTGGCGTTTCGCTAATATGTACATGCTGGTCTGGGCTTTCGGAGACTCCACCGCCGATAATGGTAAAGTTTTCCTTTTTATCACTACCGGGCGTATGTGCGTCGATGAATGCAGTCTTGCATGGCTTCAGTTCTCCAAAGCGGACAATGCGAACCTTCATGTCTTGGGGTTTCATGACTTGTACCTCGCTGTTAAAATTAGTCGGTTTTTGTGTGAGCTTTATCAGATTGGTGCTTTCTTGAAGCTGCATCAGCATTTTGTAGGCTTGACTGAGCAGGTACTAATTCGCTGACCTGTCGATTTATCAAAGAGGTGAAGTTTTCCGGTTGTCCGAGCTGCAATATGACAAACGTCATTGATCCTGGCCTCGTAGTCAGCCGACTCCCGCACACAAATAGAAGTGGCTTCATGTTTCATGGTCACCAAGGTTGACTCGCCGGTCAATTCAATTGCGTATACTGAAGCAGTAATTGGGGCAGAGTTTTTCGAAACGATCTTGAGATCTTCAGGACGCACCCCCAAAACAACGCTGGTCGCATCTTGAAACTGAACTGGAATTTTCACAGCAGTGGCTCGAAAAAAGCCACTACGTACATCTCCTTCGATCAGGTTCATCGATGGTGATCCAATGAAGCCGGCGACAAACAGGTTATCAGGTTTTGAGTAAATATTCTTTGGCGTATCTAATTGAACTATGCGGCCTTCACGCATCACTGCAATCCGAGAAGCCAAAGTCATTGCCTCCATCTGGTCATGGGTAACGTAAACTGTCGTAACACCTAATTCATGATGCAGGTGTTTTAGCTCAGCTCGCATTGTTACGCGCAGTTTAGCATCAAGATTAGAAAGAGGCTCATCCATCAAGAATATTTTTGGTGTTCGAACGATCGCTCTCGCCAATGCTACTCGCTGCCTTTGACCACCGGATAGCTGGGAAGGACGGCGTTTTAGTAGTGACTCCAGCTCAACTTTAATTGCAATCTCAAGAACGCGTTTATTACGCGTGGCCTTATCCATACCACGAAGTTTTAATGGATATTCAATATTTTGGGCTACGCCCATGTGTGGGTATAGACCATAGTTTTGGAAAACCATTGCAATATCGCGATCCTTTGGTGGCTTGTCATTTACAAGCTCATTTGCAATCAAAATTTTTCCCGAAGTGACCTCCTCTAAACCCGCAATCATACGCATGGTTGTTGTTTTACCACAGCCAGATGGGCCAAGAAGAACAAGGAACTCTCCTTGTTGAATAGTCAGACTTTGCTTTTGTAGCGCCACAAAAGAACCATAACGCTTCTCGACGTCTACCAATTGAACTTCAGTCATCTTGGTGCATCCTTTTTATTTGATCGCGCCGGCAGTCATGCCGCGAGTGAAATGTTTTTGAATAAGTATCGCCATTAAAAAGATTGGCACTGTGATCAATACTCCGGCTGCACTCATCAATTCCCATAAATCTCCTCTTTCTGTACGAAAATTGACCAGCCCAACTGGAAGTGTTACCGCGTTTCGTCTTGTTAGGATGAGAGAGAACAAAAACTCGTTCCAAGTTAAAATGAAGCAGAAAATTGAGGATGTGAGAATGCCGGGTGTTGCCATTGGCAATACGATGTCGCGAATAACCCTAAGTCGCGAGGCTCCATCAATCATTGCTGCCTCTTCGCTGTCAACCGGCAACGCATCGATAAAGCCTTTAATCATCCAAATAACAAAAGGTGTTACGATCGCTAAATTTACTATTATAAGTGCTATCCTTGTATCGAGAAGTCCAAGCGAACGAAACATCAGGAAAAAAGGAAGGACTATCACTACTGCAGGAATAAATTGGGTTGAGAGAACTAAGAAAAATAAAATCTTTCTTCCTTTGACCCGAAATCTTGAAAAACTATAGGCCGCCAAAGATGAACAAGGTACAGCAATCATTACAGTGATTCCCGCAACAAGAGCTGAGTTTAAGACCATACTTCCCAAGTTCCACGGGTCCCTAAAAACCGTAATGAAATTCTCAAAGGTTGGCTGGAAATTAAAAGTGATTGAATACGCATCGATAGGCCGTTTTAAGGAAGTTAAAAACATCCAGAATATAGGAAAAATTATCATAAATGATACTACGACTAGTAATGCATGCTCAGCTGCCCAAATCAATTTTTTTT
>CAJXHI010000070.1 GCA_913051655.1 uncultured Alphaproteobacteria bacterium
AATTGTTGCATACGTAGATTTTGATGAGACCAAATTCAATTTACAAATGATGATTCAAAAGTGTGACGTTAAGATTGTCAGACGGGATGATCAAAGTCCACTTGGTCAATACGACCAGCAGCTGCTGCTGGCAATCAAACGGCGATTTAAAAATTTTACATTAAGTGTGTTAAGCAATGCTTCTCACGAAAAACGTCTCAGCTAAATACGAAATCCAAGTACGGACCTCACTGCACGATATCGGGTTAGAAGGGCTGATTGCAATGTCCGCATATTAGATCTGTTTATTGTGAAAAGACGGACCAAACAGAAATTAAAACCACCACAATTAGGCATAAAGCCATGCCCATATTAATTTGGTTCTGTCTGCGCGCCGTAAGATTTAATTGATGAAGTTTGTAGCCTGCGTAAAGCCAGATCAGATGGTCGCAAACCCAAATAATATTTAAAACAATCTGTTTATAAATGACTTCCAGTAAAAACTTATCTGGATAAAGCATGAAACCACCGAAGAGAATGGTATGAACGGCATACGCTTTAGGGTTTATAAGATTTAATGTGAGGCCTGTTACAAAACCCGGTGCAGCCATATGAATGAACGCAATTTTGGATCTTGCAAAAGCAATACGCAATGCAAGGTAGCCAAAATATCCAGCGCAGATAAAGAGTAATACTGAACGGACGAAAGGCTCAGCCAAAATAATTGCCGATAATCCAGTAATTACTGCGAAGCTGACCAAGCTGTGACCAACCCACAATCCTAGCATATATCGTAAGCCGTGCTGCCAGCCAAACGCTGCACCGGTTCCAGCGAGTGATAAGACACCTGGTCCAGGCGTAATGCATAGTAAAAGTACGGCTATAGTGAAAGATAACATAGGCGATCGTTACACGGATTTTTTCAAACACTCAATCATCAAGGCTGATGACTCGGTCCTATATGGCCCAGACAGCTGCGCGCATTCTGACCATCAGGTCGCGCAACTTGCAGCATCGATAAGTGAGTTTGGTTATACCAATCCGGCGCCGATTTATGAGTATTGAAATCTGATTGCTGAACATGAATGGCTTTTGGTAGCGCGCAAGCTAAAGCTCAGCCAAGTACCCGCAAAAAAAGTTGACTGGGATAGACTGCGCATACTCATTTTCAAACGGGATGATCAAAGTCCACTTTGTCAAAAAGATATGAAGTAAAATTATGTTGTAACTTATTTCCATCTATTCCACCCTCAAAGGCTCTAAAACCCGATCACAGACATGAAAAAATATTTAACAAATATTCTCAGTGACTGTTTGGTAAAATTTTTTTCTATTTGTTTCTCTAAAATCATACCGCACTGCATGGTTTACCATTCGTATCGGTGCAATCAGCAATGAATTCCACAGAAATTTTTGGGCTACAATGTCGTGGTGAACCAAGACATGGATTCAATCGCTACAGCGAAAAAGACGTGCCTTTATGGTGACATTTTGTACCATTACGTGCTCAAGGTAGTCTTGCCAGAGATTTACGTCGCAAGAGAGCGTTTCGCGCCTGACGTTAGCATCCTTGGTTACATCCAATTTGACGGCGTTTTGTCTAAGACTGCCGCGATTAAGAACCTGGTCCAAGCGTAACTTAAAATCGTGACGCGTTCGCGCCCCCCATCTAATTGGGCATAAGTTCCAGCTTTTTCTTAATCTTTTCTGTGTCACCGTTTGGCGCCCACCAAAATGCGACTGCGATGAACTTTTTTGATCCAATATTTTTGAAGGAATGGACTTCATTTGGAGCGGTTTGAATTACAGTGCCTTTACGGGCGACGAAATGTTCATCTCCAAATAGACATTCGACCTCGCCTGCTAAAACGTAATAGAGTTCAGGAGCTTCATGACGATGCGGCGGATATTCCTCACCAGCGTCAATTTCGAGAGTACCGAATAAAATTTCATCGTGTTTAATTGCGCCGTTTGGAGCTATTATTCTTTTGGCCCTCATTGTTTGCATCATTTTTTCTGGATAAATGCCTGAATAATCTCCATATGGCACTTCGTCTTCATGGATATATTTCTGCGTTTTTTCCATAAAAATAGCCTTTCCTCTTATTTCACTTACTTTCCGTGGTATTTTACATGAAATTAAAACTTTTAGTGAGAATAGCTTGCAATAATGACGCCCATAATGCCGGCGATGAGATCGCTTCGGGTGACGGCACTGCCAAGCTGTTCATTGATCGCAACATTGCTGAACCAACTGCGGCCAAACCAGCAAAAGAAACGGCTTAAAAGAAAGCCCCACGCAAGAGCAAAACTGTGATGGACTGATATGCCTAACCTGTCCTTACAGTATCGGTTTGAGTTGCTCACAGCGCCGGTCGTTTTGCTGGTTTCTGTAGGTTTTGCGAAGAAAAACATGCGCGTTGAGTATTCGGACGATGACGCTTTGATTGCAAGATTGATCAACGTGGCTGTAAACTTCATCGATGTGCATGGAACGTTGGAAAACGCGATGATTACGCAGATACGGGAGGAGTGGTTGGCACCAAATCCCTAAGTCGCAATTCTTTTTTTAAGGCCGCTGAGAGTGGCTTTGCTTGGTAAACTGCGTTTAAGCGCGATGATGCCATCAAGATTGAATGCGTTATCGGATATGGCAACGCACCGACCAACATTCCCAAAACTGCGCGGCATACTTTGCTGATGCTAGTGGCTCACTACTATGGCAACCGGGAAAAAGAGCTTGTTGGGGTCATTAAAAAGATGCTTTCTTTTGGATCCTCTGATCTGAAGGCTCAAAACGGGCGTCATATTATTGCTAGAGTAGGTCTGTTCGGAGATCGGAGCGCGTTTCAGCGTATGGCCTCATCGACGAACATTTATGGCAAAACATCTGGCAGTTGGTCCGATCATGCCAAGCGTTATGCCCATTTGATAGAGCGTTTAGGGCAAGAGGATATCGAATAAGGCGCATTGCAGGATGTTGCAGTAGCAACAATGCGTTAGCGCTCTGATACTTTCACAAAGGTTATTAATAACGCAGATTGTATTTACAGATGCGGCATATATTGGGTCCATAACATCAATCATGAGGGAAACTGCCAGAGGTTATGTTTCAAAGATGCGCTTTGAAAACGGGATCGTGGCATGAAAGTGCAGTATAAAGGTCTTTTAAATGCATTTAAGCAACTTATCCGGAAGCAGCGTAAGTATATTGGAGACGCAATCCTCAAATCCATCAGTGACGGTGTGTTGTACGCAAAGTCTACAGCTCTTGTTTGCGGTGATCTCCGTGATCTGGAATTAGTGCGTTTCAAATATAGTATCCACGCGAAGTTTGACGTGGAAGCTAATACTTTTGTTGGATCAATCGAGTCTTTGGCTAATAGAAGGGCGCGTAAGTGAAAGCAATGTCCATCAATTTTGGTACAATCTTGGCAAGTGTCGTCAGGCAATAGAAACGGACTTTAGGTATATCGGACGCACCTACACTTTTTCCATGTTGCACAGAACCCAGAAAGTCATCGGCCGAAGCATAAGGGGATTATCAAGAGAGCTTTGAATAAAGCAGCTTAGGGACTGTGAATAATGAAAAAATAAGTTGGTCGCTCCCTATGGAGAAGAGGATGGGCAGGGCCAGAAGTTGGCTGTAAGGCTCTCCAAGAGTAAGAGAAAATGTGCCGAGGAGCGTCTGGCGTCGCACTATAAATTATCCGCAGGATCACAATATACGCGATGATATTGGGTATGATTTTGTAAACCATACCCATGAGATAATTTAATGCTGTTATGCTGGTCGTTGAAAATTAAAGTATTTATAAATAACCCACAAGTTTTTTAGTAAGCTTGGCTTTTGCGGATAACGAATTGCTTTGTTGTTGCGTTTGACCTCTGCTTCGTTCAGTTCTTCAGTGAAACGCTTGACGCTAGCATCAATCAAGCTCCATCGGTCATGTCCGATATCATCCAGTTGGTTTGCTGTCATACTTCTTGCAACCTTTAGAGCTGCGGATCTTGCTCTGCCTATCAACAAGGCACGATAAATGGCTCGAAGCATTTTTATACACTCCTATTCTAAAAACCTGTTTTATTTTTTTGGGAGAGCCGACAAAGCTCGTTTTTTTGGAGGAAGCGGGAGCTCTTGTCACTGTCGGCCCTTGACACTGATATAGCATTTTTAGGAGCGTCTTTCATCAGACAGAAAGGTCTACCCGCTATGCGTAAAACTCATAGCTGACACAGGAATCGGATAGTTTTAAATTTTATATTCTGGCGTGGGGTTACTGTTATGCTTCTTAAGTAAGAATAAATTTCCAGCTCTGTACCAACAGTAAAAGCGCACCAGTTTAGTGGATGAATTGAAAGAGGTTGCGGAGAAATAAAATGAGGATGGTAAGCTGGCTATGCGCGTTGCTGTCGGAAGCATTTTGCTGGCTGACCCCCAGAACATGTTGGGACATCGGTTCTGGGCTGTGATCCAACGATGGAAGGATAAAACCACCGTCGTAAAAACTTGTTAACACACTATATGAGAAAATTACATAGGCCGTGATGAGTTATGTTTCAAACACAGTCATAGACGTTATTGGCTTGAATCACATCGATGGATCGCGTCACACGTTAATTACGCTGAACAAGGAGCAAATTTATCGCCTTGACCAGGCAGGTGCCAGTAATACGTTACATCTCTTGAGGATTTCTACAGCAGCAGAGGTAACGTTCGTTGGCGGCTCCAAATATACCACTGGTGTCACTGTTGTTGGAACTGCGAGAAGTGCAAACACTAGCCAGACAGCCCTTGTCGCCGCCCGTGTTTGCGATGAACCACCATAGGCCTCAAACATATCTGTTTGTCCGGTTGGCGACATACAGCCGCGTTCTGCGGACACAGACGGCAGCACTGTTGCAGAGATAACCTTTAACGTAGAAGGATATTCGCAAACCACCGGGCGCGTAGAATCCACACGGATTGCAGAGGCGGTACGCGATGCGCTGCATAGATCAGAAGCTTTCTTTACGCTTTCTGCAAAAAAAGTCATATATTTATGCTGTGTACTGTATGTATTTGATCCTGGTCCTGATCCTGATCGTGATCTTGAGGATAAGGGTCTTCGCGCCATCGGTATTTTATTGACAATTCTGGAAACGGCTTAAGGCCGCTCGCCCTCTCTAGCCCTTAGCCAAGGCTTTTGTCGCAAGCCGTTAGGCTGCCATAATCCCATAGAAGGAGCCTGATTTGGCAAAATAAGGCAGAGCACTGCTTGAAAAAATAGGCAACGGCGCGGGGTCGGAAGCCCTCACGATAATCCCGGGTTAAATTCTCAAAGCATCAGGATCAATAACAACGCAACTGAAACGACGAAGCGTGATGCACCAACACTGGGCGGTGCGCTTTGGACCTCTAGTCGAAATGGTGTGAAGTCTGTGAATATATATGACGACGGTATTTTCCTTGATGAAAGTGCGCAGGAAAGTCGTTTAAATACGATTGCCATCTCGGCTGATCCAGTTGCAAATTTGGAGATATTGGGGCCTAATTTCTGAACCGATTAAAGGAAATTTCGCATTACTTCTCTGAAGGTTGGCGACGAAACTGAAGGTGCGTCAACTTTCTCTCTATCACTACAGAGCAACAGAACCATTGGTTACGCATGATACTTAAAAAGTCGGTCGTGCTTCGGCCTTTTTGACTATGCATTTCTTAAGTACCTTTTCGATCTTATTACCTTTGTATGGCTTCATCTTTTTCCACCTTGCACTCTCAGCGCGGGTACGGACACAGCCGATGCACCAGCCGCTTGGGCCTGTAAACTGACATATGTCTACAAATGGACTTTTTCGTTTCTTCATTCGCCGAGACGTAACCCAATGAAAATAGGCGTCAACTAAATGGCTATCAATGCTGATGCACCCCGTGGTGACGTTTTCGAGGAAATCAATGGCGTCACTCACACGTTCCAATTGCGAAATCGTGAGATTGAAAGGTTTGAGGATAAGCACAGGGGCATTTTTGATATTTGGGATGCTGTCTCCGATCGTGGTACGAAACCAACGTCAAAAGAAGTTAAAGATTTGATCGTTTTGGCTTTGGTTGTTTGTGGGATGTAAGATTCGTCTGCCAATCGCTTGGTTGAAACTGCGGGGTCAGCCAATTTGATGCTGTTTTACTAAATTGCTCAGGCGTGTTTGGGTTTGTCTGTCGATGACTGACTTAAAGCCCATCTGTCTGCCACTGAGGTCGCTAATGATGTCATCGGCTTTGTACAAAAACGTTTCGCTAGAACGTATCCAAATTTTGAATAGATTGGTACCTACGATCTGAAAAGAACCTTTTCGAGCAGTTGGATGGCTCTGATGAGCAAAAACCTTGGACAAGACGTACGGCTCAAAAATATCTGTCGCAGTTGAAATATTGGGATTTTTGCCGGGAACATAAAGTTGCAGAAAAATCAAATA
>CAJXHI010000071.1 GCA_913051655.1 uncultured Alphaproteobacteria bacterium
TGCGCCGGAGAGTATCATAAATGTAGACCAAAATCCCACTATGCATTAACATTTATCATGGACCACCGAATGGGGGCATTCCAAAACTGGGTATGATCACCGAAATGTTTAAAATCGAGCAAAAATCTCTGTCGGATAATCTTACGATCTCTCGTGTCATTACTGGACTTTGGCAAGTGGCGGACATGGAACGCTGTGGCGCTGACCTGGACCCAGATAGGGCAGCCGATCACCTTCAAAATTATGCAGATAGTGGGTTTGACACATTTGATATGGCAGACCACTATGGCAGTGCTGAGATTATAACCAGTCGTTTGATGGCCCGTTACCCCGACCCCAAAAAATCGTCCAGTCGCCTTTACTAAATGGTGCCCACCGCCTGGACCAATGCCTCCTGAAATTGTTCGCGCAGGTGTGCAAGATCGCCTGAACCGTCTTGGTGTCGCCCGTCTCGACTTGTTGCAATTCCACTGGTGGAGCTTTGAACATCCGGCCTGGTTGGACGCCTTACAAGAATTGAAAAATTTGCGTAAAGAAGGCTTAATTGGTGAGATTGGCGTGACTAATTTTGATGCCGCACATCTTCATTTGGCCTTGGCCGATGGCATCCCTATCCTAACCAACCAAGTGGTTTGCTCTTTACTCGACCGCCGCGCGATGGGGCCTTTGACGCAAATCTGCTCAAAGCACGGCGTGCATCTTTTGGTCTACGGTACGCTTCTTGGTGGTTTTTTGTCAGATAAATGGTTGGGCGAACAAGAACCTGCGGACATTGCAGACTGGAGTAAGATGAAATACAAACGTTTCATTGATGCAACTGGCGGATGGAAGGTCTACCAATCCATATTAAATGCCGCCAAGCAGATTGCAGACAAGCATGGCACGTCGATATCAAATATCGCCTCTCGATGGGTTCTTGACCATAATCATGTTGCCGGAATTATTATCGGCGTACGCCCTGGCGAAAACGACCATCGAGAGGATAATGGTAAACTCTTTAATTTCAGCTTAGACGCTTATGATCATGCACAGTTGAACTCAGTATTACGCCACACATTGCCAATCCCTGGTGATTGTGGCGATGAATATCGCAGGACACCGTTTCTGACGGCCAGCGGAGACCTTAGCCATCACTTGGCTGCAATTCCATCGGCATATGATACAGATACACTACCCAACCGACCCGCTGTACGCCGCGCATATTCTGGCAGCAAATGGGAAGATATCGCTGGATATTGCCGCGCCAAACGAGTTGGAGATCGTATCCTTGTGTCCGGTACCACCGCTACAGCCGGTGCAGATCTTGTGGTAGCTAAAGGCAATGCTGCTGCTCAGACAACTTTCATTCTGGACAAGATCATAGGCGCTGTGGCTGCGCTTGGTGGCGCTTTAGAGGATATCGCACGCACCCGCATTTTTCTGAAGGATATCACAGATGCCGAAGCAGTCAGTCGTGCGCATGGTAGGATCTTTGGAGATTTAAAACCAGTGAACACACTGCTGGCCATTGATGATCTTGCTGGCGATTATCTCGTCGAGATTGAAGCGGAGGCAATCGTAACGGATTCGGCTGAGATCTAATCTGCTGCTTTCTTGTCCCAGTAAGGCGTGGCTCTGGCATCAGGCAGCCCAGTAGTTTCTGCATGAGTGAACCTTCGTTTTTGGAGCCTAGTAACTCAGAAACGCTCCCCGCAATAAGGATCAGGGCATGCGATCTCGGCGTCAGTTGACATCCAATCAGATTGGTCAGTTACCCTTTGTTTGGCTGGTAATAATGGTAATAACGCTGCCAGCGCATACATTGAAACCTCTTGTTTTTCAAAAAAACTAGGTTCTCACCCTCAACAGTGAAAAAATCGCCTTCGATGTGCTTGCATACAGGTGTACGCTCATCCAAAACAATTTCAATTTTAAGATCATACAGGTAGAATACGCTATCACTAGTCAACGCTATACAGTTACTTTCTCCGGCGATAAGATCTAAATCAAAACACTGCCAAACCTTAAGGGCTCTCGTCAATCCCTTTAAAAACTAGTATTGTTCGCCCCTTGCCACATTATTCGAACAAGCATTCTAAGACTTTAGAAACGTGCCGTATGCGGAGGCAAAGCTACGGATGCATGGGGCCATTGTATATGAGCCTTGGTCAGAAGACGGTTTTACATTTAAAATATACGTGAACGGGGCGAGAAACCCTAACGGTCCTAGTCAATGCTTCGGTGTTGTCACGGTACAAGTACTGGATAGCAGTTTTTACCCAAGGAGATTTGCTATGGTGAGCGAATATGATCGGATAAATCTGTCAAATAATAATATGAACAATTCAATCTTTGACGGTATGAACGATGCGCTGACTGAATTTAAATAATTCCCAATCGACCCCCGCACCCTTTGTCTGCCACCCGTGTTTGAAATAGCCTCTGAGATGCGCTGTAAGCCACACTGAATCCTAGGTTCAGTGGACCGGTCTGCTGGAAAGCACCGTCATCTCTACCTGCAAAGCCTGAGCTAGCTATATTTTGCTAATTAACATTTATGGCTTATGGCCTATGACAAATTGCAGTTGATGGAAGTATCGGTTCCGGACTCCAAACAAAAACAGACTGTGCAGAAGACTTGCCCAAAGTATCACAACTAAAGCTTTTAAGCTGTGCCAGAAGCCAATCCTTCATTGCACAGTTACTCGCTTCCCCAAATAAGTCGCCAGAGCGGGAGGAGGGTTCGCCAATAGGTCTGGAGTGGAGACCGGTAGGCTTACCTGTTCATCGCTTACTAGCAAGGTTTCATGTGCAATCCGCAGAGCATCCTCTGGATTGTGAGTTACCATCAAAACAAGGGATTTTCGCTCGTGCGCCAAAATTTGCAGCAAATCAAGCATATCATTTTTTAAAGCTGGGCCCAACGCGTTGAATGGTTCATCAAGCAATACAATGGGCTTATCTTGCAGCAGAACCCGGGCTAGTGCCACCCGGCTTTGCTGACCTCCAGACAATTGGCCGGGCTTGTAATCACCAAACCCTTCTAGACCCACCCGCATAAGCGCCGTAAGAATCTTTTGACGGGTGCTTTTAGTTAAAGTTCTGTGTTGTGTGACGGCCAAAGCAATATTTCTTTCCGCCGTTAAGTGAGGGAACAGATTGTTGTCTTGAAACAACATTGCCATCGGCCTATCAGCCGGCTTCCAAGACGTTATATCTATTCCTTGCCAGCTTAAGGTGCCCGATTGCACCGGCACAAAGCCTGCCAGAGCAGCTAATAAGGTTGATTTACCCGCGCCTGATGGACCCATAACGGCATAGATTTTAGGTGACAAATTAGGCACTGACGCCAACAGGTTAAAGGCGCCCTGCTGCAGCCTTAAATTTAGCATATTAAGCATTGCGCCGCCCCCAAAAATCGAAAATCCAGAAAAAACTGAAACTCAGTATCAGCAATAAACTTGCACATCCTGCGGCTTGTTCTGTCCGGTAAGACCCCATTAATTGGTAAAGTTTAAACGGTAAAGTGGCCCGCTCTGCATCGCCAAACAGTGCAATCACGCCTAGGTCGCCAACTGAGAGAGCCGCTGTCAGACCAGCCGCGAAGCCAAGTGGACGGCGTAACCGGGGCCAAACCACCCAACGTACCCAGCTCCTATAGGAAAACCCTAAAGATAGCGACAATCTACTGAAATTAGAAACAATCTTGATCATTTCTGGGCGCAGGATTCGAACGGCAAATGGTAGTGACATCAACGCATTAACACAAAGTGTCACTATCAAACTGATGTCAAAGGGGTTCAAAAAAGGACGCGCTATTAAAAATAAGCCAGTTCCGAGTAAAAGCGGTGATACTGCTATCCCCAGAGTGGCCAGCACTTCACCGCTACGGCTCAATAAGCAAAGAGCAAGCAGCAGACACAATACAGTGGCCCCCAGAGCAATCAGCACCGAGCGCAAAGCCGCCATCCATACTGCTACAGGCAAACTGCTTAAATTGCTTAGCCCATTGGCCAAAACCAAAAGCAACGGTATGCCTAAGAACATCAGAGCCAGAAAAATCGCAAGAGTGTCGTGAAATTTCTGAATAACCGATCGCGCTTCACAATCAATTGGACGATCAAAACCGATACCCAACTGGTCCTCATGCGCCATTCTCAGAGCTAAAATTGCGGCACTTAGTGAAAGGCCTAATTGAATCAGACCCAAAAGTGCGACTTTTGCGAAATCAAGCTCAAAGCGAAACGCCTGATAAATTGCAAGCTCCAAAGTTGTTGATTTTGGTCCTCCACCAAGAGTCAAAGCCACAGCAAAACTTGACAAACAAATCACAAAAATCACCGCAAAAGCTGATGGAAGCACCACTCTTAGCATTGGCCATTCTATCAAACGAAATCTGGCAGATGGCGTCAACGCGAGATGTTGGGCAAGTCGAAACCGCTCCTGTGGAATTGT
Source organism: uncultured Alphaproteobacteria bacterium (assembly GCA_913051655.1). Classification (GTDB taxonomy): domain Bacteria; phylum Pseudomonadota; class Alphaproteobacteria; order Rhodobacterales; family Rhodobacteraceae; genus LFER01. Next base: position 4,435 of record CAJXHI010000071.1, read on the forward strand.
CGCCCAGCCCAATAAAATCAATCGCGTGGCAAGAGGTAGATTAAAAAATACATGTGCTAATAAAACCCCGTGCAACCCATAGATTGAAAAGCTGCCCATTTCTAGACTGCGGAGAGCAGCGTTCAACCATCCATTTTGACCAAACACCGCTAGTAGGCCGAGAATTGCCACAATAACAGGTAATATAAATGGAGCCCCCATCAGTTTAATCACCAACCTACGCCCCGGAAATTGCGTCCGCGACAAAGCTCGAGCCACAGGCAGTGCCAAAAAGCAAGATAGCAGCGCCGATAAAAACGCTTGCAAAATCGTGAAGCGCAATGCCGCCCATTCTGCAGGCCCTAAGCTGGCAGACGCGTCGGCATGACGCCAGACCGCAAGCAGCGGCACTATCACAAAGCTACAAAGTAATGTGCCTGTGATTATTGAGAGAGAGCGCGGCGCCATTCCTCAATCGCTTCTTTGCGGAGATTTGCCGCATCCTCTTCTGAATAAAACAAAACGTTTTCTGGCATTGACAGCTCTTGAAACCCTTCTGGCCACTTGTTTTTTGGTAATGCTGACGGCAAAGACCAATTGCCCTCTGGGATTAGGTTTTGAAAACGCTCCGTCAAAATAAAGGCCATGAACGCATTGGCCAAATTTGGAACATCGGTCTTAGCGACTTTTGCCGCTAATTCTACCATCAAATAATGGCCTTCGGGAAAAATAGCAGCCTTTTTGGTTAAATCACCCTCTGCTAAAATGTGATAGGCGGGTGAAGTTGTATAAGATAAAACCATATCCGCTTCGCCTGCAGAAAATAGTCCATAAGATTCAGACCATCCCTTGGTGACTGTTAGTATCTTAGGGGCAAGCTTTTCCCACACCTTCTCGGCTTTATCACCATAAACTGCCTTCACCCAAAGAACCAAAGCCAAGCCAGAGATTGAGCTGCGTGGATCTTGGATCACTAAACTCAAGTCACTGTTGGAATTCACCAACGCATCAAAAGAGGTAGGAGGGTTGGTCACTTTTTTTGTGTTATAAATAAATGCTGTGTGGCTGTAATTAAATGGCAAGAATACATCGTCAGTCCAATCGATCGGTAAAGTCAATTTTGTGTTATCTTGCCTATGGGGTTCAAAAAGACCCGTTTCACGCGCCTTTTTCGTAATATCTGTATTAAGCCCTATCACAACATCCGCTTCTGTTCTTTCACCCTCAAGAATAATCCGTGGCAGAACATCGCCTGTTTTAAACTTTAAATCGCAACTACAAGTTTCTTCAAAAGCCGCTTCAATTAGGGGTCCTGGCCCCCATTCTGAAGCAAAATAATCTGGGGCATAAACTGTTAAAATAGGAGACTGGGCCAGTGCCGTACTGGCAGTTAACAGACTCAAGGCAAAGGTGAAGTATTTCATAGTCTCTCCATATTTGCGACTAACGGAGAGTGCAGAGCTAAAGCCTTACCTTTCCTCCGCCGGTCCTAACCGGTTCAGGTTCAACGGGTCCGCAATATGCATCTCAGCCAAGTAGGCACCCCAAGGTAATCTCTTGCTAAGAGTGATAATCAAAATTGGCAAGTCTCTTTTTATGGAAATCGCAATTTTTGCTTTTTACTTGCCTAAACTATGATGCTCAAATGGGTGCTTTAAGCCAAAATTGCCATCTTTGATTCTTGATGATG